>CALUTP010000016.1 GCA_944323725.1 Candidatus Gastranaerophilales bacterium | reverse complement strand
TAATAGGTTTTTTATTTTTTAACGGGTCAACAAAATATATATCAATATTATCTTTTTCTAAATCTGACAATATTTTAGCCATCTTTTTTTGTTTAATAATGTCTGGTTTTTGGTTTATGCAGCATTGACCACCAACGGCTCTTTTTATATTTTTTCTTTCTGTAAGTTCTGCTCCACCCATAAATTGAGCATACTCACAATCAGGTCTGTGAAACTTTCCTGTTTTCTTATTTAATAAAACAAGATTAAGCTTATGAGATTTTTTCGCATAGGCTTTTATTTTATCTATATTCTCATAAGGTTTTAACTGAACTGCAAGGTTTGATTTTGTATAAATTGTAGCAAGGCCTGCTTTTAGCACTTCTTTTTCATAGCTTTTGCATTTACCTTGTCTATTGCAATTATAATAAAGCGACATCAGGTGCCTGTTATTCTTATCAAACTTTTCTTCTGCCGTGTATTCTGCTCTTACAGGTTTATTCAACAATTCTTTTTTAGCAAATTCTTTACCATAATACCAAAGTCCTAATGCTTCATCTTGAATAAGGTTATAAATCTTCATTTGCCAACTTATTCCGTCATTGAGTTTAGTTTCAAATGTGTCAATTCCATTGATACGGACTTTTTCATCTTGTTCTGCAATGCCGTTATCATTAAAGTCAACATATACAGTATCGCCATCAATAACCTTGATTACCTTATGTTCAACTGATGCAGATACAGGTATGATTGACACTGTTGTCAGTATTAACGCAATTGCTAAAATCTTTTTCATTACGGTTATTATAGAACAAAAATATCTTTTAAATGGAATTTCTATATCAAAAAATTCTTATTATCTTTTAAGTATATTTAAGTATTCTCTTAAGATTAAAGCTCTTTGTTTTAGAATTTCTGTTTTCCAACCTTCTTTAGTATTAAGATACATTGTTCCTTGAGTATAAGAAGTTAGAGTATTTATAAATCCATATTCTTTATCTATGTAGTTTTCCCAAGATGTTTGCGATAGTTGTAATTTTTTATAATCCTCAGCACTTAAATTTTTCTTTAGTTCAGCTAAGTTTTTATTTATATCCTTTTTCCATAATTGCTGAGCCTTTTGACTGCACTTGTTAATTTCCTGAGTATCTGCAGTTTTTGATATACAGTCCAGCTCTATTTTATCTATGGGATCTAGGACTTCTATTTTGATATTCTGATTATTTTGATTATTTGTATAATTGTTTATTTCAAATGCATTACAACTACTTATTGTAATTATCCCTGCTAATACTATAAAAAGACCTGCTATTACAATTTTCATAAATGCATTCTTAACTAAAAATATATTATCGTGAAATTTTATAGAATTCATTAATTAGCTTTTCCAGATACAATTGGGATTATTTTTCTTGGAACTATACTACCCTAAAATATCCGTCATAAGACATGATATACTATATAACCTCATCCAGTTTGCTTATTCTAACCTTATCAAAACCCATTTTAAGAAGTTTTTGAGAATCGGTTTCCCCTCGTTTTATTAAACTATCTATATCATAATTTGATACAATCCATTCATCATTATTTGAATGATAAGCTATCTTATGGACGGCAGCCCCACCTTTTAATTCTGAATATGGAATTTTATTTTCTTTTAAAAATCTTGCAAAATTATTATAACCTATCTGGCTTTCTCTGCTGTAATTTTTAGACCCCACAAGTAATGCCTGTAAATATTCATTACATAGGTTAATATTCTGCTTTATTTTATCAACTATTCTTGCAAAATAAACTTTATTTGAACTTAAGCTAGGTATTATGTGCATCAGAAATACGCTTTCACCATCAGTAATTCCTATTGCAGTACAATCCATTATTCTGTCTGTCTTTACAGAAAATCCTCTTTTCGCTCCTTCTGGACACCAATCATTTACTGCATTAGAAATATTTGAAGCAAGTCTATTAAAATTTCCCGATGATACAGGATGTATCGCAGAGGTAAACGAAATATCAGACATAAAAATTTCCCTTTCACTTATGTAAGTTTTGTGAAAGAAAAAAATTGCTAATATATACCTAAAAGTTTAAATTTATTTAACTGACTAATTTGCTCTGCACCTGTCATATTTTTCGCCTGAATAGATATTTCATCTTTTATTGAATCTGAAGATGAGACAGCATCGGCTTTAGAACTTTCTTGTGATGATGATACAAACTGGATTTTTGTTGAAGCTTGAGATTGATTTGCTTTTTTCTCTTCTTTTGCTTGTTCTAATTTTGCTTTATCTACACTTTTTTCTCCGGTAGGTTCTATGCCCATAGCTCTTAGCTCGCGCATTATTCTCTGATGTTCAGGGTCAATATACACTTGAGAACTCATTGCACATAATGATGAAATATTCATAGACATAAAACTCGCTCCTCTACTATTTATATAAATATTATATACCACAGTATATACCATTTATAACAGATTATTAAGCTTTATTAACAAAAAAGCCGGTTTCTTAACCGGCTGACTTTATTCCTTAATTCCTTTTCCTATTTTCCAACGATTCCTTTTTTCCTTTATTTCCTATTTTCCAACAACTTTATGCTATAAAATTGTTTCCAAATCTATTTGGCCCTCTGAAGAAAGATTGTTTCATCATTTCAACAAGAGTTTTTCTTATTACGAACTTTTGATTTAAATCTATTGAATTGATAGCTCTTGCAGTTTCTTTATATGTATCAGGTACTGTATTTTTAAATAATAACATTTGAGCCATTTTTAACCTCTCTTCTTTATTTATCTCTCGTACTTATATAAAAAATTCACTTAAAAAAATATTGACTTTTTATATTCAATTTATATAAAATCCGTTACAAAAGTTTACAAATTGCATTTTATTAAACTTTGTTAATTCCGAAATTTTCCTGATTTAATCAGTATTTTAACCAATCATAGTAAAATTATAATTAAAGTTTTTCTACAATAGGTCGTAACCATAACTGAAGTATTAAAATATATCAATAAAGAAAAAGGAGAGTACTTATGGTAGATGCAATAGGTGCAAGTTCAACCGCCAACAAGCCAGTGAAGTTAGTACAAGACAAAAATATTAACTGGGAACAATGCACGGTTGATGAAATCAAAGAACTGCAGGGGCAAGGACAAGCTGTACCTACAGCTATTTTACAATGGGCAGAGGAAGTTGCAAAACTTGAAAGCATTCCAGACGATGTAACTTATGAGATGACAAACGGAAGTACAGATATTGAACAGATTAATCAATTACTAGAATTACCTGAAGAAGGTGTCGATGTAGGAGAAGAAGGTGCTAACGGCGAAGAGAACCCTTCGAATATGACACAGGCACAATCTGAACGTGCAGCGTTGGAAGCAGGAGGCACATCCTTAGCAGCTCAGGGTAGAACATTCATTACAAGAAGTAATGAAGCATCTGCATCAACAAATAATATAATTTCAACATTACAAACTTCTGTTGACTCAGCCAATAACATTGCTGCACAAGCAGAAGCTCTTGCAACTCAAACACAATCTGAAACAGAAGCAATAAAACAAGAATATGACCAGCTTCTAGAAAAAGCTAGAACAAAAAATGAAAATGAAATTGGACTTGATGCGTCAGAACAAGCTAGAATGGCTCAGCTAGGTCAACAATTGAATGTAGCAGGGACTCGGGCACAATCTGCCCTATCTGGATATGAAGCCCAAATTTCTGGAATAAGTGCATCTATAACAGCCAATTCTGCTATACCACAGACAGCAACTGACTATGGTACACAAACTACTGATATTGGTCTTGAGTTGATGGGCAAAAGTGAAGAAGAACGAGCTTCAATAATGGATCAAGCAACAAATGCAGCAGGAACTAATCACAGAGTTGGAATATTTAAAAGAGAAGTTGGAGGAGCCTTAGGCTCAGTAAAAGCTAATGCAAGTATTCAATTCAGAGGAATATTTGATGCGGACTACAGAGTTGGAGTTCAAGCAAGTAGAACTGGTGCTAGCACTATGGATACAGGAGCTCAAGGTACAGCTCAGATTACACAAGCTCAAAATGATATTGAAACTGGACTAAACACTGTAAATACCGCTAAAAATACTGTAGGAAATTCTACCTATGTACAGGCACAATCTTCACCTGAAAATTCAGGTACAAATAATAATGAAGAAGGTAATACTGAACAAGCTGGAACTGAAAATCCTGAACAAACAGCTACTGCACAAACAACTACAGAACCAGAAACTACAGCTCAAGGTGATGTAACACTAGCAGATACAACTATTACGACAGACCCTAATGAAATCCTTAAAAGAAAAGAACGCAAAGGATTAGCGTAAACTTTCAATAGCTGATTTTATATCAGCTGATTTATAAATATAATTACCAGCAACTAAAGAGTTTGCACCATATTCTGTGCAGACTCTTGCTGTTTCTGCATTAATTCCACCGTCAACTTGAATTATTAAATCTTCTGGTGCATATTCTTTTATTACTGGAATCTTTTCTGCACAAGCACTCATAAATTTTTGACCGCCAAAACCAGGTTCTACAGTCATCACTAAAATCATATCAGCCAAATCTATATATTTTATTATTTCTTCAGGTAATGTTTTAGGCTTTATCGAAATACCTGCTTTTACTTTATAACTTTTTATTAAATTTATTACATCCTTAATTTTATCTTTTGCTGCCTCATAATGAAATGTTATTATATCAGCTCCAGCATTAGCAAAAGATTCAATATATTTTTCCGGATTTTCTATCATTAAATGGACATCTAAAGGTAATGTGGTCACCGCTTTTATTGATTTTACAACAGGCACACCTATTGTTATATTAGGCACAAAATGCCCATCCATTACATCTATATGCAACCAATCTGCTCCATATTTTTCTACTGCTTTAATATCTCTTTCTAGATTTGCAAAATCTGCAGATAAAATTGATGGTGATATTATTATATCTTTCATAACGCTCCCAGTTTTATACAAGCTTCGTACGCAGCTTTTTGTTCTGCATCTTTCTTTGATTTTCCAGAACCCGATGCTATAATTTTTCCTTGATATGCAACCTCTACTTCAAAAGTTTTATTATGATCAGGGCCTGTTGTATTAACTAATTTATATACAGGAGTCTCTTTTGTCTGACCTTGGGTATATTCCTGCAATATTGCTTTTGCATTATATTTACCAAAATTATTACTTATTTCTTCAATATATGGAATAAAAATATTTTCAACAACTTTTAATAATTCTTTGAATTTCCCATCAAGATAATAAGCTCCAAGAACCGCTTCAAAAGAACAAGCTGTTACAGACTCTAATTTCCTCACTCCCTGTTTTATATCATGTTGACTCGCTATAATTAATTGATTTAGACCAATTTGTTCCGAAATTTTAGAAAGTGTATTATCTGAGACTGCGATTGAACGGATTTTTGATAACTCTCCTTCCGCTGCTAGGGGATACTTTTTATATAATATATCTGAAATCATCAATTTTAATACAGCATCACCTAAAAACTCCAACCGCTCATAATTTTCAGTATAAGCTAACTCCTTTTCTTTAGTATAGGAAGGATGAGTAAGAGCTTTTCTATAAAGTTCTTCATTTTCAGTTTTTATCCCGAAAATATCTTGAACCTGCTTCATCCTAGAAATCCTTTAAGTATATTCATTATACCCTCTATAATATCCCCTGAAAATATAAAATATTTACAGAAATAATACATTACAGGAATTGTAAAAATAAAACTATCTGTCCTATCCAGAAATCCACCATGACCAGGTAAAGAATCGCCAGAATCCTTTACTCCAGCATCTCTTTTTATCAACGACTCACAAAGATCACCAATCTGCGCAAACATTGTGCATAAAATTCCAGCAAAAATCGAATAGTACCATTCTAATCCTATGAAATATCCTACAATTAAAGCGCCAATTACAGCAGAAATAGATCCACCGATAGACCCTTCTATTGTTTTATTTGGGCTTACAACCGGTGCTAGTTTATGTTTACCAAGATGTCTTCCCGCATAATAACAGCCAATATCCGTTAACAGAATTGCTGTAAACATCATAACGACAAACCCAAGCCCATCATGAAACCTATTTGAGCTCAGGTGCCTTAAAAATATTAAATGTAGAGGGAACCATCCACAGTATATTAAACCAAGTACAGTTGTTGCTGCATTAGCAATATATGGCTGCCGCCCTCTAAAAAGCACCCACATAAATGCTCCAATTACACTCAACGTAAGTGCTACAGCTACTAAATCAAACCTTTGAATATATGCTATCCCTGCGATTAAAAGTTCTGCAGCTATCATAACTTTTAGACTTGGATAAAAACCTTTATGTTCAAGTATTTTTACATATTCTTTTGAAGCTACGACAATTATAAACAGAATTAATAAAAGAAGAGCTAACTTGCCATAAATAATACAAGACATAGCTATAGTCCCCATTATAAAGCCAGTAAGCATTCTTGTTGCGTTTTTATTCAAGCCTTTAATTTCAGTCATTATACAGTAAGAACCTCTTTTTCCTTATCTGCTACACATTTATCAATAATACCTGTGTATTTATCAGTCAACTTTTGAATTTTATCTTGATTATCTTTTACTGTATCTTCCGGTAATTTTTCATTCTTTTCGATTTTCTTTAATTCATCTGTCATATCTCTACGAATATTTCTTATCGCAATTTTTGAATCTTCGCCGATTTTTTTAACATCTTTTACGATTTCTTTTCTTCTTTCTTCTGTTAATGGAGGGAAAGCTAATCTTATACAAATCCCATCACTATTTGGAGTTATACCAATTTCAGCCTTAATGATTGCTTTTTCTATTTCTTTTAAAATTGATTTATCATATGGTGTAATCACAAGAGTTGTACCATCCTGAACTGTAACTTGTGACATTTGTCTTAATGGAGTTGGAGCTCCGTAATAATCTACTACTACTTTATCAAGAATTAACGGATTTGCTCGACCGGATCTAATTGAGCCAAATTCTTTTTTTAGCTGAGTAATAGCTTTTTCCATCTTTTCTTCGCCGAATAAGAATAATTCTTCTAAAGAATCATTTGCCTGTTCTGACATATTTACCTCTTTCTTTATTTTATAAACTTATGTATGTTCCTATTTCTTCTGCATTTAAAATTTTACAAATTCCGTTTGGAGCATCAAAATCAAATACGACAATCGGGATATTATTTTGCTTACACAAAGCACATGCTGAAGTGTCCATGACTTTTAAACCATTTTTAATTATATCATCGTATGTAATTTTTTCTAACTTTTTAGCATTAGGATTAGTTTTCGGATCATCCGTATATACACCATCAACACCATTTTTTGCCATCAATAATGCTTCTGCATTTATTTCAGAAGCTCTTAATGCAGCTGCTGTATCAGTTGTAAAGAAAGGATTCCCAGTTCCAGCAGCAAAAATAACAACTCTACCTTTTTCGAGATGTCTAATTGCACGATGTCTAATATAAGGTTCTGCGACTTGATTTATAGCCAAAGCACTCTGCACTCGGCATGGTACACCAATTTGATTAAACGCACTTTGAAGAGCAATAGCATTCATGACTGTTGCAAGCATTCCGACATAATCGCCAGATGCTTGGTCCATTCCTAATTTAGCACTATTTTTCATCCCTCGGAATATATTCCCGCCACCTACTACTACAGCTATTTCTGCGCCTAAATCTCTGGCTTTTTTTATCTCATTTGCTATCATTCCCACAGGATTTTGATCAATCCCGAATTGCTGTTCTCCTAAAAGTGCTTCTCCACTTATTTTTATAAGTACTCTCTTATACTTTAATTTATTTTCCATAAACGACCTCTTTTTTTAATAATATATTAAACTAAGCAGGTTGTAAAGTTACAAAAGATTTTTGAAAAATTTTGAATATTGTTACGAAATGTAAATATTATTAATACTACTAAAACTCTTGTACCACAATACTTTACCAAAATAGTATATAAAAAGAATATACAAAATAGCACTTTTTTATAACTAAATGTTTTTAATAAATTATAAGAGAAATTTATAACAATAGAGAAAAGGAGAATATATGGCGCGAGTACTTATTTCTATGCCCGAAGAATTTTTGAACAAAATTGATCAAGTTGCAGACGGAGAGAATCGTTCACGCAGTGAATTAATAAGAGAAGCACTGCGCACTTACATTTACAAACAAAAAGTTCGTGAATCCACAACTGCAAGCAAAAATGCCAGCATCCTTGAAGAATTGTTAGAATAAAAATTTCTCATTGAATGGCACAGATTTGGGTTGATAAAAGGTGTAAGATTAATCTTGCACCTTTTTAGTTTGTAAAATATTCTTCACATAATAACAAAAAATATATTGATGTTTTTTTATAAATAGTGTATTATTAGTAAATCAAAAAGGATTTGTGTGTATGAAGGAAAATGGTTATATTCTGCCGCAAAAAGCAGATTTGAGGCAGGTTAAACTTTCTGAACTAAATTTAACTGCTCCTGATTTAAAAAATATTACAGAATCAAAAGCTATTGCCATTGCAAAATGGATGATGCAATGGATTGAAAACGGATTAAAAAACCATAACCTAGAACTTAACAATTTACTTCCTTCTAAAGCTGAATTTGCTTACTTTCTTGGGGTAAGTGTCGGGACTATTCAAAATGCACTAAGATATATTGAAGACTTAGGTTATGTCGAATCAAAACAATGTATTGGTACAATAATTCGAGATCCTAAATCTACAACCGCAAATATGCGTAAATTAACATCAAAAAGAGAAATTGCAATTGATGAAATCAAACAGTTTATAATTGAACACCAGTTTAAAATAGGTCAAATACTTCCTTCATCAAGGACAATCGCTACAATTATAGGTTGCTCTGCTAATACAACCAGACTTGCGCTTGAATATTTATCTACTGAAGGGATAATTGAACATAAATTTAAAAACTCAAAAGAATCTGGATGGAAGCTTAAAAATTCCAACTTTACAATCGAAAATATTTCTACAAAAATTAGTCAAAAAACTCTTGTTAAAAAAGTTGAAAATGACTTGAAAGGCTATATTACAAACAATTTAAAGACTGGGGATAAATTACCTGCACACGCAGAACTTTCAAGACTATTAAAAGTAAGCATTAAAACAATTCATGATGCATTAAAAGTACTTATTGAAGAAGGGATTTTGCTTCCTAGAAGAGGAAGATACGGAACAACTATATTAAGACTTCCTAATGAAAAAAATATATCAATAAAAAAAGAGACATCAATATTTGCATCAGCTAAAGATACTGCATTTTATTATTATGAAAAAACTCAGAACCATATTAAGCGTATGATTAGCGAAAAATATGAAATAGGCTCAAAACTTCCTTCCATAATAGAATTATCGAAAGAGATGGATTTGAGCCCTAATACAATAAGAAAAGCTTTCCAAAACTTAGCAAAAGAAGGATACTTAGCATTTTCTAGAGGACGCTATGGCGGGACATTCGTAATTGATATCCCTCAAACTGAAGAAGCTGCATTTAAATGGCTTGCAGTAAATCCTCAATACGCCGAAAGCTACAAAAATTAATGTAAATTTTCCCAATATTTTTTAGAAGTATCTTGTGGGTATTCATTTCTGATAGCAAAGTAAGAACAAGCTGTTCCATTATTGTTGCACACTTTCCTGCTGGGTAAAATCACAACAACTTTCATTTTGAGCACCTTGTGCAGAAAATTTATCTTTATTGATCAAAAGTAAAATAACATTTTGAGAATTTATTTGAAAATAAAATTAAAACATTATATAAAATAGCAGCCTCTTTAGAGGTAAATGTGGAAGAAATTTTAAACTGCAAATTCTAAGGACAAAGACTTTCCCAATCAGGTTCATCATCATCTTCATGAGGTTCTTTGATATGTTCCCCGCTTTCTAGCATTACCATTAATGAAAGCTTTAATTGTTTTTTATAATTTTCCTTAGCTTTTTCAGCTGTTTTTGCACAAAAACAAAAGCTTGGAATCTCTTCTATCATAACATAATGATAAGGATTACCCTCAAAATCCAAATCCTCGCCTTCAATTAGTGTCCAATCAAGGTTTAAATAATATTCTAAATTTTTCTCCATCAAAACCTACTCACCTATAGAATTTTCACTTAATGGCTGAGCAATCATAATACCATCTCCACCAATTACATCAGCTTGTTTACCATTTATATATAGATATACAGGTTTTTCAGTATTTTTACGGGCTGTCTTGATTAATTGATAAAGCCTCTTATACACGCTATCTGTGCCTCCCCCATATTCAAAATTTGAAGAAAGGTTAATAATAACTTTATCCGGTCTTTCTTGAACACTTATAACTTCTGTACCTGAAGGAATTTCTGAATAAATCCCTTTTGATTTTTCACCAGCTTTAGGACCTAAGACTAAGGTATTAATTGCATACTTTATTTTTGAACCATCTATATCAGGATCATATTCACGTTTTACTATTTTATAAACTTCTTCATGATTTTCATTTTGACCAATAAAAACTATATTTACATATTCTTGCGGTTTTTCAACCTCAGGAGTATCAGGTTTTTCTACAGGTTTTTCTGCTACTGGAGCCTCTGGGGTCTGAGGTTCAGGAATTTCTGTACCAGCATCTCCAGGACCTAAAAGCTTTAATCCTATAAATACAGAGGCAGCTACCATTATTACTGCTATTATACCTAAAAATAAATTCTGATTTGATGATGATTTCTTCATACTCTATTCCTTAGTTTCAGTTACTACGTCCTTTAAAACCAAAATTGTACCGTCAACATTGATTTTATTATCTTTTATCACTGCTTCTTCTACCTGCATATCTGCATCTTTATTCTCAAGAATTTTCAATGTAAAATTAAGCGGATTCAAATAATTTATCGCATATGCCGCATTACTTAAATCCATAGCAAAATAGTTATTAATTAATTTTGTATGTGAGAAAATTATTTTACCATTATGAACATTTATATCTGCAGATAAAACAATATCCTTTTTAGTATTAACAAAAGGGAATTCGACTTGTACAACATACATAAATTTATTGCTTCTGATTTTGACTATAGAATTTCTTATTTTAAATAAATTAAAACTACCACCCACAGCATTAAGTTCATCAATCAGTGCATTATATTTTGCGGCTTTCATAGTATTATTAAGATCATTTTCTGTTAAGGATGCTGCAAAAGCCATACCGAAATCTTCTTTAAATGTTGCAGTCTTATTTTTTGAATCAACTACTATATAATTATAATCACACAATGTTTTTAATTTTAAATAAGAAAGATAAACATCATCAGCAACAATATCCCTACCTGTAATTTCTAAGCCTTTAAACCTTCCAGCCTTCAAGTCCGGAACGCTAAACGAATCAACTTTTACATTAAAAGTACCTTTTGCCTCTTTTTTAATCTGATTTTTTATAATTGATTGAGCAGCTTTTTCTGCAATAAAATTAGTTCCAGTAGCATTACTTAGTGCTCGAGCAAAGCCATTTGATAGTGCAGGATTTGAAGGGCATTGGAATGTAAGACAATCTGCAAATGACATATTTGCAGTAACTAGCAAAATTCCCAACAATAATATTATTTTATTCATAAAGTATCAAACACTTTCTTTACTAATATTTTATCACCATCTGCTGTTGCAATTGCACTTATGTTATTATTATAAACTAAAATTAAAAAATCAACACATTTTGAAATTTTATTTTTCAACGGCTGACCGTGAATAATTTTTATACGCTCAGAATCTGTTACCTCTAACACTGGCAAGGTCAATATATCTAAAGGATTAATAAGACTCTTTGAAACATTTATATTATCAAGCTTTAAGCTATTCTCAACATAAAACTTTCCTGCCCTAGTTCTTATTAATTTTATTAAGTGTGCACCACAACCTAATATTTTCCCTAAATCATATGCTATAGAACGAATATAAGTACCTTTAGAACAAGAAATTAAAACCTGCGCAGTCTGCTTGTCCTCATCAAAAATTTTTAGTTCAATTTTATGAATATTAACTCTGCGAGCAGAAATTACGACATCTTCACCTTTTCTTGCATATTCATATAGTTTTTTACCATTTACTTTTATAGCAGAGTAAATAGGCGGAAGCTGGGATATTTCACCTTCAAAATTTTTAAGTGCATTAATAACATCTTCCTTAGTAACTTTTTTTTCGAAAATTTCTGTTATTTCACCCTCTAAATCATATGTAGAAGTATTTGTTCCAAATTGAATTGTTGCAAGGTATTCTTTATCATCTTCCAAATATTCTATAAGTCTAGTAGCTTTGCCAATACACACAGGTAAAACCCCCTCAGCAAAGGGGTCCAAAGTACCGGTATGTCCGATTTGTTTTATTTTTGTAATACGGCGCAAAAACGACACAACATCGTGAGATGTCATGCCTTTTGGTTTATATATATTGAGAAACCCGAACAAAGAACCTGCTGTCCTTGACAACTCTATAGTTCTCCTCTTGAAATTTTGTCAATAATTTCACTTACCCTAGAGCCTTTTTCCAAAGAATCACTATATACAAATTTTAATTCAGGAGTTAATCTTAAACGAATTCTTTGACCGACTTCGTATCTGATTTTACCGACACTACGTTCTATGATTTCTTTTGATTTCTCAATCTGTTCTTCTGAGCCAAGCACACTATATATAACTTTAGCAAAAGAATTATCATGGGATACTTCCACATCAACAATAGATACAACTCCTTCTAATCCTCTAATTTCTTTTCGAAGAATTTCTGAAATATCTCTCATTAATTCTTTTCTAACACGTTCGTTTCTGAGTGTCATAATTATCTCCTTTTAAGAGGATTGTAACATAAAAAGATTATATGTGAACATCTGCTAACGGCCTAAACGAATTTCATCAAAATCTATATAAATTCTGTATCCTAAAATTTTGCAAATTAATTTCATTTCAGAATATCTTAAAGATTCACTTGTAAGTTTATGTGAGAGTAAGCTTTGAGAATAATTTTTCCCGCTTAATTCTGTCATTTTTTCAGCGAGCTTCGTCAATGTCATACTCTTGGACGTAAGCATTATTTTTACTTCTTCTTTTACGTTCATATTAAAATTATACATTCCTATTGACTGAGTATGAATAATATTGTATAATATATGAATATAATTCATTTATCATGAAATATTATAATGTTTTGTTACAGGAGGATCATGAAAAAAGGATTTACGTTAGCGGAGGTTTTGATAACACTTGGGATAATTGGCATTGTAGCTGCGCTTACAATGCCAAACTTGATAAATAATTATCAAAAACATATAACTATTGTAAAACTAAAAAAAGCTTACTCTTTACTTTCTCAAGTCGTGGAACACGCAGTCGCAGATTATGGAGAAATAAAGAATTGGGATAAACAATACAATGGGAAAGACACAGATCCAGAAAATTATTTTAATAAATATTGGAAACCATATGTAAAAATTACCAAAAGCTGTGTTGATCGTTATATGCAAAATAAAGTTAAATATAAATCATTTGGTTATAAAGAACCTTTTCCTATCTACGGGGGAGCCTGGTTGTCTTTAAATGGCAGTACAACGTCCAACACTCTTGTAATTTATACAGGATTAGACTTCCTTACTATTGATAATATGCTAATACACGTTGGCGAAGATGATAATATAATTGTTGATATTAATGGTCCTGCTGGTCCTAATAGAGCAGGACGAGATGCTTTTTGGTTTTCAATAGATAAAGCAAAAAATAAAATTATCCCTCTTGCGTTATATTATTCTGAAGAAGAATGTGGGGTCAAAAGTCAAGCTGGTGTCGGAGGGGGATATACATGTGCTGATAAAATTATAAAAGATGGATGGAAGATAAAAGAAGACTATCCTTGGTAGTCAATAACAATTACTCAACCATCACGTCTTATAATTCAGAGCGTTCAATTTCTTCTGTCGTAGAAACTTCAATAATATCACCAACTTCAATATCATTCCATTTCGCAAAAGATATACCGCATTCAAAACCTTGAGCAACCTCTTTTACATCATCTTTAAATCGTTTAAGTTGATCAATAGCTCCTTTGAATATTTCTTTACCATCACGGAGCAATCTTGCAGCTTTACTTCTTACAATCTTACCTTCAGTTACATAACAACCAGCAATTCTCGTAGTTTTACCAATTGTAAAGACTTGTCTAACTTCAGCTTTACCCAGTTCAACTTCTTTGATTTCTGGTTGAAGTAATGAAAGCATTGTTTTTTCCATATCTTCAAGAATTTGATAGATTATATCGTAAGTCTTGATTGTGACTCCTTCTCTATCCGCTGCTGCAGAAGCATTATTATCTGTTTTAACAGTGAAACCTAATATTAGTGCACCTGACGCAGAAGCTAACATTACATCCGCTTCTGAAATATCACCTACACCAACGTGAATAATTTTTGTTTTAATTTCTTTAGATTCAAGTTGTGCTATTGCCTGAGATACAGCTTCTGCTGAGCCATGAGTATTAGCCTTTATAATTAAATTCAACTGAGGAATATCTTCATCTCCTGCTACTGCCTCACGTCTAATATGAGCTGGGAGCATTGCCTCTAAACGCTTATCACGTTCTTTTTCACGACGTTTTTCGACAATAGCCTTCATTTCTTTTTCATTTTTTACAACTTCAAATCTATCACCTGCCTGAGGGACTTCAGTTAAACCTAAAATTTCTACAGGAGTAGATGGCTCTGCTTTTTGAATTTTTTCACCGCTATCTGACAGTAATGCTCTTACACGTCCACAAGCAGTTCCTACAACAACACAATTTCCAATTCTTAAAGTTCCATTTTGAACAAGCAATGTTGCAACAGGACCTTTACCTTTATCAAGGTTTGCTTCTATTACAACACCTGAGGCTTCCGCTTTAGGATTTGCTTTTAAATCTTGAATATCAGCTACAAGTAGAATATACTCTAACAATTCATCAATACCTGTACCTTGTAGTGCAGATACTTTTACTGTAATTGTATCACCGCCCCATTCTTCAGGAACTAGGCCATGTTCGGTTAATTGTTGCAAAATTTTATCAGGATTAGCACCAGGTTTATCAATTTTGTTTACCGCCACAATGATTGGCACTTCTGCAGCTTTAGCATGGTTAATCGCTTCAATTGTCTGAGGCATAATACCATCATCTGCTGCTACTACAAGAATTGCAATATCAGTTGCTTTAGCACCTCGAGCTCTCATTTCAGTAAAGGCTTCGTGACCTGGTGTATCTACAAATACGATTTTCTTTTCTTTATTGTTATCTAAGTATACCGTATATGCACCAATTGACTGAGTAATACCGCCTACTTCAGTTGCTACAATCTTATGTTTTGAAGCTCTGATACTATCTAAAAGTGTTGTTTTACCATGATCAACGTGACCCATAATACTTACTACAGGAGCACGTTTTTTTAATAATTTCTTATCTACTTCTGTTAATGCCTTTTTCTCTTGTTCTTTTTCAAGTTCTTCTTCAATATATGCGTCTAAATCTTCATCTAAGACTTCTAAATTATATTCCGCACATATTTTCTTTATTACATCGACATCAATAAGCTGATTTACTGTTGCCATTACCCCGTTCATCATTAAAAATTTAACTATCTCTGCAGGAGTCTTTTGAATCTTTTCTGATAATTCAGAAATTGTCATTGCTTGATTTACAACAATTGATGTTACTTCTTTGACTTCTTCATCTTTATGAACTTTCTTTTTATGCTTTTGAGCTGCAGCCTTTTCTAGAGAAATTCTTTCTTGTTCTTCTTTTTTATTAAACTCTTTATCTTTTCGCTTATTATCTGAACGTCTTTTACCAGAACCTTTTGTTTCATATATTTCCTGAGAAATTATATGACGCTGAATTGGCTGTTTTTTAGCATTATCAGGACGTTCTGGTCTCTTAGCAGCAGAGTTTTTACTATCAACATTTTCTTTATTTGGTGGAAAAGGCTTTTTACCTCTTTCTCCATCTGGTCTGCTTCCTTTTGGAGGGAATTTTTTTTCTACATCCTTTTTATAAGGTGTTCTTGTGATACTCTGACCAGAAGAATCTGGATTTTGAGGTCTTGGTGCTCTTCTAACTATTTCCAAGCGGTTTTGAGGTTTCACTATCTCAATTTTTGGACGTTTTACTTCTGGTTCTTCAAATTTCTTAACTGTAATTTCTTTAGGGGTTTCTTCTTCTTTTTTTTCTGGCTCCTGTATTTTTGCTTTTTTCACAATAAAAGCTTTAGGTTTTTTAACCTCTTTTACAGAACCAGCATTAATAAAATCTTTTAATCTTCTAACTTGATCCACTGTAAGGGTACTTGAATGAGTTTTTCCAGTAATAGATATCTGTGCGAGCTTTTCTATTACCTCTTTGCTTGTTAATTTTAATTCTTTTGCTAATTCATTTATTCTTATCGTATCAAAACTCATCTAGTAACTTTCCTTTCAACTCCGGCGGTATTGGAGTTTTTAATGCCTTTTGCAATCTATTTTTTTTAAATGCTATCTCTATACAAGAATTATTATAACAGAGATATGCAGATCTGCCAAATATTTTTGTATCGCCATTGATAACAAGGTCTGAGTGTGCGTTTTGCTTCGTAATTTTAATTAACTCTTCACGATTTTTTATCTTTCCACAGCCCGCACATTTTCTTTCAACCATCGTCAATCCTTAATTTACTTCTGCCAGTTTTTCTAGCTTTAACTTCTGGTCATATTCCATTAATAACTTGATAAGTTCATCAAGGTCACCATCAATTACAGTCCACACGTTCAAGTTATGATTAATCCTATGGTCTGTTAAACGGCCTTGAGGAAAATTATATGTTCTTATACGCTCACTTCTATCGCCTGTACCAACTTGAGAGCGTCTTAGGTCTGTAATTTCCTGCATTTGTTTTTGGACTTCCATGTCATAGAGCTTTGCCTTTAATATTTGCAAGGCTCTTTCTTTATTTTGTAATTGAGAGCGTTCTTCTGTACAGAAAATCATTATCCCTGTAGGTTTATGGAATACTCTTGCTGCAGTTTCTACTTTATTTACATTTTGTCCACCAGCTCCGCCTGAACGAGCTGTTGTAATTTCTATATCATTCATATTGAGTTCTACTTCTACATCATCTACTTCTGGCATAACTGCAACTGTAGCTGTTGAGGTATGAACTCTGCCTTGAGATTCTGTTGCTGGAACTCTTTGCACTCTGTGAACTCCTGATTCATATTTAAGTCGTGAATATACGGCATCGCCTTTTATTGAAATAATTATTTCAGATACACCGCCAGCTTCACATTCAGTTTTACTTAATACTTGGGTTTGCCAGCCTTGTTTATCTGCATAGCGCATATACATTCTTGCCAAGTCTCCAGCGAAAATATTTGCCTCATCTCCACCAGCTCCTCCTCTGATTTCTAGCATAATATCTTTATCATCCATTGGATCTCGTGGTAATAGTAATATTTTCATTCTTTCTTCATATTCAGGAATTTTTGCCTCATTTTCTTCTATTTCAGCTTTGATTAAAGATTTCATTTCTTCATCATTTTCAGAATGAAGCATCTCTTTTGCTTCTGCAATTGCATCTGTAGACTTTTTCCACTCGTAATATAGATGGACAGTTTCTTCCATTGATTTTCTTTGCTTAGACAAATCTCTAAATCTGTTATAATCTTGTATTACGGCTGGATCTGAAAGAGTTTCTCCCAGCTCTATATATTTCTTTTCTATTTGTATAATTTTATCTAACATATCTTTCATATCCCGATTATAACAGGAACAAAAAATTTTTCAAATTTAAATGGCAATTGGCTCATCCTTTAAGCTGATTGATAAAAGATGTTTTTATGTTTTAATTTGTATAGTTTTTATTTTATCATTTTTTTGGAGAAAATTATTATGTTGGAATATTTTTTAGGCTCATATATAGTAACAATTGCTGGACTTATTGGAGCTTATTTCTGGGGAGAACATGTACATAATGGCACTGGGCTTACCTGTGTATTTATTGCAATAGTTCTTGGTATTTTGGAAGTAAGCTTGTCTTTTGATAATGCTGTTGTAAATGCTATGAAACTTGAAAAAATGTCACATAAATGGAGACATAGATTTTTAACTTGGGGCATAGTTATTGCTGTTTTTGGTATGAGATTCTTATTCCCTATTTTAGTTGTATCAATTTTTGCTAAGATAGGAATGCTTGAAGTTACTAAAATAGCACTTACTAATGCGGATAAATATGCTTATTATTTACACCAGACTCACGCTCCAATTGTTACTTTCGGGGGAATGTTTTTAATTATGCTATTTCTTAATTACTTTTTTAATCACGAAAAAGATGTACATTGGATTAAATGTATAGAAGCTCCCCTTGCTCATTTTGACCATATAAAAGGTATTGAAATAATTATTTCTTTATTAATGCTTCTTGCTACACAAAATTTTGTGCCTGCTGAGCAGAAAATTCATGTTTTAATATCGGGGATAAGCGGAATTATTACTTATCTTGCAATTGACGGCTTCACTCATTATCTTGAAAAACACGAAGAAATGCAGGCTGTAAAATGCGCTGCAAATGCTGCTGGTGCTGCTGGATGTACTGGATTAGTTAGTTTTCTTTATCTTGAATTAATTGATGCATCTTTTTCATTAGATGGTGTATTAGGAGCTTTTGCTCTCAGCAAAGATATTATCATTATATCTATCGGACTTGCTATAGGTGCAATGTTTGTAAGATCTTTAACAATTATGCTTGTTGAGAAAAAAACCTTGAAACAATTCCTTTACCTTGAGCATGGCGCACACTGGGCAATAGGAGCTCTTGCTTGTCTTATGCTCATATCAACAGTTAAAGAAATACCTGAAATTGTTACCGGTGGAATTGGGTTAGGATTTATTATTCTTGCTTTTATTTCTTCAATTAACCATAATAAAAAACTTGAAAGATGCCTTGCTGATGAGGAAAATAAAAATGCTTAAAAATCCTCTCGTAAGCTTCATTGTAACTTCTTATAACTATGAAAAATTTATCGGAAAAACTCTTGAAAGTATAAAAAATCAAACTTATAAAAATTTTGAAATAATAATTGTTGACGATAAATCTTCAGATAATTCAATTTCTGTTATTGAAAATTTTATTGCGAACAATCAAGATTTAAGAATTATCTTACTCCAACACGATAAAAACAGAGGACAACTTGCAGCATTCCAAACTGGCTTAAAACAAGCTCAGGGCATATTTGTAAGCTTTATAGATTCCGATGATTTAATTTTAAAAGATTATGCCAAAACTCATATTAAAGTTCACATGTCATCAAGTGTTGCTTTCACTTCATCCCAAATTATTGAAATTGATGAAAATGACGAAATTCATACAACTTTTTCTATTGCTTCACCTCAAAAAGAAATCTCTTATGAGGCAAAAGATATTGAAGAATTACTAAATATTAATATTGAAAAAATAGATTTTAAGTTACTTAATTCAAAAAATGCACCATTTGGAGGCTGGTTTTGGTCACCAAACAGCTCTGCTATGTATAGAAAAGCCTCGCTTGAATTCCTTTTAGAATATGACAATGTTGATAAATGGAGGATTTGCCCTGATAAATTCTTATTTAACTTTGCAAACTTAATCGGAGGATCGGCAATTATATATGCTCCTCTTGTTGCTTATAGACGTCATAAAGGAAATGCTGGTAATTGTGGCTATATTACCGGCAATAAACGTTATAACAACGATAATGTCACGTTTGTTAATCTGAAAAATAATCTAAAAATAAGACCTGAAGCAATTAAATTCATTATTAAAAAACATAAGTTCTTTTCCCAAAATTTTGGTAAAAAAAACACCGTCAAATTTATTTTAACGGTGCTTATTTCTTATTATTATTTATTGAAACAGTTTATCAGTCAATAATTATCCTTGGAACATAGTGAATGTTTTTTCTACATTTTTGTTAATCAAGCTCTTAACTGTATCATATTCAGTAGTTAGCGATGAAATTTCTAAATCGAGTTCTTTCATATCAAGGTCTAATTGTTCTTCTTTCGCTTCTATTTTTAATTTGGCTACTGAAAATTCTCTTTCTGCCCGAGCTATAGCATCATCATCAGTATCTTCCATGATGTAACCATTTGCATTATATCTATCCTGATAGAAATAGCCATCTTGATTTATAGATGTAATAAATAATTGACCATTTTTAAGGGCATTATCAAGGTATTCCTTATCATCAATGTAGAGATTATTATACCAGCCGTTTTCTAATATGTTATTAAACATTATGCTATAGAACTCAGCTTCAAACATCTGCTGACTTGTACCATCATCACCATTCTTAATTCTATAATAGTACCCTTGGTCATCTGTTACATATGATGACTTTTGACCATCCTGTCTGATATAATAATTACCATCAAAACCACCTTTAGCTTGAGCATAGAATGTTAAGAACGATTCTGCTAAATTGGAAATACTTATTGCTGTTGTCCCAAAGTTTTTATTTTTAGATGCTGCTTTTGTAACAAAACCATTGTAATTATTTGCTTGGTTTATAGCATCATTAAACGCATCATTTGAATGATTTCTACTGCCTAAATCTTGAGTATTTCCTAGTAAACCTAATGTTTCTTGAATTGCATAATTGAAGGCAGTAACATCTATATCACTCTGGCTTGTATCCAAAATAGCTTCAAAACCAGAGAACATACCATCTAAAATTTCTAATAACTGGCGTTCTTGAGGTGTCATATCGCTATATCCACCTTTATCTACACCTAAGAGATTTAGTAAACCATTATAGCCACCAAATAATACCGTTCCAGAAAGCACTGCTCCTACTGCAGCTACAACTTTCTTCCAGAATGATGTGCTATTTTTTTCTGAAGTAAATGCAAATGTTACATCTTCTGTTAATAAATCTGATAATGTGAAGTTAACTTCTTGATTTGCATTTTCTTGTTTTGTACCATTAATTAACAAGTAATTGGATGTAGCACTTAGATCACTTTTTAATTCTATAGCACCATCACTTACTTTTCCTATTGTTATATTCAATGCATCTGCAACTGCTTTTTCTTCATCTGTTGCATATGTTTCATTAATATTTGCTTTTAAATCAATATAGTTAATCATATTTCCAAGAGTCATCTCAGTAGCAGTAGTCTTATCAAGTAAAGCTCCGCCTAATCCTGCAGTTTCATTCAACCCTATTGCTTTTGCTGAACGAGCTGCAGTTTCTGACATACCACCTGTAGCAACCATAGCATCCAAAAATGCCATATAAACCTCTTGTTTAGTACCATTTATAGTACCATCTTCATTAATTCCCG
This sequence comes from Candidatus Gastranaerophilales bacterium, assembly GCA_944323725.1. Lineage (GTDB taxonomy): Bacteria > Cyanobacteriota > Vampirovibrionia > Gastranaerophilales > Gastranaerophilaceae > Scatousia. Next base: position 52,869 of record CALUTP010000016.1, on the reverse strand, counting down.
CAGCTTTTGCGGCTTTTGCCATAGATGAATTCAATGCAATTCTACCATCCCTTCTTGAAATTAGATATGGCATATAATCATTTACATCAGTAGGACGCATTAATAAATCATAAGTAACATCAAATGGAGTTTCCCCTGAACCGTCAGGATCCCAAATCAGATTAGATTGATTAAGACTTGCCTGATAATCAGCAGTAGCCTGTTCTAGTTCGCGTGACAATGAAAGCTTTTGCTGTGCTATTTGCATTGACTCAAATTCACAGCGAGCTTTTCTGGATGTTATGGCTAAAAATCTTGCTTGTGATGCTGCCAATCCCATTGGTCTGTACGCTTTCCTTTCAATTTATTCTGATAACATGTAGTCCTATTATTCATGTTTACGGCTTATTTAAGCTCAAACTTTAAAATAATATAAATTTTATGTTACAAATATTTACATATTATTTTGGATTACACAGTCATATATTCTATCAATTTTTTCTTTTATTTCTCCAAACTGTTCTTTCAAATCTTTATGACTATTAATAGTCACAAAACGTTCTTCTACATCTTCTATTATTTCTCTGTGTTTTTTCTCCAATTGCTCCGGAGTAACAACTATTCTTTGTTGTATAAGAAAAATCATTACTGCAATAAGAATTGGTGAATATTGTATAATCTGTTCCATTATTCCCTCTTTTTTACAAAGTTATTGGCCAATAAAAATCTACAAGATATGATGCTGCATCCATAGGATGTGATAAAAATTTTAACTCTTTAGTCTGTTTTATCTGCTGATATGTAGGTATATCAATTCTTGAAGTACCTTCTTTGTATTTTAAATTGTAAATATTATATAGAAGTTTTTCACACTTTTTATCTACATATAAACAAATTTCTCCATCAGCATTTCTAACTTTTGAATTAAACGCCATAATCCTATTTTTAATAGGAGGATTATAGGCTTTTATCTGAATTTCTACATCATAACCAAATTGTAAAAGTTTTTTCTTTATTATTACATAATTTGTATATTCACTTGTGCAACTTCTATTATCACCTGAGGCGTCCCCATTAATGATAATTCGTCCCTTATGCGATGGGTATCTTCTGCAAAACTCATCACAAGCCCTTGCAGTCGTAGTATTTTCCATTGCAATTTCATCAAAATAAAAGACTTTATCATCGGTTTTATGAGCAAAAACCCAGCACATTGGATCTACATTAAAATCACAAGAAATATGTAAATCCATTTCAGGTTGATATTTTATATCTTTAATGTTTTCATCTGTAAAATCTTTTATTACAAGTCCATTATTATATTCCCCGTTTTGGGCAAGTACAAATATTCTGTAATATTGCTCATCATAAATCTTTTTAAGTTCATCACAAAAACCTTCAGGTAAGTAAATATTTTCTGTCGTAGGCGCAGAAATAATTCTATAATTGGGTGCAGGATTCTCAACAAATGTTTTATATACCCATCCCCGCTGCATTTCTGGGTTTGTATGTCCAAAAATCCGATAAGTAAAATCCTTCCAATCTTTTTTACGACGCTGACGCATCCTAGATAGAAGTACTTTGAATGTATCATATGGAATATCAGACATCTCTTCAATTTCGACAAATCCAAGATTTAGAGATTTAAGTTTATTAGGCTCATCAAAATGTTTAAATAATATTTCTGAACCGTTTTTAAATATAAGTTTTTGGAGAGAACTTGACCATTCAAAATCACTACCTTCTATAAAGTTAATATTTTCAAGATGTTCAAAATACGATTGGAGAGTGGTATCTCTTACTAGAGTATATGTCTGAGCACCAACTAATCCTCTAATCCCTGGATACTTAAGCGCCAGCAGTATTCCAAGAAGTGAGCCTGAAAATGTTTTTCCAGACCCATATCCTCCTTGATATACTGCAACATCTAGACTATAGTTATGCGGAATTTCTAAAAATTCCCTTTGTGCTTTTAATAACTTATATTCCATTATTTTTCAGTTGTTCCATTCAACAAAAAGTTATTTGCGTTTTCTATCCCGTATTGTTCAAGTGCGAATTTAAAACATTCCAACCAGTCTATTTTTTCTTCAACTTCAGGAACATTAGCAAAAGACTGTACAACTTCAAATAGTTCTTTTAATTTACTTTTTCGTTCAAAAGTAGCTTTCCTATCACCATATCTGTATATATAATTAGCATTTCTTACACTATCATCAATTGCTATAAATTTAACTTTCCCTCGGTCGTTCATCCTTATTAATTCTTCACCAAGTTTAAAATTTGAAATTATCTCGGCAGTTTTTTCAACCATAGGGATAATAACTTTTCTATATACAGCATCTAGCATCATATTTAATCTTGCCTCCTGACCGCTCACTGAATAGTTTAACTCTGTAGCTGTACGTTCCGCTGATTGAATATTTCCTGCCATATTTTTAAAAATTCCAGTTGCACTTTCAATAGTACTTTTAAAATAATTCAAGAAATCCCATCCCATCATTGCTTTATCAAAGCTTAAAGGGGAAGGAGCGGTCGGCATTAATGCTGCATCGTATTCGATAATTTTTCCAGGCCGAACTTCCTGCTCACCCTTGAAGCATCCTTTTGGCGCGAGATATGGAGGATTCATCATTAAAGCAAGCGCATCTATTTGTTTATTTAAAATAGTTGATGAAATATCGTTTAACACTAAAGCTACTCTAAGAGGAGATATACCTCTTCCAGTATCTGGAGATTCTATAATATTTGCATGGATGAACGGATTAATAACAAAAGGATTTGCTTCCATTCTTATAATTTCCCGTCTGCCTGCAACTGTAACCAATCTATTTTTTAAAACATTTCCGTTTGCTAGTTCTATATCACCCCAGAATTCTAATATCTCAATTCTGTTTTCCTCTGGAACATCATTACTTCCATATTGTTTTTTCTTGGCCACCACCCCTTTCAAATTTTCCAGTTTTTCTTCTGTTAATAAGTTATTTGATTTATCACAGAAAATTTCATCTAAAGTCGAATATGTTCTGTATATTTTTGCACATTTATCCCAATTCTCTTTATTAGTTTTGTCAAATACGAAATCCTCAGGTTTAATAAACTTTATTTTGGCATTGTCATATATGACTTTATCTTCTACTACAAAGTTTTTACTATCTATTAACCTTAGTTGTTCTTCAAATGTTTTTGCTCTGCGTACCTGTTTTATTGCAGTCTCCCAGCCTACAAACAAAGTACATTCTCCAGTTTCTACAATGCTGTCAATAACTTTTTCTAATTCATTTTCTATATTCATCTGTTCAAAAGTATTTACAAGCATTGCTTTTTGCTTATTTGCATAACTCTGAGTCTCAGGAGTAGTTCCTGAGACATCAAACATCGCATCTGGATGAGAATATAAATTTTCAGAAAGGTGAGATTTCAAAGTTTGCGCAAGTTCGTAAATATCTGGAAGGTTTATTTTACTATTCCATCCGTGCAAATGCGGTGTATCAGAGTTATAAATGGCATTTCTTATTGCTTTTATATCACTAAGCTGCTGTGTCCTGCGGGATTCATATTTATCATACTTTTCACAAATCCCAGATACCAGAAGGATTTCTTCTTCTGGTCTTATGTTTTGCGTTAAATCTTCATTTTCGATTTTCATAATTTTTAGATCCTTTCACTTATAAATCCCCATTCTTCAATATCCTGAGGCTTGTTATTTTTGATAGTTTCCGACCTATGCAGAGCTTCTTTTTCAAAACCCAATTTCTTAAGCAGAGTTTTTACCCGAAAATTTTCTTTATATATAACTGCTTTTAATTTTTTGAGTCCTAGAATATTCTGTGCATAGTCAAGAAATATTAAACCTGTAAGATATGTAAAATGTCCCCAGTATTTTTGATTAAAACAAGTCGTTATCTCCGCTGAATAAAGCCTGCCTTTTATACCTGTAAAATTTTCTAGGTAAATAAACCCAGCAAGTAAATCATTTTCATCGACAACCGCCCAGAAAAAAGGACTCAGTCTCTCAACTAAATCCGTAAAATACGCTAAAAAAGAAGTTTTATGATCTGTAAAATCATCTTCTAAATATTTTGAATATCGTAAGTATAAAAACATTATCTCTGGAAGGTACTTACAATTTTCAAAAACTCCTTTTTCTCTGTTTATAAATACTCTTTTAATCCTGCACATTTAAAGTTATTCTTTCAAATTTTACATAAGCATCATCAGTAGTAAATGTACTTTGTTCACCATTTAACATTTTTTCGCGTATACTATTTTGCATTCCAATTAGGGCTTCTGCTTGAATACCATTTATATAAGTCTGAGTTTTTGTATTTCGATTAAATAATTTATATACAGACTGTTTCGAAAAAATAAGAGATTTTGGAACATTTGCAATATTTGTTTCTATTTTTGTTAATGGAAGTATTTTTGATTGCTCAAATTCTGTTTTGAATTCTTCTTCAATTTTCCTTTTAATCAGCTCATCTATAGAAGTTTCACTAATTAATATTTGTTCAATTTCATCTTTGTTTTTCATTATCTCTCCTTGTTTTCAAATTTTATTTTTATCAAGATTAGATATAGTGATAATTTTTGCGGGTTTGTATCCTTCAGCTTCTATAGAATTATTAAACCCGAGATATTTGCAAAGACTTTCTAAAGCTTTCAATCCCGCACTTGTATCTCTGAGTTTCTTTTTCCCAGTATAATTCCCGTCTTTATCCAATATATCTTCTTCTTCAAGAGAAAATTCCGCTATTTGCAAAAGTTTCTGGATAACATAACCTTTTTGTACTTGAAGAGAATTTATTTGCTCTTTCAATCTTGATTTTATTTCTTTGACAATATTTTCATCAGAAAGCAGTTTTTGTGAAATCTCTTTCAAATTCTTTGTCTTATATCCTGCGAGTTGGGCTGATAATTCGCCATTCACAGTTTTTATATATTCAGTTATAAATTTTTTATGTTGAGGGGTTAAATATTTCATTGTTTCGTAATTTTAACATTTCTTATCATAATTTTGTGTTTTTCAAAAAATGTGTTATAATAAACATGCTATTTATATTTCGGCTAGTGTAAATCTTAACAGGGGGGAATGAAAACTTCCTGTTTTTTTTATGCTCTATAATCTATAAAGCTTTACTCCCGGTGAAGAATCTGCATCTATTGAAAGCTTAGAACGCAAATTAGCAAGGGCATCTTTATACATGCTATACCAGTAATTAAACCTTATATGTTGAGGGTTACCTTTTAAGCGCATACATGTGCCATATACAAGTATAGGTTCAGCAAATGCTTCAGGAATTAGCGTTTTATCGGTGGAATTTTCTAATATAGCTTTTTCACTTCCTTCTTCATCTACAGCACAGTCAGATGTATAGTAGATGATTTCTATATTTTTAGACTCATCAAACATTGGAAAAAGCAATTTATCATTAAAAGAAGTATATGTATTTTGAGGTTGAGAATTAGTAAAAAACTTTTCAAAATCATCAATATACTTAAACTTTTTACCATCTATAGATAAAAACGCAATTTTACCATTTACAGGATTTGTAATTTCTGAGGTATTCCCCTGAAGTTCAATGTTTGTCTTTCTCAAAAGGAAATTCCATTTTTCAGAAGCACAGACCTCTGTATTTATAGTATTAATAATATTTTTTATCTTTTTATGATCATTTTTTGTGAGCTCATTAAAATCATTTACCTGTTTATAGTTTAATTCAGCTAGACATTTATTAATTATTTCAAAGTAATTCATTTTATCTCCTTGTAGTATTAAATTACAATACGGCAGATTTACCCACCGTATTGTAATTAATTTGCCAAATTAACGGATAAGACCTTTTCTTAATTGTTCCATTATAGCTTTTTCATATTTAGCAAATTCTGCACCGCTCATTTTGCCGATTTGCTCACGAGTGAAAACCCTTGTCTGTGTATCACCAAAAGCCGGATTTTGAGCATTAGCTTTCAATCTCAACTTTGCCATTTCATTTTCGTCATTTAATGTTTTTTCGTGTGCTGATTGTTTTAAATATCTTTCAATAGCTGATTGTTCTATTTTTTCAATCAACTGAGATATTTTGGAAACTTCGTCTTTATCCAGTGTATAGTTAGAATTTTTTAAGTAATTAAGCACATCTGCTCTACCATCACGATTAAAAAATCCTTGATGCTCAATTTCAAAATCTCTGATTCCATTTGTTGGTACAGATACATTATCAGCATTCTGGTTATTATTTTTAACCATGTCATACGCCTTATTCATCACATAGTTTACTAAATATTGTCCTTGCGTACTGTCGATTTTCCCTGTTGCAACAAGGTTTTGGATAGCTAAAATATCCTTTTCGGCAATACTCTTTACATCATGTTGCTGATTTTGCATTAAGTTTCCTCCATTTGGAGTCGGTGACTGCTGAGCATTCTGTACTTGAGGATTATCGGCCAAAGACTCGTTACCTGCTGATAATACTCTTTTTATTTCTTCTTCTTTATCCATAAATTTCTCCTGTATTTTTCTCTTCCAGTGAGTTCATATATACAACAGCAAATTCTATTGCTTCGTCTATAAAATTAGAAAGTATAGCAGCAATAAACCCCTTGAATATTGATGGTACCGGAAGATGTGATACAACATATTCAACAGCCATTTGCTTTTTAGCTTTGCCTGCAGAAGAACCAAGAGCTTTTTCTGCAATAGCTACAGCACTTTGTGCAAGCTGTTTTATTTTCTCTTTTAAACTGCCTAACATTTAGTTCCTTTCTTAGTTCAGGTGAACTTTTTAATAAAAGTACCTTTAGACACTAAAATTGGAATAAAGGTACTTTTCAGGGGTTAAATACTATGAAGGTTTTTTAACAACCAATTTAGCAAGAGCATTTGGCTGAACAGTTTTAGCTCCGTATAGATATAAGCCTCTAATCAAATCTGAAAAACTGTCTTTATCCCTTAAGCTTTCAATTTTAGCTAACTGAGAAGCAAAAGTGATTGCATCATTTGTACCAGCTAACACATAGTATTTACTATCAGTATCTGTTAAATTTGTACTGACCAAAACATCCATGCCTGCAATTCTTCCTATAGCACCCTCACGCAAAGTTTCATCAGCAACATTATGAGCTCCAATAAATTCGGTACTTTGAAGCAAATAAGATTCAATAGTAGGATTAATTACAACCCAAGGGCGCTTAGTAGAAGTAACAGCATTTGAATTTTTTAGACATAATGCTAATTTTACAAATTGTTCATATATAGTAGTCTTGTCAAGTGCTACTGGTGCAGAATCTGACCCGACAGTATTCGCTGATGTAACATTAGAGTGCATTCCCAGAAGATAACTATCCTGAACTTCTTCAATTGCATTTTTAGCATTTTCAAGATGAGCTTCCATAATATCAGTATTAGCCTGAACTTGTGCTACATCATTAATTTTAAATGCAAAGAATTTCTTTTGATCAATAACCAAATCCATAGAAGTAGGTTCAAGCTCTGAGTATGTAATATTACCAGAACCAAGTGTAGAAACAGTAACTGCTGCCGGTGAAATAATTTTTACAGTATCTCCCTGATTTTTAATTTCTCCTTCATAATTCCTGTTTACACACTGAAGCATTACACATTCTTTTGCAAGCATTGTATTTAACTTTTGGCTCCAAATTTCAGGAATAAAAACTGAATAAGAGTTTGTAGTGTTTTCGCTCATTTTTTTCCCTTTCTCTTTTAATTTAATGTGTTGTATAAATAAATGATTGGTGCAGACAAATATAATTATTTAGTCATCATTGTATATCTCTCTAAATTGAAGACCGATTATCGCACAATAATTATCTTTTTCTTGACCTTCCACACATAATTGAACAGAATAATTTGCATCAGATATTTCAGCTTTTTCAAGTGTATCCGTACTTATCGGCCATATTGGGACAGGCTCATCATCGAGCGCCCAATGACAGGGCAGATTATCTGAAGTATTATCATCTGCCCATATTAAATGCTCTAAATGAAGTGAATAAATCTTTTCACAATCATCACTATTTTCACTATCATAATCTTTATATACAGAAAAATCGAAATGATTATCATAGGCCTGATCTAAAATAAAATAAAATTCATCAATCAATTTTCTATGATGTGCAGAATTTAAAGCAAGAAATGGAGATTTCCATAAAAATTTAACAGGTTCTCCAGCAAATGTTGTACCATAATTTTCTCGGTAAATTTTACCCTGACTATCAGCAGTCAAAACATAATCATTAAATAAGCAGGCAGTTGTGATATTTTGTGGAACTACTCTTTTATACCAAGCTTTATTAATATAATCATTAATCCATATAATTTTAAAAAACTCATTATCTGTATAAGGTATAAAATACCAAACTTGATTTAAAGTTTCATAATGAATACTTATTGCATACTGCATTGCAACAGTATTAAAATTATCAAATTCAGGTTTTATTTTTCTAGAAATTTCAGAACCTAGCTGAATTTGATTTAATTCTCCGGATTGTTCTAAAGCGTAAATACCATTAGACAAAAAATATTGTTTATTTTCTACGTTTACAATACTCCTTGTAGAATAAGCTCCTTTATCAGCAAAAGGAATTATCGCAAAATCTGCCTGACTTATCCCGGTGAGTAAATAAACTGAATTTTTCTTATAAATTGCAAGATACTCTTTATATGGTTTTAAAGCTGTAATTGAATCAGTATTGGTATGAAAATTATTAATATACCCAGCATCATCTTCTGTTTCAAAATCATCATAAGTTCCAAGTGCTGAATAATAAATTTTAGCACCATCAGCTACCCAGACTCTACCATTATAAATACTAATAACATCAGAATATACAGGATTATTTTGAGAATCCTTAAGTCCACAATCTACTACATCAAAATTCGTATTATTTTTAATATAAAATAAACTATCTGATTTGCTTGAAATTAAAACACCATCAAGAAAATTAGCAAAAACAGGATGTTCACCACTTATTTTTTTTGACAATTCTTTCAAATGATCACTTTGTGGTGTATATATATAAATTTTACCAGATATAGTAGTAATAACAAGGTTATATACATTCCCCTTTTTCATCTCACAAAGTCCAGTGATTTTTTCTTCTTCAGGTAGACTCAAAAATTCTGTATTACCTTTTTGTTTTATAATTCCACGATTTTGTAGAATTTCAATATTTTCAGCATCAGCCCAGTAAATTTTTTTAGTGTCAAGTCCGAGCTCAGTTTTTGTCAAAGCCTGATTTATCCCGCCAGAAAGGTCATAATAAGCAATTTCCATAAATTATTCTCCTTGTATCTTCAACTTGTACCATTTTATTTTCGAGCGGATAAAAGCCCCAATGTCATTTTTTTCGACCCAAGGATATGGTGGCAAATAAATAATATCAATTTTCCCTGCACTTGAACTTGAAGGATGTTTTACCCCGAATTCATAATGAGTCATAATGGATTCTTGAGCTATAGGAATCTTGTATTTTATTGATAATTCCGCACATAATTTCATTGAAGCCTCAAATTGTTTTTTTGTAATAGGGTAATCTCCAACGCATGAGCTAGATTTAAACCCAGCCATAGCACACATAGCGAGCCCAATTGCTCCAGTATTCCCGCCACCAGTATGGGGTGCATACCTACCATCATTACAATTCAAATTATCTTCTGGTTTATAAATACCATCATGAACAGTTCCATCCTTATCTACTAAAAAATGGTAATAATTCTTTTCATAGGCAGTAGGATAATAAAATCCTGCTGTCCAGTGTAAAATTATTTTCTTCATAAAGCTCCAATCATCTATTCAATTGTTAAAAGCCACTCTTCATTTGTTTTAGCGTATAAAATTGCTGCATGGGTTCTGTTTCTGGCCTGAAGTTTCAGAACGACTTTATCTATATAATCCCTGACGGTACCATAAGAAATTTTTAATATTACCCCAATTTCTTTATCAGAATACCCCGATGCAACCAAAGTTATAACAGCCGTCTCCTTTGGTGTTAATTTCATCCTTAATTCCCTTAAAACTGGTATCTGGTTATTTCAAATTTAATATTACATTAATCAAAAATTTTTATTTTAATAATATTTCCTTTTTAAAATAAAAGGGATGAAACAATTTCATCCCGTTAAGAGAGTAAGATAATTTAAAAGGATTGTATATTATTATTATTTAGAGATTTACTTTCACATAGACCTATTTTTAATGTACTAAGATTTGAATAACATCTTTTTTTCACACCATACTCATTGTAATTAAGATAAAATTTCCCGCATTTTTTATAAGTTTGGGGAATTTTTTCATAAAGAATAAATTTCTTCATTTTATCAAAAAAACTAACAGCCTTTGAATTAGATTTTCTAACGACGGAAATATTATCATTTTTATCAACTCTAGTAAGTTGCACAACAGTATGACCACATACTGGACATTTTTTTAAATAATCTAATTCACACAGCACAAAATCTCCCTGTGGAATGACCTTATAAGATTTAGTCTTATGAAGTCCACCACAGCAATGTATATATCCCATCTACACATTTCTCCCGTGAAGTCTCGGCAAACAGCTTTACCATCCTAAAGGGTTTGAGCCTTAACCGTTTACATTTATGAGTATAACCTATTTAAAAAATAATAAAAGACGCCATTTCAATCGCCATGTATAAAGCGCCATGTTTTCATGGGTTTTTGAAATCCTTTAGAAATTCTACAAGGTCTAAATTTAGTGCAGATGCTATTTTTAGAAAGTTATATAAGGAAATTCCTTTTTCTCCACGTTCGATAAAGCCTATGTAAGAAAGACTGCAATCACACATTTCTGCAAGCTTTTCCTGAGAAATTTTCTGCCTCATTCTATTCATTTTTATGGCAAACCCAAGCTCCTGTAAAAATTCATCTTTCTGCATTAATTCATTTTAATATATTGACAAATTATCTACTATGCACTATAGCAGCTACTAAATTACTATAGTAATAATTTATTAACTAAAATGAGGGAATAACTATGAAAATACAAGCCTTTACCTTAGCAGAAGTATTGATTACATTAGGAATAATCGGGATAGTTGCAGCTATGACAATTCCCAACATTATAAACGGTTATAATAAAAAAGTTGTAGAAACAAGACTTTGAAAACTATATTCGACAATAAATCAAACAATCAGAATGTCAGAAGTGAAAAATGGAGCTTGTAGATACTGGGATTGGGGTGATATTAATAATCATAGAGATATAGAAATAATGGAAAAGTGGTGGAATACTTATTTGAAAGACTTTTTACCCAATGTTATTGCCAGTAAAAAAGACTATGGAAATGATGCTTATAAATTGTATTTTAAAGATGGTTCAGCACTAACGATAGAAGCAATTTCTGGGACATATATTATTTTTATAATTTACCCACAAGCAAAATTTTCAAAAAGTAACACACTTGAACTATCAACAGAAAAAGCAGGTAAAGATAGCTTTAAATTTTTGATATACCCCAATAGCAATAATGGCTGTAAGATTACAACATCAATAACTGTAAGAACTATGGATAATGAAGAATTAAAAACAAAATGCCTAGAGGAATATAAAAAAGAAAGATATGGCAGTGGTGGATACTGTGCAGAACTAATAATACGTAACGGATGGAAAATACCTGACGACTACCCGATTCGACTATAATAGACAATAATAAATTATTATTTAACACATAATTCACAGCACATCTGACAAGCACCAAAAACTTTTGCAGCTTTCAAATTTTTTCTAAAACATCTATAATGAGGAAGATTAAATACATCTTTAATTTGCATATTTTTTACATTACCGATTTTTTGAGACAAACAAGGATAAACATCTCCAGATGGATTAATCATCATATTTGAAAACGGATACATACAAGGTTTATAAATTTCAGAAACCGGTCTATCTTCTGAAGCATTAAAAAATTCTTCAATTTTTTCAAGCGGATCTTTCGAATATTCAAACTTAGGAGAATATCTAATTTGGACTTTTGATTTTTTACTCAAAGACTCCAATTCTTTATACACTTCTTTAAAATGCTCCATATCGAAATATTTTTGAATAGGGTAATCTGCATTAAATTCAGGAATAAAACTATCAAATAATACAGAATTCTGTTTTAAATTATTATTACGTAAAAATGAAATTGAAAGAAAATTGAATTTCATTTCATCACACATTTTATATAACTTAACCAAATCATCAAGATTATTTTCAAGAACAATAGTTTTAATATCAATCATAGGACGTTTTTCTCTGGAATTCATTTTTTCAAAATTATTCATAATTTTATCCCAAATTCCGACCTTAGCACGATTTATGTCATGATTTTTACCATACCCATCCAAAGAAACAGATAAAAGCATCATTTTACTTTTAATAAAAGCATCAATTACATCGTCATTTATTAAAATTCCATTAGAAACGACATTAAGTTTACCAAAAGTTTTCTTAGCAGTACGCATCAAAATATCAATAAAATCTTTTCTAATAAGCGGTTCTCCTCCAACAAGCGTTACAAAAGAATAAAAAGGAATCTGGTCAATAATCTTAAACCATTCATCAGTGGAAAGCTCTTCTTTATTTCTCTCACTGCCGACATAACAATAAGGACATTGTAAATTACATCGATAGGTTAATTCAAAAAAGTATCTTAAAGGCATAAGCGCTCTACCGTTTCTGTTGTAATATGAAGGCATTGCATAAAGATTTCTGCCTATATCAAATAGATTTGATAAATTCAATTTTCCCATCCTAATTCAAAAAATAAATTTCTACAATTCATATGATACCAAAAAAATCATGGCAATAACAACAAACTAATCCATATGAATAGAATACCAGTCATAATTCCAATCATAGAGAGGTGCCAATTACCATATTCTTTAGCAAGTGGTAATAAAGTATCAAAAGATATATAAATCATAATTCCAGCAACAGCAGCCATAGAAATACCGACCATTATTTCAGGCATAAATAGCTGAATTAAAAACATCCCAATAACAGCTCCGATAGGTTCTGAAATACCAGATAACGCTGAATAAAGCATTGCATAGCGTCTTTTACCAGTAGCGTGATACACAGGAAGAGCTACAGCAATACCTTCAGGGATATTATGTATAGCAATAGCGACAGCAACAGAAATTCCTAAAGTAAGATCATGAGTAGATGCTAAAAATGTAGCCATACCTTCTGGAAAATTATGGATACATATTGCAACTGCAGTAAGAAGTCCCGCTCTTTTAATCATATGATTATGCTTTACACAAGGGACTTCTGGATTCAATAATTCTTCAGCCTCAACGTGATCTGGCAAGAAATAATCAATAAGAATAGCTATCAATAGCCCTAAAATAAATCCGCCATATACAACCCATTCAAACTTGTTTGGAAAGACTTTTTGCAACATATCACCTGCAGATGGAATAATGTCAATAAATGATAGAAAAATCATCACCCCGGCAGAAAATCCAAGACCTATAGACAAAGCTTTCATATTATCTTTTTTCACAACGAAAGCAATTCCAGCACCTATTGAGGTTGCAAGCCCTGCAAATAATGTAATTAAAAGTGCTATTCCATAATTTCCGAGCATAACAAAATATCTCCGAATTAATGTTACCACAAAAAGTTTTTTTATATCAAAACTAAATATAAAAATATAATAAATATTACTCCTTAACACCGCCCTGCATAATATCATTGATAAAATATTTTTTACCGGCAAGAAAAACACCTATTACTGGAATGGTACAAATTACAGAACAAGCTAACAATTCCCCCCAAAGAGTAATTTCTCTAAAACTGCCCTTAAAAATAGCAAGCCCGACAGGCAAAGTCCTCATCCCCTCTGAATTTGTAACAATCAAAGGCCACATAAAACTATTCCATGTAGTCACAAAAGTAAATAATGCAAGAGTTGCCACCGTAGGCAAAGCTAGAGGTAATGCAACTTTAAAAAAAGTTTCAAAAAGATTGCAGCCATCAATTTTTGCAGCCTCCTCTAAATCCTTAGGAAATCCAAGAAAATATTGACGCATAAGAAAAATTCCAAACCCGCCAAATAAACCAGGTAAAATAAGTGCAGAATAAGTATCAATTAAATGCAATTCTCTCATAAGGAAAAATAACGGAATAATATTAACCTGAGGCGGAACAAGCATTGTAATTAATATAATCAAAAATAGCGCATTTTTATATTTAAAATTGAACCTTGCAAAAGCATATCCAGCAATAGACGCAAAAATTACCTGCCCAAAGGTAGTTATAGAAGCAACAATCAAACTATTTAGGAAATATCTGCTTAATGGTATTTGACTAAAAACATTTCTATAATTATCCAAAGTGAATCCAGAATATAAAACTTTCCCCGCCTGAGAAAAAATATCTTTATTCTCCACAAAAGATAAATTTATCATCGCAAAAAACGGGTAAAGCATGCTTAACGCAATTAATATCAAAATAAAATACCCTAAAACTACCCGCCAATTTTTCATAATATAATTATTATATAATAAAAAAAAGCGGAAGTCATAGCCTCCGCAGATTATAACAAAAAGATTTATTTGGTTTTACTTCATTTAATAAGAAGTAACTTATTTTTAGAGCTTATTTTAATAACTATTAATTCTAAGCTCTATTATTTTCCTGCTCCATATAGAACTGCTCTTGCTGCGTCAGAATTTGGAAGAATTGTCTGGTCATACATAACTACAGGATAAATATCTGTTGGATTATCAACTATACAGTTATCATCATCTGTTGAACCTGATTTACAAACAACTTCATTGTTAGGATTTTTTTCACCATTTACATCGATTACACCTTTACATAGGGTACTATGATCTCCTCCCAATGTACAATTTGCATTGTTTTTAGGGAATGAAAATGTAATCCCGTCATTAAAAAATAGTGTGTAGTTATTTGATGCTTTACCACCAAATTTAGCATCTCCACTATTTGCAGCCCATCCATCGGTAGCATCTTCAGCCCCTACAACAGTTTTAACAACATTCATTCTATTATTAAACATATTGTATATAGATGCAGATGTCCCATCTACAGCTTTAGTTGCATCAGTTACAGTAGCCTGAGACAAATCATAGTCATCTAGTGCTACGTTCAATACTACTGCCTGTGACAATACTGATAATGCTTTTTTATATGCTGTCTTATACTGGGCTCCATTTGTTGAATTCATCAATGTTGGCATTGTCATTGCTGCTACTACGCCAATAATTCCTAAAGTAATCAATACTTCAGCCAAAGTAAACGCATTTGTTTTTTTCATAATCCTTTCACCTTTCTCTTAAATTAACTATGTACAAATATTTTCCAACCCCTCAATTAGTATTAATTATAGTCCTTTAAGCTAACTAAAAGAGTGTTCTTTTTTACAAAAGTTTTGTTATACACTTATTTTAAACCATAACTAAGTGATTGTCAAGTGGTTTTAGTAGATTGTTACTTAGTTTATTAATAAAATGCGTAATGTTCTCACTTATTTTTAGTTTTTATAATGTGTATAGTAATGTTTATGGATAATAAAAAATTATTAGGCAAAAGAATTAAAGAACTACGCAAAAACAAAGGCTATACACAGGAACAACTGTCAGAACTTGTCGGGATTGAAACATCTTCATTAAGCGGGATAGAATCCGGAAGATTTTTCCCATCTCTGCATGTACTTGATAAAATGTCAAAAGTCTTACATATACAATTAGCAGACTTTTTTAACTTTTTTACTGTAGACATACCAGAAAATGTTGATGAAGAAATTTCAACAATAATTGCATCTCAAGACGAAAACAATAAAAAAATTATATATAAATTACTAAAAGCAGGTTTCTCTAAATTGTAAGGATTTACGCATCATATCCCTTGTAAAAAAAAAACTCTTATGATAACATCAATGTGTTATGTTATGTATATAGGGAAGAAGGGGTACAATATGGTTTGCACTTTAGAGAAAAAAGCGACAAAATCAATTCAAAAAGCATTAAAAGTTTTAGGTAAGAAGAATTTTGCACTGATAATTCACAGCGGAAGCTTTCCTGCTGCAAGCGGTGAAAATACAGGATTCGGAACAGTAAACTCCAATGGTGGAAAAGAAGTTATTGACTTTGCTTCTGGCATTTTTAACTGTATCCAATTAGGACCTGCTGGTAAGACAAAAAGTTGTGATTCATCCCCTTATACTGGAACTATTTTTTCTGGCAATCCTTTATTTATTGATTTAAAACAATTAACAGAAAAAGAATGGGATTATATATTGTCAGAAGAAACTTATCAGGACATAGTAAATGGCAATCCTAATAAAAATATTAATAAAACAGCTTATTCTTATATTTACAATAAACAAAATGAAGCCCTAAGAGAAGCTTGGAATAATTTCAAATCTAAAAATGATAAAAAATTAGAAAAAGAATTTGAACACTTCAAAAGAGAAAACGATTTCTGGCTTGACAAGGACAGTCTATATGAAGCACTTTCAATCGAACATGGAAACGATTATTGGCCTTTATGGAACAGTGAAATGGACAAAAATTTATTCAATCCTAAATCAATTGAAGAAAGACTTGAATATGGAAAACGCATAGATGAAATTTCTAAAAAATATACAGATGAAATTGATTTTTATAAATTTGTTCAATTCGTATTAGAAAAACAGAATCAAAAGACTCTTGAATATGCTAAGAAAAAAGATATAAAAATGATAGCAGATAGACAAGTCGCATTTTCAGACAGAGATACCTGGGCTTACCAGTCACTATTTTTAGAAGGCTGGATGCTGGGCTGTCCTCCTGATTATTTTTCAAAAGATGGTCAAGCTTGGGGATTCCCTGCTATGAATCCTGAAAAATTATATAAAGCTGACGGATCTTTAGATGAGGGGGGGATTTTAATGAAAAACCTCTTCAAGAAAATGTTTAAAGAAAATCCAGGTGGTGTAAGAATTGATCATATTGTAGGATTAATTGACCCTTGGGTATATAAGGCAGGTAAAAAACCAAAAATTGAACAAGGGGCAGGCAGATTATTCTCATCACCTGAGCATCCTGAACTTTCAAAATTTGCCATTGCAACAATGGATGATTTAGATATGACACTTGAAGCTGATAAAGAAAAAAGAGTGAAGTCATTATCAAAAGAACAAATTAGAAAATATGGCAGATTAATTGAAAAAATTGTAATTGCAGCAGCTAAAGAGGAAGGACTTGATAAAGATGCAATTGTTTGTGAAGATTTAGGTACACTTACAAATCCGGTTGCCGCTGTAATGGAGGAATACGGACTGCAGGGAATGAAACTTACTCAATTTGTTGTTCCTGAAAAACCAGAACACCCTTATAGATGCAAAAACATAATTGAAAAAACCTGGGCAATGGTAGGGACTCATGATAATGAACCTATAAAAATGTGGGCTGATTCAATGATAAATACACATGAAGGTTATTTACATGTTAAAAATCTTGTAGAAGACTTGGAATTCCCTGATTGGAATAATAAAGATGAACTTATTACCACATTAACCAAAGATGCAGAATTCCTTGCTCAAACAAAATTAGTTGAAATTTTTGCATCAAAAGCTGAAAATATTCAGATATTTTTTACTGATTACTTTAATATTTATGATGTATATAACAGACCTGGTACATCAGGAGATGAAAACTGGAGTCTGAGACTTCCTGATAATTTTAAAGATTTATGTGCAATAAATCTTGCAAAAATTCTAAAACTTGCTATAATAGCCAGAGGAACAGAATTTGCAGAAAAAAATAGCAAATTAATAGAAGAACTAAGCGAAATTTAAGTAATGATGAAAAAATTTCTTATTACATTTATTATATTAATTTCAGCCGTAAATATCGGTTTTGCGGCTGAAATTTCTAATGAAGCTAAATTACAATACAATCAAGGTGTAGATTATTATCGCTTAGGACAATATGATAAAGCTATGGCATCTTTTAGACAGGCTATAGCAATTGAGCCTGATTATATTGATGCATATTATAATCTTGGGACGATATTAGAATTCATAAAACAAGATGATGCAGCTCTTGTAGTATTTAAACAAATTATTGTAAGAAATCCTAATGATTATGAAGCAGTATATAAAGCTGCAGCACTTAGTCAAAAGTTAGGGCAGACAGAAAACGCAAAACAATACCTATCACTTATTCCTCCAACAGCTGTTGTAGCAAACAAAGCTCAATCTCTCGCTTATTCAATGAATACAGATTTGCAGACTATAAAAAAAGAACAACAAGACAAAATTAATAAAGCTAAAACTATTACTCAATCAAATGGGGTTTATCAAAATCTTTCAAGTCCAACAGGGATTACAACTGATAATGATGGGAATTTATATATTGCAGGATTTTCTGACAATTCTATTTTGAAAATTTCACCGGATGGAACTAAAAAATTATATGTAAAAGATGCTAGATTAAATGGTCCAATTGGATTAGCTTGTGATTCAGCAGGGAATCTATATGTAGCAAATTACAATGGAAATAATGTTTTAAAAATATCCAATAAAGGTGTAATTTCTATATTAATTGGAAATATTAAAAATCCATATTGTCTTCATATATCAGGGAATTTACTTTTCATTTCTTCTCAAGGAACAAATTCTGTTATAAGATATAAATTACAATAGCAAAAAAAAATTTTATGATTTTTGTATAGAATATGAATAATATGCAAATTTCATTTCAAGGAATTATACCCCCATATAAAATTTCTAAAGCTCAAATATACCCCATAACAAAAGACATTTCTTCAACTGAAATAAATAATATTTGTAATGAAATATTAAAACATTCAAAAAAATTGGGTGAAGGTGTAAACGGGCAAGCATATTATTATGGTCGAGATTTAGTTATTAAAAAAAGCAAAGCAAATGCTCTTAGCAACAATAATGTTATGCAAGAAGCGGAAAAACTAGATATTCTATATGAATTTATGAAAGAACGAGGCAAGAAACTAAATCTTGCAAATACTCAAAAGGGAATTTCAGCATTTCAATTAAATAATGGGGAATCATACTTAATATCTTCACTAGTAAAAGGACGTAGAGCAGACTATTTAAATAATCCCTTAAATTCCAAAAATTTAAGTTCACTAGTTTCTATAATAACAGAGCTTGATAAAGGTTCCAATAAATATGGGAGATTAATGGTATATGATTTGAATTCAGGAAATATTAATTTTACAAAAGACAAAGCCGGTATTTTAGATTTTGAGCACTTAAAAGTAGAAAATTTAGATGAAAGTATTAAAAAGGTTATAATCAACAAAGATTATGGATTCGCTATGCATACATCCGATACATCATTTTTAGACAGCAATTTACGTTCATTTGAATTTTCAACACTATATGATTATCTTATTAATGCACCTGCAAGAACATCTCGGAAACTTTTTAATGAATATTTAAATATCAAATCTCTTTACCATAAACAAATGGCAGAACATTTACAATTGCAGACAAATAATTCTATGTATTCTAAAATTATAGACAAAATTGCAAAGTCAGAACTTGCACATTCTAATATTTTATCCAGCAAGAACTTATCAAAAGATATTATAAAATCTGAAGCTATGAAAATACAAATGGCACAATTTATGTTTATTTCAAGCCGTCATTGCAATGCTGCGCATATCAGATTTAATCCACGACAAATAATGCAGTACCGTGAAAAAGGACTTGAATATTTTAATCAAAAACTTACAGAATCATTAAAAACAAAAGATTACGATAAAATAACTTATTCCTCAGACTGTATAAAAATCTTTAATAAATGGGAAAAAGTGGATAACTTGCCTAAGACAATGCTTGACTCACAACAGAAAAGGGTTTCCGTTGCTAAATGCGTAACTCTTGATAAAATTTTATGTCCGGAATCTTAAATATCAACATCTTTCATCATATCCACCAGCGTCTGAATAGTAGTATCCATACTTACAATATCAGTAGTACGCTGCTGTAAAAACGCATTAATTCTAGGGTTCATTTCTATCGCAATATCAAGCTTAGGGTTAGATCCCGGTTGATACATACCAACATCAATCAAATCTTTATTTTCTCGATATAATGCTAAAAGCTGACGCATTTTACCAGCAGCAGCCTTATGTTCAGGAGTCGCAATCGCAGACATAAGCCTTGAAATACTCCCTAAAACATCAATTGCTGGGTAATGATTCATTTCAGCAACCTTTCTTGAAAGGAAAATGTGTCCGTCAACAATACCACGTACAATATCCACAATAGGATCTGAAATATCATCGCCTTCCATCAAGACTGTATAAAGTGCAGTAATCGAACCTCTAGGGCTATTACCTGCACGCTCAAGAACTTTTTGAAGCCAAGAGAATATTGATGGCGGATAGCCTTTCATAGTAGGAGGCTCTCCAAGTGATAATCCCACCTCTCGTCCAGCCATTGCACAACGTGTCACGGTATCCGTCATTAAGAAAACTTTTTTACCTTGATCCCTGAAATATTCACAAACCGCAGTCGCAGCGAGTAATGCTTTTTGACGAATCAATGGAGGTTGATCTCCTGTAGAACAAACAAGAACTGATTTTGCCATCCCTTTTTCACCAAGTGCATCCTCTACAAATTCTTTGACTTCACGACCACGTTCACCAATCAGTGCAACGACATTCACATCTGCATCAGAATTCCGAGCTATCATACCAAGAAGTGTACTTTTACCAACACCAGATCCTGCAAATAATCCAAGACGCTGTCCACAACCCATTGTCATACAACTATCTATCGCTCTTACTCCGGTAGAAAACATTTCCGTAATAATCGGTCTTTCAAAAGGACCAGGTGGAGGACCTTCTATAGAACGCCATGAAGCATCAGCTGTATCCAAAGGTTTCCCATCTATAGGTTCCCCCATCGGATTAATAAGTCTTCCTAATAGAAAATCACCTACGGGTATAATAATTGGTTGTCCAGTACTTGTCACAAGACTGCCTTGTCCAATGCCTTCACCATCATATAAAAGTAGTAACTGAGCTACATCACCCTTGAAAGCCTGCACTTCTGCTGGCTTTTTCCTACCATCGGACGTCTCAATATAGCATAAATCACCGATTTTTAACCCCGGAAGCTTTACCTCAACAGTTAAACCTAAGAGTTTTGATACAGTTCCCTTAAACTTAAAAAGCTGTGTGGAATCTAGTTTTTCTTTTACTTTATCACGCAATTCAGCTATATTTGAGGTATCTAATTCGTTCATAGTAAGAATTATAATGATAATATCTAAAATAATCAAATATTTTACATTAGCATAAATTTAACAAAAATAAATAAACCTATTGCAAATAAAGATTTTTTTATTTAATATAAAATCACTCACATCCTCGAGTATGGTGCCGTCATTAAGCACCGCAAGACTTAGAAAAGGAAATAAAAATGGCAAATATTAAATCTGCTAAAAAACGAGTACTTATAGCTGAAAAAAACAGAGTTAGAAACGTAGCATTTAAAACTTCTATCAAAACTGCTGTAAAAAAAGTTCTTGAACTTGCTAAAGGTGAAGATAAAGAAGCTTTGAACACTGCTCTTTCTAAAGCTTACCAGCTATGCGACAAGGCTGTAGGAAAAGGTATCCTTCATAAAAACACTGCAGCTAGAAAAAAATCAAGATTAACTATTGCTGTAAATAAATTACAAGCAAAATAGTTTTCAAGAAAAAAAATAAAAACAGTCTCTATTTAATTTAGAGGCTGTTTTTATTTTAAAATTTTCTGTGAATTTATATTAAAAAAAATAAAAAAAAAGATAGGCAAACACGAAAATAAGAGTTATAATAATAAAGGTATGGTAGCGTTTTCTGTATTATTGTTTTTAATAGTCCTGTTTTTTTCAGGAGGTATATATCTATTTTGTAAACGAGTTATATACAAACTGAATAAAAGAGTATTGCCAAGAAATCTTGCAATATTAAAGAATCGGCCAGCACTTGCAGACTTTGATAATCTAACAGAACCAGAAATAAGAGAAAAAATAATCCTCCCGTTCTTTCAAATTCTAGGGTATAACACCTTTGATATGAGAGAATTTTCCAGGACTGTCAAACGTGAAATTTTCCTTCCAGACTATATTATTAAAAAATGGGATAACAGCAGATTAAGAAAAAGAACTCTATTTATTAAATATGTACCATTTTCTATAGAAGCTGTCGATTGCAAAAATCAAATTTTTTCAGATAATAATTTAAAAGGCTGTGATATAGATGAATTAATGAATCCAATATATTTTAACGGAGAATATTACGTATTAACAAACGGGTATTTTTATTTATTCTTTAGTAAAAATCACATTGAATGCAGTCGAAAATTTGACTTTTGTTTTAACCTTAAAAAATATACTAAAAATGACAGTGATAAATTAGCATATTTTTCTAAACAATATATGTTTCTTGAGCTTTCAGATATTTATCGTGCATAGTTTAAAATTATGTAAAGATAGTGGTAATAAATTATTTTGTGAGTATAATTATTTTATTAATACAGTAGATTACAAAGAAAGATAATTATGCAAGAAGTTTTGGAAAGAAAACAAATAAAAAATATTGATTTTAATATAGATTTAGCACAAAGTTTCGGTATATATAAAAATAATTCAGAATTTTCATTATTAGATTCTGCAAGTTCTGTAAATATTTCTTGCGGATTTCATGCTGGAGATCCTATTACAATAAAAAATGCACTATTAAAAGCTAAAGAAAAAAATGTAGTAGTAGGTGCTCACATAGGATTTGACGATATACAAGGATTTGGTTATCGGCCAATGGAACTTTCTGACGATGAAATTGAAGCTTTGGTAATATATCAAGTAGGTGCGTTGATGTCATTTGCTAAAACATTCAAAATGGAAATTGAACATGTAAGACCTCATGGCGCCATGTATAAAATGGCAGCAGAAGATTTTCAATTTGCACTTAAAGTTGCAAAAGCCGTAAAAAAATGTTCTCAATGGCTTGTATATTATGGAGCATCTGGAGATATTACAGCAAGTATCAACAATGAAATTAATCTTCCCGTTGCTCATGAAGTACATTTGGAAAAAATATATAATACAGATGGAACAATAGATTTTACTCAAAAAGATAGTGAAAATATTTTTGCATCAATTAATAGACTAAAAACACTGCTTGCAACATCACAAATAGATAATATTACAGGCGGTAAAACTTGTGTAAAAGCTGATACAATTCATTTTACAAATAAAATTGCAAATGCTGCAGCTTTAATAAAACAATCAAAGGATATTATTACCCCAGTTCCGGTAAATTACAAGAATGCTTGCCTTTCTGGCTGGGTAGAATAGAGTTAAGAGGAAATGATGAGAAATTTTAAAAATACAGTTAAAATGCCTAAGGATGCTGGCTGGTTAATTCCAGGCCTACAAGTAAAAAGATGGTTTTTTTTGATATTTTTAGGTGCAATTCTAATGGGTGTAGGATTTTTAATCTTATGTGATATAAAACCGATTTTTTACACAATGGAATTCATTAGAAAAATCGCCATGAACATCTCTACAGAATGGATAGCTTTTGCGATTATAATGTTTGGGGCAGCAATATTTTTCAAAGGTTGGAAACAGACTAATCTATCAATATTAGATATTAATAACAGCAGAGATGATTCAAATATATTAGAAGCTTTATATAGGAGAAGAAAGCTTAATAGAGGGCCTAAAATTGTCGCAATTGGAGGCGGTACTGGTCTATCTATGCTTTTAAAAGGAATTAAACATATAACTAATAATATCACGGCTGTAGTAACAGTCGGTGATGATGGGGGAAGTTCTGGACGATTAAGAGAAGATATGGGCATATTACCACCAGGTGATATAAGAAACTGCATTGCAGCTCTTGCTGATGATGAAGATTTAATTACAAAATTATTTCAATACAGATTTAAGTCAGGAGAAGGTCTTGAAGGTCACAGTTTTGGAAATTTATTTTTAACAGCACTATGCGCAATTACAGGAGATATGGTAAGAGCAGTAAAAGAATCCTCAAATGTATTATCTATTAGAGGCAGAGTTCTTCCAGCTACTCTCGATGATATGAAACTTGCTGCAGAAATGGAAGATGGCAGAATCATTAGAGGGGAATCAAATATTCCAGAAGCACATGGAAAAATAAAAAGATTATTTACAAATCCAGCTCATTGTAAAGCACTAGAGGATGTTATTGCAGCAATTAAAGATGCTGATTTTATAATTATGGGACCAGGTAGTCTTTATACTAGCGTTATTCCTAACCTTTTAGTAGAAGAAATCTCTCAAGAAGTTGCAGCATCAAATGCTAAAAAAATCTATGTCTGCAATATTATGACACAACCTGGAGAAACTGATAATTATGCAGTCTCTGATCATGTTAATGCACTAATAAAACATGCTAATAGCAAAAAGATTATTGATGCTGTACTTGTAAATGATTTTATACCGTCAAATCTTGCAATCAAATATCAACAATCAGGTTCTTATCCTGTAAAAATTGATAATGAAAATGTCAAAAGACTCGGAGTAAAAATATTTTCTAAAAAACTTATTGAAGATAATAAAGACGGACTTGTACGTCATAGTTCAAACAGGGTAGCAAGAGCACTGTATTACTGGTATAAAAAAGAGCATAAAAATGAAAGAAACACTTTATTCCAGCACAAAGAATTAGTGACAAAGGGTTCTAAATAAATATGATTAAAAAGATTACAGTAAACACTATCCAGAAATATAAAAATAGTCATGAAAAATTTTCAGTTTTAACAGCATATGATTATTCAACAGCAAAATATATAGATGAAGCTGGAATTGATATAATATTAATAGGTGATAGCCTTGCAATGGTAGCGCTAGGATATGAAAACACCAACGCAATTGGAGTTTGTGAAATGGAAATATTTACAAAAGCTGTAGCAAGAGGTGCAAAAAGATCACTAATCGTAACAGATATGCCTTTTATGAGCTATCACACCACAGAGGCTGAAGCCATAGAGAATTGTGGTAAAATGATAAAGGCTGGCGCCAATGCAGTTAAATTAGAAGGAGCTTCGGACTATATTATTAAAACAATTACACATCTTACTCAAATAGGGATTCCTGTAATTGGTCATCTAGGTTTTACTCCACAATTTTTAAATGCCATAGGCGGCTATAACATTCAAGGGAAATCCTTTAACTCTACATTAAAAATTCTAGAGGAAGCAAAAAAGCTTGAACAGGCCGGAGTATTTGCAATAGTTTTAGAAATGGTCCCAGAAGAAAGCGCCCAATTCATAACTGAAAATTTAAAAATCCCAACAATTTCTTGTGGAGCTGGAAGATATTGTGACGCACAGGTTCTTGTAAGCGATGATTTACTAGGGAAATTTTCTGACTTTAAACCAAAATTTACAAGAAAATATGGGGATATGAAATCTTTGATTTTATCTTGTGCTAAAAAATACAATGAAGATGTAAAAAATGGTAAATTCCCTAATGAAGAAGAAATATTTAAACTAAAAGAAGAAGAACTCGACCAATTAAAATTACACCAAAGAGAAAAGATAAATCAATATTAACAAAATAAGAAGGTATAAAAATGCTAATAAATACAATTAAAGAATTAAGAGAGCAAGTAAAAAATTGGAAAAAACAAGGTCTAACAATTGGACTGGTACCTACAATGGGAGCTTTACATCAAGGTCATTTAAGCCTAATAAAAAAATGTGTTGAAAAATGTGATAAAACAATAGTTTCAGTTTTTGTAAATCCAATCCAGTTTTGTCCAGGAGAAGATTTAGAAAAATATCCAAGAACACTTGATGAAGATAAAAAATTATGTGAAGATGCAGGAGTTAATATAGTTTTTGCTCCATCACCAAAAGAAATGTATGGAGAGGGACATATTCTATCAAATGATTTTTTAACATACGTAATACCACCATTTTTCTATGTGGATAAATTATGTGGCAAATCTCGTGTAGGACACTTTGACGGAGTTTGTACTGTCGTAAACAAATTATTTAATATCGTACAACCTGATTTTGCGTTTTTTGGAGAAAAAGATAGACAACAGTTAATAATTCTTAAAAAAATGGTTAAAGATTTAAATATCCCTGTAGAAATAGTTCCTTGCCCTATAATACGTGAAACTAGCGGGTTAGCACTCAGTTCTAGAAACAAGTACCTAACAGATAAAGGAAAACTTGATGCTTTAGCTTTAAGTAAAATTTTGTTTAATATAAAAATATGCTATAATAAAGGTATAAAAGATGTAAAAGCTTTAAAAGAGACTGCTTACGCCTTTTTAAACAATAGTCATGCTCTTGAATATTTGGAATTCAGAGATAAAGATACGCTTGAAGAAAAATTTTCTGCAGATAATAATACTATAGTATTTATTGCAGCAAAAGTGGAGAATGTACGCCTAATAGACAATATAGCATTATAAGAGGATATAATGGCCAAAGGTTTAGAACAAAGCAAAAAATTATTTAAACTTACTGAGCATTTGTTAGTAATTACTCAAATAATTGCAATTGTATTAATTTTTATAGTATCTTTGTATTGGTTTTTAGATTTAATTGGAAGTAACTTTATGGGATTTATGGATCCATTCATAAATGCCATAAAAAAAATAATGGAATTTCAGTTTGGAAAAGAATTAAAAAAAGGACAACAAGGACTTGATGGTGCATTATTTATATTTATAATGCTTGTTTTAACAGGACTTTATATTCTTTCCCAAGTAAAAATTTTCTTGACATATTCAATTGAAGCTCTTGATAGGCAAATAAAAATTGCAAAAGAAGAAGAAGAAAAAAAGTTTAATTTACAGTTAAAGGCTGAAGCCCATAGAGCAATCCTTGAATATAAAAATATTATATTACTTGTAAAAATTTCGTTAAAAAGCATTTTAAAAGATGCTTTTCTCAATAACAACACTACAGAAGTGAGCAAAAAACAAGAAGACACAGCTCTTGTTATGTTTTATAATTTAATAAAAACAACTGAAGGTTGTAATTTTTCAAAAGATAATAATACACTTATAATTACATCTAAAAAATTCGAAAATATTGATAATATACTAGATGCTCTTACAACAGCAATTGAAAAATTAAAGTTTGATTTAAAAAATAAAAGACTTACCCTTAAAGCAAATATTGCAATAGATGTATATACAGACAAAGTATTATTAAAAGATGTATATGCAGATTTAAAAACTCTTTTAAAATTAAATATACCAAATGAAATATTATGCTATGGTAATTTTTGCAATAGGTATGAACTGATTAAAAAGCCTCATTTTGAAGCATATCTAAAAGGTACATACGACATTACAGAAGATGAGAATGTTTGGGCATTAGTTAAGAAAAATTAATAAAATGCTTGATTTTTTCAAATCCTTTTGTTAGGATTAAAAAGTAAACCGCAGACAATTAGTCCTAATATGAGATTTTCATCTCAAAATGGTTAAATGGTAAAACAGCTAATCGAGGTTGCACTAGTCAACATAGTACCATATATTTTGCTTGTGTAATTTTGCGGTTCCAAATACAGGATAAGCAAAATTTTTAGTATTTGGGCAAAACAAGGTCGATAAATAAGTTACAAACAAAGGAGCAAAAATGTCAACAAAAGCATTTAAATCTGAAAAAATAGATGCAATGAAAGCAAAATTTGAAAAAGCTCAAGTAGCAGTTGTAACAGAGTATAAAGGTTATACCGTAGAAGAAATCACTAACCTTAGAAGAAATCTTCAAAAAGAAGGCGGAGATTATACCGTAACAAAGAATACTTTGGCAAAAATTGCTATTAAAGGCACTGAATTTGAAGCTTTAGCTGATCTATGCAAAGGACCTGTTGCTATAGCATTTGGTTTTGAAGATCAAGTAAGCCCTGCAAAAGTTGTATCAAAATTCATCAAAGATTCAAAAAAAGGTGAAATTTTAGGCGCAGTATTAGAAGGTAAATTATTATCAGTTGAAGAAACAAAAGCTCTTGCAAATCTTCCTTCAAAAGAAGAACTTTATGCAAAAATGCTTGGATCAATCAACTCACCAGCTTCTGGTATTGTTGGCTCTATCAATGCAGTTATGGCATCACTTACACGTGCTATTGCTGCTGTTAGAGATCAAAAAGCCGCATAACAAACTGATTGCTGTGTAAAATTAAACATCAACAGTTTTATTTATTAGTAGAAAAAAATAAAAACTATAAAAGGAGAAAAACAATGAGTGTAGAATCAATTTTAGAATCAATCGAAAAATTAACTTTATTAGAAGCAGCTGAATTAGTAAAAGCTATGGAAGAAAAATTCGGCGTATCAGCAGCAGCTCCAGTAGCAGTTGCAGCAGCAGCTCCAGCAGCAGCTGGCGAAGCAGCAGCTGACGAAGCAACTGAAGTTAACGTAATCTTAGCTTCAGCTGGTGCTAACAAAATTGCTGTATTAAAAGAAGTTAGAGCTATCACAGGTCTTGGCTTAAAAGAAGCTAAAGATTTAGTTGATGGAGCTCCTAAAGCTGTTAAAGAAGGCATCAAAAAAGAAGATGCTGAAGCTATTAAAAAACAGCTTGAAGCAGCTGGTGCTACTGTTGAAATCAAATAGTAGTCTTTGCTCAGTTTAAACAAAAAAAAGAACTCTTGAAAAACAAGAGTTCTTTTTATATACTAAAATAAAAAGGGATTTATATGAAAACACTAAAAAATATTTTATTATATATTATGATAATCATATATGGAATCTATACTCCAGCTTACTGTGGAGATTTTTCAGATAAATTTGCACATAATCTGACATCCTGCACTGAATACAGTGAAAATAGCAACGCTATCCTTGGAATTGACAAAGGGAAATGTGTTATGCAAGCTGATTATTATACCTGCAATCTTTCAACATCTCAAGCAAAAGAATTAAGTGATGCTATTATTAAATATAATAAAAAAGTTAATGAAAATGGTTTTTCATATAATGCATATAAAAGAAGAATGATGGTCTTTAATAGATATATAAATAATCCAAAAGTATGCACTTCCAAAGTGAATACTAATTTTGTCAAACCTAAAAATTAGCATTTACATACTTTTGAATATTCACAAAAATTGCATTTTTCAGAGTTTTGCGGATACTCCTCAGTAAAAGTAATATATTTGCAAATATCTTCCAATATTCTCTCATATTTTTGTTTCAACTCTTGAGTAAGCTCGATAATAAAATTTTTATTATTCTTCAAATCAATATATATAAATTTTAAAGAATTATATTTATTTAATTTTTTATCAGCACAAATTAAATAAACCATAGTTTGAAAATCCATTTCTGGATTTTTAGGAATTGAACCGGTTTTATAGTCCAAAATATAATAATCATCATTGTGCCGCATTAAAGCATCAAGTCTTCCTCCAACCCAAAAATCACCAACTCTACAGGATAGGTTATACTCGGATTTAACATACGACATTTTAAAAAATTCATTATTAAAAAGCTTATTCCATATTATTAATTCATCTTCATCCAAGCCTTTAATAATTTTTGAAATATCATCACCACGAAGATAATAATTAGCAATGGCGTGAATTTTTTTACCTTTTTCAAAATAAGAAGCCTGCTGAGGAATCGAAATTTTTCTTACATACTTAAGGTAAAATTTATATGGGCAATCTGAAAAAGTCTTCAGCATATTAGGGGAATAACTATTCATAATTCACCTCCAGCATATCAAAAATCATAGATGGTTCCTGCTCTATTATTTTATCAAATGCTTTTATCTTTTGCGAAGCTGTAAAGTATAATTTTTTCTTTGCTCTTGTAATCGCAACATATAACAGTCTGAGGTTTTCAGCAACAATATCCTGTTTCATCTCAAATTCTGATTTTGGCTTATACAAAGGGTTTAATCGTTTAACATTTTCAATGAAATCTGATGATTTTAACTTTATCTTATCGAAATTTATTGTAAGATTTTTCTCTGTCATTTCTGGTAAAAAGACATAATCAAATTCATCACCTTTTGATTTATGCAATGTCATAATTTGAACTTTACCTTCCAAAAATCCTCTATCACTTTCATCTTCTTCTGAGAAGAATTTAAAACCACTCAAACTATTTTTCTTAGCAAGCTCAGCAAGTCTTTCTACAATTTTATTAAAACCTTTTATGCTCATACTAATTCGTTTTATTAAAGTAGAAATAAGATATATATTAGATTTTTCTATTTCTCCAGAAAAATAATGCAAACCTATTTTTATTGCAAGCTCATCAATAGTAAGATGAGGGAAATATAACCAATAATTTAAGTCCCAATAAAACTGCTCTAAATAAGTATTATTTAATAAATCACAATCCAGTTGAACAAAAGGCTTTTCAAATTTTCTAATATCTGTACCTAATCTTTGCTTATAAAATCCTAATTCTGCTAAAATTTCATAATTATCAGCAATAATTTCGTTGTCAAACGGATAAATAATCATATTCAACACTGCATATATAGCTCGAAAAATTGCTTTTTGCTCAAGACATTCGCTTCTGGTAATACTCTTAAGTCCGCTATCATTAATAAAAGTTGTCCATTGAGCTACTTGAAAATTATTTCGCAAAAGAATACCACAAGTAGCTTTTTCATTTTTACGGAAAGCATTTTTTATTTCTCGTAAAACAAAATTTCTTTCTTCTAAAGTTTTTTCAAAAATATGACCTGACACAGCATTTTCACTTTCAGGATTTTTCCCCTCAACAGGATTCATAAGAATATGGAAAAATGCATCTTTTGTTTCTTCTCGCATTTCTGAAGATAGTAGCAGATTATTTGCAAGCATCCACACATCTTTAGTACAGCGTTGAGAGCAATTCATGCTGACATTTTGACTTTCTGATATAAATTTTCTAAACCCTTTTACATCAGCATTGGTAAATGTTGTTGTAATTGCCTGATTTATATCCCCACAACGTATCAAATTTTTATGTTTTGCACTCAATATATTTATTAATCTTTGCTGTATAGAAGATGAGTCCTGCGCTTCATCTTCAATAATATACACGCACAAATCCTGATAATAATTTTTTATATCATCATTTTCTTCAAGAAGTTTTACAGAAGAAATAAGCATATCATCATAATCAATTAAATTTGCTTCACTTAGAATTTGTTGATAACCTGCAAAAAATTCTTTAAATCTTTTTAATTTTACATCACTAATTTCTGAATTAAAATATCCGCCGCCAATTTTGAAAACAGAAATCGCTCTATCAAATTCTTCAGATTCATTCTTTTTTAATTTCATTTTTGAAGAAATTTCTCTGACAATTCTAGAGCGCTGGGTATCATCACAAATTTCAAAATCGGAAGACAACCCAAGTCTTTCAAAATTTCCATTTTCTTTTAGTATTCTTAAAGCAAGACCGTGAATTGTACTGATATTTGGCAACTGAGTAGAATTTTCTCTAACAGCTTTTATACGTTCTCTAAAATTTCTGGCAGCTGATTCCATATAAGTCATTACAAAAATATTTTCAGGATTTATACCATTATCAAGAAGTTTCAAAATAAGAGCAAGTAAAATTGTAGTTTTCCCTGCACCAGGAACTGCAGAAATAGCCATCTGCCCTTTTTCATAATCAAGTACCGGTTTCTGGTCATCCCTTGGTATTATTGGTCGAGGTTTTGATATTTCTTCAGATTCATTTTGAACTAATTGGTTTACTACAATACATTTTTCAATACCTCCAAAGTTTTCAACACCATTACCATCAAAAAGGCTTGAAAAAGTAAAAATACCAACATCAGCACAAAGAGTTAATTTTCTGAGAATTCTTGCTGTTTTTTCTTTGCTTAGCTCAATATTATCTTCTATAGTATATTCATCTTTCGACCAGCCCCGCTGAAAAACCCAAGCATTATATAAAGGCCCGGTGTCACTTTTTATCCACTCATCACTTGATATATCAAGCCAAATCTGATACTTAGTCCTTACTTGATTATCTATAATTTTTTGAGGAGTTCCAACAATCAAATCATTTTCCATAATTTCCAAAACAGAATATGGATTTTCTGAGATGATAGAATTTTCAATCCTTGTTAGAATTTCTTCCTTGCGTTTTATAACATCCTCACCAAAGATATTTTCAAAATCCTGTAATTGCTTAATAAAAAAATTAAACTTATTCAATTCTACAACATCAATAGCAAATAATTCAGCTAATTCATTATAAATTTCAAATACCTGCTCTGACAACTTTATATTTTTATTAGAAAATTTTTTAACCAATTCTTTTAATTTTTGGTATTTAAAATTATGTTCCTCATTCTTGAATTCAAATTCAGGCAGTATTTTATATGCATCAAAATCCGCTAAAATTTCACGGCAATATTTTATAGGAATCCCTAAAAAATTAGTCAATATCGGACGTAAATCAAACTCTGTTAAATTTTCTTTTAAAGCTGTATTAAGTTTTAAAATTGTAACCACAGAAAGGACAAGTGGATTTTGGATTAACTTTTCACTGCCAGATAAAAACATCAATTTTGCCTGTTTATTAATTGCTCCTTGCAAACTGAATTTTAACATTTCATCAATTATTGGAGTAACAATTGAAATTTCACAAGGCTTAGTATGATTCTTTAAAAGCTCATTAATTTTCATCACAGCAAGTTCTATCATTTTTGAACGTTTCGATGGAGATTGAATCATAAAATTATTTAAAGTGTTAAATTCACACTTTATAACATTATTAAAAATAGTTTCTGCATCAAATTTTAACCTTGTTTGAGTATCCAAAACTGTAACCGGCTGATTTAAAAGTTTTTCAAACTCCCAAACGGCAGTTTTGTCAGCACTCAAATATCCTATACGGCTTCCTCCTTTTGAATCAAATGCTACATAAGCATCTTTTAATTGTGGGACTAGATACTTTATAAAATCATAACAAAGAGGAGTAATTTCATCTCCATCATCTAAAATTAAATATTTTATATCTTCAAAATATTTTGTATTTTTATAAATATAATTAAACACAAGTCCTTGTCTTAAATAATCAAAATCTCTTAAATAAAGAGTTTTTGCAAGCAGTCTTTTTAAAGCAATTTTTGCATCGCCAGCAAAACTTTCACCTAATACTCTGGATCTCCAATCCACATCATCATCAGTTAGATTATTTTGAACAATCAAAGAATATCTTCTAAAAAGTTGATGAAGCAAAGATTTTTTTGAGTTATAACCCTTAAAAGGTACTTCTTTCAAAATATCATTGAGAATAAATTGGGAAACTTCTAAGCCTGCAAGATTTGGCAATACCGATGGCTTATCATAGGGATTTCCATTTTCAATAAAAGCCCAATTATCACAAATTGTATTGTACACAAGTGAAAAAAATGAATGCACTTGTAACTTTTCAAAACATTCAATATTAAGTTTTTCCAGAGTTTTTTCAACAAATTTATTTTTTAAATTAGAATTTTGAACAATTACAAGAATTTCAGAAGCGTCAATGCCGGAATTAAGCAATTCCGCATACTTCCCTATCAAAAACTCCGTTTTACCAGACGATATAGTGCCATCAATAATCACTTTGACAATCCTCTTTTTAGATTATTTTATCACAAAAATAAGTGTACTTAGTACAAATAATCTAATCCTAATATACTATTGCCTTTTTTAAAAATTTAGTCTATTATTTAAACATAGAATAAATAAAATTTATGGTGCATTGTAAGAAAGTAGGAGGTATCAAATGCAAGAATTACAAGAACAAATCGGAATGTCAGCAGGTCAAATTTACAATTATTTGAACAACAACGGAGAAACTACATTCTCTAAAATTAAAAAAGAATTAGACCTTAAAGGAAACTTTGCAGACTTAGGTCTTGGCTGGTTAGCAAGAGAAGACAAAGTAGAAATTTCTAAAAAAGGTGCTTCTGTTAACGTAAGACTTAAATAGTTTTTAGAAAAGAAAAAAAATAAAAAACACCCTTTTTTAATAAAGGGTGTTTTTTATTATTGCAAAATACTAAATGCAACGACCTCATCAATATTTACATTTAACCAATCATACCTAAAGCATACATAATCATGGCAATCACAATCATCACCTTCACATTCACAATAATCTTTTAATCTGCAAACAAGTGCATTTTGAAGAGGGAGCACATCTTCATGACACTCCTCGCATTTTGAATCTTTAGTATAAATTTCACCATCAATTTTCAAGTAATTTGTAAACAAAACAATCCTTGAAGAACCGCTTTTTTCTGCAATTTTAAAAATAGCTTTCGTAATAGGTTTTGACATAAAAAATCTCCTTTAATAATACAAAAAAATTATAAAAGAGATAATTAAAGAACTTATCGGGATACAAGGCTAAACTATTTAGGTAAATTATCCCAATAAGTCTTAGTTTCATCATCAGGATTTATATTATTTATAGCATACCAGCTGCAACCGACTCCATTTGCTCCTTGAGCGGAAGTTTTATCGCAAGGATAACCTGCCGATTCGGGATATTTTTCATTTTCTAATTCTTCTTCTGTATACTTGCGAGTTGGCTTTCTAGGTTTGATTTTGTCAGATGAATCGTCAACGACAAAAGAAAAAATATCAAAACCATACCTATTAGGTTTCCTATAAGGACCATTCGTATCTATGAAAAAATGTATTACTGATGCATTTATCCAAACACCGATTGAACTGCCATCTGGCAGAATATTTAAAGCCTGAGGCATATCCGCTCCTACATTTGAAGTCATTGTCTTCTTTCCGCTATAATTTTTAAACGGATAAAATTTAACGGAATTAATCACCTTCATATTCTTTTTGAACTCAGCAAAAAATTCTTCAGCTAACGGATATTTATTTGCATCTTTATCATAAAGAGCATAGGTTGCTTTTAGATTTGTAACCCCTAAAGATGATTTAGTTAAAATATAAGCATTCTGCAAATTTGCATAAGATTTTTTAAAACCTGTTTCTAAAACTTTTGCCTGATACTTATTAACCAATGCCGGCAGAGTCATAGCTGCAACTATACCGATAATACTCAAAGTAATAAGCACTTCCGCTAATGTAAATCCTCTTTTCATAAATACCTCGCTTGATAATAATATTATTTTATACTTATATAATAGTTATATTATAATTATTTTATATAAGTATAACCGATTTCTCTTATTTTGTAAAGTGTTTATATGTATAAAATAAGGGAGAAATAAAAATATTATGAAGAAAAAGCTTTCACGTTCAGGCAGCGGCTGGGCATTATTCATGCCTAAGACTCTACTTGAACTTATCGACGTAGATCCTGAGGCAGACTATTTGGAAGTAAAAGTAGAAAATGACACTGTTAAAATAACAAAAGCTGAAAATGTAACAATTAATAACGATACAAAATAGCCAAAATTATTTATTTATGCTATAATTCTGGTATAGTAAAAGATTTTTAATAAGGGGAGAAATATATAAGATGGCTGAAGAAACTCAAAATGTAACTACTCAGATTGAAAAGGTTGAAGTAGTTGATATACCGGATAATGATGAAGCTATAGAAACCAAAACTTCTGCGAGTTACGATGCGAGCAATATTCGTGTATTAGAAGGACTGGAAGCTGTAAGAATGCGTCCTGGTATGTATATTGGTTCAACTTCACAAAGAGGCCTTCATCATTGTATCTATGAAATTGTTGATAATTCAATTGATGAATCTTTAGCTGGTTTTTGTACAGACATCCACGTAACAGTCCATAAAGATAACAGCGTAACAGTAGAAGATAACGGACGTGGAATTCCTGTAGATATTAAACCTGAATCAGGCAAATCCGCATTAGAAATTGTTCATACAGTACTGCATGCCGGCGGGAAATTTGGAGATGGAGGCTACAAAGTCTCTGGTGGATTACACGGTGTAGGTGCGTCTGTTGTAAATGCTCTTTCAGAAAAATATATAGTAGAAGTGTCAAGACAAGGTTATGTATGGAAACAGGAATATATGAGAGGGGAACCTCTTGCTCCTGTTGAAAAAGGGGCACCGACCGACAAAACTGGAACAAAGACGACATTTTGGCCTGACCCTGAAATATTTACAGAAACAACCGAAATTGATTGTGATGTAATCGCAAACAGACTTCGTGAAATGGCATTTTTAAATAAAGGTTTAAAAATAATATTCCATATTGATGCGACAGGCTCAGAAGAAACATTCCACTATGTTGGTGGTATTGGAAGTTATGTAGAATTTTTAAACAAAAATAAAACAACTCTTCATGACAAACCTATTTATATAGATAAAGTTGTAGACAATATGCAAGTTGAAGTTGCAATGCAATATACAGATGCATATAACGAGAGTGTATTATCTTTTGCAAACAACATTAATACACATTCTGGCGGAACTCACTTAACCGGTTTCAGAAATTCTATTACCCGAGTATTTAATGATTACGCAAGAAAAAATAATATATTAAAAGATTCTGACCAAAACTTATCCGGAGAAGACGTAAGAGAAGGTCTAACTGCAATCGTTTCCGTTAAAATTCCTAACCCTGAATTTGAAGGTCAAACAAAAGAGAAATTAGGTTCTCAAGAAGCAATGGGCGCAGTACAAGATGCAGTGAAAGAAAAACTTCAAGAATGGTTAGAATTTAACCCTAAAATTGCAAAAACTATTTTAGAAAAAACACTACAAGCACAACGCGCAAGAGAAGCAGCAAGAAGAGCTCGAGAATTAACAAGGAGAAAATCAGTACTTGAAAATTCAACACTACCAGGTAAACTCGCGGACTGTTCAAATAGAGAACCAGATAAGTGCGAAATCTACTTAGTCGAGGGAGATTCTGCTGGTGGATCCGCAAAACAAGGCAGAAATAGAATGTTTCAAGCTATTCTGCCATTAAGAGGTAAAATTCTAAACGTAGAAAAAGCTAGACTTGATAAAATTTATGCAAATAACGAAATTCAATCAATGGTGCAAGCATTCGGAATAAATATTTCCAAAAATGAAGAAGAAGTTGATTTAGAAAAACTTCGTTATCATAAAATTATAATCATGACAGATGCTGACGTTGACGGAGCTCATATTAGAACTCTTCTTTTAACATTCTTCTTCCGCTATGCCAAACCTTTAATTGAAAATGGATATGTATATATTGCACAACCGCCATTATTTAAGGTTACTATAGGTAAAAATATTGAATATCTATACGATGAACATGCTCTGGATAAAATGCTTAAAGAACGCGGAATAAAATCATTAAGCCTATCTGATAAATCCAAATCAAAAGTTAAAACAGGGGATGAATTATTAGAATTAGTTAAAAATATGTCGACATTCTATAATTCATATAATAACCCTATTTTGAACTTATTCCCTGCAGTAGTATTAAGAGGGCTTGTCCGTTCAGGCATTACTCCTGAAGATTTTGACGATCAAGCAAAAATGAATGAGATTATTGCTTATTTAAATCATTATTTACAAGACCACGCTAAAAACTACAATATACAAGAAGCAGCAAACTACAGAGCTTCACTCAAATATACACCAGAAAACTCTAAATATTCAATAATGCTATTCACAAACGAAGAAGAGCATGTAATTATTAATCAAAATATTATAAAGAGTTCTGAGTATAAAAGATTAAAAACATCATATCCTCTGATCAGAGATTACTTAATTGAAGAATCTGACGGTTTGATATTAGAAACAGATACAGAACAGTACGAAATCAAATCTTTTGAAAAACTTCAAAAAATAATTGACGACAGAGGTCAAAAGGGTATGACAATCCAACGTTTCAAAGGGTTAGGTGAAATGATGCCTCAACAACTTTGGGAAACTACAATGGATCCTGCAACAAGGACATTATTAAAAGTAAGTATTGAAGATGCAATGCTTTGTGACCAACTTTTTGACGTATTAATGGGAGATAAAGTAGAACCTAGACGAGACTTTATCGAAGCTAACGCAGTATATGCAACAAATATTGATACATAAAAAGACCTCCTTAAAGGAGGTTTTTTATGGTAAACATTCCCAGTAGGTTTTAGTTTTATCATCAGGACAAGTGTTAGAAACAGCAAAATAGGCACAAGAAGCTCCATTTTGAGAATTAGTCGAATTCTTAGAACAAAAATTTTCATTACCTCTCATTTCCCAATGACTATATTTAGGACTCCCTACTGGAATTATACGACCTTTATCCGAAAGTGTAAAATTAAAAATATCATGTCCGTATGCATTTGGACCTTTTTTAGGACCATTTGTATCTATGACAATCCAAGAACTAAAACAATTATACATAGCACCTATTGCTGAACCATCAGCTAATATTCTATTAGGTAAAGCGACACAAGCATTATAGGAGCCACTTTTTAACATATAAGTTTTTACTTCAATCTTATTGTTTTTAGAATATAAATCTTGCCATCGAAAAGTTTTAAGAATTTTATATCTTTTAAACATATCATCGAAAAATATCGTACTTTGTCCTGAATTTCCTGAATATGAGGCATAAGTATCCGGAGACAGTGAATATACCGCAGTTTCCAAGGCGCCATAAGCCTTTTTAAAAGCCACTTCCATATCTTTTTTATGTTTTTTCTGAATAATAGACGGCAGCGTCATTGCTGCGACTACACCTATTATTCCAAGTGTTATCAGTACTTCGGCAAGAGTAAAGCCGGATTTAACGTTTCTTCTTTCGGCGGCGCTAAATGGCTCGCGACCTGCACCAATGCCTCGTATGGAGCTTAAACTACTCTGCCCCCCCCCCCGATTTTCTTGATATTACTGAATTTCCCATAGCTTATCTCCTTTCATTATATTTATATAAGCTAAAATAAATTTTTTAATCTATCTGTTTGTTTTTATTATAAATTATTCTACACAATTTTCAAGTATTAAGATTGAAATACTATCGCCATTGTAGTAGAATTTAATTATAGGATAAATAAATATATAAGAAAAGAGACAAAAATGACAAAAAAAGAACTTATTTTTTTAGGGCCTCCAGCTTGTGGGAAGGGAACACAAACCGAAAAATTAGCAAAATATTTAAACTTTCCACACATAGATACAGGTTCACTTTTGAGAGCAGAAATTAAAAATGAAACCCCTGATGGGAAAATTGCAAAATCATATATTGATAAAGGAAATTTAGTTCCTGTTGATTTAGTAGCTAAAATTATAAAAAACAGATTAGCAAAAGATGATTGTAAAAACGGCTATATTCTTGACGGATATCCTAGAAGTGTAGAGCAAGCAGATAAGTTAGAACTTATCAATAATGAAATTAATAACGGCGAAAATGTAGATTTTAGAGCAATATATTTTGATATTGATACAAATATTCTTGTTGAAAGAATTGTAAACAGACGTTCTTGCCCTGTTTGCGGAGAAATTTATAATCTCGAATTTAAACCTCCAAAAGTTGCAGGACATTGTGACAATGACGGTGCAGAATTAGCACAAAGAAAAGATGATACTAAAGAAGTTGCCCAAGCTCGATTTGATACATATTTTCATGAAACAGCCCCTTTAATTGAATATTACAAAACTAAAGGAAAACTTAAAACTATTGATGCAAATGGAACAATTGAAGAAGTTTGGGAAAGATTATTGAAGGTAGTAAATGATTAATAGAAAATCAAGAGAAGAAATAAAATTAATGCGTCATGCCGGTCATATTGTAGCTTTGGTGCATCAGAAAATGAAAAAAGTCATCGAACCAGGTATTTCAACAAAAGAACTAGATGAAATCGCTCATCAAGTAATTAAAGAAAATAGAGCAATACCGACATTTTTAGGTTATAACGGTTTCCCTGGATGTATATGTGCGTCTATAAACGAACAGGTTGTACATGGGATTCCAAATGAAAATGTAAAAGTTAAAGAAGGTGACATAATAAGTATTGATGTAGGTGCAACATACCATGGCTTAGTAGGCGATAGTGCATGGACTTATGCTGTAGGTGAAATAAATGAAGAAAAACAACGCCTTATGAAAGCTACAGAAGAATCTTTATATGCGGGTATAAAAAAAATGATTATCGGGAATGTCTTAGACGACATTTCAGGAGCTGTTGAAGACGTAGCCAACCATTATAAATTTGGTATTGTAAGACAATATGGCGGACATGGAGTCGGTCATAATATGCATGAAGAACCATTTCTATTTAACTACAGAGTTGGCGACAAAACAGTTATTAAGCAAGGATATGCTATAGCAATTGAACCTATGCTTAATCTTGGAGGCGATGAAGTTGTTGTAGCAGATGATGAATGGACTGTATCAACAGTAGATGGAAAATCTTCTGCTCACTTTGAACATACAGTTATTGCTACAGAAGATGGCCCTTTAATTACAACTAAATTAATGGAGTAAATATGAAGTATTATATAGGCTTATCTTTAGCTTCTGGCTCTAGCATGGATTCAGGCCTAGCTATATTTGACGAGGAAAATAATCTTATAATGATTGATAAACTTTATAAGATGAATGACATTATTTACTTTTTTGATAACTACTCCTCAACTGGAAATTCTGAAATATGTGTATCCCTAGCTTGGGATAGAACCATGCTCAATGGTAAATGGAGAATATTATCAAAACCTTACCAAATGGTATCAACTAACCCATTAATACCCAATCAGGATAATTGGACTCAGAGATACACAACAAGAGGAAGTGAATATTTTAAATCATTAATAGAAAAAGGAGCAAATGTATATCGCTTTGAAACATACTTAACAAGACAAAGTATGCATTTGAATTCTTGTTTCAAAGAACGTTCTCCAGCTGATTGCAAATTTTTACAACAAGCTCTAACGAATGAATGGGGACTTGAATTACCCCAAAATATGATGCCTATGTCACAATTAGAAGCTATTGTTGGGGCTATACTTGCAAAAGAACATACCAAAAACCATTTTAATACAAAATCTATTGGAATATACAAAGATTTGCCTGTAATAGATGTTATTAAAAACCCTAATTTACTTAAAATTTGTTAAATCACAAAAATAAACACCTAAAGCATCTGCAATTGCAAACAGTTTTTTCAGACTAATATTTTTTTGACCTCTCTCTACTCTAGTTATGTATTCTCTTGATAAATCAACTAATTCCGCAAGTTTTTCTTGAGAAAGCTTTTTTTGCTGTCTATACTTTGCAATATTTTGACCCAAAAGTTCCAGTCTTGACATGTGATCTATTTTGCCTTAAAATAATATTAATGTCAGTGACCTATTTGTCCAAAATGGAGAATTATATGATGAATAATAAAATTAGGGCATTCACTCTATCAGAAGTGCTAATAATTTTAAGTATTATTGGTATAATAGCTGCAATAACCTTGCCTGCGACAATTTCTAATTATAAAGAAAAAGTCTTAGTTACACAGGTAAAAAAAACATACTCTCAGATGCAAAATGCCCTAAAAATGTATGCAGCAGAAAATAATTGTTCAGATATAAGTTGCATTTCAGATTTAAATGGAACAACATTAGAATTTAATGAAAGACTTTTTAAGCAATATAATGGCGCAAAATTCTGCAATACAAATTCTAAAGAAAAGATTTGTGAAAATATATCGATAAAATCAAACACCCCATTCAATAACGGTTATGGACAAACTGGAGCTGCAGATGGGTTTTTAAAGCCTTATTTTGTAAATGCAGATGGTTCTGCAATAAGAGGTGTACAATACTCTAGTTGTATAAGAGAAGAAGAATATAATGTACGTGACGAAAATGGGAATTATGTAGATGAAGATAATGATGGGAATTTAGATACCAAAATTATAACAATTGATTATTGTGCAACAATTTACATTGATGCCAATGGAACAGCAAAAGGACCAAATCAATTTGGAGCAGATATTTACAGATTTAATATTGTAAGTACTGGAAAATTATCAACAATAACAACACAGCTAAATGATGTTTTAACTAAAAACAAACTTAATTACGTACCTTACAATTTAGGAGTAAATATTAAATTCTAAAAATTATTTATTGAAAATTTTAACAACTCAAGAAGTTGTTTATGAATATCATCAATAGATTTTCTAGCATCAAGAACCTTAACCCTTTGAGGTTCTTGTTTTGCTATTTCTAAATAACCATTTCGTACACGGTTAAAGAATTCCATGCCAGCACTTTCCATTCTATCTTTTTGACTTCCTACACGCTCCATTGAAGTTTCAACATCAATATCAAAAACAAAAGTCAAATCAGGTTTCTTACCACCAGTAGCAAGATCGTTTAACATTTTTATTCTAGATATATCTAACCCTCTACCATAACCCTGATAAGCAACTGTACTATCAGTATGTCTATCACATAGAACTATTTTACCTTTTTCCACAGCCGGATTTACAATTACATCAATATGCTGAGCTCTGTCTGCTAAAAACAAAAAAACTTCAGCCTGTGATGAGACATCACCGTCATAATTCAGGAGAATTTCTCTGATTTTTTCCCCTAACCCTTTTGCACCAGGCTCTCTTGTGACAACCACATCATACCCTTTTGCTTTCAAAGCCTTAGCAAGAAGTATTAACTGTGTAGTTTTTCCACAGCCATCAGCACCCTCAAATGTTATAAATAAACCTTTTTCCATATTTTTTTCCACATAAAAAAGTATAAAATATCAAGAAATATTTTCAACATAATATATGTTATAGACACGATTCACTTTTTCTTTTTGCTTCACAACAAAAAGAAAAAGTGAATCAGCTCACAACTAAAAACCTAAGTGAGGCCATTTTGCAAGTTTCAAGTAAAAGCTTTCAATTGCAAAAGAAGGCAAAAAGAAAAACACGCTATTTTCCAAGCAATGCCATTATGACATTGCAAGCCCAAATTGCTGTTAATGAAAAGCTAAAGCTTTTCACCTCTTTGCTCGCTATCGTGCTTCGCACTCGCTCGCACAGATATTTGCCGAACGTGCACAATTTATTGTGCGATAGTGAGGCTTGAACAGTTAAATGCTAACGCATTTAACAACATCCATTTGACCATTGCATCGCTTTGCGATGCTGTGAAATTAGCGTTTTTCTCTTTCTTTGGTTCATTTCTTTTTCTTTTACTCGCAATAAAAGAGAAAGAAATGAACATATTAATAACATATATTATGACTAAACAAAAGTTGTAAATTTCCCATACTAAAGTATGAATTTTTGTAAAATTTATTAAAGTTTTTTCAAAGACATGCCGTATATAAAAACAAAAGCATGCAAGTAGAAGGATAGATTGATGAAAAATAAAGATACAAAAAGTGGTGTTTCCCTATTCGGACAATCAGAATTTCTGATGGAAAATGATCCAATAGAAGAAATTTTTGCGCTTAATCTAGGAGATTTTATTTCAGAACACTTGATTTCAGAAGATTTAGCAAAAAAAATAGGGTCAAATGTAAAAGATAAAAAAATAAGTCTTAAAAATCAATTAACTGAACTTATTTCAATATATTCTTTGAAAAATACTCTATGTGTCCTTAATTTTAATACTAAAGAAGACTATGCAATTTATACCTCTATTGCACACTCTATAAAACAAATGCTTGAAATTGAAAATTGTAATATCTACTTAGAAAAAGCATTTGTAAAAGGCTTAAAAAATACCAAAAATGATCTTATTTTAGTAGGCAGTTCGGTAGAAAATCTGAAACACGAAGGATACAACTTAAATGAAAACTCAATCATAAGCGTTGCATTCAATGAACAGGATACTATAGCAAAAGATAAAGTAACAGCAATAGCAATGTATTGTAATACTAAAACTGTAGGAGTTATAGCTCTTGAAAATCAACAACAAATTCAAAAAGAATATTTAGACTTAGTTGAAAGTATCGCAACACTTTTTGCAACATCAATCACATTACAAATGGAAATTGATACTACTAATAAATTAATAGCTGATGAAAACGCAAACGTAAGTGATTTACAACATGAAAGAGCTGAATTGACAGCACTTATCGGAGATTTATGTGATTACCAGCAAAACTTTGTAGAACAACTAGCTAATGCAGTTGATACAAAAGGTCAATACAAAGTTTCACATTCACAAAATACAGCAAATCTTGCTCGTAAAATTTGCAAAGCTCTTGGCTTGAATGAAAAAACCACAGATTTAATTTATTATGCAGGATTACTCCAAAATATTGGTAAAATAACACTTCCAGAAAAAATATTTGCAACTAACGGTAAATTATCACCAGAAGACTTGAAAAAGATTCAAAATCACTCAAATATCGGAGTAAATCTTTTGATGAATATAAATTTTCTTTCAGAAGTTGTTCCATATATCAATTATCAAAAAGAACGAGTTGATGGCACTGGGGAGCCAGAAGGACTAAAAGGTCAGTCAATTCCTCTAGGTTCAAGAATAATTGCAGTAGCTGACGCATTTAGTGCAATGACCTCAGACAGGCCATACAGACAAGCAATGCCTGTAGAAAAAGCATTTTCAATTATGCAGGAAGAAGCAGGTAAAAAATGGGATATTGACGTAGTCAATGCTCTAGGTAATTGCTTATAAAAACTTACAATGACCATAAAAGGAGAACAGAACTGTTGGATATATGA
Organism: Candidatus Gastranaerophilales bacterium; assembly: GCA_944323725.1. Lineage (GTDB taxonomy): Bacteria > Cyanobacteriota > Vampirovibrionia > Gastranaerophilales > Gastranaerophilaceae > Scatousia. The sequence continues at coordinate 8,285 of CALUTP010000016.1, read as the reverse complement.
ACAGTTCTGTTTTTCTTTACAAAATTTAATAGCTGAAAAAAAAAATTTGCCATATAATAATTAGACAAGATTATTGAAAGGGAAATTTATGAAAATTGCAATCTATCCAGGAAGTTTTGACCCGATAACAAAAGGACATCTTGATATACTAAAAACCGGTGCTGAAATTTTTGATAAAATCATTATCGCAGTAGCAAAAAATTCAGAAAAAAAAGGGTTTTTAACTATAGATGAGCGAGTAAAATTAATAAAAGAAAGTGTAAAAGATATAGAAAATGTTGAAGTAGATAGCTTTGATGGGCTAACAATTGAATATGCCAAGAAAATGGGCGCAAAAGTACTTATAAGAGGACTAAGAGCTGTATCTGATTTTGAATATGAATTACAGCTTTCACAAGCAAACAGTGCATTATCTAGTGAGATAAAGACCGTATTTCTCACTACAAAACCTAAATATAACTTTATATCCTCTAGTACTATAAAAGAAATCTACCTAAACAATGGAGATATTTCAAAATTTGTACCCGACGCAGTATTTGAATATTTAGAAAAACGTAACCTAAGTTAATATAAGAGTCTTTATATCGGAAAACTATTTGACAATTAAATTTCGCTTAGGTAGAATAATATTAGTAAGAAAGGTATATGTGTGACGACCATGCAACAAAATGGAGTATTTGATTTACTAAAAATGTTAGAATTATCATTGGATGAAAGTTTTCCGATAATTCCAGGCAGATATGTAGTTGTAAAACCAAAAGAAATAGAAACATTAATAGATAGAATATATGCTTCTTTACCAGTAGAAGTTCAAGAAGCAAGAGCATTCCTTAGACGTAGAGAGGAAATGCAATTGGAAGCACAGCAAAAAGCTGAAAAAATTGTAGCTGATGCTCAAATGGAAGCTGATAGGAAACTTTCAGAAGCGGACTTTATAAAAGCAGTTGAACGTGAAGGGATAAGAATTAGGACTCAAGTTCAAGAAGAATGTGAAGAAATAAAAAGAAAAGCTCTTGAAGAAGCTGAAAATATAAGAATGCAAGCAACAGAAGATGCTATGAAGACCAAACAAGGTGCTGAGTTATATGCTGAACAAGTTTTAACAAACCTTGAAGGCAATTTAACTCAATTGCAACAAGTTGTTAAAAATGGACAGGTTTATATGGAACAATTAAGAAGCGAATCATTAAGCCCGTCTAGATATGAATCTAATTATTCAAATTCTTCATCAACAAGTAACTATGTCATAAAGTAAATAACATAAACTATAAAATACAAAAAACGATTGGTTAATTACCAATCGTTTTTTGTATAAAAACTCTTATACTTTGTTTACAATTAGTTTGCATTTTATTTTTTTTGTTTTATTATGATATTACAGCCGAAAAAAGAATGTGAGTTAAATCACATTCTTTTTTAAAGAGGAACAAAATAAATATAATAAGTTATAAAAAGGAAATAAATTATGGGTATCAAAGGAAAAAATGACAGAATGGTAGTTCTAGCTTGTGAAGACTGCAAGGAAAGAAACTATACCACAGTAAAAAACAAGAAAAACACAAAAGAAAGATTAGAATTGAGCAAATATTGCCCAACATGCAAAAAACACACTAACCACAAAGAAACTAAATAGTTAAATAGCAAATGGGGCAATAGCCCCGCTTGCGTCCTTAGTTCAGTTGGTAGAACGTCGGTCTCCAAAACCGGATGTCGAGGGTTCGAGTCCTTCAGGGCGCGATTTTATAAAAACAAAAGGAATAAATAATGGATCCAAAAATAGATGCAATAGTAAATTCAATACAAACATACTTCAGAGGTGTAAGAACTGAATGGGGTAAAATTAATTGGCCTGAAAAACGTCAGGTAATTACAGAAACTGTCTTTGTTGTAGTAATTGTATTTGTATTTACATTAGCAGTATATTTAATGGATATAATTTTTAAAGGAATACTTGGACTAATCAAGTAGCTCCTATACCTATCGGCATAATAACTTAAAAGATAAGGTGGCTTATGACTAAAAAAGAAAAATCAATGGAAGAAGAATTGAACGAAGATAAACAGCGCGAAGCTGAAGAAGTTCAAGCCAAAGAAGAAGAAAAGAAAGCGAAAAAAAGTCAAAAACGCTGGTATATAGTGCATACATATTCAGGATACGAAAATAAGGTAAAAGTAAACCTTGAAAAACGTATTGAATATATGAATATGGGTGATAAAATATTCAGAATAGAAGTCCCGCAAAAAACAGTTACTCAAATGAGAGGTGGGAAAAAACAAGAACGCGAAGAAAAAATCTTCCCAGGCTATGTTCTAGTTGAAATGATAATGGACGAAGATAGCTGGTATGTTGTAAGACACACTTCTGGAGTTACAAAATTTGTTGGCTCAGCTAAACGTCCTATTCCAGCTCGTGATAGTGAAATTAAAAAGATTATTAACAGATCCACTTCACAAACACAAAAAATTGAACTTGACGTTAAAGCCGGGGATAAAGTTAGAATTACCTCCGGACCATTTGCAGACTTTATTGCCGATATTATTGAAGTATATCCGGATAAATCAAAACTTCGTGCAAATGTTTCAATCTTTGGACGAGAAACTCCAGTTGAACTGGAATATAAACAAATAAATAAACTTTAATTTAAATACAGTACAAGAAACGTGGAAGGATTTTTGCTAAAGTCGGCAAAAACCGCTATTACCACAAAAGGAGAAAAAAATGGCTAAGAAAGTAGTAGGAAAAATTAAGCTTCAAATCGAAGCAGGAAAAGCAAATCCATCACCACCAGTTGGTCCTGCATTAGGTCAACATGGGGTTAATATCATGGATTTCTGTAAGCAATTTAATGCTAAAACAGAATCACAAGCAGGATACATCATTCCGGTTATTATTGATGTATATGAGGACAGAAGTTTTTCATTCGTAATCAAATCACCACCGGCTCCTGTATTGATTAAGAAAGCGTTAAACTTGTCAAAAGGATCAGCTGTTCCTAATAAAGATAAAGTTGCAGAAATCACAAGAGAACAACTTGAAGAAATTGCAAAAATAAAAATGAACGACCTAAATGCTACAACAATGGAAGCTGCAGTAAAAATGATAGCAGGTTCTTGCAGAGCAATGGGTGTTACAGTAAAAGAATAGTAAAAAATGGAAGGAGATAAATACTCCGCTAACACCATGAAAGGAAATTAAAATAATGAGTAAATTAACTAAAAAACAACAAAAAGTGCAGGAAATGCTTGCAGATTTTACACAACCTGCAACTGCAGTTGATGCATTAAAAAAATTACAAGAAATATCTAAAGAAACTTCTAAATTTAATGAAACTGTAGAATGTCATATGAGATTAGGTATTGACGTACGTCAAGCTGACCAACAGATAAGATCTACAGTAGTACTACCAGCAGGTCTAGGAAAAACAGTGCGAGTTTGTGTTATTGCAAAAGGGGCTAAAGCTACCGAAGCAACAGAAGCTGGAGCTGATTTTGCTGGAGCTGAAGAAATTATTGATAAAATTTCTGGTGGCTGGTTTGAATTTGATACATTGATTGCAACCCCAGATTGTATGGGTATGCTAGGGAAACTAGGTAGAGTATTAGGTCCAAAAGGATTGATGCCAAACCCTAAAACTGGTACAGTTACAATGGATATAGCTAAAGCTGTAAAAGATGCAAAAGCAGGTAAAGTTGAATTCAGAGCTGATAAACAAGGAATGATTCATTGTCCTATAGGTAAAGCAAATTTCTCTAATGAAGATCTTGTTAAAAACTATGCGACTCTAGCAGATGCTATTTTAAGAGCAAAACCATCCTCTGCAAAAGGTACATTTGTAAAATCAGTTTACCTAGCAACAACAATGGGACCTGGTATCAAATTAGATCCTAAGACATTTGCTGCAGAAGTAAAAGAATTAGTTTAATTCCAAAATAACAAAAAAAAACACCTGATAGTCTCAGGTGTTTTTTTTGTTATTTTTATTATTAATTATATAACTGCCAGAATTAATTTCTTAATAAGTTCAAGCTGTTCATCCTGAGCTAAGGCCAAAATGTCATTTATATCAGCCTTTAATGATGAACTGGCAGCATTATAATTAGAAGAATAACTAAGTATATCATTTGGACTAAGCTCAAAAACCGAACAAAATTTTAATAATGTAGGAATTGATGGTAATGACTCACACGCTTCAATACTAGCAATTTGACGAACATCAATATCGACAAGTTCAGCAAGCTGCTCTTGAGTAAGCTTTTTAAATTTACGTAATTTTTTTATTCTTTCCCCTAAATGATTTACCAAAATAAACTGCCTCCTTTTATAAGACTACAATTATAGAAGAGAAAGCTTAATGCAATATCCACCTTGATAACATGCAATAAATAGCATAAAATAATTATAAATATGCAATGGAGGTCAGATATGAAAAAGGAACTTGGATTTACATTAGCAGAAACACTTATAACACTCGGAATAATCGGAGTTGTTGCAGCAATGACATTACCAGTTTTACATTCAAAGTATGAAAAGATGATTATAGAATCTGGTCTAAAAAAAACATATTCAGATTTATACAATTTAATAAAACGTAGTGAAGTTGACAATGGCTCATACGAAAACTGGGATTATACTTTGTCATATGAAAATGGAGGAACTAATAAATTCGTTGAAAAATATTTTGCCCCCTACATTAATTTAACAGAATGCAAAGCTCATAATAATAAAAATATGCCTAAAAAATGTTTTGCAGGATCAGACGGTAATTTTTATGTATGGCGATATCCTAATCAAGAAGAACTATCTATAGGTGGTAATTATAGGATTTCACCTAAATACCTACTTGATGATGGGCGTAGCTTAATGGTAATGGTTAATAATACTCCTGTGAACGGTGATTATTGGAAATATATAACCTTTGTAGCTGATGTAAATGGTCAAAGAGGGCGTTCTGTAATGGGACAGGATGTTTTTGTTTTTTCATTATCTAATTATTTAAGGTATGGAACAACAGGAAAGGCTATAAAAGGTTTCCACACAGGAGGAAGCGCAAATGATGGTGATTTTTCAATGTCAACAGAAAAAATTTACGAATATTGTCAACCAAGCAACAAACTAGGGACACGCAAATGTGGGATCCTCTTAGAGAGAAATAACTGGAAATTTCCGAAGAATTATCCTATAAAATTTTAATAACAAATAAAATATAAAATTGACCGAAAATGAATTTGATGTTTTAATTATAATATGAATTACATATTCTACTTTTTAATAGTGATCTCAATAATTGCTGGCGCAATTAACGGAAGAGTTCAAGATGTTGTCAATGCTATATTACAGGGTGCCGAATTATCGGTAAAAGTTGCATTTTCTCTAATAGGAATTATGGCATTTTGGCTCGGAATGATGAAAATTGCTGAGAAATGCGGTCTTATAACCCTAATTGCCAAAATAATTAAACCAATAACCAAAAGACTTTTTAATGAAATTCCAGAAAACTCACCAGCTATAGGAGATATAGCAATGAGTATTACAGCAAATGCTTTTGGACTTTCAAATGCGGCGACTCCAATTGGAATCAAAGCAATGGAAGAATTGCAAAAACATAATAAAGATAAAAAAAGCGCATCAAATGCAATGTGCATGTTATTAGCAATGAATACAGCCGGATTCCAACTAATGCCGGCTACAGTAATAGCAATATTAATAAGCATTGGCTATAAAAATCCTACTGTAATAATAGCACCTACTCTGCTTGTCACTACAATTGCATTTATTAGCGCTATTATTCTTGCAAAGATATTTCAAAAATACTGGAAGCCTCAATTTGAAAATAATGGAGGCGAAAAATAATGTTCCAAAAAATTATGAATATAGCTTCATTATGGATGCTTCCAGCAATTTTAATATTAATTCTGACAATGGGATTAATTAAAAAAGTTCCTATCTATGAAGTATTTACCGAAGGTGCAAAAGAAGGCTTCAAAGTGTCAGTAAATATCATCCCATATCTTGTTGCCATAATAGTTAGTATCTCAATGTTTAGAGCTTCAGGAATCATAGAAAGTACAGGAAATATCCTAAGTCCCCTACTAACACACTTTAATATCCCAGTAGATGTAATACCAGTAATGATTGTAAGATCACTTTCCGGATCCGCAGCTCTTGGAATATTCTCGGATATTGCACACAATCTTGGTCCCAATAATTATGCAACAACTCTGGCTGCGATAATGGTTGGCAGCAGTGAAACTACCTTTTATATCCTAGCAGTATATTTCGGAGCAGTTGGAATTTCAAAAATCCGATATGCTCTGCTAGTTGGATTACTTGCAGATTTTATTGGAATAATAGCAGCAGTAGGTATTTGTAATTGGATTTTTTAATAGTTTCCAATTAACTTTGGATTATAGGCATCCCCAACATCACACCAGCTTTGCGTAATCTCATCAACACTAGGCTTTATTACAGCTTTTACTAGTACTGCATAATTAATATCTATAAAATTAATTTTATTTACTCGTTCTACAATAAAACTTTTAAAACCGCAATTGTGACAATAATGCGCTTCTGGAACGACTTCACCATTTTTTATTATGGCTTTCAATTTTACACCACAACAAGAGCACCTTGTAATATACCATTGATTTTCAATTAATTCACCACAGTTTGGACAATAAGCTACATCTTTCTCTGGGGTCACTTTATCATGATGACAAACATTATTTTTTCTAAAATACTCCAATAAAATCATACTATTCTATTAATAAAATACTAGATAAAGTCAACTTTTATTCATAAAATAAACTTCAATATTCAAAACATTTGCAAAAAATAGCCACAATAAATATGGGATCTGCAAACATCCAAGAACAAAAGATATCTTAAAAAAAATAACCGTCATCATAATTACAGAAACTAATAATAAAATACATACAACACATGATAATTCTATATTTTTTAACTTAAAAAATATATACGGCCATAAAAAGTTTAAAAAAATTTGCAAAGAAAAAATACCTATACCAAGAAATTTTAAAAAATAATTAGGCAAAAAAAGCAAATAAATAAAAGAAATTAACATCAAAACATACAAAAATACCCAGACATAAAAAAATACAAAAGCTGGAGGTGAATATTTAGGTCGTTTTATTTTATCATAAAACTCATACATAATTTGATTTATAAATTAAAATAAGCAAAAATACGATATAATAAAGTATAATATTTCAAACATTTAAATCATTACATAGCATAATATTTAATAAATAATATACACATGACAATATCTACAAATATAAATCAATATATTCAAAACTCACTAATAAGAGGGAAATTATGCAAATGGGATAAACAAATAATTAATGTTTATATAACACAAATTACAATCCAAATTGAAAATAAAGAACTTATGTATTCATTAGTGAATAAAGCAATTATAAGCTGGAACACCCTATTAAAAAATAATAGAATTAATATTCAATTTAATCAAATTCAATACCCATCCAATGCAGATATAACAGTTAATTGGATTCAAGTAGGCCGAATTTATGAAGGAATGTGCAAATATTTAAGTGTAATCGGAAATAGTATAAAAAAAATTACAATAGAAATAGGTCTGCCAAATGCCTATGGAAAAAATATAACAGAATTGAGTATTTATTGTGCAATAATGCATGAATTTGGTCACGCTCTAGGTCTTGGTCATGGAATAGAAATAAATGATATAATGTATGTTCCTCATCAAAAAAATATAACAATCCCTAGTGAAAACGATTTATACGTGCTAAATAGAATATACAATCCATAACAATAGAAAATAAAAAGAGTTGAATTATTTTTTTTAATTCAACTCCTTTAAAAATAGGTGTCGGCAACGAGTTATTTTCCCAGGCGGTGGCCCGCCAAGTATCTTCACCGCTATGAGTCTTTACGACCGTGTTCGAGATGGGAACGGGTGGTTTCCTCACGCTTGGTTACCGACGAATCTTGTAACCAGTGCTTACGCACTCTGAAAGTTGCATAATGATTATAAGGTTTCGCAATCATCTTAACCATCCAAAAGGATAATTAGGAAAAGCCCTCGTCCTATTAGTATCAGTCGACTGAAAATGTTGCCATTCTTACATCTCTGACCTATCAACCGTGTAATCTGCACGGGGACTTACTAGCTTATGCTATGAGAGATCTTATCTTACGGTGGGCTTCGTACTTATATGCTTTCAGCACTTATCCGCTTGGAACACAGCTACCGGGCGTTTACCGCTGGCGCGATAACCCGTACACTG
>CALUTP010000015.1 GCA_944323725.1 Candidatus Gastranaerophilales bacterium | reverse complement strand
AAATCTTCTTTCTTAGGTTCTTTTGTCTTCCAATTGTTATATTCTTCGTAATATTCGCCCATTACTTTATCATATTCCGGGTTCTTTACTTGAACTATTGTACCCTGACTTTCCGGACCTAATAGACCATATTTATCTAAAAATTCTTCTAACGTGTCACTTGTCTCAAAATTATGACCATCTAACTCACTCACCATTATCTGACCTGCTGCATTTATTAGACCGTATTGATTCTTTAATTCCCCATAATATGACAAGCTATTACCTGTTAATGCACTATACATTGAATTGCCGGATTTGTCATAGCTTAAAAACTTTAATTCTGTATCATTTAATGCTTTTATATATTCGTCACTTGCTGCCTGGGTACTATCGGACAAACGTAATTTTGCATTGGTTATCTGCTGCGCCCTTAACTCATTATGATTAATTCGTGCAGTTATTGATAACAATCTTGCTTGTCCTGCTGCCATTCCCATGTCAATGTTTCCTTATTATACATAATGATATACGGATTAACTCTCAAAAAACTTTAGATTTTAGCTCACAAAGCTGTTACATTACTTTACATTAAAGTACCATACATGATAAAATATGAATATGAAATTATGCGTATTTCAAGGTACTTTTAATCCTATACATAACGCTCACCTGGGCGTAGCTGAATATTTAGTAAAAAATTTAAAGCTCGATAAAATAATTTTTATACCGGCATTTAAACCTCCTCACAAAAATTATGATGAAAAATTTTCTATACATAGATTTAACATGGTAAAATTAGCAGTAAAATCTAATCCAAACTTTTTAGTATCTGACATCGAATTTTTAAGACAAGGCAAGTCATACACATACCTAACAATTTGTGAATTATATAAAAAATATGAAATCGAAGGTAAAATACAATTTATAATAGGAACAGATGCTTTTAAAAATATAACTAGCTGGTATAAGGCTGAAGAGCTTAAAAAACTCATTGATTTTATAGTTTTTATTAGAGAAAATAATTTCAGCCCAAAGGATTTTGAATATTTAAAAAAAGAAGGATACAATTTTGAATTCATGCCAATGAAATTCAATAATATATCATCAACAGAAATAAGAAATTTAATAAAACAGGGCAAATCTATAAAAGGATTAGTCCCAGATAATGTAGAGGAATATATAAAAGAAAATGAATTATACAAAAATTAATGAAAAAGAAATTTTGAGCTGGCTTAAAGAAAATCTCAATAATGAAAGATACAGCCATTCAATTGGTACAGCGCAATGCGCAAAAGAATTAGCCATTCAATTTGGAGTTAATCCTGAAAAAGCCTACATTGCAGGATTATTACATGACTGTGCAAAATGTTTTTCTAATGAAAAACTTCTTGAAATAATTAATACTAATCTACATGTTGAAGAAGCAGAAATGCTAAATTACAAAACACTCCATGCTCCAGTAAGTGCATATTATGCTGAAAAATACTTTGGTGTTGAAGATAAAGAAATTCTGTCTGCAATAAGATGGCACACACTTGGACAAATTGAAATGAGTGATTTTGAAAAAATCATATTTCTTGCAGACAAAATTGAGCCCAATACTAGAGATAAAGAATACTCAACCATTATAAGAAAATATCTTTCTGAAAAAAATGGACTAAACAAAGCTCTTTTAAAATGCTACAAAGAAACAATAAAAAGTTTAGTAAATAGAGATTTGAAAATATGCCTTCTTACAATTGAAATATATAATAAACTAGAAGAAAATGTTTCATTTAGTTAATGATTTGACATAAATAAAGCATGTTCATGGTAAAATTGCTACAGTAGAAGAAGGAAGTATTAATGAAAGTATTAGAGATAAAAAATAATCTGGTAAAGATTGAATTTACAACATCAGACAATCTTATTCTTGCGGGATTTGTAATTATTGAAGATGAGCATACTCCATATGTTGCTCAAGTTCTAAGCCTAAAAGCTGATAAAGGTTCAAATTATGCAATAGTTAGATTGCTATTCACATTTAATGATGAAGGTATCGTAAAAAATTATGATGGCTCAATCCCTTCACTAGATGCACAAATAACCAAGCTTTCATCAGATGAACTTCTTGATATTCTACCTGTAAATTCTCCAATAGAAATAGGTGAACTAGCTCAGCAAAAAGAAATTTTAAAAGTTGACAGCTCAATTCTTGAAAAAAACTTACTTGTATGTTCTGAAAATCAAGAGAATTCTAACATATTGATGGGGAATTTTATTCTTCAACTTGATAATAAAAGTGACAAATCAATAATATTTGATATTGATGGGAGCTATCCTGGAGAAAAGCTTATATTTGGTAAAGATTTTAAACTACCACTAAATTATGAAACTATCAATTATATTTATGAACATGACTTAAATGATATAGACACTGTTAGCAAAGCTATTATTCAAGATATATTCCTTGAAGTTCAAGAATATTCTAAAACTGTTCTTGATAAGTTTATTCCTTTTGAAACATTTATTAATGTTGTAGATCAACAATACAGAACTACAGGAGTTACCGAACTTATATTATTAAAAAATAAATTACTTAAATACAAAGAAATGAATGTATTCGCTGAAAATGCAAAAGACATCCAAAGACTTAGAGCACTTATTCGAGCTAATACATCTAACATACTTGATATTTCTACAGTTAATGGCAGACTGCAAAATGAAATAATCACCTATGTCTATAACACTATAAATGATTTAGACTTATTCGTGTATTCATTTGTACAACTTACAAATGATAATGCTGATAAAAAACTTATCAGACATATGATGACAAAAGATAAAATTTATTCAACAATAATTACAAATCATAATTTCAAATATTTGTATGAACTAAAAGAACGAGCCAATAATCTTATTCTATTTGCACCACAAGTATTACAACATGACTTTGCAGCTTATAATATATTTTTAAACAAACTTAACCCAGATGAATTTGTAATTTATGGCAAAGCGACTCAAAATATTCCATTAATAGTAGAATTAGCTGCAATAGAGGCAATAACAGACCCTAATGATGTTAATATCATCGGGAATAACAATGAAATAAATAATACAGCTGCAGAACCTGAAATAGAACAGAATGAGCAGGTTGATGATTTTTCTGAAGAATCTAATTCATATCCATATGAAACATTAATTGAGGACACATTACCTAGAAAAGAAGAGCCTCAAGATGAACCGACTGAAAATTCAAATTCAGATTATTCAAAAGAAGAAGATAAAGAAACTAAATCCGAAACTGAAATACCTGATAATAAAACAGAAGAATTAATAAAATTAGAAGTAGCTCCAGAGCAAATAAGCAATATTATTGATGCTGAACTCCAAGAAAAGTATGAAGACCTTGAAAATCCTGAAACTAATATTCAAGAAATAGAACAACAAATTATTGAAGAAGAACCCATTATTAATGATATCATCGTAGAAAAACAAGAACCTGAGATTATTGAAAACGAAACAGTAATAACTTCAGAAATACCTAATATCGAAATACCTGAGAGCAATGACCTTATAGAAGTCTCAGAAGAAACATCTGAAAATGAAGATGATTTAACAATTAATGATAATGAGAAATTTTCTGAAATAGTTGACTTTTCTGAATCACAAATGGAAGATATTCAAACATTAGAAACTATATCAGAAGACACTTCCGATGATTTAATCTTAGATACAGATATACAAGAAGTCAATACTGATAATATACCTGTTTTAGGATATAATGAAGAAAATCTTCAATCAATTCCAGAACCTGAAATCATTGAAGAAGATTTACCTATAGATAAAGTAGCAAAAGATGTTGATGAACTTATATTTTCACAAGAGAAGACTGAAATTCCAGCAATTGATACAATAGAAGAGACAGAGTCCGATTTAACAGAAGAAGATTTAAATTTTATAGAAGATATAAATAATACGGAAGAAGAAGAAAAACCTCCAGTTGTCCCAGTATATCCAACAGAAAATTTTGGAGAGGCTCCAACATTTGAACAGGGAGATAAAATTACTCATCCTAAATATGGAGAAGGTATCGTTGAAAAAATGATTAAATATGGAAATAAAACATTATGTTCTATTAATTTTATAAATGTAGGAAGACGTTTACTTGATCCTGCAATTTCAGAAATGTCAAAAGTTAATTAATCCTAAGATTAGATGCACCTTTTAAATAAACAAAATCAGGACAGAATGTTTCATCACAGTTTAATACAATTAGTATGCGCAAGCACATTTTTAAGGAATTTGGAACATTCAATTCATGAAAACACATCATTGCAACATGTTCCCAATTAAGATTTTGCCTTGCAAATTTTGCTGGAAATGCAGCATTCAAATCATCTGTCAACGTAAATATTACATGAGAAATTTTATCAGGATTAATCTTATTTTTTTCAATCATCTGAGGTAACAATTCCATTACTGCTGTTTCAATAGCCCCAGCAGAATTTTCACTTACTGTAATTGCACCTCTAATCCCCTTTACAACCATATTATCCTACTTTTTAATTCCATTATACCAATCTCTAGCGAGCATTTCACCTTTCCCTTCGGGTTTGACACTCATAAGCAATAGACAATCCCTACCACAAGCTACTTTAACCCCTGATTTAGTGACTTCTACAAATTCTCCAGGATTACCTGAACCATCAACTACACAAGTTTGTAAAACCTTAATTATTTTGTTATTATAAACAAAATAAGCTGATGGGAATTTATAAATACCTCTGACAAGATTATGAATTTCTCTAGCAGATTTGCACCAATCAATTAAGGTCTCGTCTTTAGTAAGTTTATTAGCCATACAAGCTCCTGCTTCATCTTGTTTTACAGGGGAAATTGAACCATCAACTAAACCTAATAGAGTATCTTCAATAAGTTCAGGTGAAATAGAACTTATTTCATTAAAAAGCTCTTCACAATTCATCGAATCTGATATGGGTATAATTTTCTTCAGGCAAACATCACCACAATCAAGCCCCAATTCCGTAATCATAGTACATATACCAGTTTCAGAATCCCCATTAATTATCGCTCTTTGAATAGGATTAGCCCCTCTATATTTTGGGAGTAGAGAAGCATGAAGATTTATAGTCTCAAATTTAGGGATATCAAGAACATCTTGAGAAAGTATCTGTCCAAAGGCAAAAGTAACAAAAAAATCAGGCTTCAAAGATTTTAATTCAGCTTGCACCTCAGGATCTTTTCTTATAGATTTTGGTTGAAAAATTGGCAAACCTTTTTTAATAGCAAACTCCTTAATTGGGGACATCATAATCTTATGTCCTCGTCCAGCAGGCTTATCCGGTTGCGTAACTACTCCAACTACTTCTATTTTATTTGAATTATATAAGTACTCAAGCGATTTTAATGCTATTTTAGGCGTACCAAAGAACACAACTTTAATCATTTTTAAATTCAGCCTCTAATATTGGATCATCTATGATTTTATCTGCATCAACAGGAGGTAGATTAAATTTTTTCAAAACAGTATCCGCATCAAATCTATTAACACAATGGTCAATAAATAAAATCCCTTCAAGATGATCAAATTCATGTTGAATAGCTCTAGCTAAAAGTGAGCCATCTTTTGCCTCCATTACAAAAGGCTTTCCATGAATATCAACAGCTTTTACAGTAACGTTTTTATACCTCTTCACATCAGTAAATGCTTCAGGGAAACTTAAACAACCTTCTTGAGCTATAATTGCACCTGATTTTTTAATAATTTTAGGGTTAATAAACACCATAGGAGAAAGTGGTTCTTTTTCAGTGGAAGCATCTATAACAAATACTCTATAATTTACGCCAATCTGTGGAGCAGCAAGCCCTACTCCATTTTTAGTGTACATAGTATCAAACAAATCTTGCACAAGCTCTGTAATTTTTTTAGAAACTTTATGAACTTCCTTAGATGGTTCTCTTAATGTTTTTTCCCCATATTTTAAAACTTTTCTTACTGCCATCATTACCTCTTTTAAATATATGAATATTATACACTAACTCTTAATTTTTGCCAATAAAATCTATCTAAAATTTAAAAACTTATGTACTTGCGGTATTAATCGCACATTTTGATACTTACTATAGAACTTATCAAAAACATCTTTAGCAAAATCAGAAGATATAGAAAAATAATTGCCTTTCATTTCTGGCTGAAGTATTAAAGGGAAATTATACTTTTTAGCAATAGAACAACAAAAATCAATTTCTTCATCAGTGATTTTGTTATTAAATACTATTTTTGCAAAACAATCTTTATGCATCGCAAGATTAAAAAAATCATCATATACTTTTTCTCTAATATTCATACCAGTAGCAGATTTTAGCTTAATATCAGCAGATATAATATCAACATATTCAATTATACATTTTAATGCATCTGGAAGAGTTGCATTTGTCTCTAGATAAATTTTATGACCGTATTTACAGAGCTCTGGCAAAAACTCTTTCAAAAAATCAACCGAACATAACGGTTCACCACCAGTTAATGAAATAGTATAAATTTCACCATTCCTGTTGATTAAATCAATCAAATCCTGAACACTATAATCTTTAGCATTAGAAGGATTAAAATCCGTATCACAATAAGCGCAATTAAGATTACAACTACAAAATCTTATAAATAATTGTTTTGTCCCGACATATGGGCCTTCACCTTGTATTGAAGAAAAAATTTCTCTTATTTTAGCTATTCTACTCATGGTTAATATTTTCTCGAATGTTAGACTGCGAAAGCTTTTTCAACTTTTCATATAATTTAATTTCGTCATTTGACAAATCTTTTGGAATTTGAATTTCCACAGTAACAATCATATCACCAATATGTTCTTTTGTCTGCAGCCCTTGTTTAGCAAGTCTGAATTTTTGACCAGAGTTAGTCATAGCAGGCATTACAAAGCTCACAGAGCCTCCAAAAAGTGGAATAGAAACTTTTGCACCAAGTACGGCCTCAAACGGGCTGACAGGCAAGCGATAGTGAATATCGCTGCCGTCAACATGAATGTTTGAGTTCTGCTCTATCTTCACCTTAATATATAAATTCCCAGCTTTTCCCCCAGCAAAACCCGGATTGCCTTCATTAGCAATCCTCAATTTTGCACCATCTTTAACTCCAGACGGAATTTTTACCGTAATTTTCTTTTGCTGCCTATACTCGCCGCTTCCACTGCAAGCAGGACATTTGGAACCATTAATAAATTTACGGCCTTCACAATTAGGACAAAGTTCCGAATGGAACACATTTATAGCACGAGAAGTCCCATTTACAGCTTCTGCAAGCGAAATACTAACATCCGCAAAAATATCTTCACCATCTTTAGAGACTTTTTGAGGATTACTGGCAGCTGACTTTTTTGTTTTTATACCACCGAGTATATCATTTATCACATCTTTTAAAATCTTATCAGACTTATAATGTTCAAAAGAATCATGCTTAATATCTGCATCTGATTTCACTTTTTCTTTTCTATATGAAAAATTTGAATTAGTTTTTGATTCAAATTTATCCTTAGATGTTTTTTCAAAAGATTGAGAATTCTGATATGAATTTACATCAGGCTTTCTATAGAATCCATTCAGCATATCATACTGCTTTCTTTTTTGGGTATTTGAAAGGACTTCGTAAGCTTCTGTAATATCTTTAAAAATACGATTACTTTCAACAGATTTATTGACATCAGGATGATATTTTCTAGCGAGCTTTCTATAGGCAGATTTGACCTCTAAAGGTGAACTATCCGGAGTAATGCCTAATATATTATAATAATTTTTCTGAGACTTTAATACCATACCCTTTTATTAATGAGATTATAAAAAAAATCAACATATAAAGGACTAATTACAAATATCAGTTCTGTATTTTTTACCATCAAAATTTACAGAATCAATATCATCATATAAAAGTTCTCTTGCTCTATTCAATGTAGAAGAGGTCTGAGTAAGTACAAAATTTCTGCCTTTTTCTGTAACATATTCCATATATTCATTTTTTGGAATATCAAAAGGTACAATAGCACTATCATCCTCAATAAGTTCAGTACCCGTCACAATAGAATTCGATAATCTGGAATACAATACAGCAGAGACACCACTTCTGCCATTTAATCTAATTGTTTCATAATCATCTGCAAATGAGCCCACTGAACATGCTTCAAATAGAGTAAATAAATTTTCATTAATTAATTCAAAAATTAAAGGAGCATGATGATTTTTTATAAATGGAGTAAATCCAAGAGTTACAAAATTGTCAGCACCAACCATAATACAATCAATACCCAAAATACCAAGATAAGGTTTTTGCCTTTTTTCTAAAGATGAAAGTATATTTCTGACATTTATCATAATAGAATTAACAACAGAATCAGAGACCTTATAATCAGGAGCAAAAGCGCCCATACCACAGGTCAATAAACCACCATCCCCATCTTCTAGAAATTTATAATCCCTAACCGGCAATATTGGAAGAACATTATAACCATCAGTAATAACATAAAATGTAAACGCAAAGCCTGACACAAAGTCTTCAATTACAACTTTTTGTTCATTTTGAAGGAATAAATCAGAAACACAAGCTTTAGCAAGTTTTACTGTAGAGCAAGCTGACTTTATAGAAGTTTCACTTTCAATATCAGAAGCAACAATTACAGGCATTGGAGAATTTTTAACATAGTCAATAGCAAGCTGTTCTCTCTCAAATACACCAAACTTTGGAGTAGGAATCTGCAGTTTATACATAAATTTTTTAGCAGCGGCTCTGCTAAGCGCGAATTGGGCACTATCTGCAGTCGGCGCAAAAATCAATTGATTATTTGCTTGGAAAAAACCTGCAATATCTGATTTGATTGCAATATCAGAAGACGCAATCGTTAAATATATATCATTTTTAAGCACAAATTCCAATATTTCATGTGAAGCATCTTCTCTTATATCAACACACTCTGCAATTTCAGCAATCCGCTTATTTCCAGGAGCAACAAATACTTTCCCTACTTGTTCATAAGTTAAGAACTTTTCAGCCAAAGCATACTCTTTTGCCGAATTACCAACGATTAAAACATTCTTTTTATTTATTCTAGTCATAAAATGATAATACCACAAAAAGAGGATGACTGTTAAGATAATTTAATATTTAATAAAATAAAATGTGACAATACTATATTTATTATTAATAATGATAATGTAGTAAGTGAGGTAATGTAAATGGCAAATATTGTAAGTTTATTATCGCAGGTTTTTACACCGGTACAGACACAGGCAGCAGCTCCGGTTGCGCCGAAATCAACCAATCCGTTCAGCAATAATCCTTTTGTTAACTATAACGGCTACACTTACAACAGCAGCACTTATGCAAAAAACACACCGGTACGCGGGGGATATTTTGCCGGTTACTACAACGGCAAACAAAATATTGTAGGCCAGAGATTATTTATTGAAGTGTAATGTTTACATGCTGCTACATTTTTGATAATATTTAGGCATGCAAAACTTAAATATTCCGAGATTAACCTTTTTACTAATTATTTTATTAGCAGCAATTTTGTTGAATAATACTAACTATCAACTGTATGGAGATGGTAGTGAATACTTTCAGATGATTATTTCTCTCAAAAATCATCTTTCTCCGGATTTACGCCTTGAAGATAAACTGGAATATATTGCGAATTTTCCGGGTTGTGGCATCCCCTTAAATGCCTATTTTACTGCACTTTCTGATAGGGGGGGGGGGGGATTTTGCTGGCATTTCTGGGCTTATCCGCTAATTTGCACACCTGTTTATATAATTTTAAAGTTTTTACACCTTAATCCGGTAATGACCTTTACAATTACCAATATGCTCTTAATTCTGCTGCTTTTCTGGTGGATTTTATTCAATAATAAAGCAATGTCTGAAAAGACCCGCTTATTTTTAGCCGGAATAACTCTATTCAGTCCTTTATGGTTTTATTACCCGTGGACACATCCGGAAGTTTTTACATTTGTACTTTTATACATAGGACTTCTTGAATACTACAATAAACGCAAATATTCTGCAGTATTTTTAACAGCTGTTTCTTCTCTGCAAAATCCTGCAGCAGCAGTAGTTCCTTTTTTTATGATGCTATATGAAATATATTTATTGATTAAGGATTATTCAATAAAAAGACTTAAAGAGTTTGCATTATTAACAATACTTTCGACAACAGTTTTTATTCCGTACATATTTTATTACTACTATTTCGGAAAATTCAGTCTTATCGGAGAATACTCCACAAATTTGCATACGATAAGCTTTGCTAAAATTGCAAGCCTGTTTACGGATTTAAACTTCGGGCTGGCAATATATGTACCTGTATTGTGTGTTCTGGTGCTTTACAGAATTTTCAAAAGAGATAAATACGCCATTTTAGCAGCAATAACAGTATTTTTGTTTGCTGTTATAGATGCAGCCCAGCTAAACTGGAATCCGGGGATTATGCTCATACACAGATATTCATACTGGATGATACCCGTATTGATATTCGGATGTTTTGATTATTTTCAAAAAATATCTCTTAAATCAAAATTTGTAATCCTGCTGTTAACAATAATAACAATCACGCCATGGCTTTTCTACAGTTCAACAGTATCAGCGAAACATTCTACAAAATTTCAACCTCTTGCGCAGATAGCTCTTAATACATTCCCTCAGCTGTACAATCCGCAGGAAGAAGTTTTTATCGAACGCTGCACCGGTAATGAATTTGCAATAAACAAACAACCCGAAAGCTGCTCATACAATAACGGAAGAAAAATTCTAAAAACAATATTTTATGACGCTGAAAATAAGAAATATTTATATATAAACTCTGCTCCTGCATCCTTATCCGAAATCAAAATAAAAATACGTCATAAAAATTACATATACTACATAGGAATAAACGGAATTACAAAAGAAAAAAGAAGAAAAAATAAATGATAAAATATCTAAAACTTCTCAGAATAAAGCAATACATCAAAAACATATTTTTCTTTCTTCCGCTAATATTCGGAGGGGCACTCTTCAATGCTGACATTCTTATGAAAACCACAGCCGGCGCGGTTCTTTTTTCACTTGCGAGCAGTGCTGTATATATAATTAATGACATAAATGATGTTAATGAGGACAAAAAACATCCGCAAAAATGCCTTCGCCCGATTGCCTCGGGAGAAATTAGCATCAAAAACGGCTGCATTATCAGCGTAATGCTTTTAATCCTAAGTCTTACCGGAGCTTATATCTTAAACAAATTATTTGCTGTACTGATGTTTACTTATCTGGTTATAAATTTCCTTTACTCAATACGGCTAAAACACATTCCAATAATAGATATTTCAATAATTTCTGCCGGTTTTTTAATAAGAATACTGTGCGGTGCAGTTTTGTCATCAATAAAACCTTCTGAATACCTTATTCTTATGACATTTTTAATCTCAATGTTTATAGCATTTGCCAAAAGATATGATGATGTTATTCTTTACGAAAACGGAACTCAAGCCAGAAAAAACATTCAAGGCTACAATAAAGAATTTATACTTATATCAATGTCAGTCCTTGCTGCTGTTAATATTGTAGCTTATATTTTATATACACTTACTCCTCAGGTAATACAACAATTCAATTCCGCATATCTGTATTTAAGTTCATTTATAGTAATTATAGGATTTTTAAGATATTTCCAGCTTACATTTGTAAACAAAATAACAGCCTCCCCTACAGAAATTCTTTATAAAGATAAATTCATAATATTAACAGTAATCTTCTGGATGATTTATATGATATTTATAGTCTATCTCTAAAAATCTTAACAATAAGATGACAAGCAGCTCTTTTTGTAATAAGCTTTTATTGATTAAAAATAAAAGAGGGATGAATTATGAAAAAAGCTTTAATTACCGGTATAACAGGTCAAGATGGTGCATATCTTGCAGAACTTTTACTTGATAAAGGTTACGAAGTTCATGGCATGAAAAGACGTTCTTCTTCTTTTAATACTGCTAGGATTGATCATCTTTATCAGGATATTCATAATAAAAGTGCGAGATTTAAATTGCATTACGGAGATTTAACTGACAGTACAAATTTAATTCGATTAATCCAAGAAATTCAGCCTGATGAAATTTATAATTTAGCAGCCCAATCTCATGTAAAAGTATCCTTCGATTGTCCAGAATATACCGCAAATGCAGACGGACTTGGAACATTAAGAATTCTTGAGGCAATAAGGATTTTAGGTCTTGAAACAAAAACAAAATTCTATCAGGCTTCAACATCTGAATTATATGGACTAGTTCAAGAAACACCTCAAAAAGAAACAACTCCATTTTATCCTCGCTCTCCATATGCATGTGCTAAACTTTATGCATACTGGATTACTGTCAACTACAGGGAAGGTTATGGAATATATGCGTCTAATGGAATATTATTTAACCATGAATCCCCTCGTAGAGGAGAAACTTTTGTTACAAGAAAAATTACAAGAGCCGCTGTTAGAATAAAACTAGGACTTGAAGAAAAATTATATCTTGGTAATCTTTCATCAAAAAGAGACTGGGGACACGCTAAAGACTATGTAGAAGGAATGTGGAGAATTCTTCAACAGGATACCCCTAAAGATTATGTACTTGCAACTGGAGTGACTACAACAATCAGAGATTTTTGTAGAATGGCCTTTAAAGAAGTTGGAATCGACTTAGAATTTATCGGAGAAGGAGTTGATGAACGTGGAATAGACAAAAATACTGGCAAAGTTCTCGTAGAAGTAGATCCACGTTACTTCAGACCAACAGAAGTCGATTTGTTACTCGGTGATTCATCTAAAGCTCGAAGAGAACTAGGGTGGGAACCTAAATATGATTTAAATGCTCTTATAAAAGAAATGGTATCAGAAGATATGAAAGAAGCTAAAAAAGAGAATTTTCTTAAAAACGAAGGATATGAAATCCTTATACCTCAAGAAGCTTAATAAAATTAGTTAAATGAAAAAACTTTTATACATCAAACATGCATTTCATAACAAAACAAAGTCAAATGATTTTTTACAAGAAATCATTAAAACATCTTATGATGTAGAATTCTTTGACTTCGACAATGACAATGATAATTTTGAAAAGTTCAAAGAACTAGAAGGAAAAGAATATGACATAGTAGTATTATTCCAAATAATGCCCCCTATTTCAGAATTAAAAAAATATTTGAAATATAACAATATAGCATTCTTTCCAATGTATGATGCAACACATTTTTTCAATAAAGCAATATGGAATGAATATAGGGAATGCAACATCATAAATTTTTCATCTACACTCCATAAAAAATGTAAATCTCTAGGATTATCATCATATTATATTCAATATTTTCCAAAACCAGCCGAAATAGAAAATTTTGGAGATGAGAACTCAATATTTTTCTGGCAAAGAAGAGAAAAAATTAACACTAGAACAATTGAAAAAGTATTAAACAGCAATAAAATAAATAAATTATACCTACATACAGCTCCAGATCCAGATAATAAAATTTCTAAACCATCTAAGAAATGGGATGGCAAAATCATTTATTCAAACTGGTTTAACTCAAAAGAAGAAATGCAATCATATATTCAAAAAACAGCAATGTATTTCGCACCACGAGAATTTGAAGGAATTGGCATGAGCTTTCTAGAAGCAATGGCTGCTGCCAGATGTGTTATTGCACCAAATAATCCCACAATGAACGAATATATTTCTCATGCAAAAACTGGATTTTTATATAATCCTAAATCACCTAAAAAAATTAATTTTAAGTCAATAAAAGAAATTCAAATAAATACATACCAGTATATAAAAAATGGATATAGCAAATGGGAAAATGAAAAATTCAAAATTCTAAAATGGTTAACCAAATCCCCTAAAGAAAACTCTAATGAAAAGCTTATGAATGAAAAACTTTTAATAAAAAATCCAGAAAAAGCTTTTTGTTGTAAAATATATACAACCACAAATTCAACAACATATAAAATTTTCAATTTAATACCAATTAAAATAAAAAGGAGCAACAATGTCTGTTGAAGATAGAATTATAAATATATGTCTAAGTTGTGATGACAAATATGTTCAACATATGGGAGTTACAATTGCTTCTATTTTAAAAAATAAAGCTCCAGAAGATTTAATTAATTTGTATATACTGAATGGAGGAATCTCCAGAAAAAACCAAGAAAAAATAAAAAATCTTTGCAAAATTGCAGATTTTAGCATTGAATTTATTAATGTAAATAAAGAAAAATTTTCACAATGCCCAATACAAGACTGGACACACCTTTCCTTGACTGCATATTATATATTACTCTTACCTACATTAAAACAGGATTGTGATAAAATAATTTATCTTGACTGCGATATTGTTGTAAAAACAAGTTTAAAGGAACTTTTTAACACCGAATTAAACGATTATTACATTGCTGCAGTTAGGGATATTTCCGAAAACAAACATAAAAAAAGATTAGGATTAAATAATTATATAAACTCAGGAGTCATAATTTTTAATGCCAAAAAATGGAGAGAGGATAATATAGATTCTAAAATATTTAAATGGATAGACAATAATTCAGACAAAATTGTCCTACATGACCAAGATATTTTAAATGCTGTACTTAACGAAAAAATATTAATACTAGACAATAAATGGAATGCTCAAATTATTAAAGATTATGATAAAGAAACAGAACAAAATTGGGAAAAATCCAATATACTGCATTTTATAGATAAGAAAAAGCCTTGGAAATATTATAATGGCGACAAATTTACAGCAGAATACCGAAAATATCTTAAAATTACCCCTTGTAAACATTTTCTATTTAAATACTACTTGGTTATTGTACCAATTTCTCTGATTAAAAAGTTTTTACACTTTTTGTTTGAAATTAAAAACCAAAGAAATTCTAACAAAAAAATAATAACAATATTAGGGTTTAAATTTTATATAACAAGAAAAACTACACAGCAGGCCTAATAAGATAAAACCCGAACAATTTAAGCATTCTATTTTTTCGACTGGTTCTTATTTGGAAAATAAAATGTCTAAATTGCATCGAAATAAATTTTAATTTATCCATGCCTTTAAGATATTTACTAACTCTAAATACAAGCTTTAATGGCAAAGAAGAATACACTACGATATTATAGGCTTCTTGATTTGATAATTGATAAAGCTTAGAAAAAGATTTTTTTAATACATCACAATATTCGTCTATAAGCTTTACTCTATCTCCAGAAGCACCACCGCATCTGAAACATGCTATACAAGAATTAACTTTTACCCTTGAATAACCACCTAGTAATAATTTCAAAAATACTTCATAATCAGAAGCTATTTTATTACCTGAATCAAACATACCAATCTTTTTCAATACGTCAACCTTACAAAACATAGATTGATGACAAAATGGCATTTTAAAAAATGACTTATATAATTGAGGTTTTCGCATAGAAGATTTTTTAGGATTTTCTTCATGCAAAAGCCAAGTATCACCAAAGGAATAATCCGCACTAAAATTTTCAAGAGCATCAACTGAATTTTTAACAGCATCAACATCCATAAAATAATCATCTGAATTAATAAATACAATATACTTTCCAGAAGCTTTATTTATCCCCTTATTGAAGGCATCAAAAATACCGTTATCCGGCTCTGAGAATATTTTTAAATCATTGAAAGTCTCCAAATATTCCAAAGTACCGTCATTTGAAGCTCCATCAATAATAATATGCTCAATATTTTCATATGATTGATTTTTAACACTTTCAATACATTGAGCAAGCGTATCCTTACGATTTGCTTTAATACAATTAAAAGTAACTGTGACTACTGTAACTAATGGATTCATAACATAAAATATTTTAACTCAAAAATATTACATCACAACTTTTTAATCTCATGATAGAACGTTACAAACATTCACATAAACTTTTATAATATATATTTTCAATATAATATAAAAATATTATGGAGAAAAATGCAAAAATATTTGTTGCAGGTCATCGAGGTCTAGTTGGCAGTGCAATAAAAAAAGAACTAGAAGATCAGGGCTATAATAACCTCTTAATTAGATCACATGAAGAACTTAATTTAACAGATACGCTATCTGTTAATGAGTTTTTTAACAAAGAAAAACCAGAATACGTAATTTTATCAGCTGCTAAAGTAGGAGGAATCTACGGCAACAATACCTATCCTGTAGAATTTTTTACAGAAAATATGAAAATACAATTGAATGTAATAGAAAATTCATACAAACACAATGTAAAAAAACTTCTATTTTTAGGTTCAAGCTGTATTTATCCTAAAAACGCACCACAACCAATGAAAGAAGAATATCTACTCTCTTCAGAACTTGAAAAAACCAACGAAATGTATGCCCTTGCAAAGATTTCTGGGCTTAAGCTCTGTGCTTCCTATAATAGAGAATATGGAACTAATTATATTTCAGTAATGCCTTGCAATTTATATGGTCTAAATGACAATTATGACAAAACAAATGCTCATGTATTACCAATGCTTGTAAGAAGATTTCATGAAGCAAAAATAGCAGGGTTACCTGAAGTAACCGTATGGGGGACAGGAACCCCTCTAAGAGAATTTATGTATGCCGGCGACCTAGCACAAGCAGTTGTATATTTAATGGAAAATAAATCAGCAGAAGAAATAGGTGAATTTATCAATATTGGAACAGGTAAAGAAATTTCAATCCTTGAACTTGCACAATTAATAAAAAAAGTTATAGGCTATAAAGGCAAGCTGATTTTTGATAAAACAAAACCTGATGGGACAATGCGTAAATTGATGGATGTTTCAAAAATCAACAACTTAGGCTGGAAAGCTGAAACTGAAATCGAAGAAGGAATCAAATTAGTTTATAACGACTTTTTAACTAATAATAATATTAGGATATAGGATATAACTATGAAAAAAATATTAATAACAGGGGTTTTTGGATTTGTAGCAAATTATTTTATAAAATACTTAAAAGAGAATTCATATAATTATAATATACTTGGTATTGATATATTAGAAAAATTTAAAATAAACTACGAAAATGCAATATACAAAAAAATTGATTTAGCAGATAAAGCATTAATCAAAGAAGTTATAGAAAACTTTAAACCTGATTATATATTACATTTAGCTTCAGTAAGCTCAGTTTCTAAGAGCTGGGACTATCCTGTAGAAAGCTTTGTAAATAACACAAATATCTTTTTAAATATAGCTGAAGCAATAAGAGAACTCAAACTCAATACTAAGATTCTCTCTGTTGGATCTTCTGAAGAATATGGAAATTACAATTCAGAATCAATGCCTCTGAAAGAGAATTATGAGTTGTTTCCTTGCAACCCTTACGCAGTAGCAAGAGTAAGTCAGGAAATGTTATCTAAGTTATACTCTGACAACTATGGTCTTAATATTGTAATGACAAGATCATTTAACCATATTGGACCAACTCAAAAAGACTGTTTTGCAATACCTTCATTTATCAAACAACTTATAAATATAAAAAATAATAAAGATTCTAAACTTTTTGTAGGTAACATTGAAATTATACGAGATTTTTTAGATGTAAGAGATGTTGTTGATGCATACTATAAATTACTTTTATATGGAGAAAAAGGACAAATATACAATGTCTGTTCTGGCAAAGGAATTAAACTAAAAGAAATAATATCAATTACATCTAAATATCTAGGGATAAATCCAGAAATCATAATAGATAAATCACGTATAAGACCTGCTGACAATTTGATAATAATAGGAGATAATACAAAATTAAAAATTGCAACAGGCTGGAAACAAAATTATCAAATTGAACAAACAATTCATGATATTATTAATTATCAAGAAAAACAGATATAACAACTCTATTATTGAAAAGAAAGTAAAATTATGAAAAATAAAATTAATTTAATATTTGATATAACAATACTTGTAATTAATCGAAAAATGGATGGCTGCCGTTCTGGGATATACTTTACTGCAGCCAATATTCTGAAAGAATTATATAAAAAAGAAGAATTTAATCTTTACTTTTACTGTGATAAAAAATTAATTCCTGCACTTGAAGAAACTGCAATTATCAAAAAATATAACTGTCCTATCATCAACTATGAAGATATGACACAAGATGATTGGAACTATGCAAACTCAAAATCTAAAAGAAATAAAATGAAAAAAGAAAAGAAAATAATACAAAAATCAATCTTATCAATATTATTATTTTTCTTTTCATTAAAATTAAAACTATGCAAAAATAAAATTAATTTATCCAAATATGATGATATAAATGTTTTTTTCTCTCCTTGCTATAGAATTCCTGAAGAAATTCGTAATATTAAACATATTAAAAAGTTCACATTACTACATGATACAATTCCGTTAATTTTACCAGAATATTTTGCAGATATTCAAAAAGGTAATTCTTGGTATTTAAAATTAAAAGACACAATAAATAAAGAAGATTTTTACTTTACTAATTCAGAATCAACAAAAAGAGATTTTATAAAATACGTTCCCGAAATAGATCCTGAGCACATTTATACAACACTTCTTGCTTGCTCGGAACAATTTAAGCCTCAAAAAGAAAAAACTATACAAACTCTAATAAAATATAATCTACCTACAGATAAAAAATACATATTCAGCTTGTGTACTCTTGAACCAAGAAAAAACCTTATTAGGGCAGTTAAATGCTTTATTGAATTTATCAATAAAAATGAAATTCAAGATTTAATTTATATTCTAGGCGGAGGAAGCTGGAAAGGATTTATAGAAAAACTAGAAAAAGAAATACCTGATTTTGTAAAATACCAAGATAAAATTATAAGAGCAGGCTACATTGAAGATGAAGATTTAGCTCCATTATATTCAGGAGCTGAATGGTTTGTATACACATCACAATATGAAGGATTTGGACTTCCTCCATTGGAAGCAATGAGTTGTGGGTGTCCAGTTATAACTTCTAACAATTCCTCATTACCAGAAGTTGTCGGGAATGCAGGATTAATGATTGATTGGGATAATGAAGCTCAACACATTGAAGCATATGAAAAATACTACTTCAATTCTGAACTAAGAAAACAGAATATTACGAAAGGACTAGAAAGAGGGAAAAGTTTTTCTTGGGAAAAATGTGTTGGAGAAATGACAGCTAAAATTTTATCAAAATATACCCCTATAAATCAAAAGGAGAATGTTTAATTTATGAATAATAAAAAAATTCTTATTATTTTTCACCTTAACTTTTTAAAAAATGACATGGGATGCAGTTCTTATGTTTATGAAATAGCAAGATATTTAAAAGGTAAAGGATTTAGCATAGACTTTTTATCTAATGCAGGCATTGATGGGAACTTTGATAATTTTGCTGAGCTAAATGCTAAAGAAAAATTAATAGATAATTTTTACTTATTTAAGCCTACAAAATATAATATAAAAAAGAAATTATTTGGCTTAAACATTATAAAAACAAAATATAAAATAAAAAAACAAAAACGATATATCAAAACATACATTGGAAACCTTAAAATTTCTACAAAACCTGATAAAAAATACTATTCCACTTGGGTAGATGATGAGTTCGTCAAATTTTACAATAATATTGTAAATTCAAATCATTATGACTATATAAATATACATTATATTCAATTTGCAGACTTAATTAAATATGGGAATACTCCATCAAGCACGAAAAAAATTTATTCAATGCAAGATGCAAATTACGTACAACAATTCTACTGTCAAAACCAAAATGTCATAAACCCAATTGAGCAAGAAATAGAATTGGTAAATTTATTTGATGAAATTATGTCTATATCCATGGATGAAAAACAGTTTTTTGAGAAGTTACTACCAAACAAAAAATTCTATTTTCTACCACCACTAGTTCCTCAAATACCACAAGACTCAAACAATAATAAAGACATTGATATACTATTTTTAGGTCATTCCAATCCATATAATTTGGAAGGTATTATTTGGTTTCTAGAAAAAGTATATCCTTTACTAAAACATAAAAAAAACATCTGGATAGTCGGCAAAGTACTTAAAATGCTTATAGAAAACCCTCAATACAGTATAGACACCTTAAATAAAATGGGCATAAATACAATAGAATTTGCAGATGATTTAGATGAATTGTACAAAAGGACAAAAATAGCCATAGTACCTATTTTCAGAGGAACAGGTATGAAAATAAAAACAATAGACGCAATGTCTAGAGGTATTCCAGTAGTTGCGACTTTTCTAGGAGTAGACGGGCTACCAGATAAAAACAGAAATGGGTGTCTAGTATCGGATTTACCAGAAGTTTTTGCTGATTATATTGACAAATTATTAGATGATAAACAATATTACCAAAAAGCTCAAAATGAGATTATAGACTATTTTAAACACTTTCTAAGCGCAGAAAAATCTACTAAGACATTAGATTCGTGTTTCAAATTATAATAAAATTAAAGGAAACTATATGATAAAAAATAAATTAAAAAGAACAATAAGAAATATTATCAATTTTTTCATTCCAAATAATAAATTAAGAAAAAAAATAAATTACTTTTTTTCTGAAAAATATATTCTTGATAAGCTAGATTTGGAAGAATATCAAAAATCAGAATTATTAAAATTTAACTCAAAATATAAATTTGAAGATAAAATCGTATTAGAAATTGGCTCAGATTTAAAACTAAAAACAGCAAATGCCATTATAAAATTAGGAGCCAAAAAAGTATATGCTGTAAATCCTCAATTTAGCAACGATATTACAAGTTCAAATAAGAGAATTATTCCCATAAAAAATTTATTTGAAAACACAGACTTTATGGATACAAAATTTGATATTATTTTTGGAATAGCATTATTAGAACATATAAAACAACCACAACAACTTGCTAGAGAATGTTATACAGTTTTAAAATCAGACGGAATAGGATATTTAAGCGGATGTCCTATATGGACTTGTGCCTCTGGACATCACGTATATTGCATAAATGAAACCGGAAAATGCTATTTTTTTAATAAAAAAGATTGTCCTATTCCAGCTTGGTCACATTTAGTATTGAATAAAGAAAAGATGAAAACATTATTACAACAAACAAAAAACATTTCGAATCAAGATTCAATAATGATTACTAATATGATATTTGGAGATGAGATGTCAAAATTAAGCGCAGATGAAATAATTGTAGCATTTCAATCTATTTCTGGACTTAATATAAATTATAAAAAAAATATAGATCAGAATTTACCAAGTAAAAATGAATATTACTATAAAGCATTAGAAAAATATACAAAAGAAGATTTAGCGATAAGTGGATTAGAGATTTATTTTTCAAAAAAATAAGGTATAAAATTAAAATGAAAATATCTGAGTTAGAAATAAAAGGAGCATATATTTTAGAACTAGAACCAATAAATGATAATAGAGGCTTTTTTGCAAGAAAATTCTGCAAAAAAGAATTAAAAGAAAAGATTGGAATTAATTTTGAAATTTGTCAAGCTAATGTTTCATATAACAAGAAAAAAGGTACTATTAGAGGATTACACTACCAAAAATCCCCCTATGAAGAAACAAAAATAATTTCTTGTGTTAAAGGTAAAATATTTGACGTAGTTTTAGATTTGAGAGAAAATTCACCAACATACTTACAATGGTATGGAGTAGAATTAAGTGAAAATAATTTCAAAATGCTGATTATACCAAAAGGTTGTGCACACGGTTTTCAAAGCCTTGAAGATGATACCATTTTAAATTATTTTGTGGATCAATATTTTACACCATCGGCAGATAGTGGATATAAATATAATGACCCTGCATTCAATATAAAATGGCCAATTAATAACACAATAATAATATCAGACAAAGACTTAAATGCTAAGGATTTTAAAGAATAATGAAAAAAGTAATCCTCACTGGAGCAACAGGACTAATAGGAAAAGAAGCTGTAAAACCGTTAATAGATAACGGATTTGAAATATACCCAATTAACAGCCAAAATTGCAACATTTTTGATGAAAACCAAATTAAAATAAAATTCAGAGAAGTAAAACCTCAATATTTGCTTCATTTTGCTGGGTATACTGGAGAAGGCTATCTAACTTCCGAGATTAACTATAAATTTATTGATGCTGGTCTTAATTTACTTAAGTATTTCAAAGAAAACAATGGTAAACGAGCAATTTTTGCAGGTACATGTTTTGAATATGATTTCAAAAATACTCCACTTAAAGAAGATGATCCTCTAAATCCTCTAACACCATATGCTCAATGCAAAGTTGAACTATATAGACAAGCTAGTGAATATTGCATAAGAAATAATTTAAGCTTTGGTTGGGGAAGAATATTTTATGTTTTTGGTAATGACGAAAATGAAAAAAGATTAACTTCATATATTAAAAATAACTTATTAAATAACAAACCAATAGAAATTCAATGCGGACAACTTATACGAGATTACATGTATTCTGCTGACATTGCGAGAGCTTTTGTAAAATTTTTAGACACTGATGTTACTGGTGCTGTAAATATATGCAGCGGACAAGGCATATCTCTTGAAAATTATACATTAACTATTGCAAAAGCATTAAATAAAGAAAATTTAGTGAAAATTCATAAAAATATTACAAATCAACCGGAAATAATAATAGGGAATAATGAAAAACTTTTAAATTTAATAAAATTTGAGCCCTCAAAAAATATAAAAAATAAAATAAAGGAGTTATTCAATGTCTATTAGTAAATTTATATATAAAAATACAAGAACAATTAATCGACCAATAATCAAATTATACAATCTTGCTAATCAAACAAAACTTATAAAACAAGTAAAACTATCAATTATAAAACCTTTTTTATATTTTAAAGGTCTTTCAAATCAAAAACGAATAAAAAAATACTTTAAAAAAAATGATCACGAATACTACAAAATCCGCTCTAAAGAAGATTATAAACAATTTATAACTAATCATATACAAGAAATAGATTGTGCTAAAGCCTTATGTAAAACGATATCACTAAACGGGAATATTAAAATTCAAGGATTTTGTGCTGGTTGCGGCAAACATGTTGATTTTGACTGCTGGAAGAGTAAAGATGTGCCAGAAGAAGAATATTTTATTTTATTTGGAAGTATGGTTTGTCCTAAATGTAAAAGCTTTGGTAGATTAAGAGCAATGTTTTATATTTTAAATAAAGAACTCACAAATGCACCAAATCAAAAAATAGTTTTACATGAACAAGTAACTGAATTTTACAAAACATTTTATGCGAACTATTGCCATAATGGGAATAAAATAATTGGCAATGAATATTTGGGAGACAATATTAAAAGCGGTACAATAATAAACGGGATTAGGCATGAAAATGCAATGGAACTAAGCTTTAAGAATAATTCAATCGATGTAATTGTATCAAACCATGTATATGAACATGTTTCAGACATAAATAAAACAATATCTGAAGCCTACCGAGTTTTAAAATATGGAGGCAAAGTAATTGCAGGAATCCCATTTTTTGTTGACAAAGATAAAACTCAAATATTAGCAAAAGAAAAAAATGGACACATTACATACTTTACAAAAAAGGAAATACATGGGAACCCAGTATCTTCTAAGGGGGCATTATGTTTTTATCATTATGGATGGGATCTACTTGACAAATTTAAAGCTGCTGGATTTAAAGATGTCTATTTAATAAATATAATAGATAAAAAATTAGGCAATATAGATACTCATCCATGCATAAATTTAATAGCAATTAAATAATTTTATAACATTACAATTAATTTATATAGAATAAATACACTATATAAAAACAAGTTATTCTTAGTTTTTACTTTATTAAAACAAAAAGTTTATTCAATATTTTCTTTATAATTTGGAAATAATTTGTGCAACAATTTTAAACGATCTTCATTTATATCATCTTCACCTGGTGTAGCTGCAGCTAAAGTTCCACAAGTTGCACATAAATAATGTTTAGGTCTTTTTCCAGACAATTGAAGCAACCTAAAATCATCGTATTCTTTCGAATTCCAAATTTCGCAAAGTGATTTTTTTGAAGTATCGCCTAATGTAACGCTTTCATCCCAATCAGCCAAACAAGGATTAACTAAACCATTTGGATTAACCACCATCGAATAAAATGGATAATGACAAGCCAAACGTTCTTCCGCAGGAACGCCTTCATATAACCCTCTTGTTGTAATTTTTATATTACTTGATTCATCATCTTCGGGCCTAAAATTTGGCCATATAGGTAAAATAGTTTCAATCGAATAATAAGTACAATTATCTTTAAATTTTTCAATAAATTCTTGTCTTTTTATTTCTGTAGGAGTAGCTCGATCTATAACTTTAACAAAAACATCACAATCACCTTTAATGCTATTTAAATATTTAATATTTTCATATATCATATCAAAACTTACATCTCTTTGTGTCGTTTTTTTATAATCTTCATCACACATACCATATAGAGAAATTATTATTCTATTTACACCACTTGAGATTAAAGCATCAGCTTTTTCTTTTGTTAACAAACTGGCGTTAGTTACCATACTTATGCGCTTTGCAAAACCAGATTGTTTTGCATAACTAATCATTTTTGGCAAATCTTTATTAAATAAAGGTTCTCCAATATTATACATATGTAAAACTTTAACTTGCTCTGGAAATCCTGCATTATCAATAATATTTTTAAATTTTTCAAACGGCATAATAGCAGCTTTATACTGCATTGTTCGGCAAGGACAGAATGTACAAGCAAAATTACAAAAACTTGATGGTACAATTGTCACCGAATAAGGTGTACTAAGAGGAATTTTTTCACTTAGTTTAACTCTATTAACTTCAATTCTTGGTGCCATTACACCGGTTTTTGTTTCTGCCATTATACTACTCCAATCTTCTCTATTTCTCTTAAATCTGTTAATTTAAAATAATTAATCCAGTTTTCCCAAAAAGCATCTTTAGAATAATACAGATATTTTTCTCTGTAAGTATTGTATTTATTAATATCACCAAGATACTTAGCACAAAGAGCTGCATAATAATACGCAAATGCATGTGAATCTAAAACCTTATCAATAATTCTTTCATACAAAGAAAGAGGAACTTCATATTCACCATGTTTCATATCATAATTTTCAACGAAATTTAGCCTTAAATTAATTTCATAAGCTTTCCACTTAATCCAATCAGAAGTAAAATCTTTAGTTTCTATAACAGAAGTATGATAATCAAGATTAAATAAATCACAGTCTGATTTTATAAATCCACCCTTTTCACAGATATCATATAATTCACTACCATGTAATGGAATAGCTGTAAGAACTTGATACCAGTTAGCCCCCATATCAAGCATTGTTTTAACACCTTTTTCTATCATTTCAGGAGTTTCTCCAGGAAAACCTATAATTACATTATTTAAAATAACCATTTTCTCATCACGGAATGCATTTATCACTTCTTTTGCTTTTTTAAAATGAGCTGGTTTCCTCACAACCCGTCGAAGAAAATCTTCATTTAATCCATCGATAGTTATTAATGCTCTATCTGAACCTGTATCTTTTAATGCTTTTATTATATCTTTGTCTACATGAATATAAGCTAAATTAAAAATTCTTGAATTAAAACCATTTTCTTTAATAAAATTTAATAACTCAAGTGCATTATCTTTAAAATGCAAGAAATGATCATCTAAAAAAGGAAAACTTGTTATACCATATTTTTTATTATACAAAAGCATATCATCTTTAAGTCTTTTAACAGAATATTTTCTTACTCTATGCCCATGAATAAACTGTGAAGCACAAAATATACAGCGATAAGGACATCCTCTAGTGGCAAACATAGCAATATCTCTCTCATTTGGAGCTATATTATCTGATCCTAAAGAAAATACATCTTGGTTTGTATTGAAGTAATCTTCATAAAATAAACACATTTCTAACTCATATGGAGGTATTTCATCCAAATTTTCAATTAAAGTATTTTTAGGAATGAAAGAAGGTCTACTCAATTTTGAAACAGTTATCCAAGAATCATCATCCTCTAAATACTGCTTAACATCATAATTTAATATAGAATTTACCAGCTTTAATACAGGTATTTCACCTTCACCATAACACACTGCATCCAAATACATTGACCATTTTTCTAGAAATTCCTTATAACATGCAGCAGACAAATGCCCGCCAGTAGTAATTATAGAGTCTGGAAATACCTTTTTTAAATATGATAATAGACTGCCTAAGTCGCAATAATTACTACTAAACAATGAACTTATGCATATCAATTTTGGATAATAATTTTTACTACCTACTTTTTCCTTAATTAAATCAATTCCATATTGATAAAATTTATTTACATCACAATGAGAAAATTTATGAATATAATGTAAAGCTACAGTATTGTAATCAAGAATATTAACATTTATATTTTTCATATTCTTTTTTAAATAAGAAGCCATACAAAGATTACCAACCGGATATTTTGGATCTAACTTCCTTTTAATATATTGCTTATCTATAATATCATCTTTAGAATTTTGCCACTTTAGAGTATCTGCCCAAGGTAAATTCAACGGTGTAATAAAAAGAATATCCATAGTCCCTCTTTCTTTTTTTTATGATAACATGAACTATGTGATTGTCAATAAACCAAACTGGAAAATCTTTCATATAACACCACATCTTGGAGGCGGTGTGGGAAGTGTTTTACTGAATTATTTGACATATGAAAAATACCACTGTAAAAAATATAACCATGCGATTATAACATTAGATTATGCAAATGATTATGCCCACAATATTTGTTCAAAAAATAATATAAAATTATATCAAAATTTACATAATAACCCAGAAAAAATTTTAAGCCTAATAGAATCTGCAGATATAATACTTTTTCATTATTGGAACCATCCACTATTATATGAATTCATTATAAAGAACCCATTACCTTCATCTAGAGTAATATTTTGGGCACATACATCTGGATTATTCGCACCCAATATTTTTACATCAAAAATTATAGACTACAGTGACAAATTTATATTCACAACTTCCATAAGCCATTGCGCAAAAGAAGTAACAGATTATAAAAATAAACAAAAATTCAAAACTATTTTTTCTACTGGAGGGGTAGAAAAATTTTTGAAAATTACCCCCAAACCCCATTCAGGTTTTAACATAGGATATATAGGAACTGTTGACTACGTTAAACTACATCCTGCTTTTTTACAAATTTGTTCTAAAATAGATATTCCAAGTGCAAAATTTATTGTAATTGGAGGTGATAAAGATAAAAAAATAAAAAAACAATATGAAAATTTGAATATCGATAAACAAATTTTATTTACAGGAAAAATTCAGGATATAACGGATTATTTAACTTTATTTGATGTCTTTGGATATCCATTAAATCCAAACCATTATGGTACTGCAGAACAAGTATTGCAAGAAGCAATGGCTGCAGGAGTCGTTCCTGTAGTATTAGCAAATAAAGTAGAGAAATCTATAATCAAACATTTTGAAACTGGATTAATTGCAAATTCATTAGAAGAGTATGTAAAATATATAAAAAAACTTTATTATGAACCAGAACTAAAAATAGAACTATCAAAAAAATGTAAAGAATATGCCAAAAGAAATTTCAGCATTAAAAAATTATCAGAAGAATGGGACAAAATATTCACAGAAGTTTTAGGTTATAATAAAAAAATACACAAATACTCAACCAAAATGAATTGGGAAGCTTATGAAATATTTCTAGAGTCATTAGGTGAATATAAACAACCTTTTGTGTTATACTTAGACAAAAATGAGAAAAATAAATTAATACAACTACTAAAGAAACCAGAATGGCAATCTGAAAGTAAAGGGACACCAAAACAATACCTAAAATTTATACCAGATATAAATCTTGAAAGGATTTGTAAATTATATGCGAAAGAATAAAATTAATAATGTAAGTATAATATTACCAACATATAATAGACCAGAACTATTAAAAGAAGCCATTGATAGTATCTTATCACAAACATTTACTCACTTTGAAGTTATATTATCAAACAACTGTTCCACAAATCCTGAAGTTGATGTTATATGCAAAAAATATGCAAATAAAGATTCTAGAATTAAATATTTTAAACAAAATTATAATATAGGATGTTTAAATAATAGTGCTTTCTGCATATCAAAATCAACTAATGAGTATGTTATAGGAATGAGCGATGATGACATACTTGATCCTAATTTTCTTAATGAAGTAATAAAGAAAATAAATGAAACGCCAAATGCAATTGGGTGCTTTTGTAAACTAAAATATATTGATGAAAACAGAAATATTATAGCTACAGATTTAGATTCAAACATAGATTTATCAAGCATTAATCCAATTAATAATATAATTAAATGGACAATGCTTAAACATTGGGGGCCAATTAATGTTTTTAAAAAAGACATAGCGCATAAATGTAATATCAATTATAAAAATACATTTGCAGGAGATGTCTTATTTGGTTCACAACTTCTATTATATGGAACAATGCCTAAAATAGAAGAACCTCTTTATACATACCAAGTAAGAACAAAATCACAAGATATAAAACTGATTTCAGAAGATAATAAAGATTTTAATGAATACAGCCTTGAATCAGTTGATTTAGATATCATATTAAAAACATTTGAATTAATTTTTGAAACTGACAAACTCTCCAGCATTAACAAATTATATTTCTATATAAAAATGTGGTTTACAATATTTACAACAAAACACTGGATGGAAAAACTAAATAATATAGCAACAATAAAATGTATTGACTTATTATTTAAAAATAAGGCAATAGTTGATATTATTTATGTGCTACCATACATATGCTACATTAAATATAAACAACTTATATTTATTATAGAAAATTTAAATTTTTTTGTAAGAAAAATAAAACCAAATACTGTGCTAATTGTTAATTATGATGATTCTGATGGCAAAACATTATTAGAATATGCCAACTACTTTCTACAAAAAGATCAAAATGTTGATATTTTAAGTAGCAAATCCTATAAAAAGAACCTTTCAAATAGAAATATTCACATAATAAAAACAAAAAAATATAAAAGATGTTTACAATTTAATAAAATAAGGCAATACAGCTCTATTATATTTACAGAACAAACAGATTATGTATATTTATTAGGTAAAAATAATAAAGCATTAAGCATAAACCAAATTTTAAAAACAAAAAATGAGGTACATATATGAAAGTTGTAATATTAGCAGGTGGACTAGGAACTAGATTATCAGAAGAAACAGAGTTAAAGCCCAAACCTATGGTAGAAATAGGCGGTAGACCTATTTTATGGCACATTATGAAAATATATTCATATTATGGGTTCAATGATTTCATTATACTTACAGGCTATAAATCACATATTATAAAAGATTATTTTATAAATTATTATACAAGATACTCTGATATAACTGTAGATTTAGCAAGAAATACAGTCGAGCTTCATACTACAAGAACTGAACCTTGGAGAGTCACTATGCTATATACTGGACCTGATACAATGACAGGAGGGCGAATTGCTAAAGCAAAACAATATCTTCAAGATGAGAGATTCTTATTAACATATGGAGATGGAGTCGCTGACGTAAATATTAATAAATTAATCGATCATCATATAATCTCTGGTAAATATGTTACAATGACAGCAGTTCAGCCAAAAGGAAAATTTGGAGCTTTAAATATTGATGAAAATTCAAATATTTTGTCATTTAAAGAGAAACCTCAAGGAGATGGAGCTTGGATAAATGGTGGATTTTTTGTATGCGAACCTGAAATATTCAACTATTTAGAAGATGACATAAATTGTATACTGGAAAGAGAACCTCTTGAAAGCTTAGCTTTTGATAATCAATTAAATGCATATAAACATAGAGACTTCTGGCGGCCAATGGATACGTTAAAAGACAAAAAAGAGCTGACCGAAATGTGGATGTCCGGGAATGCACCTTGGGCTATATGGAAGGAAGAATACGCAAATGTTTAAGCCTAATACATACAAAGGGACTAGAGTATTTATCAGTGGCCATACTGGATTTAAGGGTGCTTGGCTTGCTTTTTGGCTAAATATTCTTGGTGCAAGAGTTAAAGGTTATGCTCTTGAACCATATACAAATCCATCTCTATACAATATATTAGATTTAGAAAATACTATTGAAAGTGAAATCGGAAATATACTTAATAGCGATAAATTAAATAAATCAATCAGAGACTTCCAACCTGACATAATATTTCATCTTGCAGCACAGCCTTTGGTCAGACAATCCTATATTGATCCCGTAAATACCTATGAAACTAATGTAATTGGTACTTTAAATGTCCTAGAAGCAGCAAGAAAATGTAAATCAATAAAAGCTTTTGTAAATATTACAACAGATAAATGTTATGAAAATATAGAAAAAGATTACGCTTATAAAGAAACTGATAAAATGGGCGGTTATGATATGTATTCATCATCAAAAGCCTGCTCTGAAATTTTATCAGCTTCATATAGGAATTCATTTTTAAAAGAAAATGGATTTTTGCTTGCAACAGTAAGAGCCGGAAATGTAATAGGCGGAGGTGACTGGTCAAATGATAGGCTTGTACCAGATTGTATTAAAGCAATAACAACTGATAAAGAGATTATTATTCGAAGTCCGAAATCAGTAAGACCATGGCAACATGTATTAGAGCCTTTATCCGGATATTTAGCACTAGGAGAACAGCTGCTAAATGGAAATAAAGAATTTGCACAAGGATATAACTTTGGCCCAGAAAATACTTCTGTTCTAACCGTAGAAGACATAGTTAAACTTGTAATCAAGTATTATGGACAAGGAAACGTTGTGATAAAACCTGATACAAATTTTCATGAAGCTTGTCTTTTAATGCTTGATATAACAAAAGCTAAAACTGAATTAAACTGGCATCCAAAATATAATGCAGAACAAGCAATCGAAAAAACTATATCTTGGTATAAAAATTATTATAGTAATACAGATATGAAAATCTTTACCTCAAAACAAATTGAAGAATATATGTAGTTTTGAAGTAAATTTTGAATTTTTAATAATAACTATTTATATTTTTTATTTACTGTATAAAACAAAATGCAATAATACAAATAGCTAATAAAATTTTTATAAATGAAAATAGCTCATAATATTTTTCTAATATATTATTTATTTCACTATTTTTAAATTGATTTTGAATTTTGTCTATAATATAAAAAATATCCATAACAAGGGAACAAAAAATTGGCATTAAAAATATAATCAATCCGAAATCTTCTGGGAAATTAACAACATTATTTTTAAAATAAAGAATTAAGCCAATACCCAATAAATAAAGCAATCCTGAAAATACAACCAGAATTAATTTTTCATTTTCAGTTAATTTTGGCCTTCCATAATTTTTATAATTATCTATTTGTTTTTGCATTTCCTCAGTAATAGGACTTATCTTACCATCCATATGAACAAATTTATATGTCAAGTAAATACCGTTTTTCTTACAATAATCTATTATAGAAAATATAAAAGATGTCACATAAAAAGGGAACGGTGTTACACACACTGATAATTCAGAATTATCAAATTTGATAAATTTGAAAATTATATTATTAATAATGTAACCACTACCTGTTAATAGCGTATTAGAATACACATTCATTTTTGATATTGAAATTTCCATGTCTAAATTTTTTATTTTATTAAAACTACAAACAAAATCATAGGATGACTTGTTATAATTAAAACAAATTTTATCTGAAAGCAAATTTACAAATTTAATATACACACCTTCAGATAATTTTTTTACTGCAATAATATACTTGATAATATACGCAATACAACAAAGATAAACTCCTAGCGGCAACAAGATACAAAATAAGGCTATTAAAATTTTAGATTTAAAATCACTATAAATTAATAATGAATGGATAGATTCTGCCATCCACGAAAAAAAGTTAATTAAAGAATAATTTTGTTCTTGAACATTAGATGTATATATTAGATAAAGTACAAAAGTTGTAAAAAGTCCAAAAGCAAATACAATAACTAATTCATTATTTAATGCTCTTAACAAATTATTTTTTAAACGCATCAGTCCCTCTTTCAAAATACAAATTAATAACTTAATCACAGGATTAATTTTAATAATTATAACACATAATAAAGACTTTAACAAAAGTCATTTAATCAGACAACAAAATCCCTGAAATTTCTTTAATAAAGCGAACTCTTACATAGTCTAATTTGAAATAATTTAAATACTGTTTAATTTTGTCCTTTAACCAGCCATCTTCTTTTTTTGCATTATCATAAAGTATTTTAGCAGGAGATTGTTTACTTTTTTCGATATCAAAACCAACAGGAGCAAGCGGAGCAAAAAGGTCATGCGGATTTTTATCTGGATACATTTTATAGAACTCTCTGCCTAGCCAATTTGCATATAAGTCCTCTGTATAGTCTACTTCAGGACGTTTTGAATTTTCTCTTTTATCTTTATCTTGACCTGCACAAACTTCTTTTACAGATTCCTCAGCGCCAGCAACCATAGCTTCATAATTTCCCACTGCATGAAAAAATTTATCAGAACCTTTATATGATATAGCATCAAGCTTTAACCAGTTAGTAAAAAGAGCAAGTTTAACAAAATAATTACTAAAAAAGTCTTTTGATTTTTCCTTAAATTCTTTATTAGTAGTAATTACTTCTGAAGTATCCCCAGTTAAAACCGCTTTTAAAGAAGTTCCTTTTTTAAATGGATTTTTTATATCATGTTTTTCACAAAGCTCAATAAATTTTTCTATTTCTGCTTCAGTTAAAACTCCTTTATATTCATCACTATCACACTGTTGAGCAAGAGCTTTAGCATTTTCATTTAATGTATTAATATGTAATTGCATTAAAAGTGGACTTTTACCCTTATTTTCCTTATCCCACATATTTATAAACTCATGATATT
The DNA here is from genome assembly GCA_944323725.1 of Candidatus Gastranaerophilales bacterium. GTDB lineage: Bacteria > Cyanobacteriota > Vampirovibrionia > Gastranaerophilales > Gastranaerophilaceae > Scatousia. Next base: position 84,531 of record CALUTP010000015.1, on the reverse strand, counting down.
CCTTTTCTTCAAGAGTTCCATTTTTATCTTTATCATATATTTTCGCACATGGTAAAGCTTTTTGAGACAGTCTAACCAAGTCAAGGTTAACAAAATTATTTCCCATAAAATTATAATATCCCCTTATATATATAAAGTAATATTATAAAAAAAATTGCGCTCTAAAATTATAAATCAATATCAATGGTAAAATTATCCATACCAAGTTCTTGAAGCAAAGCCATATAGGAGTTATAATAGACTTTCATAGCCTCCAAAAACTCATTTAACAATTCTTGATGAGAATGTTCCACAACTATTAAATTAGTTAAAGAAGTCTCACCTTTCTTATAACGTTGTTTTGAAAGATTAAGAATTCTAGTTGACTCATCGAGAATATCTTTATAATGCTCTACATTCTCTTGAGCCATAACAAATTTATCATGATTTGTATGAATTACATTTTTTGTAATATTTATTATAGAATTATACTCTAATTGAGCTTTATCGAATTCTAACTTCGCACTTTTAATTTCTGGAGTGTACAAGTAAAAAGCAGGTATATCAATTCCAGCTCCGACATAAGCTCCAGATGTCCCATCATGAGCAAATGCGTACCCGCCGGATACATAAAGGTCTGGGATACGCTGCTTTACAATCACAGCTAGATCTTTTTTTGCCTTAATAATCTTTGCCTCAGCCATTTTTATATCATATCGATTCTGGAATGCCATATCTTCTAAGGCATCATAATTTGGTAAATCTAACTTGGTAAAAAATTCTTGTCCAAAAACAGAATCTTCTTTCGAATCATAAAGTGTTAAATTATTCGCTAAGTTTAAAACTTTATTAAAATTATACTGAGCAGTTCTTATATCAGCTTGGACTCGATTAATTTGAACAAGCAATTTTTTTAATCTCATGTCAGCCTGCAAAACATCAATTTCGTAATTTGGGGCTGATTTGGAGCGTTTTTTAGTTATATCTAATAAATCTTCAAGCAATTCTTTTCGCTCTTCTAAAATTTTTAATTCAGATTTTGCAACTAACAAATTGAAATATGAAGTACGTACTCGAAGTTTTAATTTAAACTCATAATCTTTAATTTTATTTTGAGTATATGCAAGCTCTGCCAGTGCTGCTTTTTTTCTTTCGCCTCGTTTTGTAATTTCAACAGGTAACATTAAGCCAATCTGACTGGAGTTTCCTCTAGCTATTGGACCAATAAGCAAATTAGACTGAAATTGGGGGTTTCTGAATGCAGATGCTTTTTTTACGTTATATTGCGAAATACCAAGATTTTTTCTTTGTTCCTGTAGTTCAATATTCCCTTCTAATGCCATATTTATAGCTTCTTCAAGGGTAATTTTGTACCTGTCAGTTTCAGAATGTGCCAATTGACTTGAATCTGCTGCATACATCGGGGTACATATACTTATTATAAAGAATAAAATCAAAAAAAATCTTTTCATACAATATTTATAATAACGTAAACAGGCTATTTTTCAAATATTAAAATCCCTTAACTTTACAAAATAAAATTTAAAATATTTTATGTTATTATTGAATAGCATATGAAAATACAAAATACAAAATACAATAAAACATATACCCCACAATTTAAAGCTTTAAAAGTTGCAAGAATCCATTCATATGATGATAATATTTCTGATACTTTTATATATTCAATTGATAAAAATAAAGATAATAACTTTTGCAACAAATTATGGGAAAATTTGCGTTACTCAAATGACGAAAGAATGCCAATTCAAACAAAAAATATAAAAAACTTTATCAAAAATGCATTTTCTTCAATCTCACGAGCAGATGAAACTGCCATAGCTGTTAAAGATAATAAACCGTTCGGAATTCTTACAGTTTTCACCTATGAAAAAGACACCTTAGCACACCTAGCATACTTAGCAACTTGGAAAAATCAAAATCTGCAAAAAGTTAAAAATGGAGGCAGCATGTTGATAAATCATCTTTTTTGCAAACATATAAATAAAAGAGAAATAAACCTAACACCAGCATTTGCCTCAGATACGTTTTATTTTAGGTTTGGATTTGAATATGAAAATGAATATGACACAAATCACATGTTTATCGACAAAAAAGAAATATCAAAACAGGTTGAAAAACTTAAAGAAAAATTTACTTATCAAAAAATATTAGATGAAAAATCTGTGAATCTTGAAAATATAATCAAATTTAAATAACTATTAAAAAATTTCAATTTCCTTTAAAGAATTTACAACAAATTTTGAAGTTTCTAATAAAGAATCTCTAGAAATCTGCCCTGTAGCAACAAGAATAGTTCTGTCAACTCCCCCATTTTTGGCAGCTAAATAATCCATAGGAGCATCCCCGACCATAACAGTATTTAATGGATTAGCATTTATTATTTTCAGCGCAGTTTTAACAGGTATTCCGCTTTCTTTAGTTTCTATAGTAGATTCCCGTCCTATTACGACATCAAAAAGACTTACCCAGCCAAAATGACTAAGAGTTTTCAACGTTGACTCCTTAGAATCTGAAGTTACAACACCAGTTTTAATATTTTTACTACGTAATTTTTTTATAAAATTGATTGCAGAATCAATTGGTTTAGTATATTCAACCATTTGGTTATAAAAAGCATTATTTACACTATCAAAAATGACTTCCAAATCATTTTCAGAAACATCGACACCATATGCTCGTAAGTCCTTAGAAAAAATTTGAATTATAATTGGTCTTGAATATAAAGCTGTAATTCCATCAGATAACATTCTGCAATTTAAAACATCATATCCTAGCTTTAGGCATAATTCAGGAAATAAACTCAAATCAAGTCCATATTTTTTGATAATAGCATTTATTCTTAATTCAGACATTTTACCCCAGAAGTAGTGCAAATCAATAAAAGTTCCATCTTTATCGAATAAAACAGTATCAATATTTTCTAAATGCCATTCTGACGTAACTAGATTAATCATAAATCAATCCTTCACAATAATATTAACAAGAGATTTTGCAATTTCAACTGCTTCAGCCATTTTCCGTGAATTATTAAATAAATCATCTGATAGCAAATACTCTTTTACAATTTTTCTTGCAAAAGATCCAACTGCAAGACAATGAGGGTGCACATCACATAATGAAGCCAGTTCCATAGATTTTTTATTAGTTCCCCCAGACATCATTATATATGCAGACATATTGGCATTTTGAAACAATTGTGCAGTAGCAATTGCTTGAAGGGTTGTTCCATATTGATCATCATTTCCACTCATTGCTATGCCGTCAGCCTGAATAATTGTCGTAAAAGGTTTACGAATAGAAAGCATCTTCTCTACTCGCTCTTTTAATCTCTTATCACCAAGCTCTGACCGATCTAATGAAATACATAACATCCCCTCAAAAAGGCCATTTATTTGAGTCCATTTTTCCATAACATCCTTTTCATCAGTTGAAATTGCATGAAACTCAATACAATCAATGCCTTTTTCTATAAGTTTTGGCAAAACTTCATTATAATCCTGCAATTGACTTACCATTTGAATCGCATGCTTTGGACAATTAATTGCACACTGTGAGCAACCAATACAACGTTTTTTCTTGACCTTATATTTATCTAACTCAATAATAGCATCATGAGGACAAATTGATATACACTTTCCACATCTTACACAACTTTCTTGATCAATGACAGCCTTTGTAATATGGGGATCACCATCAATACCAACACTTACACAAAGATATCTATCTTGAGTTATTCCAGCACGTATTAGCCCTCTTTTTGCAGCATCAACTATTTCTGGTTTTGCACATAAATCAAAGAAATTACAACCAGCTAAGGAATAAATTGTAACTAATTTTTCAACTTCTTCAGCGTCTTCATTTCCGGCGCCACAAACTAACTTAAAACACTTTTTTTCATCTAATAAATCTTTCAACATACATTATATACTCACAATAAATTTTTACTTTAATCTTTAAAAATAATAATACAAAAATAATGATAGTAGTTATATATTAATATTGATAATAAAAATCTTTCAGCATAACAACAAATTAGACATTAATCGAACTATAAAAATTCTTTGATCTTGGTAACTTACAGGCTAATTTAAAAGTATTCTTTGTAAATCCAAATCCTAATAAAGTCCAATTTTGTCCAGTTTGATTTTTTATAATCAAGCAGCTTCCAACGGCAATAATTTAGTGTTATTAGGTAAATATGGTAAAGCAACTTGAATGGTTCAGAATACAAATCGGACTTTAAAATATCATCAGCTATATTAAGAAAATCTCAATCTATCCGTACAGTCCGAAAAAAGTCCAGTTCGGCAGTTTGATTTTTTTGAATACTTAAAATTCCGACCTGAAAAAGCCCACACAAAGCGGGCTTTTCAAAAATATCAATCTATCCGTACAAATCAATCTGGACGTAAAATTACATTCCGACTAAAAAAAATCAAGATATATTTGAAATACAGCCCTATTGGTTCAAAAAATCAAATTCCTGCAATGTCTGTTCATCAATAGAATACTTAAATAAATACACTATCAATCTGGACAAATCTGCTAAAATAAAAACTGACTCAAGAGTAGAAAAAATGCCGCGTCTCGGAATCGAACCAAGGACACAGGGATTTTCAGTCCCTTGCTCTACCAACTGAGCTAACGCGGCATTTATTATTTTTTTATCATGGACTTTTCAGTCACATTTATTATTATATTTACTGAATATTCCAAGTCAAGAAATTATTAAAGTTATAATATAATATCAAAAAATTTTATTTTTGTTATTTAGTAATAATATGAAAATACGTAATATCTGCCAGAATATATATAAATTGCCTAAAATTCCATTTAATAGCCAAAATCTTTTAATACCAAATGAAAAAAATAAAAATTTAGTTGAGCATGAAAAAAATGATTTTATTAGTGGAATATATTATACAGACATACTTGATAAGGAAAACTATTCTTACATAAATAGGCAAATTAGAGCATACACTAAAGATCCTTCACTTAATGATTACGAATCAGACCTATTTTTAACAAACTGCGATGAAATTCCCTATAAATTTGCAGCAATCGTAAAAAAATTAGAAAATAAACAAACTGAAACTCTTATTATAAAAAAAGTACCAGAAATATTCAAAGACAATAATATAAAAGAGCTGACCGCAGCTCTTGATACACTAGCATATATAATACGAGACAACGCTAAGTTTTATCACGACAATAAAACCAGCCTGATATTACCAAATGATAAAACTGATTTAGAATATATTGGGGAAGGTTGTAATAGCTATGTTTTTAAGCTTAGCAAACCAAATATAGAACCTGTTGCAATGAAAATTTATAAAAAGCCCGAAGACATTTCTAGTTTTAGCATTTTTGGAGAATTAGCATTGTATCAAGAACTTAAAAATGAAAAAATCAATAATATTCCAGAATTATACATGGCGAATCCAATATCCATAAAAGTAGAAGATAATTCTAAATCCTATAGTGAAATATATAACATTGATGAACTAAAAGACTTTGATGGCTATAAAGGGGCCTGGACACTTGTTGAATATATAACACCTGACACTCCAATAAAAAAAGAAGGAATATCATTTATGGATTGGCTCAAAAAGCACAATGTACACCATATAGATACAAGCTTTGATAATTTTATTGGTGACTATATTGTCGATCTTGGAGGGATAAGCAACTAATTAAATTACTGTGGCCCAAGATATAAAGTCACGTTCCTGCCCTCAAGCATAGGCTTTTTCTCAATCACTAACGGTTCATCTTTTAAATCTTCTACGAAACGGTTAGCTAAATCAAAGGCCAAGTTCGAATGCTGCATTTCACGACCTCTCATCATAATAACAATTTTTACTTTATTCCCTTGAGCAATAAATTTTTGTATATTTTTAATTCTTACTTGATAGTCATGGGTATCAATTTTATATCTTATTTTAACTTCTTTTACATCAACTGTATGCTGTTTTTTCTTAGCTTCTTTAGCTTTTTTCTCTAATTCGTACTTATATTTGCCATAATTTAATATCTTAGCAACAGGCGGCTCTTGATTAGGACTAATTAAAACTAAATCTAAATCTGCATCATACGCCATTTTAAGTGCTTTTGCTGTTTCAATAATTCCATGATTATTACCATTTTCATCAATTAAACGAACTTCCTTTGAACGGATACGCTCATTCATAATTGCTTTATCTTTATTGTCCTTTGTTCTATTATCGTTAGCTATTTTTGTATCTCCTTTACTTATTTACAAAAAAATCTTAGCACAACCATAGAAATTTCGCTATATACTTGAAAAAAAATTTTTGTAACAAAATGTTAATTCCAGTTATATATACCCAAGATATATACCACATAAGGGAAAGAGGAATATTTCTATAAAAGCACCCATTAAAGTTTTAACAATGAAAATCCGATAGGTAAAATGTAAGACGGAAAACTTAACAAATAGGAGTATGATTTATGAAAACATTAGCCCCGCAAGAAGAGATGATTGGAATGGAAATTCTGGACACATTAAAAAGTGAAAGCAATCTTGGAGAATGTTCGGCAATTTCAATGGAAATTCCAATTCAGCAAATGTTTGATGAGTTTTTAGTATTCGTATCAAAGGCTGACTTTGAATAACGAATAAGAAAAGAAAATTTAAAGGGTTGACTGAAAAAGTTAACCCTTTTTTATTAGTTACGAAATATTAAATTGTAAAACTGTTTAGTACAATGTAAATATACAATGAGTTATTATTGTATTAGAATAATTAAGGGTTGATAATGAGGGCATAAAATATGAAAAAATCAGCTATTGTACTAATAAGTATTCTTATACTATCAAATCCAGCATTTGCGGACTTTAAAGAGCATTTTGACTTAGGGCAGCAATACCTTTCAAACTATCAATATTCTGGAGCAATAACTGAATTCAAAAATGCTCTAAGAATTAATTATCTCGACAATTCTGCTAGAATTGGCCTTATTAATTCCTACCTTGCTCGAGGCGCATATTATGCAAATAATGAAAAAAACTGGGAAAAAGCTGCTGATGATTACCGGAGTGCCCTATTTTATATGCAATATTACCCTACAGCTGAAGCGGCAAGAAACTCAGTTCAAGGGATAGGGCCAGTTCAAAATAATTTAAGCAAATGTCTTTCAATATCAAAATTTGACACAAGCCCTGATTCAAGATTTGCAAAAGCAAAAGAACTAAGAGCTGAAGGAAATTTTGCAGCAGCTGGTTATGAATTTAATCAGGCTCTTGGAAACAAGAGCAATATAAAAGACAGCTATACTCAAGTCGGAGATATAATGAAACTGCTAGGGAATGATCCTAAAGCAGCCGAATACTATAGAAAAGCAATATCAGTGTCACCAACTGATATTTCACTAAGACTTGCCTATGCAAAATTGCTTGATAAATTAGGGCAAGAGGAACCTGCTGTTGAAGAATACAACTATATTTTAACCAAAAGTTCTGATAATAAAGATGTATTATATTCATTAGAAAGAATTTATAAGAAAAAACTAGAACAAAACCCCTCAGACTCTGACTTAACATCTAATTTAGGAGCAATACTTCAAAAGCAAGGGAAGCTTGATGAAGCTCTTGCTTATTATAAAAAAGCAGAACAGCTTGATCCCTCTAACATTAATACCAGAATTAATGTAGGAACCCTATATCAGCAAAAAGGTGATTACAAAACAGCAATTGTAGCATACGATTCAGTATTAATACTGTATCCAGATAATATCAATGCAAATCTGTATAAAGCACAGTGCCAAGCTGCCTTAGGACAAGATAAAGAAGCGCAGCAAACTTATAAAAAAATTCTTGCGATGGATCCTGCGAATACTGCAGCTCAAAATGAATTATTCAATAGTGCTAAAAATACAATGACTACAGCTCAATTTATAGATTACGTAAAGAAAAATTCAAATGGCGCAGATACATCAGGCATGTTATATGATTATGCCCTAAAACTTCACAAAGAAGGTAAACTTGCTGATGCCATTCTTTTATATAAAGAAGTCTTACCTAAAGATACTACAGGAGAAATTTATACAAACCTTGCTATAGCTCAAGGGCAAATGAAAGATTTTAATACTGCTATTGCAACACTAAATAATGCAAAGACAAAATTTCCTAATAATTCAGAGATTTTAACAGCAATAAAATCAATAAATGACGAAGCAATCGGAACCCAACTAAATAAAGCTGCAGACTTCTTTAACAATAATGATTATAAAAATGCTATAGCAGAGTATCAGAAGATTCAGCCTGCGACAGTGGATTCTATGCTTGGAATAGCCTCAGCGTACCAGAATCTGGATGATTATCCTAATGCTATAGAATATTACAAAAAAGCACTAGAACTAAAACCAACTGATACAGATATAGCCTATTATATAGGAGCATTATACTCTGACATGGGTAATTATAGCGAAGCTGAAAGCTACTTAAATAAAGCTGTATCATTAAATAAAACTAACCAGAATGCTATAGATTTATTAGCTTCAATTAAAGAACAAAATAATAGCATAGCACTAGATAATGCAATAAAACTTTATGATGAACAAAAATATGATGAAAGTCTTGACTTACTTAATAAAGTATTATCCTATAATAATCAAAACGCTTATGCACTATATTATAGAGGCATGATATATGATGCAAAGAAAAAATTATATGAAGCCATCACTGATTTTAAAAAAGCACTTAACTTAAATGCCTCTGATTTTACAATTTTAAATTACATGATAGCCTCAGATTATGATACATTAGGTAAATACAAAGAAGCATACTCATATTATACAGAATATGCAGCTGCGAATGTACCGGATGATGAGTATAAACAATATGCAAAGTCAAGAGCTGAAGAACTAAAACAATATGCAGAGAAATAAAGAAAAAGTACAACAATTAATACAAAGCAGAGTATCACTTGCCCCTATGGCAGGAATTACCGATTATGTTCTACGGAGTCTTATTAGAAAATATTCTAAAAACTGCCTTTTAACAACAGAAATGATTAGCTCAGAATTTCTAGCACAAGTAAAAGGCGGAGATATTATAAAAAGGGATAACAATCACACTCCTATTTCTTACCAGATAAGCGGACATAAACCGCATTTAATGCGTGCAGCAGCAGAATATCTTACCCCAATAGCCAATATGATTGATATTAACATGGGATGTCCCGTAAATAAAGTAGTAAAAGGACAAGACGGCTGTGCGCTTATGCTTACACCAGAACTTGCATCAGATTTAGTAAAAGCTGTAAAAGACGGCACCAACAAACCAGTAAGTGTAAAATTTCGTCTTGGTTACACATTTGATGAATTAAATTTTGTAGAATTCGGAGAAAAAATGCAAAAGGCAGGAGCTGAATTTATAACCATTCATGGGAGAACTCGATCTCAATTATATTCAGGTAATGCGGACTGGAAAATGATAAAAAAACTAAAAGAAAATGTAGATATACCAGTCTTTGCAAATGGAGATATTGTATCAATTGAAACAGCTGAACAATGTTTGGAACAATCTGGTGCAGATGGGATAGCAATAGGCAGAGGAGTGCTTGGAGATCCTACATTACTTTATAGAATTGAAAATTACCTGCATACAGGAATAAAACTTCCCCCTCCTTCACTAGATGAAAGAATCCTAATGCTAAAATGGCATCTTGACGAAGAAATTAAACTAAGAGGAGAAAGGGCAGGTATTAAATTTTTTAGAAAATTTTATCCATACTACATTGCGGGAATTAAAAATGCTGCAAAAATCCGCTCAATTCTTGTAACTGAAGAAAATTACACAACTATAATAAAAACTTTGGAACAACTGAATTGTATTACAGTTTAATAAATTTTTACTGCCCAACCTGATTTCTACCATTATTTTTAGCATTATAAAGACGTTTATCTGCTGATTCAATAAGTTCAGATGCTGCATTCCCGTCATATGGGTATGTTGAAACACCTAAACTGATTGTAACATTAACTTCCTTATCACCAATAAGTTTGAATTTATTATCAGAAACACGTTTGCAAATTTTCTCAGCTGTAGAATAAGCAACACTTTTTCCGGTATTAGGAAGAATAATACTCATTTCTTCACCACCATACCTGCAGACAATATCGGTTGAACGAACATTACGTTTTAAAGTCTGAGCAACTTGCCTTAGCACCGCATCCCCTGCTTGATGGCCAAAAGTATCATTGAATTTTTTAAAGAAATCAATATCTAAAATGATTAAAGAAAATTCAGTTTCATAGCGCTTTGAATTTTCTATTTGCATACGCATTTGCTCTTGGAAATACCTGTGATTATATAAATCAGTAAGTCCATCTGTAGTAGCGAGTCTATATTGTTGTTCAAAATCTCTTGATTTAATAAGATACTTCACAATAAACGCTGAAATAAATGCTATAACAGCTAATAAAAGAGGATAAACTATTTCTAACCATAAATTTCCATACTTCATAGCATAATAACTAGCAAGAATATATACAACATATATGGACAATGAGGCTAGAGAGGCAACAAATGCAGATGTTACTTTCATAACAATCACACCTGTAATAATAGCTAATATAATACCTGCTAAAATTGTATAGGACTTGTCCAATTTTCTGATAAAATTATTATCAATAATATTATTCACATAAGTTGCCTGAACTTCAACACCTGGATAAGTTCTGCTTACAGGTACGGTTTTTATGTCAAATAAACTTGATGCAGTAGTTCCAAAATATATAATTTTATTATTGAAATCAAAACCTTCATCCTTAATTTCACCATTAACAACTTTAATAAGTTTATATATAGGTATATGTTGATAGGTAGCAGTAGAGCCATACCAGTTCAGGATAGCGCCTCCGTTTTCATCAAGATATATTTTTCTATCGCCTAAGAGTAAATTGGATTTATTATCAATAATAAATTTATCTGGAGAATACCTTTCAACAGCCTTAATATAATCTAAACCAACTTTTAAACCTAATTGGGGATAATATTTATCATAATACTTAACAAAAATAGGCATTGTTCTTAATATCCCGTCATCTGCCCTTGCCACATTTATCATACCAATATTTGAAGTAATATTTAAAATTTCTTGAAGAATAGATCTGCAATTAGTAAAAGTCAAATTTGAAAAATCAATATTTTTAGAGTGATTTTCAACATTTACACTCAATTTTTCAGGAAGGACTGGGGGAACTCTCAGGTCTTCTGGCTGATTATCTAAATTCATCGCAGTATAAACATTTTGATACTTACCAAATATTTCAACTAAAGCTTTATCAGATTCTGGCCGGCTTTTAAAGGATTTTACAAACATTAAATCAAAAGCTATACTTCTAGGATTTTTACTTTCAAGATAATCAACGAGTTTAGCATAAATATCTCTTGAAAGCGGCCATTCACCGTATTTATCCAAAATATACTCATAACTGGCTTCATCAACAGCAACAATTACAATATCTTTATTAACAGACTTAGCACCAGCATTAATCATAAAATTCTGCCTTAAATCAAAAGTTCTGTTCTCAATAACATTAATAAAAGCATTAAAATTTGCATTTTTAACAGTTGCAAAAATTAAAACCAGAAATAACAAAAACCAAATTGTATATAATATTTTTTTAAGCATAATAAAATTATCCCAAATCTATATTATCAGTATAGGTGATATTAGAAGATTTGGCAACAAAATTTTTAACAATAAATCTTTTTTCGAGAATAAAATTATTTAATTTCAATATTTCGGTAGAATAAGAAAGCTCATCAGGATTTTTAAGATAACGGAGCAAACATTGTTCATGTAAATTCATATTATTCAAACCACCTATAAAAAATACGCTTAACAGCAACATTTTTATTATTACAAAACGATTAAAATAACACATCAACTTTTCATATAATATTGAAATAAATTTATCATATAAAAATATGAGATAATTACAAATCTAAAGTATTTATATTTAAACCGCTTAAAAATACAGAAAAGAAAGCTCATAATAAGTTCAATCTCATCTGTAAAAAAAAAGTTCAATATGAATAACATATTAAAAAACATGTATCTTTATTTTTCTATTTTTCCACCTAAATTATGTGGGGTATAGTACAACTTATCAGTTGTCAAAGTCTTAGAAAGTTGAGTCGTTGAAATATATAATTTACCATCACTTCTTATATCTAATCTATACACATCAGCTCCAAATTGATTTGGACCTTTTAAAGGACCGTTTGCATCAAAATATAATCTTGCGCAACTATCCGAAATTGTAGTGACCGTATCATATACACCATCTCCATCCTCATCAACAAAAAAACCATTTTCATCCCGCTTATTATATGTTGAAGTTGTAATACATTGACTTCTTTGTCTTAATTGATAAATTGCTCCATCAGAACTTATAAAAAAAGGGAAAGAAAAACCATCAGCGTTTATAATCGTTCCTGTACCATCATTTTGTGGAGTATTTCCTTTTATATCATACCCTTTACACAGTTCAAATTTACTATTACTTTCGCAATACTTTGCTCCTTTAAATTGCTCATATAGTTTTCTTGTTATATCCTCATTTGTCCCGTTTACATCTGAGATACAGCCTGAATCAGAACATTCATTTTTGACTGCATACATTTTTAATGCATTTTGTAATTGGGAGTATGATTTTTTCACCTGTGTCACCAATACTTTTTCTTTATAATCAGCAATAATAGTTGGAAGTGTCATTGCTGCAACAACACCTATTATGCCAAGAGTAATTAGAACCTCTGCTAATGTAAAACCTCTAAATATTAACGGCTTTATACGGGATAAGGAGCTTAAACTAGTTTGCCCCCCCCCCATTTTTCCTTGCTATCAGTGCGTTTCCCATAGTCAACCTCCTTATAAATTCCATCATTTATTCTATTATAACATATTTTCTTCTTTTTTCAATAATAAAAAAAAAGAGGCTGAATTTTCAACCTCCTGCACACACCTTTTAGTTTTATATATACACACTACTTAAGAAAGTCTATTCTTGCTATCTGAATTAGATATAGCACCTAGCCCCATTGCTGAAAGTGCACCAATAACTGCACCAATACCGGCAGCTACTAGAGGTTTACTCTTGAATACATTTTTGAAATATTTCAAAGAAGATAGTAAATACATTGAACCTGCACCAATAATTGCACCACCAGTTGCATTACCTACATATTTTTTACCAGTTTCCCAACGGCTAACCGGCTGACCATTGATTTCTGAGATATTTTCTTCTGCTGTTCTTTTATCAGCTAATCCAAATGATAATGTTTGATATAGCCCCTGTTCAAATGATCCATTCCCATTTTTTCTTATATCATCAGTTAAATTTGTTTGATAAATTTGCTTATATAAAGTTACCGCTTTATTCAATAACTGCTGTTCAGAAGTATCTGCAGAATTTGAATATGCAGTTTTTATACTTTCAATATAAGCTTTCAACGCCGGAATAATCTGTTCCTGTTCATTTTGCAGAATTTTTTCATGTAAAATTTCTGCCTGACGCTGAATCCCTTCCATAGGAGCATTAGCTTTTAAATCAGCAAATCTTGAGCGTTCAGCCTGTCTCACTTGATTATCATACATAAATTGCTGATATCTATCCATATTCTGGTAGTATGAATCATAATTCCACCCACCAAAAGGCATCATAGAAGACATACCATTTAATCCGCCGAAAATGCTGGTATCCATTCCTAATCCAAATCCGGAGTCCAATCCCATCATATCACCAAGCAATACCTGATTTTGATAGTTACCCCAGATTGGCATATATCCAGATATTCCACTAACTGATTCGCCAGCCATTTCCTAACCTCCAAAATTAATTTAACCTACCTTACTTATATAAAAACTTTTTATCTCTTTAAATTGCTAATCTTAAGTATTTATGTAATAATTATTAATAATTCGTTACAATTAAATTTTACTAATTAACTTGCAAGAATAATTGAAAAAGTATAATATAATTTAAGTATGGAGATATTTTCGTGCTAAAAATAAGATTAAAAAAATTTTTTTCATTCATTCTGATTGTTGCATTTATAGCATCAATATTTATTTATCCTGATTGGTATAAAAAACAAATTCACAAAGTACAAGGGATGTATTACGTAGCCAAAGGGGATAAAGCACTTAAAAGGCTCAAATTTCAAAAAGCAATTGATTATTATAATACAGGATTAAGACTATACCCAGAGCATTATGGTGCTTGGTTAAATCTAGGGAATATCTATGTCGCATTTGAAGATTACTATTCAGCTGTAGATGCTTATGAAAACTCGATAAAATATAACCCCAATTATGTTATGGCACGAATGAATTATGGGATTATTTCAGCAGAAAAACTAGGAGACTTTGATGGAGCCATTAATCAATACAAAGAAATCCTAGGGATAAGACGTAAATTAGTATATATACCGTTTGTATTCAGCAACCTTAGAAGTTATAAGACAAATATTGGTCTAGCTTATTACAATATGGGTGTAGCTTACAGACAAAAGTCTATTTATCTAAATGATGACTGGCAATATCAGCAGCATTATTTAATGGAAGCAATAAACGCTTATAAAGAAGCCGTAAAAATTTTAAAAAAAGATTATGATGCCCGCTATAATCTAGCACTTGCTTACCATCTCAACGGCGACTATAACAACGCAGGACTTTCTTATTGCAAAGCTATAGAACTTGCACCAATGAACTACGAAGCTCATTATAATCTTGCAGTTCTTTTAAAACATATGAAACACTACAAAGAAGCTTATGACGAGATGGAAAAAGCAAATACACTAATCTCAACTAAAGATGGAATTTCTAATCGTCAAAGATATGTATTTGATGTAATGAATGACATAACAAAAATGGTAATGCTAGAAGAAGGCGGAACTGAATACCTTCTTGAAAAGTTTAATGAAGGGCCTGAGGCTAAAATTGAAATCACATATTTAAATGGGAAATTAGTAGCATCAGATGATTTAGATAAGGCTATTTTGAAGAACTTTCAAACCTGCACATCGAAAGATATCTTTCTTGATGATGAAGATTAAATTTGATAATAAAGATTTGGGAAAACATTATAAAATCTTATAAGTAAAGAAATTACCGCTGAAAATAACACAAAAAAACTAAAAGTAAAAATCAAATTATTATTAAGTATGAAACTGGTTTTTATTTTAGATGCAAGTAATATTAACAGCGGTAGTAAGAGAGTTATAAAATACTTCCCATTTAGACCTGTAACAATACCACTTCCAACTGGAGACCAGGATAAATACATATAGGTCACAATTATAAAATAAGAAATTAAAAGACTTAAACTTAATATTATAGTCTGGATTTTGGAGAGTTTAACTTTTTTATCATAATAATTCAATGCTACATAAATTAAAGCTATAGGATAGAAAATATAAGTTAAGATATCAAGTCTAGTATCCTGCCAGTCGAGAACTCCTATCATAGTAATAATTATTCTTAAAGTTTTTACAAAAATAGTTTTAACAATAATGACAAAAAAACTAATTGGGTTATGAATAATAAAATCAATCTGCTGAAACATATCAGCGCCTTCATGTAATGGAATATACAAGTCAGAAATATTTTTGCTCCAAGCTAAACAGGCAAAAATAGCAGGGAACACTAATAAAGAAAGCTTCAGAATATATTTGTCCCCAAAAGATTTTTTTGGAATTAATAATATAAGAGGTAATAAGAAAAAATGATGCTTTATAAGGGCAAGAATAACTGTTAAAAAAGATAACTGTATTAGATCGACAGTTGATAATTTTTTATCAGTAACAATAAATTTTAAAATAATTCCTATATAAATGAGACTAGCAGTAATTAGTGTTGCATCAGATTACATTGACGCTCCAAGAGAAATATTCATTGGCATTAACAAAATTAAAAATACTGCTAATTTAAAAATAGGAATTATTTTTATTGAAAAATAACCTAAAATAATATACAATATTAAATTAAAAATTCTGCCTAAATAAAACGAAACAAGAGGAGGAGCATTAAATAAATCACAAATAAAAATACCCGAACTTTGTGCCAAATATGGAATTGGACTATATAAAGCTGTATTTGGATAATTTGTAAAAGTTTTATTATTTTTATCTAACTTTATTTTAAAATTTTGCTTTATATCAGCTAAAGACGTCTTAGAATTTATGTTTTTAACAATACTATCATAAGATTGGGTAAGTTTAGAAACTGAAACAGGCGAAAAAAGAACCTACTGAAAAATCCTTTTTCTTTGCCACAAAATCACCAGAAGCAATCCCATAAGCTCTATAAAAATGAAAATTTTCATCTACAGACTGGAAAGGAGGAGTGATAAATATAAACAGAAAACCAAAAACTAAAGCAAATATAAAAAAAATATTTTCTATCTTAATCATTATTACCCCTTAACAGCCCCATCGTTTTCACCAGAAATAAAATATCTTTGCATAGCAAGAAAGAATATAACTATTGGCATAGTAGCTAAAATAGAACCTGCAGCAATAAATCTCCAATTTGAACTGAACATTCCTTGCAAATTATTCACCCCAACTGGCAGAGTATACATACTTTCCTTAGTCAACACAATACTAGGCCATAAAAATTCGCCCCAAGAACCTATAAAAGTAAAAATAGCCAATACTGCTAATGAAGGTTTCACCATCGGCAAAAGGACTTTTGTGAACAATTGCCATACACTGCATCCATCAACAATAGCAGCCTCTTCCATTTCTTTTGGAATTCCTAAAAAAGCCTGACGCATAAGGAAAATTCCAAAAGCACTTACTGCAAATGGCATTATTAAACCAATGTAGCCAGCGAAATTATTCACACTATCTACAAGATTCAACTTTAAAGTAATTAGATATACAGGAAGCATAATAGCCTGAAAAGGAATCATTATAGTTGCAAGAATTGAGAAAAATACAATCTTTTTCCCCTTAAATTGCATCCTTGCTAAAGGATACCCTGCCATAGCAGACAAAATCAAATTAAGAATAACAGTTCCTCCAGCTACAATCATACTATTAACAAAATATCCTATAAAATCAACTTTTTGCCAAACTCCAGTATAATTGTCCCAAGTAAAATCTGAAGGTATAATATCTGGAGGATACGCAAAAATATTTTCACCAGCTCCTTTTAAAGAAGTAGAAATTAACCATATAAAAGGGAATATAGAAAGTAATGACACAACAATCAAAACAAAGTGTATTGAAAATTTTTCTAAAAATCTTTTCATAATTGATACTTATTCCTTTCAAAACAAAAAATATTTATCAAAGAAAATACCATTACAATAACTAAAAGAACAACAGCCATAGCTGAAGCATAGCCTAAATCAAGATTTTCAAAAGCTCTTTCATAAATATAATATACAATTGTCTTACTAGAATTAAGAGGGCCTCCCTTAGTCATAACATAAATTTCAGCAAAGACTTTCATAGCAGAAATAGCACTTATAGTAGTGACTAAAGCAATAGTAGGCATTATATGAGGAATAGTTACCGTTAAGTGTTTAGTTAAAAAATTTGCACCATCAATATCACAAGCCTCATACAATTCTTTAGGGACACTCATCAATGCTGCAAGATAAATTATCATATAATAACCTATCCCTTTCCATATTGTAACCAGAATAACTGAATACAATGCATAATTTGGGTCAGTCAGCCAACCGATTGCGTTAACCCCGATAGAAGCAGCAATATAATTTAAAATTCCTTGATCTGCATACAACCACTTAAAAGCAATTGCAGCTACTACTATTGAAACAATAACTGGTAAATAAATAATTATTTTATATAAAGTAACCCCTCGAATCTTTTGATTAATTAAAATTGCAATAAACAAAGGTAATATAGCTAAAATCGGCACCGCAACAAATAAGTATATAAAAGTATTCCACAATACCTTATAAAAAACAGGATTATGGAACAGTTTTACGTAATTTTCAACCCCGACCAAAGCTGGATGATATATACTAGTTGAATAATCTTGAAAACTTAATAAAAAAGTTTGGAAAAATGGGATAAAAAAGAATATTAAAAGTACTATTCCCGCAGGAAACAAAAATAGATAAGGTATAAATTTCCCATAATACTTAAACATAGTAATTATTATATTTCATAGATAAAAATTTTCAAAAATGTAACTATTACTTCACAATAAAAACGTCACTATGAGTAACAGAAAGAACTCTTTTACTTACAGAACCCCTAAAATAATCAGTTTTATTATTTTTCATACGAGTACCCATTACAATTAAATCTATATTTTCATTGTGAGCAAACTCAATAATCTTTTCAGCAGGAATACCTGTTAAAAGTGCACTTTTAACAACTCCTAAATTATATTCCTGCAATTTATCTTTAACATCTTTAATAACTGCCGTAGCATAGCGTTCTTGCTGTTTTTCAATTTCAAGAAGCCAATGGGTATCTAAAGTACCTTCAAGAAATAATAAATTTGGATTTTCGCTTACCATACAAACATAGATTTCTTTATCAATTAAATTTAAGTACTTAATTGCTTCAGAGACAGCATATTTGGAATTATCCGTTCCATCAGTTGCAAAAAGTACTTTTTTACAATTGTTTGAATTTTTAGAAATATAAGAAGAAACACCCGTATTATTAATCACATCTCTAGATACAGAACCGAGCCAGCTTTGCAAGCCTTTTTTACCATGAGAACCCATTAAAATCATATCATATTTTTGAGATTTTACCTGTTCCAAAATACTTTCAACAGCTTCTCCACATTGTTTTATGCGATTACCAACATTCAAAGGCGAATCCTCAATTTTCTTTTGAACACAATCTAAAATATTATCTGCGACATTCGCACAAGAAGAAGCAAAACCATCCTCTTCTACGCAAATACCATTAGGTAAAAAAGTCCAATCGATTACGCTAATAACATCAATTACAGTATCATTTTTTGCCCAACGCGAAAAATTATCCAATGCACTAAAACTTATTTTAGAACCATCTGTACAAAATAAAACTCTCATATTATATCTCCTTACATTTTTTATAACGATAAATTATGTTAAGAGAAATTACATTGTCTGGTATTCTATATTTTTTTCTGCTAATATGAAATTGTGGATAAACGCTATTAATAGGATTTGTTATAGTCATGCCAGCTGGACAAAAGGTTAATCTTCGGGATTATAAAAATTTAGTAGAAACAATTGCAAAGGTTGAATATCAGAAGTTTTCGACTTCCCATCTTGTGGAATTACCTGAACTTATTAATATTGGAAACCACACTTTATATATCTTATTTAAAAATACCTCGCCAGAAAATTATAATAGCACATATTTATCCACTGCAATAAAATGGGCAATAAGAAATGAAGTCAGACGCAGATATAAATGGTACTCACTAAAGAACAGAAAAAACATTGAAGCAGAAGGTGATCAAGAAATTCGATGTGAAGTATACAAAACCATATTGTCTATTGATGAAATGCAAGAGGCAGAAGTACCTACACAAATAAAAGCTGAAGATAAAACTCCAGAAGAAGCAATTGAATTTTCTGAACTAAAAAGTCAAATACTTGAATCTATGAAAAAGCTTCCTAAACGAGAGAGAGAACTTATTGAATATAAATTTTTTAAAGAGAAAAAACTTCGAGAAATAGCGGAAGAATTTGATATTTCACAATCAAGAATTTCAAGAATAATTCAGTCAGGACTCGACAAAATCAAAAAGGATTTAAAAAAGCAGGGGATAATTTAAAATAATGAAAACAATTTTTGAGAAAAGCAATAATTCAGAGGGGATATGTCTAACAGACGAGAAAGAAGATTTGAGCTTTTTAGAAAGGAATTTTTTGCGTACGGAATGCGGACTACCACAATTAGGTGAACTTGAAGTAATGCGGCATTATAAAGAGCTTTCTGATCGTAATTTCTGTATAGAAAAAGGTTTTTATCCTCTAGGCTCTTGTACAATGAAATATAATCCGAAAGTCAACGAATTCCTTGCTTCACTAGAGGGTTATACCAACCTACATCCACTTATGGATGATGAGAATTCTCAAGGCGCCCTTGAACTTATGTACAAACTACAAGAAGCCCTTAAAAAAATTACAGGAATGGATGCAATATCATTGCAACCCGCAGCTGGTGCACATGGTGAACTTACCGGCATGATGATTATAAAAAAATATTTTGAACACAAAAATGATTTAAGAACAAAAGTTATTATACCAGATAGCGCACATGGCACAAACCCAGCAAGCGCTCATATGTGCGGATTTGAAATTATATCAGTTAAATCAAACGAAAAAGGTCAAGTGGATATTAGTGCACTAAAAGAAGTTCTAAACAAAGACGTCGCAGCAATAATGATGACCAATCCTAATACACTTGGTATCTTTGAAGAAAATGTACTTGAGATTTCAAAACTAATGCATGAAAATGGTTCATTGCTATATTATGACGGAGCTAATTTTAATGCAATTATGGGTTATACTAATCCAAAACTTATGGGTTTTGACGTTGTACACCTCAATTTGCATAAGACATTTGCAACTCCTCATGGAGGAGGAGGGCCTGGTGCAGGACCTGTTGGGGTAGTCGAAGAACTAAAACAATTTTTACCTGCCCCTGTAATTGAATTTAATGGTGAAAAATACTATAGAAATTACAATATAATAAACTCAATAGGTTCAGTTAAATCTTTTTATGGCAATTTTGGTGTACTAGTAAGAGCATATGCATATATACTTATGATGGGCACAAACCTTAAAAATGCAACAGAAGATGCTGTATTAAATGCAAATTATCTGAAAGAAAAACTTAAGAAATACTATAACTTACCATATAATGAACCATGTATGCATGAATTTGTGCTATCAGGCGAATATCAAAAAGAAAATTATGGAGTATCTACACTTAATATAGCTAAAAGGCTTATGGACGGGAATATACATCCTCCAACTGTTTATTTCCCGTTGATAGTACATGAAGCTCTTATGATTGAGCCAACAGAATCAGAAACCAGACAAAAATTGGATGAGTTTGCTGAAATAATGATAAAAATTGCAAAAGAAGCAGAAAAGACTCCTGAAATAGTTTTATCAGCACCACACAACACACCGGTAAAACGAGTTGATGAAACACTTGCAGCAAGGCATCCTGATTTAAAATTCGTAAGTACAGAATTAAACTAGAAAGCAAATCAATATGAAAAAAGACAATAAAAAAATAAAAGTAGCATTTCCTCATATGGGAACAATATATATAGCTTGGGCAGCAGCACTTAGAAAAGTGGGTGTTGAACCTTTTATCCCGCCATATACAAGCAAAAAAACACTTTCTCTTGGGACAAAACACTCTCCTGAAGCAATATGCCTTCCATATAAATTAATTTTAGGTAACTTTATTGAAGCTGTTGAAGGTGGTGCGGATTATGTTGCAATGATTTCATCACCTGGAATTTGCAGACTTGGAGAATATGGAGCCTGCATTAAAAATGCACTTTCTGATATGGGTTATAAAGCAAATTATATTGAATTAACTCTATATGATGGAATTAAGGGAATGTACAATTTCCTAAAACAAATTAGCGGGAAGAATGATCCAGTATTATTTTTAAGAGCTATTATACTTGCTATGAGAAAAGTATTTATTCTAGACGATTTAGAAACAAAATTGTCATATTATAGAGCGAGAGAAATGACATATGGAGAAGCTGAAAAGCATTTTATTAAAGCTTTAAAAATTATAGATGGAGCTATGACAACTCGTCAGTTAAACAAAGCAAAGAAACTCGCTTTTGCTGAAATGGATAAAACAAAATACAATCCTAATAAAGAAGTGCTTTATGTTGATATAACAGGCGAAATTTACCTTGTGTGCGATAAATTTTCTAATCAGGATATTGTAAAAGAACTTGGTAAAATGGGTGTTCAAACTAGAAAAAGCCTTACAGTTAGCAGCTTTTTAAAGGATGCAATCATTCCAAAAGCATTTAGAAAAGGAGAGACTCACCTACAAAGAGCAAATAGACTTGCAAAGCCTTACCTTATGAGAGATATTGGCGGAGATGCACTTGAATGTGTATCAGATGTTGCATATGCAAATGAAAGAGGTATTGATGGAATCATTCATATAAGTCCATTTACTTGTATGCCGGAAATAATGTCGCAGAATATTTTTCCAGCAATGAGAGCAAATTGTGATATACCAATTTTACCATTAATTATGGATGAACAGACTGGTAAGGCAGGTTATTTAACAAGACTTGAGGCTTTTGTTGATTTAATGAGACGGAGAAAAAGAAAAATACAGCAACAAAAAAAACAGGAAGAAGCTATTAAGTAATCTGTCTATAATAAAAATAAGAAATAGAGGGTAGAATATAGTATGTTTAAATTATTTAAAAATGCTTATAAAACAACAAATGAAGGAATAATTCTAGCAACACCTTTAGTATTATTTATGTGGATAGTAACTATATATCTATCATTTGCAAAAGGAGTTGTAGATACCATACCTGAAGCTATATCAGCATTCATCACTTTGTTATGTATGCTAGGTGCGTTTTGCAGCGGCTGGTTTTTTATGGTGAAAAAAACTATCGAAATTTCTCAAAAAGAATTTATTTTGGATGAAGATAGAGCTAAAGCAACCTTAAATTTAATCAAAACAATTCCATCTGGCATTGGAAAATATTTTTTAGCATTTATTGGTATGGCTCTAATATTTTTAATTTTGTTCGGGTTATTTGATATTTTAGTTTATAAAATAGGCATTCATTATATCGGAAAAATTGATTTTTCAGCTGTACAATTAAAAAATGCAATGGCATCACCACAGGAAATGAAAGTGTTTTTGGATTCTTTAAGCGAAACACAGCTATTAAAATTAAGTCAATGGAACCTGCTATTTATGGGGGCAACTTCATTTATCACGTTTATATTTATGCTTTGGATTCCTGAAATAATATACAAAACTCTAAATCCTCTTATCGCTCTTTTTAAATCTATTAAAAAAGTCTTTATAAAATTTCCAAAATCTTTAGGATTATTTTTGTATATAACATTTTTAAATCTCGTAATTTCTTTTGCAAGTACTTTTGCTATGCTGAACATTTTCATTTATATGATAATGATGATTGCATACTTTTATTTTATGGTATACATCATTGTGCTAATATTTTTGTATTATGACAAAGAATTTAACGGAGAAAACGAAAAAAATCTTGACGAAGAATAAAGTAATAGCAATAGTTGGTGCAACCGCAAGCGGGAAGACATCTTATGCAATTGAATTGGCACAAAAAATAAATGGAGAAGTTATTTCAGCAGATTCAAGACTTGTATATAAGGGGTTTAATATTGGCTGTGCAAAACCTACTTTAGATGAACAGCAAGGTATAAAACACCATATGATTGATATTGTTGCCCCAGAATATAATTACTCTGCTGGACTTTATGAGACTGATGCTAAAAAATGTATTAATGATATTATATCAAGAGGCAAAACGCCTATAATTGCAGGTGGAACAGGCTTATATTTTAGAGTACTTTTAGAGAATTATGACTTACCCAAAATTGAACCAGACTATGAGTTAAGAACTGAGCTGAATAAATTTAATACAAATGAACTATATAAAATACTTATAGACTTGGATAATGATTGTGACCAATCAATTGCAACAACTGACAGGAAAAAACTTATTAGGGCAATAGAAATAGTTAAAATAAGCGGTAAACCTCTTAACAAAGCAAGGGGAATTAAAGATTCTGAATATGAAGTCGAATGGATTGGACGAAATTTTCCAAGAGCAGAATTATATGAAAGAATAAATAAAAGAGTTGATATAATGTTTGAAAACGGCATTATAGAAGAAACAAAATTTCTGCTTAAAAAACATGGGAGGATTCCAAACATTATATATACAATAGGCTATCAAGAAGTTATCGCCTTTTTAGACGGGGAATTGACACTTGAAGAAGCAAAAGATAGACTTAAACAAAACACCAGAAATTACGCAAAACGCCAACTTACATGGTTTCGCAAAAACAAAAATATAAACTGGAACTGTTATCCTGAAACTCTTAAAAAATAGCTCTTTACAATTAATCAAACAAGTAGTAATTAAAATTATATTAATTATTTAAAATTTATGTTAAAATAAAAGAGTAAAAAAGGGATGTGTTATATGGATATAAAAAGACTTAAAAAGCCAGCATTAATAACCGGCTATATTATTTTAGGATTATATATATTATTTTTGCTAATACCATTTGCAATTTCACCATTGGTGAACTCATACAGCCATTATTTATCAAAAGTAATAGAAGATTTGTCAGGGTTTAAGGTTAAATTTGAAAATGTTAAAATGGTCACAACCCCAAAGCTCACAACCGGAGTAAAAGCTTCTCATATTAGTATTATGACACCAGACAATGATGAATTTTTGTCAACTGATAATGCACAAGTAAAAATTTCACTAATACCATTACTTATAAAAAGGATAGAACTAGATACTGCAGGTGCTGATAATATTGCAATTACATTAAAAATAAAAAAAGATGGGAAATTTATATTAGAAGACTATATTCTAAAGCAATCTTCAGAAGAAGATCTAACACAAAATTCCCCCCAATCATTCGGACTGCCATTCGGATTTAAATTATCTAATCATATGCCAAATATCAAAATAAATAATTATAAAACTGCATTTATTGATATTAACAATAAAAAAGAATATTCAATTCAAGGGACAAAACTAAATATTTCAGATTTTATTCTGAATAAAAAAATTAAAGCAGAAACCAAGGGTAAAATAACATTAGAAGGCAATGACCAATTTAATTACGATATCAAAATTTTTAACAAGCTTATGCCTGATTTAGACTTGAATGAATTGATATTCAATCCTAAAAACCAGAGCGCACAGCAAGAAAATCAATATGAGCTCGTAAATATCTTAGATATTTTCCAAACAATTCATAAAAATCAATTTTGCGCAAACATAAAAACTGATTTGAAAACATCTGGAGAAATAGCAAACCCTCATTTTGAAGGATTAATTAATATTGAGGGCATAACTATTTTAGTTGATAACGAAAAACTTCCTGATAGTAATTTTATGCTTGATTTTAAAGGCAAACAGATTATTCTTAACTCTGAATTATATACAGCATTAAATGAGAAAACAACAATAATAGGAGATTTTAAAACCGGCAAAAATACACATTTTAACCTTGCATTCAAATCCAATACCAAAATTAATAATATCTTCAAAATAATAAACAGCATAGCGAAATCGTTTAATTACAAATACTTAGAAACTCTCAGCGCAACAGGAGAAATTAATGCCGATTTTAATATTAAAAGCAACAAAAAGGATATAGAATCATCCGGATATTTCAAAATACCTTCAGCAAAAATCAAATATGCACTGTATAATATATTAATAGATAATATTAAAGCAAATATAGATTTAACTGATAATGGGATTAAAATAAAAGATACTGGCTTTACAATTTTATCACAACCACTAAAATTAAGCGGGACAATAAATCACGATACAACAACTGACATAAATTTAACAGCAGATAAACTGCTATTAAAAGGACTTATCACAGCTGCAGGACAAATTGGCTTACTCAAAGACAATAACATCAAAAATGGTACATTATCAGCAAATGCTTCTTTAATAGGGAATTTTCAATCTTTAAAGCCATCATTAGATCTAAGCTTAGATAACCTAGATATTTTTAATAAACCTTCTGAATCAACAATAAAACTAAAAACAGCTAAAGTTAATGTTAACACTGAGAATACCAGTTACAAAGGTACTATTGACATTAATTCTATAGAATTTATTAATCCACTTGCAATTATAACCGTTCCTTTATCAAAAATTACAATTGACCCCGAAAATATAGAAATTAATAACACATATATGTTATTTAATAATTCTAAAATTGATATTTTAGGTGAAATAAAAGATTATGCTGGGAAAAAGCCTTCCATTGATATAAAAGCAAAAGGAGCTATCTTAGCTTCTGACATAAAATCAATAATCCCAACTGAATTAGGACTGGATGTACAAGCTAAAGGAAAACTCCCGCTTATTGTGAACATATCTGGAAATAATAACACTCAAAATATTGATTTTCAGCTTCTTGCAAACCCAACTAACTATGTTTCTATAATTAATATTGATAAACTATGTAATAATAGCACACTTATAAATAGCGGTATTAAAATTTCAAATGATAATATCAAATTATCAGACACCGGCATATATGTAGTTAGCGGGACAAAAACGTTATCGGATAATATCAAAAATAACATCTCTGGAGCAACTAATATCATCTCAGTAAAAGGTGCAATTAATAATCTATCTTCTAAACCTCAACTAGATAATATAAATGTAAAAACCTCAGAAATGCTTACAGCATCAATTCCAGGCTTTAAAGACTCAAAAGTGAATACACAATTTGATATAACACTAAATGGGCAGCCTGCAAATCCAAAAATGAAAGGATTTGCAAATATTCCATCCTTATCCTTGCCATCAATAAAAACTAACATAAAAAATATGGCTGTAGACATTACAAATCAAGCAATCACAATAGATACTCCTACAATAAATATTGATAATTCAATTATGGATGCAAAAACCATTGTAAGTACAAATTTTAGCAAAGGAATTATAATAAATTCAATAGATTATAATGCTCTTATAATAGACTCAGATACACTTATTAAGGCAATGGAAGGACTTCCTGTGACTCAAGCGTCTGTATCATCAACCTCTGCAAAAAGTAACTCCAGCACAATAAAATCTAATGCTAATGCAGATATAGGTATTAAAATAAATAAAGGTAATGGTTCCGTTTCAAAATTCAAAAGCGGGAATATTGTAGCTACAGACTTAAATGGGGAATTCAGCCTCAATAATAATATATTTTACTTAAATAATCTACAAGGCAGTGCATATAATGGAAAATTTAACGGAAACATCTCAGTTAATCTAATAAACGGTAAAACAAACATTGATTTTCAAGGCAATGGAATGAATGCAGAAAACGCAATATATAGCACAGCCGGATTAAAAAATGCCCTATCTGGCACATTAAGCTTTAACGCTGAAAATTTAACATTAAATAGCTACTCTAAAACACAAAACGATATGATGAAATCAATTACTGGCAATATTGATTTTAAAATTACGGATGGGAAATTTGCAAATATTGGACGTTTTGAAAATCTGCTATTTGCTCAAAACATTATCTCCAACGGGATAATGGGAGCTTTAGTTTCGCCCATTGCTAACATGCCAGTAATGAAAAGTGCATCAGAATTCAAATCAATAACAGGTGAAATGACATTAAAAAATGGCTGGGCACAGATTAAGTCAATAAAAACAACCGGTCCATCCATGGCATATTATATTACTGGAAATTATAACCTTATTAACACCTCTGCAAATCTTACAATACTGGGGAGATTAGGGGCTGATATCGTAGCGGCATTAGGTCCAATAGGTGAATTATCAGTTAGTAAACTAACCTCATATATTCCGAAATTTGGAACACTAACAGGTAATATCATAAATTCAATGACAACAGATCCAAAATCAGAAAATATCGCAGAAATTCCTCAATTATCAAATGGTAGTAAAAATTATAAGGATTTCAAAGCAGTTTTCAATGGAGGAATAGAAAGCAAAAGCTCAGTTAAATCATTCAAATGGCTTTCTGTATGCGATACCTCACAAATAGAAGGGGGAACTTTAAAAGATCAACTCGAAGCAAGCAAACAAAATATGCAGCAGCTTCGCAAGGAACAAATTGAAGAAGTAAAACAAAGTGTAGAGGAAGTTAAAAATTCCGCAAAACAAACTGCAGAAGAACTGAAAAACCAACTTCAAAACACAAAAGATAGTCTGAATGAATTAAAAAATTTATTCAAAAAACCTGAAACTGATAATACTAGTGGAAACTAAAGAATGCAAGCTAGAACCATAAGTATCAACATTCCAATTTGCACACCAGTTGTCATATTCTGGGCAAATTTATTCGAGTCATATTTCCCTGCTGATTTTTGAGCATTATAAGCACTGGATATTCTATCAAGTCTTGTCTGAGTATCATCATTTGAAAAAACAGTACCAAACATATGGGATTCCACTCTTGCCAATCTATTTTCCATAGTATCATTAGAATAATTCTGTTTCATAAGCTTCTTTTCTACTGTTGATAATGAAGCTTTTTTAGCAGGCCTTGATGAGTATGAATCATAATCGTCATACATAGAATTACTGCGTGCATTAAAAGCATCGTAATCAAATCTATCAGGGGATTCATACCTATTCATATGAAAAGTTCCCCCCTTTGGTACCACATAATCATCATCATAAAAATTATCAGAAGCATCAGCAATCCGATTTTCAATAAGGGATTCTGGAGAAATTTGAGCCTTTAATCTTTCCACTCTAGAATTTAAATCATCATTATAAGTTTTATTAAAAGTTTTTTTCTCTAAATTAGATAATCTTACTGTAATATCTTGAGAAGGAAACATTTTGTTAAAAACTTCTTTTTCTAGAGC
Source organism: Candidatus Gastranaerophilales bacterium (assembly GCA_944323725.1). GTDB lineage: Bacteria > Cyanobacteriota > Vampirovibrionia > Gastranaerophilales > Gastranaerophilaceae > Scatousia. The sequence goes on along the minus strand of CALUTP010000015.1, from coordinate 55,887 downwards.
ATCCACAGCAGGATAAGTTATATTTGAAGCCTCTTTTTGCTGGGGCTCATATGCAACATAATCATCAGGTTCAGCAAAAGTATCTTCAACAGGAGTAATTTCTTGCCCTATTAAATCCGCAGATAAGTCTTTTCTTAATTTTTCTATTCTTTGAGCTTGAGATATAGAAGTATTAGAAGTCCCATACACAGACTTCTCAATTCTATCAAGTCTAGAAGAATCACTCTCACCTGTATATTGAAATCCATATAATGAATTTTCAATTTTACCAAGAATATTTTGAGTAGAAGTCACTGCAAAGGAATAATCACTACTACAATTTACAAATAAAAAGAATAATATAGCTGTTAAAAAAGTTATTTTCTTCATATCATAACTCCTTAAACATAGGATAAAACTCGATATGAAGAAAAACTATTGAACGTACTCTTAATTTCCGAGAAATGAAATTTAATACAAAAATAGCAGGACTAAAGTACTAAACTAAAAAAATCCTAATACTTTTGTTCAATACATTTATATAATTATTTATTTTTAAAACCAATTATAGCACTACCCCTACTTGATTTATATATATTTTCCTTAACGATTAAGTGCTGATTTTCTGCAATGACATTCATATAATCCTCAACTCGGATCTCTCTTCTATTATCATTTCGCGCAATCAGAGCAGCCTTATCTGTTAAAATACAAAGAGCTCTATTAGGGAAACCTTTTGTAACTGTTGCAATCATTTTAAGCTTTTCTGGAGACTGTGCTAATTCCTTACCTTTAGTTCTTGTACTTAAACTTACTTTTAAAATTTCAGCTCTTGATTTTTCATCAGGTAATCCTACATATATTTGAGAATCAAATCTAGCCTTTACAGCTTCATCAACTATATCGTATTTATTAGTTGCACCAATAACAATAATTCCATTATCTCTTGCTGTTTCAATTAAATTCAAAAGAGTTCCTACTTGCTTCAAATCATCTGGAGAAGATTTATCGTTTCTATTTTGAGTTAAACCATCCATTTCATCAATAAATAATAAAACAGGTGTTTTATTAGTCTTTGATAACTCTGCTGCACACTCAAAAGCTTTCTCATAATTAATTGAAGTCTGATTTATATAAGAAGAACCGACCTTAGCAATTTTTAGCTTTAATAATGGAATTTGAAGTTCCTGCGCAAGAGCTTCCACTGTAAAAGTTTTGCCGCAACCAGGTGGTCCATAGAGTAAAATACCTCTAGGATAGCGTTTACCGTATTCAATTTCATCAATTTTAGCTAATTCTGGATTTTTTATTGGGAAAATTATCTTATCAATAACTTCTGCTTTTAATTCATCCATTCCACCTAAACTATCAAGACCGACTGGAGACCAGCGATTAGGTGAATATAATTCTAAGAACTTATTTTGGTAACCATTATTTATCATTTTATTTTGCACTGCTTTAGAAGAATCATCCGATTTTGGATTATTAACAGAAACATCATCATAATCTCCAATCTGTTCAACATCAGCATCAACATCTTCCTCATTTAGAAATATCTCAAAAGAATCTTTCATCCAAACAGTCCAATGATCTTCATCATCTGGGAACTTTTTCAAATGGTTTTCTGAATCATTTTTATAAGATTCATACTCTTTAACACCATAATTTAAACTTGGATAAAGATTATTAACAGCTTCAGCAAGTGCAGATTTCATAGCTACGAATAAATCTTTTACAGGTTCAGTATAAGACTTATCACCTTTTACGTCTTTTGCTCTGATTAAATCTTCTGTTTTCATGCACAATTTATTAACCTCTAGATAAGTCTGAGCAATATCTTTATGTTTCTTATCCGATTGCAAAATTGCATTAAGTTGATCATTTGCTTGCTTATTATATCCGAAAGACTGATTATTACAAACACCTATAGGGTAAATTCGCACAATAAAACCTCCATAATATATATAAAATTATAAAAGACATAAAAAAATATTTTGCCATTATTAATAATTATTTTTAAGTTTTTTTAACTTTGCAAGTTCATCCTGATAAGGTGAAATATTTCTTATTTTTTCAATAATATCTGGTAAAACAGAATTTACATAGTCAATTTCATCTTCAGTAGTAAATTTACTTAAAGAAAAACGAATACTGCCATGAATAGCAGTAAATGGGACATTCATTGCTCTTAAGACGTGACTAGGCTCCAAAGAGCCTGAGGTACAAGCACTTCCAGAACTTGCACAAATACCTAAATCGCTCAAATGAAGTAATATTAGCTCCCCTTCAATATATTCAAAGCCAATATTAGTAGTATTAGGTACTCTAATAGCTGCTCCAGTATTAAGTCTTGCATTATAAATATTTTTTAAAATACCTGCTTCTAACTTATCTCTTAATCTCTTAACTTCAGTAGCTTCATATTTCAAATAATCTTGAGCCAGCTCAGCTGCTTTACCTAATCCAACAATATAAGGAACATTCTCAGTTCCTGCTCTTTTTCCTCTTTCCTGATGTCCCCCAATAATTAAAGGCGTAATTACTGTTTTAGAATTACAATAAAGAGCACCCACACCTTTTGGGGCATGGAATTTATGACCAGATACGCCAAGCAAATCAACCCCTAATTCTTGAACATCAATAGGGATTTTTCCTGCTACTTGCACTGCATCTACAAAGAATTTAGTTTGAGGGTTTTTATTTTTTATTATTTCAGAAATTTTTTGAATAGGATAAATAACACCAGTCTCATTATTTGCGTACATAACAGACACAAGAGCAGTATCATCATTAATAGCATCATCCAGCTGTGCTAAATCTAATTCACCATTTGAATTTACACCGATATAATCCACAGAATATCCTTGTTTTTCAAGAGTTTGATACAAATTTAATACACAAGGATGCTCAACCTTTGTAGTTATAATATGTTTTTTATTTTTATTCATATTTAGCACCCCGCGAATCGCCATATTAGCACTTTCTGAACCGCAGGATGTGAATATAATTTCCTTTTCATTAGCAGCATTAAAAAAATCTTTTAACTTTCCACGAGCTTCTTTTAAGGCGTGTCCGGGATTTTTAGCAAATTCATACATACTAGAAGGATTAGCATACTCATTTTTAAAATAAGGAAGCATAACCTCAAGTACTCTTTCATCAACTTTTGTTGTAGCATTATTATCTAAATATATTAACTTTTTATCCATTTTAGTTAACCTCAACGACTTCAATATCTTTACTAATTGCATCTTTTAAGGTCATTTCGACGAAAGATTTTAGGGTTAACGTAGAATTTTTACATCCTGAGCATTTCCCTCTCAATTTAACAAAGACTTTATTACCATCAATATCTACCAAAGTAATATCCCCCCCGTCTTTTTGAAGTTCGGGTGAAATCTGATTTTCAATAATACTGTTAATTTTAAGGATTCTTTGAGCAGGAGAAAGTTCTTTTTTCTTTTCTTCTTTTTCCTTGTGGTAATAAGTTTCAATAATATCCTTAATTATCCCCTTACACTTACCACAAGCACCGCCTGCTTTGGTATAGTTAGTAACCTCTTCAACAGTAGTAAGCCCATTTTGCTTTATAGCATCCCAAATTATATTTTCAGTTATACCAAAACAAGTACATACAATTTTTTCTTTTTTTTCATTTTCTTCTCTTAAATCTTCTAAATCCTGATACTCATTATCATTACCCCAATCTTTTAAAGCATCTTCTAATGCTTCATAGCCCATAACTGAGCAATGCATTTTTTCTGGAGGTAACCCCTCCAATTGATCTGCTATATCTTTATTGGTAATTTTTCTAACTTCATCTATAGGTTTTCCGATAATCATTTCTGTTAATATACTTGAACTAGCAACAGCAGAACCGCAGCCAAAAGTTTGGAATTTTGCATCAGTAACGATTCCATCTTTTATTTTTAAATATATTTTCAACTGGTCACCACAAGTCAACGAACCGGCAGAACCGACTGCATCAGCGTCATCAATCTTCCCGACATTTCTAGGGTTTCTGTAATGATCCATAACTTTTTCAGAATAATCCCACATAACAATTTCCTTTATTTTACTCTTACTATAATTACATTTTATCTCAAACAATTCTAGTTTAGTAAATACTTAAGAAATAATTAATTATTTCATCTAAACTTCTCTAATCAAATGCTTATTTATGGTATTATAATTACAATAAAAGGAGAATCGCTATGGATATAAAATCAATTATTCTTGCTGCAGGTAAAGGGACAAGAATGAAATCAAATACCCCTAAAGTTTTACATGAAATTTTCGGGAAAACTCTTGTAGGATATGTACTAGACAATGTAAAAACTATTACAAATGAAAATTTTGTAATTGTAGGACACCAAGCAGAAGAAGTTGAGAAATATGTAAAAAACAATTATGAAAATGCAAAAACAGTTCTCCAAACCCCACAATTAGGGACAGGACATGCCGTTTCAAGGGTTTGTCCAATGCTGAAAAATTACAAAGGTCTTGTGCTTATATTATGCGGGGATACTCCTTTAATTACTGAGGCCACTTTAAAAAATTTCATAGAATTCCATAATACTCAAAATTCAGACTTAACTGTAATGAGTACGATTTTTGAAAACCCTGCTAACTACGGCAGAATTATAAGAGAATCTGACAGTACCTTAAAATGTATAGTTGAAGAAAAAGATGCAACCCCTGAGCAAAAAGCAATAAAAGAAGTTAATGCAGGGATTTACTGTATTAATTGGGAAAAAGTACAGCCAGCATTTTCTCAACTAACAAGCAACAACGCTCAAGGGGAGTATTATTTAACCGATATTATAGAATGGGGCAAGAAAAATAAATTAAATGTAAACGCATACATAATGAAAAATAACGAAGAAATTTTCGGAATAAATTCAAGACTTCACCTTGCCGAAGCTACAAGGATAATGCAAAAAAGAATCAACGAAAAACATATGTTAAATGGAGTCACAATAGTAGATCCATCAACAACATATATAAGTGCAGATACAGAAATCGGACAAGATACAATTATTTTTCCTGCAACTTACATTGAAGGGAAAAATAAAATAGGAAAAAATTGCAAAATAGGGCCTTGCGCTCATCTAAGAGGCGGAGTAGAAATTTCAGATAATGTAAAAATTGGAAACTTTGTAGAAGTAAAGAAATCAAAAATTAATTCTAATACAAACGCAGGCCACCTTTCATACATTGGAGATAGTGAGGTTGGTTCAAATGTGAATATCGGGGCTGGAACAATTACTGCTAACTACAATCCTCTTACAAAGGAAAAAAGTAGAACTACACTAAAAGACAATGTAAAAATTGGCTCCAATACAGTTTTAGTAGCACCAGTAACAATTGAAGAGGGTGCAAATATCGGAGCATTAAGTGTAATCACAAAAAATGTTCCTAAATGGGCACTTGCCCTAACTCGTTCACCAATGCGAGTGCTTACTGATTGGGTAAAAAATCAATTAAAATAACCTTTGCAAATCAACAGGACGCTGATAATCAACATGACCAATATATTTTTTTAAACTGCCTCTGTCTGTTTTGACATACATGGCAAAACTGCCATATGGTCTAATTGAAGAACGTGAGGATACAGTAAGTTTATTCATATCAATGTAAGCAATATTTTCAAGTGGATAATCTTGAGATTTATCACTTAGTTGAAGACTTCCACCATTACCAAGTGCAACAAAACGAATTCCAGCCTTTGCAAGCTCTGCTGAGGTAATTTTAGAAGAATCACCATCACTTTCTAAATCAAATAACGGTTCAAATAATCGTTTTTTAGTAATATCATAACCTAGACAATCTTTATAGGTATAATTACCATCAGCTCTTGTGCGCATTAAATAATATTTGGTACTGCCAATTTTTATCCAAAAAGGATTACTATCAGAAAATCTGAATAAATCAGGAGTTAATTGAAAAGGAAGATTTATATTATTATATCCATCAGCTTTAACTTCAATAGTAAATAAAAAGCACCCCATTAAGATAAATATAAACAACATTACATTTTTCTTCATAAATCACCGCCTTCCGCTATTAATTATAACGAAAAATTTGAAAATTTGTTCATTAATAATCAATATTACTATTTTGCTGATTATAATTAATAGTCTGCTGACGCATCTTTTGAATATCTTCAACTGCCTTATCCACCTGTTGTTCAACACTTTCCTGCTTAATAGAACTGCCTTTAATACTAGCTCCACCGGAAATATTGCGTAAAGTTGGAATCATCATTACAAAAATTATTGAAATTATTAATAGCCCTAATAACAAACTAATTGCACCTACTGCTCGCATTTTCTTCATTTCGTAATACTCCTACTATGTTAATTTATTCTTTTTAATGAAAAATGTCACTGCTTCTTCAATAGTTTTAGGAGTTCTCAAAACATCATCCTCTAAAGAAATTCTTCTAATTGAAGATTTAACAAAAAATTTATTATAAATAAGCAATCCTAACCAGATAACAACACTAGACAGAATTACTCCGATCATAGTTATTGCAAATTTTACAATAACATTATGAATAACATCTGTTTTAGCTGGTGTACCGGCAGGTATAGCAGGAGTATGCTGAGCAACAGCATCAACACAAAATCCTGCATTCACCGATAAAATTATTAAACTAACTAGAACTAATAATCCAATTAAAATCAGTTTTTTATTCTTCAACTTTAGCCTCACTTACAGCTTTTTTAGTTCGTGTTCGTTTTGAAGTACCTCTATTTGGTCTTCGAGTACGCTTAGGCTTTTCTTCTTTAACCTCTTCTTTAACCTCTTCTGAATTTTCTACTATTTCTGAGCTTTTTTCATCATTATCAGTTGAGGATAATTTTGGTTCCTCGACAGCCTGAATAACGTTTTCTATATCTTTTTTATCTTTTTCTACAATTTCAGCCATCTCAACTTTTGCATCGATTAACTCCTCAGAAATTACCGGTTTTATTTCTTCATTAGGCTTTAATACAGTTTCAGCAGTATGGATGTCCTCAGTGACCGCAAGTGGTGTCTCAACAGCTTCTGCGCCTTTTTTCTTATCAAACTTAGTACGTCTAGTGCGTTTTTTACTTTCTCTTTTTTCTTCTTCTTGAGCAGCTATTACTGATGGATTTTCCACAGCTATTTCGACAGATTGAATTTGCTGAATTTGCTCTTGTGGCATCTCCTCTATCTGAGGTTTATTATTTTGTTGATTATTTTTAGTATTATTCTTTTTAAAATTAGATACCGGCAGTTTTAATTTAGCAGCTTTAGCTCGATATTCACCCTCAGCAGTAGGAGTAGCAAAATTCAATTCATTCATAAAATACCCGCTACCTTGACAGTGAGGACATTTCTTTGTAAATATTTCAGACAAAGACTGCCCCTGACGATGACGAGTAAGCTCAACTAAACCTAAATCCGAAAGCTGACCAACCTGAGGTTTTGCCTTATCAGGTTCTAGTGCAATTTCCAATTCCTCCATAATTGCAAGTTTATCAGCACGTGATAACATATCAATAAAATCAATAATAATCATACCGCCGATATTTCTTAACCTTAATTGACGAGCAATTTCATGCACTGCTTCTATATTTGTTTTCAAAATCGTCTCATCCTGAGTAGATGAGCTTGTAAATTTACCGCTATTTACATCAATTACAGTTAAAGCTTCAGTAGTTTGAATAAATAAATAACCACCCGAAGGCATATTAACTTTTACATTCAATGCTGCTTTGATTTCTTTATGAATATCATAAGCTACAAGAAGCGGTTCAGTTCCTTTATATAAAGTCACATTGATATTTTTATTTATATGCCAATTTTGCAGAATATTTTGCACTCTGCTCATCGCAAAAGCTGTATCAACAACAATTTCTTTTACATCTTCTGTACAAGCCTCACGTATAACTCTATATAGCAAATCTTGATCTCTATAAATTAAATTTGGAGGAGTTAAAGTCTCAGCAGATGTAATAATATTATTCCATTTTTCAAGAAGGATTTCTAAATCTTCCTGAATATCAGCTTCAGACTGCCCTTCAGCTTCTGTTCTTATGATAACTCCAACTCCAACGGGCTTTATCAAATTCATGATAGCTTTTAATCTAGCTCTTTCTTTTGAACTTTCTATTTTTTTACTAATACTTACACCCGGCTCATTTGGCATAAGAACAAGAAATCTTCCAGGAAGACTTATCTGAGTTGTAACTCTAGGGCCTTTATGACCTGTTGGCTCTTTTACAACTTGTACAACCAATTTTTGCTTTGGTGATAATTTTTCTTTTAAAGAACCCTTGCCCATAACATCTTGAGCATGCAAAAATCCCATTTTATCAGTACCAACATTCACAAAAGCTGCGTCAATACTAGGTAAAATATTATCAACCGTAGCAAGATACACATCACCAAGCAATACATCACCTCTGTGAATAAAGAAATCCGTAACTTTATTGCCTTCAAGAACAGCCGCGATATTATCACGTTCAGCGATTATAATACGTTTTGCATTATTTTGTTGTTCTTTAAAATTTTTGTTTTTTTCATTCGCCATCTAAAAAATCCTCTTATAATTCTCGTAACTCTTTGTCAAAGAACCTTATTCTTTTAATATTGAATTCAGTATCCGGTGCGATAATATTCATTAATAGATCTGCTCTTAATGCCGGAATATTTTGTGATTCAATTACACCATCATCTTGTTCAGGTGCAGACTGGCTCTGACCGGTTTTTAACACTATGAATAAACTCTTGCTCTCACCATATCTATAAGAATGAATGGAAGATTTAATGTTTATTTTTTTAATTAAACCTTTTTTGTTTTTCTTCTCGATATAAATTTCTTCGGAAGATAAAACTTTGTCTATATTATACTTCAATGAATCGAAATCGTAAACACTTTCATTAAGCAAAGATACTTCATATTCTGCCCACTGCGCAGTAACATCAATTGCTGGAGATGATTTATCAATTTTAACAATACTTAGTATTTTTGCTTCTTTAGGCAGAACATTCTCTAACTTTAGTTTGAGCTCATCTGTTGAAATATCTTCAAAAAGCTCAATATCAATGAGTTCGCACTCACTTTCTACGAATAAAGGCAGAGCTATTCCCATAGAGATTTTCATCGTTGGATTAAAGCCTTGAGAAAATACAACATCAAGTCCCGATCTTGAAACTGCTTTTAAAAAAGTATTCTGCCAATCTAGATGTGAAAAATACTTCAAAATTCCTAGTTTAGTAATTTTAATTCTATATTTATATATATTTTTATCGTAATTTTTACAAGTTTTAGGATCTTCCGGAATTTCATTAAGAAGCAATTGCGCATTTTGACTGGCTTTAAAAGGTTTGGCCATAACTTTACTTGTAACAAGATTCTTACAAACACCACAATTTACGCACTTTTGTTGACAAGTCGGCACAATATGCGGACTAGTTGTATTAACAGCTAATGCTTTATTATATTCTTGTTTAAACCAATCTTCATTTATCCCGATATCAATATAATTCCAAGCTAAATTGTCATCAAGCTTATATTCATGCTCTGCTAATTCTGATAGAGAAATTCCGTTTTCTTGAGCAGTTTTTTGCCAGACACTTTTATCAAAATATTCACCCCAAGCATCTAGGTAGCATCCTTTTTTGTATAGAGCTTCAACATACTTACATAAGCTTTCATCACCACGAGTAAGCACTGCTTCTATTTGTGAAACAAATTTTTCATGATAATTAATTTTTACACCCTTAGTATTTTTCAAAGAATCTTTTAGATAATTAATATGTTTAGTAACTTCATCCAAATTCATCTGCCCGCACCATTGGAAAGGTGTAAATGGCTTTGGAACAAAAATTGAAAGTGTGCAGGTGATATCCATGCCATAATTTAGATTTTTTTCTTTCTTAATAAGCTTACATCGATATTTGATGGTCTTCAATAAATTAGCCATCTCTTCCATATCTTGAATAGTTTCAGTAGGAAGTCCGCATATAAAATAAAACTTGATTCTTGACCAACCATTTTCATATAGAGTTGTCACCGCATCAATTATTTGATCTTCAGTTATATTTTTTTTAATAACATCTCTTAGTCGCTGACTACCAGCTTCAGGAGCCAATGTCATTGTTGATTTTCTAACACTCTGTACAAGATTGGCTAATTCTAAATTAAAACCGTCAATACGCTGACTAGGAAGGGATACTGATATTTTTTTCTTATTAAAATCTACTGCAAGTTCTTTGATTACCTCATTTATATTTGCATAATCATTTGATGATAGTGACAATAAAGAGTATTCATCATAACCGGTATTTTTCACAAGCTCTTTTGTAATTTTAATAATATCTTCAGCAGAACGCTCTCTTACTGGTAGAGTAACATGTCCTGGCTGACAGAAACGACACATTCTCCCACAACCTCGTCTAATTTCTATTATTGCTCTATCATGGACTGATGAAGAAAACGGTATTGGATAAGATTTTAGAGCATGATCATAATCTAACTTTGCAATACGTTTTTTTACATTACCTCCAACAGACTTAGACCAACGTCCAGAGGCTTCTCCTTCACAAAGTGCCCTAATCCGCTCTTGTCTAGACAAACCTTTTGTATTTTCTAAGATTTCACAAACTTCTATAATGCTATCTTCTCCATCACCAATCATAAACACATCAATAAAATCTGATATAGGTAATGGATTAAAAGCACAAGGCCCTCCTGCTATTATAATAGGGTCATCATCAGTTCTATCAGTATTTTTATATGGGATTCCAGACATTTCAAGCATTTTTAAAACTGTTGGATAAGCCATTTCATATTGCAGCGAAAAACCAACCGCATCAAAATCCTTTATAGCACGCTTACTTTCCAATGCATATAAAGGATTAGGATTAAAATCAGGTTCTGGAGCATATACTCTATCTGCCATGTATCCAGAATGTTTATTAACTAAATCATACAGAACTCTTACACCAAGATTACTTATTCCAATTTCATACTTATCAGGGAATGCAAAAGCAAAACGAATTTTTGCACTACTAAAATCCTTATTATATGATAAAAATTCACCACCTACATATTGATAAGGTTTTAAACATTTAAACAACGAATTATGGTATTTTTCAAAAAAACAATTCATATTTTTAACTTTCTTTTATGCAGGCTCATCAGGAAAATATTTTTCTATTTCAATAATTTTTCCATCTAGGGTATTTTCTTCAAAGGATTTTATAAACTTAAACAAATCCATATTAGGGACATCATAGTTATATAGTACAGTATCCCCCTTATATTCTCTCATAACTCTAACTATATAATGACACCCTTGTGCATATTTCAACAAATGCTCAGCATTAAATTTGTTACCATTGGTATCTTTATCAATTCTTACATAGTTAAAACCTGCGTAAAACTTTACCTTCTCTTTTGTAGCAGGCGGAAGATTTTTGTCATGTCTTGAGAAAATATTTGTAACTTTCCGGTTTATTTCATCAGTCATCGACACATCCCTTGCATTATGCTATACATTTGATTAAACTATAATATATAAAATTTGTCCAAATGTAAAAATATATAAAGAGATTTTTGATTATGGGAAGAAACATTGCGCAGAAAGTAATAGATAAAATCAGGGGTAAAAATCCGGATGTAAATCTGCCTCTAAAGCTCAAATCCGTTGGCGGACGGGTTATTCATACAGGGGGGGGGGGGGCTTGCCTTAATTGCAGAGCATCTAGCTTTAGATACTCCTCAATTGATATGCCGCTTCGGAACTGTTGAACTGGAAACGGTCAGACAATTTTTGAAAAACGGATTTATAGATGATAAGCAAAGACGCTGGATGTGCGATACTGCAGGATTTTTTCCTAACAATCATGATTTAATGATAAAGTTTGCATGTGAACAAATATTAACAGCAATGAAAGTTGATGTTCTGGCATGCCGTGTAGAAAAATTTGAAGTTGAATTCATACAAAAATACCTGCATCAGGAGCTTGAATTAATGGATATGAATGCTATATCCCATCCTATGCTTTTTGACAACCCGTGGACAAAATACCTCAAGGGTAAAAAGGTGCTTGTAGTGAGCCCGTTTGAAGAAACAATACGAAAACAATATGAAAAAAGAAAATTACTTTTCAAAAACCCTGATGTATTGCCGGACTTTGAACTTCTGACACTGAAAGCAGTTCAGGGGATAGGTGACAGCAAAAAAGATTTACCTTATAAAGACTGGTTTGAAGCGCTTGAGGATATGAAATCAAAAATTTCCGGAATTGATTTTGATATAGCATTAATCGGGGCGGGAGCTTACGGAATGTTTCTCGGAGCGCACTGCAAAGAGCTAGGGAAAAAGGCAGTACACATGGGAGGTGCAACCCAGCTTCTGTTTGGAATTAAGGGCAGGAGATGGGACACTTTCTTTGAAAAAACATTATATAATGAAAACTGGACCAGAGTTTCACAGAAAGAAACGCCAGCAGGACTTGAAAAATTTGAAGAAGGCACTTTTGCATACTGGTAAACAGGTATTGAATGTTACAAAATTTTAAAACTATAACCAGTCGGCTATATTATTAATAAATTCCTTGCAATTTTATAAGTTATTAACGATAATTGTGTCTATGAGAATTGATATTATACAGAAAATTATAGACAAGTGTCGTAAAAAGAAAAATCATATAAATCCGAATCCCATTTTTTACGGGAATAAGTTTATATATTCAAAAAATGATGCAACGGATTTAATAATCAATTGCATTAAAAATGATAAACCAATTTCTATTTGCAGATATAATTCGGTAGAATATGATATAGTAAAAGAATTTTTAACATTTGAATCTGACAAAAAAATTAAATATACAGATTTTGCAAGAAAGGCCGTAGAAATAAATGCCGGCTTCTTTCCAACGGATGATTATCATTTAACACGATTTGCATGCGAATTGCTCGAATTAACAGGTAATGTAGATTTGTTTGCAATATGGGGGAATGTCTTTGAAAGAAAATTATGCAAAAATTTTTTACCGGATAGTGCCAAAATTATAAACCTTGAAAGATTGTCAGCTGTTACTGAACCTACTTCATGGACTAAATATTTAAAAGGTAAAAAAGTATTAATTATACATCCATTCAAAGAAACCATAGAAGAACAATATAAAAAACGTGAACTATTACATAAAAATCCAGACATATTACCAGAAATGCAACTTAAAATAATTAAAGCGCCGCAAACCTCCGGCAGCCTGCTAAAAAGCCTAGGGGGGAAGGGGGGCAAATACGGCTATACAACGTGGTTTGAAGCCCTTGACGATTTAAAATCTCAAATACAAAAAGTTGACTTTGAAATTGCTCTAATCGGTGCCGGGGCTTACGGCATGTTTCTTGCCGACTATTGCAAAAAATTAGGGAAAAAAGGGATTCATATCGGCAGCAGTATCCAGGTTTTATTCGGAATTAAGGGAAAAAGATGGGATAACGACGGATTATATAACGAACACTGGGTAAGGGTGCCTGACAGTGAAAAACCGCCTATGGCAGACAAAATTGAAGGCGGCTGCTACTGGTAACCTATTTGTTCTTTTCAATATACTCAATAATATCGAGAGCAAGCTGGGTTCTTATTTCATCCGGAGCATGTTTTAAATATTCCATGGCATGCGAAACCTTAATGTTCTTATCATACCAGCGGCGGAGAATATAATTGTACTGCTCATCCAGCGACATCTCAAAATCAATATCCTTAAGCTTATCAATTACATATTCCGCACACACTACCTGCAATTCTTCATCCGCCTGTTCCAACAGAGCTATTGCTCTGCTTAATACAGGCTCGACATCATACCAGCGCTTCTGCATTCTTTCTTTACTCCTTGTTTTGTAACACTTTACTTTATAATACTATAAAAATCCTCAATTTGTAATATAATTAACAACAAAGGAGGTTTTGAAAGATGAAATTGGCTAAAATGCTTGATATAACAAGGTTTTCACCCAAAAAAGGGGAGCAAAGGAACCTCTAAACTACGGCGACAGATACATTTACACCGGAGTCGAGGGCGATGAAATAATTAAAGAACAATTAGAAAAAGACATCCCCTGTCTGATTGCAAGATATGGTTCAGTTGAACTCGCTACCGTCCGCGAATTCAAAAGGAATAAACGTAACCGCAAAATTGACGTTTTTAGCACCCATCAAAGATATTCAATGACGAACAATTCAGGATTTTTCCCTGTAACCAATAAAGCTCTGACCAGATTTGCCTGTGAATTAATAGATGTAACAACAAGAATTGACATTCTGGGATGCTGGTTCAGACCGTTTGAAAAAGAAATGTGCCTGAATTACCTGCCAGCAAACGCAAAACTTACAAATATTGATAACATCTGCCCTATACTTTCAAATACTCCTTGGACAAAAATACTTGAGGCGAAAAAAGTTCTTGTCATACACCCGTTTACAGCCTCTATAGAAAAACAGTATAAAAAACGTGAACTTTTACACAATAACAAAGATTTGCTGCCTGAATTTGAATTAATTACAATGAAACCGGTTCAGACTATAGGTGATAATCTTGCTAATTACAATTACGAAAACTGGTTTGATGCCCTTAACGATATGAAACAGCAGATTAAAACAATAGACTTTGATATAGCACTAATCGGCGCAGGTGCATATGGCATATTCCTTGCTGATTACTGCAAATCACTGGGCAAAAAAGCCGTATACATGGGTGGAGCTACCCAGCTTTTATTTGGAATAAAAGGGGCAAGATGGGATAACTACGGCTTTTACAATGAATACTGGGTAAGACCTTCTGAAGATGAAAAACCTTTAGGAGCCGAAAAAGTCGAGTGCGGCTGCTACTGGTAAAAAATTTATTAAAAACTAGAAATGTTATATCTATGATGTATAATACAATTATGAAGAAGGTTATTGCTTTATTTTTGTTAATATCATTTCTCGGGCTTCAAACACCAGTGATAGCAGATCCGGTTTTTGAAGGTCATGCCGAAATGTCCGATCAGTACAGACAGCTGGAAAGCGACCTTTTCACAGGGCAGGTGGAACACATGGAACGCCCTGACGTTATTCACATGACAGTTTCTCAGGTGCTGGATTCCAATATTAATATGGAAGGCGATGAATTCTTTGCAGAAGTAGTAAATGATGTATCTGGAGAATATGGAGTACTTATACCACGAGGGACAATTGCACATGGAAGGATTTCAAGTACAGAAAGTGCAAAAAGATTAGGCAGACCCGCAGAAATATCTTTAGATTTCGATTATCTAATAACCCCCGATGGAAGAGAAATTCCAATAGAAGGTAAAATGTCAACAAAACTAAATCCAGTAGCTCAAACAGGCAAAATTGTGGCACAGGATTTAGGCTATACCCTACTTGGAGGAGTTGCGGGTGGATTCGTAGCGTTGAATTGGCTTGGTCTAGAAGCTGCAATAGCTTCACAAGGATATACTCTTGCAGGGGGAGCTGCTGCTGGAGGAGCTATTGGACTTGGAATGGCTCTTATGAGGAAAGGACATGATGTACTTATTGCTCCTGGAGATGAAATTAAAGTAAAAATTAACACCAAAGTCCCGCTACCTGTATATAAAGATACAGCTTTACTACAACATGAACTTTTTTATCCTGGCTTAGATATTCATATCAGCGACATAAAACATGAAGAAGATCCTTTTGGTGAAGTTAATACTATAACTCTTACAATAATGATTTCAAATATGTCGGATAAAACTTTTTCCGGACTGGATATGGCACTTGTAAATGACTACAATTCGGTATTCCGTCCATCAATATTTGGTGATACAAAAATTATGTTTAAACAAATTAAACCAGGAGATAAAATTGCAGGTAGAATATCTTTTGCTGTAGACAACATAAATAGAAAATTCTGGTTAACATTTTACGATAGAAGGAATAAAAAACCCTTATCAAAAATATCAATAGATAACGCATATAGAAAAGTTTCAATAAAGACAAAAAAAAGAAATGACAAAATCAGGACAAAAAAGAATTTCAAAAAAGAACCTGATATACTTGATTTAGAGCTTGAGTAAATTGTAAATATTGATTACACAATAACTTGCAATAATCAGTTTATATGTTACAATATTAGAAATTCATTTGAAAAGAAAGTAGAGGAAAATATGGCTTGCGGTAAGTTAGAAATCGACATTTTAAATTCAATCTGGGGACTTACAGATGAATGTGAAGACAGAGACATTTCAATTCAAGATGTTGTAAATAATTTATCAGAAAATGGAATAGACAGAGCATATACAACAATTAAAACCGTTATGGACAGACTTACCGGGAAAAGCATCCTTGTAAGATACAAGGTTGGGAAAAAATTCTTTTATAAAACGACAATGACCAAAAGAGAAATGGCAATTGAATCTGTCAAAGAATTGGCAGAACAGTTTTTCGGCAAAGATTATGCACATATGATTAGATTTATAGAGTCTGAATTTAATTTAGTAAAATAAAAATGGATATAGAAATTGAAAATAGACTGCTCGTATCAGATTTAATCAGAAAAGTTTTAGTTGGAGCAATGACTGTCAGAGAAGCAATTACAATGTTTCCATTTGATACAGATGATAAGAGTATTGAAGCAGCTTATCACGCTTTAATTCATTATGAAGCTGATGAAGATTTAAGGAAACGAGATGTTTTATATAGAGAAGAACAAGATGAATATTTGGAATTAATATTTCAAACACTTGGAAACGGAGAAAGCCTTCCTGACAATATCATAAGGAACTATGAAAAATATTACCCGAAATCCAATATTCCTCACAGACACGATACTATGGGAGCAATCAAAAGTTTCTTAAGATTTTTGAATATTAAGTAAATTTATGATACTCTAAATATATGATAGAATTGTTAATTTTATATATAGTATCAAAACGTGATTATACTATGTATGCTATTCAAAAATCTATAGAATCTGAATTTGCACCATATACTCATCCTAGTTTTGGTGCACTAAAACCCGCATTAAGAAGACTTGAATTTAATGGATTTATTTCTACTCGAAAGATTATGTCTGACGGGGGAAAGCTTTCTGTGTACTATTCTATTACAAAAACTGGAGAAAAAGAGTTAAAGCGATTGATATTAGAAAAATTAAGCGACAATCCGCTTCAATTTTCTGCTAATGCAAAAATTAAACTTTCTATGGCTGAAATTTTAGACAAATCGGATAAAAAAGAGTTATTTTTTGAAATAAAAGCTCTTGCAATGAATTTTAAAGCCTCTGCTGAAAAAATATTAAATGACGAATATACAAAAAAGAATTTTTATCAAAAAATTATTCTAGACAACTCTATTTGTGAATATAAAAATCTTATAACAATTATAGAAGGGTTTGAAAAAGACAATGAGCGCAATAGTTAATAAGGTAATAGCAGGATCTATTGCTGAAGAATTAGAAATTGAGTCAGGAGATGAAATCATTTCTATTGATAATACTCCTATGATTGATATGATTGATTATAATTTTTTATGTAAAAATGATTTTATAACTATTGAAATAAAAAAGAAGAACGACGAAATCGAAATATATGAATTAGAAAAAGATTACGATGAGGATTTAGGTATTGTATTTGAAAGCGCAGTATTTGACAGAGTAAGACCTTGTTTGAATAAATGTATATTTTGTTTTGTTGACCAACAGCCTAAAGGATTAAGAGAAACTTTATACATCAAAGACGACGATTACAGGCTTTCTTATTTGCAAGGGACTTATATCACATTAACAAACCTAACAGAAAAAGATAAAGAACGTATTAAAAAAATGCATTTAGGGCCTTTTTACGTTTCTGTACATACAACTAACCCAGAATTACGAGTAAAAATGCTAAGAAATCCTAATGCAGGGAATGCATTAGAAAATCTTAAATGGTTCCGGAAAAATAAAATTCCTTTTCATGCCCAAATAGTCCTATGTCCAGGAATAAATGACGGGCAAGAATTAGAAAAAACCCTTTCTGACTTAGCAGAATTAAAAAATACAGTATTATCTATAGCTATTGTCCCTGTAGGAGTAACTCAGTTTAGAAAAGAATCATTAAAACAAGTTGATAAAGAATGTGCAATTAAAACACTCGAAATTGCTTCTAAATATAAAAGAGTATGCTGTTCTGATGAATTCTTTCTTCTTGCAGGACAGGAAATTCCACAGGCGAAATATTATGGAAATTTTTCGCAACTTGAAGATGGTGTTGGTGCTATAAGACTTTTACTTGAAGACTTTAAAAAATTATCAATTCCAAAAAGTATAAAAAAACCTACAAAAATTCTTTTTGCAACCTCCTATGCCGCTAAAAATGCTCTTGAAAAAATTTGTAAAAAACTTGGAAAAATTAAAAATCTTGAAACAGAAGTTATACCAGTAAAATCAAATTATTGGGGACAGGATATTACTGTTGCAGGACTTATTACAACCGATGATTTAATTGAAGCTTTAAAAGATAAAGATGGGGATTTAGTAATTATACCATCAGTAATGTTAAGACCTTATAGTGAAGACTTCCTAGATGGTAAAACTCTTTCATACGTAAAAGAAAAAACAGGTAAAAACTTTTTTATTATTCAAAATATTTATTCAATGAAAGAATTAACTGACTATTTGAGTACTCTTTAAATTATTCATATAGTTTTCTATCTCAAATTTGAATTTATTTAAATCCTTAAATTCAAAAATTTCTGTCAGCAAGATATTCTCTACGATCAATATTTAAAATAATACACTAATTAAAACATCTTTTCTCCTGTATAAACAATATCAAGATAAAAGTAAGACCATATTTTTCCCCCTCTATATAAAATAAATTAAAACAATACAAAACCAAACCATAATACTACTACAATAATGATTCAAGATGGAATTAGTACCTTAAATAGGATAAACCTTATAAATTATAAAATAAAAAAGCCCCTTATTATAAAAAGAGGCTTTTTAAATATTATTTTAGTATCTTTCTAAATATCTATCGATTTCCCATTGAGAAACGTAAGTTCTAAATGAATCCCATTCCTTTTTCTTAGATGACATAAACTCATTAAATGCGTGTTCTCCAAGTGCGGCACGACTTACTAAAGATTTATCCATATAATCTAAAGCTTCAGCAAGACTTCCTGGCAGTGAATCAATTCTTTGTTTTTTACGTTCTTTAGTTGTTAATTTATATATGTTGCTTTCTACAGGAGCTGGCGGATCAATTTTGTTTCTAACTCCGTCAAGACAAGCCTCCAATATCGCTGCAAATGCAAGATATGGGTTGCAAGCAGGGTCAGGGGAACGAAGTTCTACTCTAGTTGCGTTACCACGTTTTGCAGGAACTCTCAACAATGCACTTCTGTTTGCAAGTGACCAAGCAAGATATACCGGTGCTTCATATCCTGGAACCAATCTTTTATAGCTGTTTACTGTAGGATTTAGTATTGCTGTGATACTTTTTACATGTTTTAGCATACCGCCAATTGAATATTTTGCTATATCGGATAATTGATATTCAGCTTTTTCGTCATAGAAAGCATTCTTACCATCTTTAAATAATGAAACATTACAATGCATACCGGAACCATTTATACCATAAATAGGTTTAGGCATAAACGTAGCATGAAGGCCATGTTTTGCAGCAATAGCTTTTACTGCGACCTTGAATGTTGCAACATTATCTGCGGCTGTAAGTATATCTGCATATTTAAAATCAACCTCATGCTGACCATCTGCTACCTCATGATGAGAAGCCTCAATATCAAAGCCCATTTCTTGAAGTACTAGTACAATATCTGATCTTACATCCTCTCCTAAATCCTCAGGACCAACATCATAATAACCTGCACTATCTTGAGTCGTTGTTGTTACATTACCATCTTTATCTTTTGCGAATAAGAAAAACTCAGCTTCAGGGCCAACATTCATAGAAAATCCCATTTTTTCGGCTTCTTTCATCACTCTTTTTAAATTACATCTAGGACATCCCTCAAAAGGTGTCCCATCAGCATTATAAATATCACAAATCAATCTTGCAGAATTCGCACCATCTTGATTTCGCCAAGGCAGAATTTGAAAAGTATTCTTATCAGGATAGAAAAACATATCTGAAGTTTCAATACTTCTAAACCCTTTTATTGATGAACCGTCTAACATAATCTCATTATTCAGAATCTTTTCAATATGCTGAGAAGGAACTGTCATATTCTTTACTTGTCCATTGATATCAACGAACTGAAGCTTGATAAATTTAATGTTATACTCTTTAATCAAGTTCTTAATCTCTTCTTTGGTAAACTCTTTGTTGTCCAAACGGGTATGTGTAAATTCTTTCATTTAGTCCTCTTTCCTTCTTTCAAAATAATTATAAACAAGATTATTAACTTATGTATTTAATTAGAATACTTTTTGGGGAAAAGGTCAAGCTAATTTATATTAAGATTGTATAAAGACGCAGTTTTCAAGGTAATTAATCATATAAGATTTTTATTTAAAAATAGATTTTTTACAATTAAATCCAAATTTTTAACAATAAAAAACCCTATCTTTCGATAGAGTTTGGAATTTTTTTTGTAATTCCTCGTGTGTGTAGAAGGTTAGTGTGTAGTAGGTAGTGTAAATAGTAAGTGTATGTTTTATATCTCGTGTTTATTTAAGTCTGATTGCTTACATATTAATAAAGTATTTTTACTTTATATAATTGCTATATATTAATTACATCTTTACATTCCTTAATATAAATTATTTTTATCTAATAAAATATATTATCTCTTAACTTAGGCTCAAATATACAAAGTAATTGAATAAGATAAAAATCTGAATGATTTTAATTTTTAAAATCAGACAGATAAAAAAAACTCTATCATTTCTGATAGAGCCTTGGAATCTTTTTGTAATTCCTCGTGTGTGTAGAAGGTTAGTGTGTAGTAGGTAGTGTAAATAGTAAGTGTATGTTTTATATCTCGTGTTTATTTAAATCCGATTGCTTACATATTAATAAAGTATTTTTGCTTTATATAATTGCTATATATCGAATACATATTTACATTTCTTAACAAAGCTATAACACTATATGAGGAAAAACTAAATCTATATACTTTTGATAATCATCTTTAGAAAAGAAACCTACAGAAAATTCTGCAGTATTTTCACCCAACAGCTGAGCATCAGGAACTTCAATTGGAGGCCCTGCCGGAGTTGAACGAGCCGGATTTTTAGGATTTGAAATAACACCAACACTTCTCAACAACGTGATAGCAAGAGTATTTTCAAAGACTTCATACTCAGTCAAACCTTTCGTAATAATACCAAACCCTTGTGTACCAACATATCTTTGCATTGGAGCAAAATTAGTTTTAGCCTCAAGCCCTCGAGTTTTAGGAAGATTTTTTCTTATATTATAAAATGGATTAAAATGCCTTTCAATCAAAGAATTCATATCTTCCGAATATGTAATATTTACGGGTTCATCCAAAACAAATCTAACCTGCCAGAGATGATTTTTAAGAGTATTATTCCACTTTATACAAAAATTTATAAGCTCATGGTAGGAAACTTGAACGTCAAAAAAACTGGTCTTTATTAACAATTTTCCATCCTTTTCAAAAGAAGAAATAATTTCAGCTTTTTCACCTGCATCACTTTCAACTGGACCAAAATTATAAGTATCACCATCATCAATACAACGAATAAATTCAACACCAATTTTCTTTGAACCACTTGTAATTTCAAGCGAGGAAGATCCATCAAGCTTTTTAATCACATCTAGTTTTAAAACAGCAGACTTATTAGTTTTCTTTCGGAGTAGGTATATATCAGTATAATCCTCTGTCACAGGAATACGTTGAGTATCGTATAGCAGGCTGCTCTCAAAGCCTTTAAAATGCGAAATTACTTCACAATCTGGCTTCAGTTCCGTACTTTCAAACTCATAAGCTTTATCAGACTTATTATTTATTAACCTTAATTCTTCTATAACAGTATTAGCAATTTGGAGTATTTTTTCATAACGAGTAATATTTTCACGATGAACTAAATCTGTGGAACATCCACAAATACCGTCATGAGCCTGATTTTTTAATAATAATTTATACGCATACTCAATTACATTTTGATATTCATTTCCATTTTCTTTTTGTAACCTATCAGCCTCTTCCAGCAAATATGAACATTTAATATTATACTGTTTTAGTTTCATACGGGCAGAATAACTTCCAGGCAGAATAAAAGTTTTACTATTATCTCTGAGTTCATCATTCCACTCGAACTTGTCAAATCTATCTTTTACAAGCTCAAAATACTCAAAAGGAGAACTTAAAATAATCTCATAATCATCCTTTAAAATATCGCTCACATTTTTTATTTGTTCAGCTATATCTATTTCAACCCCAAGATGATCTGCACCAATTGGTAAAAGTAAAATATTAGAGGATTTTTCTGCTATTTTATCGAGATTGCTTTTTAGCCACTTTGCTTTTTCTTCAATAGACATTTTTGCAGAAAAAATATCCATAAAATAACCTCTAATAAGATTTACGGTATTAATTCCATTAAATTTAAATTCAGAAGGGATATCCCCACATCCGCGCCAAACAACACATTTATCTATACCAAACTTTTTGAGAATTGGTGGAATATTTTTGCTATGACCAAAAGTATCTGCAAGATAACCTATAAAATCATTACAGCCAAACTCTTTTGCAATTTTAAGTCCTATTTCTATGTTTTTCTCAAACACAATTTTATCTGTTAAAAATTCATCAACTAAAGTATAAAAAGGTCCAATATACAGCTTCTTTTCAGCGACTAAAATTTTTACCAGCTGTTCTTTCTCAGGTCTTATTTCGAGATAATCTAGCAAAGCTGAAACTTGCCCATCAAAATAAAATGATGGGATTTTATTTTTTTCAAGCATATCAAGTACATTATCAAAAACTCTAAGCAGTCTTAATCTAAATACCTCAAATTCTCTATACCATTCTCTATCCCAATGCGTATGTAGATATGCAATAACCTTCTTTTTCATAAAAATATTATAATATACAAAAAACACTTTGATTAATTTGTAAAATTCTTTTACAAAAGAAAATAGCTCTCTCAGGGAATAAAAAAGCTCTATAACTAAGCTATTCTCAAAATAAATCAGAGGAGAGTTTTATGAAAAAAATATTATTAGTATTATTTGGACTTATTTTTTGTATAGAAGGAGTTTATGCAGGTAATAGGCATATCTTAAGAACTTACCAAACTCCTAATTATAATTATTTTAGCCCGGATAATACTCAACCACTTCAAAATATCAATAGTAATAAGCTAACAGAAATTGAACAATCAATTTTTGGTCAAAGTTATGAACAGCAAAATTCAAATACAAGAATAAACCGACTAGAAAGAAGTGTTTTCAACAGAACATATCCTAACAGACCTTTTGATGAGAGATTGAATAACATAATTGTAAACTATAATAATAGTTATGGAGGAATGTACCCTCAAACAGGAATACCCCAACAAAGCCGCTGGCAAAATTTAAAAAGCACTCTTGGTACAATGATGTTTGGGACGACAACAGGAATAACACCGCAAGTTAATCCTTATTGGAATCGACCATATTATGCGCCGAATGGCAGACAAACCGATTATTATGGCAATAGAGGCTGGTATCACCGAAACAACCAAATGGGGAGCGGATTTGGGGTAAAAATACTTGACTAAATTTAAAATATCATTAAATATATATCATACATTTAGATGTTTAAAGACTTGTCATTAGCAATCATAATAATGACAAGTAGGTGTAGTCTAAAATGCCTTTTCGTTACAGGTTACAAAAAATTCTGGATTTCAGAATCAGAAAAAAAGAAGAACAACTGCAGGTAGTACAAAAAGCTCAACAAGCAGTATTTATTGCAGAAGAAAATATCCGGAAAAATAATGAAGAGATACGTGACACACAAATAAACATGCGGCAAGCAAATCCGATGATGTATGAAACTTACGATAAATATCTTATACATCTTTGGGAAAAAGCAGAAAAACTTGAAGAAATTCGAAAAGAAGCCCAAAGACAGTTAGATATTGAAAAACAAAAATTAATCAAATTGGAACAAGCGGTAAAAGTTTTAGAAAAACACAAAGAAAAAAACAAAGAAGCATACATAGCAGAAGAAAAAGCCGCAGAATTAAAACAATTTTCCGAACTTGGAGTTACAAGATTTTTTGCACAAAGCAAGGAAAAACAAGAAGAGGAAGAAAAAGAGGTATTAAGACAATTAGCACAACTGGAGGAAAATTTATAAATGAATATTGAAACTTCATCAAATGCCGCCACTGCAATATTTCAAAAATCAGAATTCAGCAATTCTACAAAAATTCAAAGAACAAATCAAAATGGGAAGTCTTTCAAAGATGAATTGAATACTGCCTCCAGTGAAAACTCAGAAAAGACTAAGGATACAGAAAAACAAGACGATTCTGATAACGATAAAATTACAAACAAAACTGATGATAAAAAAATAGAAAATAAAAATAATAAAATTGAAAACAGCGAAAAACAAGATGATACGGGAAATAACCAATCTGGAAGCAGTCAAAATAATAATCAAAATTCAAATCAGCAGACTTACAAAGGAGAAATCAGCACATCAGATATGATGAATATTCAACATGGAAATTTTTCATCACTTTCAGATGAAGTAAAAGCATATTTGCAAGCAAATGGGGGAGTATTCAGACTTAACTTAATGCAAGCGACCTCAAGGACAGAGATTTCCAACATACCTCCCTCTGTAGATTATACAAACATTCAAATGTCAGATGGAGATGCTCTATTTTTTGCTAATTTAGTTAAAAATACAGATATGACAAATCAAAGCATTGCAAGCGAATTCCAAAAAGCACTTGATACAGGCAATATACAACAAGTACAATCAACTGCAAAAGCATCAGCTGCACTTATTGCAGCTCTGCAAGAATCTGCTAAGACTAATCAGCCATTCAGGATCGATTTTGACAAAGATGTTTCTGTCATTATAAAAGTAGATAAAGAAGGAAAAATTAATGCAAATTTTATTCCAGGAGATAAAGCTGTTGAAAACTACCTGAGAAATAATATTGAATTTTTAAAAAATAGATTTAATGAAGAAAACATAGCCTATGGTGATGTAAACTATTCAAAATCAAAACAAGAAAAAGAAGAACAGAAAAAACAAAATAATAAGGAGAACGGTCATGAATGATTCCTTTGTAACCGCACTTAACACACAAAAATCGACTCAAAACTGGATGGATGTCATAGCTGATAACATGACAAATATTTATACACCCGGATTCAGAGAAAAACAAGTAAATTTTAAAACATTTCTAGGCGGAGCAATAGCTGACGATTACGATAAAAAGACAAGTCAAGGTAAATCTACGCCAGGTACATCAAATGAAAACTTGTTTTTAGAAGGCAAAGGATTCTTCTTAACAAAAACTACAGAAGGTAAAAGTGTATATACACGTCTCGGTGAATTTACATTTGATGGAGAAGGTGTATATCGTGCAAAAAATGGCAATACAGTACAAGGCTATATTTTGAATGATAAGGGTGAAATTATGCAAGGCACAAAATCAATCAGCGCAGATCTTTATCAGGAAACAGCATTAAGAGGTGGTGCCTTAGATATACCAACAACAAATATCAAATTATGGATTGATCCAAATAATGGTAAATTTCTTGGGAAATATGATGATTATGAAATAAAAGAAGATGGCACTATTTATGGTAAAGCTGATAATGGTAAGCGTTCAGTCCCATTATATCGTATTACAACGAGAAATTTTCATAATGCAGCCGCTCTATACGAAATTGATGATGGATATTTTATAGAAACCGAAGAATCCGGTAAACCTCTTCTTGGAAGTGGTGAAATTCGTTCAAGTCTATTAGAAATGTCAAATGCCGACTTTAGAGGGAATATTTCATACTTCCAGATGGCAAAATTACAATTAGAAATTTCCAATAAATTAATTTCGTCAAATAAAGAACTACTAGAAGAAGCACTTCGCTTGGTAGGTTCATAAAAATAATACTTTATAATTTTAAACTCCATTTACGAAGGGACAAAAATCTGTCCCTTTTATTTTTATTTTAACCAATGAATCAAATAGATATTTTAAGCAAGATTAAAATATTGCTCCATGTCAGGTTTTGCGATATTCTGTAAATATGATTAAGCAATTGAAGTTAAAAGATTACATTTTAATAGATGAATTAACAGCTAATTTTCATGAGGGTTTAAATGTCATTACCGGTGAGACTGGAGCTGGTAAGAGTATTCTTATAAGCGCAATTGATTTAGCTTTCGCACCAAGAGTTTCAAAAGATGTAATAAAAAATAACTGTGAAAAAGCTGTAATTGAACTTACTATTGAAAATACTAAACATAATCTTAAAAAACTTTTTGAAGAAAATGGAATTGATGATTTTGGCTCAGAAATAATACTATCAAAAGAAATCACCCAGAATTCTCTCAGAACAAGGTTAAACGGAACTTTGATTAATCAAGATTTTCTGAAACAAATAAAAAGTTTATTTTTAGATATACATTCTCAACATCAAACTTATGTGTTTATGCAGCCCAAATATCACATAACATTACTTGATAATTACGCAAAAGATATATATGGGACAAACCTTGAAGAATATAAAAAGCTTTATCAAAAATATCTTGATACAAAAAATCTGCTAGAAAATGCAAAAAATTCTGCAGATACAACAGAATCTCAAATTGAGTTCCTAAAATTTCAAGTTACAGAAATTGAATCAGCAGAAATTGAATCAGAAACAGAAGATGAAAAATTGAATAATGAACTTGAAGTCCTTGAAAATGCAGAAAGACTAAAAGAGCTGACAGGAACATCCTACTGGGCAATAAATGGCGACGACGGTTCAATTATGGAAGCTCTGGGAAAAATTAAACAGAATATTTCAAAAGCTGCATCAATGGACAAAAATCTTGAAGGATTAGAGCAAAATCTTATTGACGCAATAGAAAGATTACGTGATGCCGGTACTGAATTAAGAGACTATAGCCAAAACCTAGATAATGATACCGAAAGACTTAATGAAATACAAGAACGACTATTCTTGCTTGACAAACTAAAAAGAAAGTACGGAGGTACTCTTGCAGAAGTAATTTCTACAGGACAAAAGTTAGCAGAAGAACTTGAAGGAATTGAATTTTCAACACAAAATATCGAAGAACTAGAAAAAGAACTAGCTAATATTCATGAGGAACTGGTTAAAAAAGCTGCGATAATTACAGAGAAGCGACAGGACTACGCAAAAGTTCTTTCTGTTTATATTCAAGAAAAGCTAGAAAATCTTGAATTACCAAAAGCTCGTTTTGAAATTTCAGTGTTACCCAAAGAGCTTTCTGCAGACGGGGCTGATAATGTAGAATTTTTAATTTCAACAAACGTATCTGAAGATTTAAAACCACTTGCTAAAGTTGCATCAGGTGGGGAAATTTCAAGAGTAATGCTTGCTATAAAATCTATTTTTGCGCAATCCGATGATATTGATACGGTTATTTTTGATGAAATAGATACAGGTATTTCGGGTAAAGCTTCTCAAAGTGTAGCCGACGAAATAAAGGATTTAGCCAAGTATCACCAGATTATACTAATTACCCATCAGCCAATTATAGCATCAAAGGCAGATAAACATTTTTACGTAAGAAAATCTCAAGCAGATGAAACCAAAGTTGAAGTATATGTATTAAATGGGGATAACAGAATTAAAGCACTTGCTGAACTTGCAGGCGGTGAAATTAACGAACAATCAATTGAATTTGCAAAATCCCTTGTAAAAACATAAAAAAGCAAAAGAGAGATTTCCCTTTTGCTATAAAAAACTAATCCTCAATAAAATCTCTAAAATGCAATAACTCTTTTCTATGGCGCATTTTAGTAAGAGCTATATCTTCTAACTGCCTAATTCTTTCTTTAGAATACCCCATAGTTTTCCCCAATTGTTCAAGTGTCATTTGCGTTTCTCCATTAATTCCGAAACGACAATTTATTATCTTTTTTTCACGCTCATTTAATGTACTTAACAGGTGATTTATACTGCCTTTCATAGCATTATTTTTAGCATGGACATCTGGAGCATTGTAACTTTTGTCTTCAATGTAATCGCCAACACACAAATCATCAGTTACAGGCGTTTCTAAACTAATAGGTTCTTTTATTATTGCTTTCTTAATTGTTTGAATATTTTTAACAGTTAAACAAAGCTTTTCTGCAATTTCAACATCTGTAGGTTCTCTGCCTAATTCAAATGCTAAAAATGAATACATCTTTTTATACTTACGAATTTTATCAGCCATATGGACGGGAATTCTTATAGTCTTTGAATTATTAGCAATAGCACGCATTATTGTCTGCTTAATCCACCAAGTTGCATAGGTTGAAAATTTAAAATTCCTTGAATAATCAAACTTCTCAGCTGCCTTAATCAAGCCTAATGAGCCCTCTTGAACTAAATCCATGAACAACACTCCTTGTCCGATGTATTTTTTTGCAATACTGACAACCAGACGTAAATTAGCCTGTACAAGCTTTCTTTTAGCAATTTCAGCCTTGCTATCTTTAGCTTCCTTAATTTGTTTTCCTAGCTGTTTTTCCTCTTTTAAGTTTAGCAGCTTAATTTTTCCAACATCTTTAAGATACATCTGCAAAATATCATCTTCTTTTGCAATAGAACTGAATGTTTTTACAGGATTATCCTCAGCAATCACATCATCCTCTATAACAGAAATATCCTCATCAGCAGATATACTATTTGTAAAATCACTATAAAGTGTATCTAAACACTTAGTAGTAGTTTCTAAATTCATAGATAATAACCTCTCTCATCTTCAAATAAGTGTAAATGCTACTATAAAATTATTGACGGAAATGGGTAAAATTTGTTGCAAAAATTTTTTCATGCCAAAATAGAAATATGGAAAACAAATATAAAAAAGAGATGGAATGTGATAGAATTACTACTCCTGAAGAATTTAAAAAATATGTATCTAAACTAAGCAAAATAAATTTTATACCAGGAACTAGAAAAGAAAAATATGTCTTAGACAGCCATGATTATTCTAATCTTAAAAAAGGACTTTATGAAGCTAATCTGCATGTACATACATTAAATTCTGATGGCTCCGCTACAACAGAAAGACTTTTGTTAAATGCTGAGGCTATTGCTAAATATAATTCAAAATTCAACACTCATTTTATGCTGTCAATAACTGATCATGATACATTAGAAGGCACTAAAGAGGCTTTTGAAATTTATAAGAGCCATCCAGAAAAGTACTCTCACCTAAAACTTACAACAGGACTAGAAATCTCCACAGTAGAAAATAAACTTGAAAATCAAAAAAGTCCTGTAGCAATTCACTTGCTTACATATTGTATAAATCCTTATGACGAAACACTTAATGAATTTTTGAAAAAGAAAAGTCAATTAAAACTTAAATTAACAAAAGAAACAATAAAAGAATTAAATAAAGAATTATATAACGATTTAGGCTATGAATTTACCCTAAAAGAAGCATCGCAAGTTCATGAAATGATAGCAAAAGGCTTTGATGAAGTAAAAAGACCTTTAATGAAATATACGTCAGGGAAAATTCTTCATCATTACTACATTAAGGATTCCGATTTCTCATATGAAAAGCCAATCAAAACTTATAAGCAAATTTTTAAAAGTTCAGAACCTTATTATAAATTATATAAAAAAGCATTAGAACAATATATAGGATACTCACTTCCTCCAATACCTGAACATATAGAACGGCAAATTCTAAAAGCAAAATCAATCTACGAAAAATCACACCCAACAATGAATACTATACCAGAAGCATTTGCATCATTTGAAGAAACTGTAGAATTAATTTCATCACTAAAATACGGATATATGTCAGTAGCCCATCCTGCAAGAACTATTATAAGAAATATTTGCGATACACCGGAAAATATTTTTACAAATATATTTAAAAATTTCAAACAATCAGGAGGAGAAAAAGCCTGCTTCTACGAAAAATATTATGGTTCATACGAAGGAGAACATACTCTATCATTACTCCCTGCTATTGATAAAGCTGCTGAAAAATTTAATCTCAAACCAACAGGCGGACTAGACTCTCATGGCAAAGATATTATTACCAGATGTCCTTATACTTAATATATAAACTTCAAGGAGACTACAATGACACAAGAAAAAGATTATAAATATTACACAAATTTAGGAATAGAAAAAACAAATTCAAAAGATTTTACTGAAGCTCTAGAAGCACTAGATAAAGCTTTAGAATTAAAACCAGATTATGCCTTAGCTCATTTTTCTAAAGGAATAGTATTTCATAATTTAAATCAACTGCAAGCTGCATATGAAAATTACACCAAAGCAATTGAAACAAAAGCTGATATGATAGATGCGTATTATAATAGAGCTCAAGCAATCCTTGCATTCGAAAAGCAAGAAGAAACTGAGCTAAAACAAGCACTAGAAGATTTAACTAAAGCAACAGAACTTGATAAAAAATTTATAGATGCACTATACTCTAAAGCTGTTGTCCAAAAGAAACTAAAAGATTATACTGGGGCAGTTGAAACTCTGGATAAAATTATTGCACTAGATCCTTTAGCAGTATATTCAAAAGCATTAAAAAAATTAATCCTTCAAAAATACTTAAATAACTAAAAAATTATTACACATTCATTTTGAATATAAGTGATGTGTTAATTCCTCCAAACGCAAAATTATTTGACATAATTATATTTGTATCAATTTCTCTACCATCATTTTTTATATAATCAAGTTTTCCACATTCTTCATCGACTGAATGAAGATTAAGTGTAGGACAGAACCATTTTTTATAAGCCATATCAAGAGTTAAAATAGCTTCAACAGCTCCACAAGCACCTAGAGTATGCCCTGTATAGCTTTTTATTGAACTGGTCGGTACTGCACGTTTAAAAACATCGTAAGTTGCATTAGTTTCAGCAATATCTCCCTGAATAGTCGCAGTACCATGAGCGCTTACATATCCAATAACGTCAGGAGAAATCTTAGCATCCTTTAAAGCTAGACACAAAGCAGTTTTCATCTTATCCCTATTTGGACTTGTAATATGAGTACCATCAGTACTTGTACCAAAACCTATTATTTCTGCATAAATATGAGCCCCGCGCTTTTTAGCATGCTCATATTCTTCTAAAATCATAGTACCAGCGCCCTCCCCTATCACTAGTCCATCTCTGTCTTTATCAAATGGTGATGGAGTAAGCTCTGGAGTAGAATTTTTTTGACTTGTAGCATATAGAGTATCAAAAATAGCAATTTGAGTAGGATGAAGTTCATCAGCCCCCCCCGCAATCATAACTGTTTGATATCCATTTTTTATTGCTTCATAAGCATATCCAATCCCCATAGAACCAGAAGTACATGCTGTAGAAGTAGCAATAAGACGTCCAGTAGTCTTAAAATGAAGCGAAATATTGACAGCAGCAGTCTGAGCCATCATTTTCACGTAACTTCCAGAAGTAACCCCTTTAACAGCTTTATCAACCATCATTGAATAGAACTCAATTAAAGTATCTAAAGACCCGGTAGATGATCCATAACTTACACCGGTTTCACCATTAGTAATAATTTCATCATCAATTAAGCCAGCATCTTTCAATGCTTCTTCTGCACTAGCAACACTAAGGACTCCTACTCTGCCCATCGTACGCATAACTTTACGATTATAATGCTCAGGGATAATAAAATCTGATGCTGGAGCTGCTAATTTAGTATTTAGTCTTGTATATTGCTCAAGCTCAGGCATATATTTCACGCAATTTTTAAACCTCTCAAGTCTTTTGAATGCAGAAGTTCTATCAGCACCTAAGGGACTTATTTGTGACATGCCTGTAACAACAACTCGATTCATAAATAAAGTCCTCCATTCACAGAAATTACTTGTCCTGTAATATAAGAAGCATCTTCACTCATAAGATAATTAACTAAACTTGCAACCTCTTCAGGTTTTCCAACGCGCTTCATTGGAATCATTTTTTTTACCTCATCTAAAGGTAAATTCTGAATCATATCAGTTTCAATAACACCTGGAGCAATAGCATTTACTGTTATAGCACGTTTTGCAAGTTCAAGACTTAAAGATTTTACTGCACCAATAATTCCCGCCTTGGACGCACTGTAATTAACCTGTCCTCGGTTTCCACTTAAGCCTGAAACTGATGTCATTGCAATAATTCTGCCTTTTATTTTATTAGAAATCATAGGCATAATAATAGGTTTTAATACATTATAAAAACCAGATAAATTTGTATCAATTACATCATCCCATTCAGAATCTTCCATCGCAGGAAATACATTATCTCTAGCAATTCCTGCATTAAGTATTACTCCTGAATATATGCCGTATTTTTCGATATCACTTTCTAAAATTTTTCTACACGCTTCGCGATTTTTTATATCAAATTGTAAAACTCTAGACTTTACACCAAAATTTTGAATTTCTTTGGATACTTCTTCAGCCATTTGAATATTTTTATTACAATGCAGAACTATATTATAACCATTTTTAGCTAAATATAATGCGGTCTCTTTTCCTATACCTCTGCTTGCACCTGTTATTAAAACCCATTTTTCCATAGCTCTCTTAACTACTGCTCCATTATTCCATAAATTCAAAGGCATCTTTTGGCTGGTAAACATTTACCATAGCCGATGCACACTCTATATTTTCATTATAAATAAAACATTCAAACGAAACAAGTTCATTATCACTGAAAATTTCTTTTGCTTTTATAAAGTAAGTCCTGCCGAGTTCAAACTTATCTATAGATGATTTATAAGAACGGGAGCCAAGCAAAAAGCCAATTTTCGGTTCATTTTCACCAGATTTCAAGTGAGCATAACAACCTACTGTCTGAGCCATAAACTCTATTCCTGTGATATATGAAATACCGTTAATCTCATTATCAAAGAATATATTATCTTTTTTTATAACTACTTTCGCAATAATATAACCTTCATTAAAATTGTATTCAACAACATCATCAATTAATATCATAGGATATTTATGTGGAAGAATTTTTTCTAAATTATATTTTTTACCAGTTGAAAGTATTATAACAGCATTAGTTCCTCCAAATCCAAATGCATTACACATAACACAATTAATTTTTTCGGATTTTTCGCCTAATTTAGCTAGTCTTAATTTAGGAAGTTTTTCATCATACTCCCCATCATAAATATGTGGCAGCAAAAATTCCTGTCCCAGCATTCTACAGCACAAAGCAATCTCAATACTAGCAGAAGCACCAAGACAATGCCCTGTAAGCGGTTTTGTAGAGCTTACCGGCACGGAGTCTCCAAAAACACTATAAATTGCATTAGCTTCCATAATATCATTTGCACCGGTACCAGTCCCATGAAGATTAATATAATCAATATCTTCAGAACGGATACCGGCGTTTTTAATAGCTATCTCCATAGCTTTTGCCGCCTGAACACCAACTGGGTCTGGAGTTGCGGCATGGTAAGCATCTGAAGTCTCACCTATACCTAAAATATTAATACCATCAGTTCCGCTGTAATTCTCAGATTTTTCTACTATAAATAATGCTCCACCTTCACCTATATTCATACCTTTTCTATTTTTACTCATAGGAATAGAACGTTCTTTAGATAGAACTTCCAAAGAAGAAAATCCTGCTAATGGAAATTTTGAAAGTTCATCTGCGCCGCCAGCAAGCACAGCATCACATATCCCGTTTTCTAATAATTTTAAAGCTGTAGAAAAAACTTTTATACCGGAAGAACAAGCTGTTGATACTCCGCAATAAAAACCATTTAAACCAAGATAATCCCTTACAAATTCAGCAGGGTTACTCATTTTTAAAAACCCTTTATTACCGGTATCCTCAAAAGTATCAATTCCAGAATTAGTAGTTGCAATAACAACACCTATTTTTTTACTGCCATATTTTTCGATTAATGCATCTAATTCATCTTTCATTTGATTAATACAATGTAAAAGAATACGATTACAACGGGAATTAAACTCAGGATTTTTAATCACAGGTAAATCTGCAGTAATTTTCATTCCCTTAAAAATACCAGCAGAAGCACTATTAAAAATCTCATCAAGATTTTCTCCCAGCGAAGATATTGCAGTTGTTTTAGTTATCGTAATCATCTTTCCTCTGTGTTAATATAATAGCATGAATGAAATTATTTTCGATATAAAAAAATATTCTTATGTTTCATCAGAAGAAATTGATGTCTCATTTATACCAATGCTTATAAGAAGAAAACTTGACAGTTTTGGGAAAGCAGGACTGTACACCTTATATGGAACATATGATGATGGGTGTAGTCCTAATATCACTTTTGCATCTTGTTATGGGGATTTTGACAGAGTAGTAAAACTCATAAAACAAAGAAATGAAGAGGGCGAAGTATCTCCATCAGGTTTTAGTTCTTCTGTACACAATGCTACGGTGGGACTCTTTTCTCTGCTTAAAAAACTAAAAAAATCTTATAATTCAATTTCAGCAGGAAATAAAACTATACCTTATGCTTTTATAGAGAGCATTGTGTCTGGAGAATCTATTTTTTGCTATACCGAAAGTATCGGCGGGGTTAAAAGTGTATCAATATCAACAATACCAAACCCTCATGGCAAATATGTTTTATGCAGCAATAATTCTAATATGACACCAAAAGATACCTTTGAAGATTTAATTAATTTTCTAAATGGGAAAAGTGATATATTTGTAAGTGACTTATACGTGGTAAAGAAAAATGAAACTTTATAGAAGTTTACTTGTTATAATAGAAATGGCTATATTTGCAATAGGGGCTTTATTTATAGGATTAATCTTATTCCCTGTAATGGCTATATTCATTTCTGAATCAAAAAGAAGAAGAATATTTTCTAAAATAGTAAAATACTCTTGGAAATTCTTTATAAAAATAATTGAATCAACAAAAATAATAGAATTAGATATAGACAAAAATTTATTAGATATTAAAGGCAAAATAATTACAGCAAGCCATCCAAGTTTTATTGATATTATTCTATTAATCGGAAACATGCCAGACTCTCTTTGTCTTGCGAAAAAAGAACTTTTGCATAATCCTTTTATGAAAAATATAGTAAAGACACTTTACATAATTAATGATATCGACACAGAAGCTTTTAAAAAATCAGCTATAGAAGCTTTGAATGCCGGATATAATATAATAATTTTTCCTGCAGGCACAAGGACTCAGCCTGGTGAAAACCCTAAATTTCATCATGGAGCGGCTCAAATAGCTATTGCGTCAAATACAGATATTATTCCTGTGAAAATAGAAACAGATTATCCTTTCTTGATAAAAAATCATAATCCGCTTGATGCAGGAACCAGACCTATAAAATATAAAATAACAGTTCAACCAGAAATTAAACTTTCTGACTTTAACCACAATGTTGGCGAAATAAAACTCAGAAGACAACTTACGCAAAAAATCAAAGAATATATAAATTGACATTAATTTTAAATTAGGTTATAAAATTATTATAGGAATTAAGCAAATGACACTGGAAAATGAAATAAAAGAATTAATAATAAAAGCTCTTGAATTGGAAGATATAAAAGTTTCTGACATAGATGATGATGCACCTCTTTTTAACGATGGACTCGGGCTGGACTCTATTGATGCTTTAGAATTAGGCATGGCAATAAAAAAGAAGTTCAATATAACACTAGAATCGGATAAAGAAGAAAATTCTAAGCATTTTTATTCCGTTAAAACAATTGCAAATTTTATCAGGAGTAAACAAATTGACTAAAAATTTTACAAGAGAAGAAATAATAAATAAATTAACAGAAATTCTTACTGATGACTTTGAAATCAGTGAAGATTTGATTAATCTTGATGCAAATTTATTTGAAGATTTAGAGCTTGACAGTATTGATGCTGTTGATTTGGCAGTAAAATTACAATATTTTACAGATAAAAAAATTCAACCGGAAAATTTTAAACAAATAAAAACTGTTAATGATGTTGTAAATACAATTGAAGATTTATTAAAATGAAATTAAAATTTCTTATTCCAATTGCAATAACATTAGCAGTAATATTACTATTTCATTATACAAAAATATTCGCAGTAAAACTCTACCCTGTTGCTGCTAATTTAACAATATTTTTGACTTTCTTCACTTCAATTTTTAGCAAAGAAACAGTAATTCAAAAATTTGCAAAAATGCTTGAGGGCGGTGTACTTAATGACTTTACAAGCAATTACACAAGAAAATTAACATATGTTTGGTGTATATTTAGTCTTATAAACTTAATTATATCAATAGTTACTGTATTTATGGAAGAAAAATATTGGGCTTTATATAATGGATGTATCTCTTATATTGCAATAGGCGCAATATTTGCAATTGAATACCCTATACGAATAATATTGAGGAAAAAATATCAAAAATGATTTTAGAAAAATTTATAACGAGTGAATTTGACAATCAAATAATTTTTATAAATCCAAATTTAACTTTTGGAGAGCTGAAAAAATATGTTTATGGACAGAAATTAGAATTTGAAAAACAAAATATCAATAATGTAGTATTACTATGTGAAAACTATATAGATTTTTTCATAAATTTTTTCGCAGCAGTATTTTCAGACAAAAAAATTCATCTAGTTACAGATAGAACAAGACTTGAACAACTTGATTTTGAATATATACTACCTCAAAAAGCAAAAGCTATAGAAGGTTTATTTCTTAAAGCACCCCCAGCTAAAGATATAATGATTAATCTTTTTACTTCCGGCTCAACAGGCATACCAAAAAATATCGGCAAGACTCTATATAATCTTCAAGCTGAAGCTCAATCAGCTATTAATGAATTCAATTTGACCAATAATAAATATACGATAGTATCAACAACTTCTTCTGCTCATAGTTACGGGTTTACATTTAATTTTATTATGCCAATGCTTGCAGGTTTTGCTATCAATAGTCAAAGAATTGAATTCCCAGAGCAATTAAACATAAAAGAAGAATATATCCTAATATCTACCCCATCGTTTCTTGAAAAACTTGCAAAATATAATTTTAAATTTTTAAATTCGCCGGCAAAAATTTTACTCGCAGGCGCAAAATTAAAAGATGAAACCTATGAGTATTTTAGCGAACAATCAGATGTAATAGACATTTATGGCAGTACAGAAACCGGTGACATTGCTTATAAAAGAGGCGGGGATGCCTTTACAGTCTTCTCAGATGTTGATGTTGACTGCACCCCAAACAACCAAATAATTGTAAAATCAGATTTCTTTCCACAAGAAAATCAAATCCTCAATGATGTTATAAAAAAAGTTTCAAATAGAAAATTTATCCTACAAAAAAGATGCGATAGAATAGTAAAAATTCAGGAAAAAAGGATTTCACTTGATGAACTAGAAAATAATCTAAAAAAGCACCCCGAAATTGAAGATTGCAGATGTCTTAAATATAATGATAAATTATGTTGTGCAGTTGTTTGCAAAAGTCCAAAAATCAAAAATACTGAACTGAAAAATTTTATATCTAATTATAATGAAGTAATCCCTAAAAAATGGCGGTATCTGGATGAAATACCCAAAACTGCAGGAGGGAAAATTGATAATGAAAAATTAAAACGAATTTTTAGCTCTAATCTATCAATGCCATTCGTATTTTCAAGGAAAATAACATCTGAAAATGCAGAAATAGAAATGTTATTCAAGGAAAGCTCTAACTTTTTTAACGGTCATTTTGAGAACATGCCAATATTACCAGGAGTTGTTCAGTTGTATTATGCAAAATATTTTGCAGATGAAGTATTTGGAATAAAATTATCACACAAAGAAGCAAGAAAAATTAAATTTTCACATATAATTAAACCGGATATACCTATTACATTAAGACTTAAAAATAATGAAAAAAAT
This sequence comes from Candidatus Gastranaerophilales bacterium, assembly GCA_944323725.1. Classification (GTDB taxonomy): domain Bacteria; phylum Cyanobacteriota; class Vampirovibrionia; order Gastranaerophilales; family Gastranaerophilaceae; genus Scatousia. The sequence continues at coordinate 17,846 of CALUTP010000015.1, read as the reverse complement.
GTAGAATATACCTACCTGTCTGATGACAAAATATTTTCTTCAGGTATATTTGTAAAATAAAAGTGTAAAATTAAAATAAATAAGCAGAGGTTACAATATGAACTTCAAATCAGAAACAAACATGACAGTCCAATTTTATGATCTTGATCCAATGAACGTTGTATGGCATGGGAATTACATAAAATACTTAGAGACAGCAAGATGTGAACTACTTGAAAAACTCGGATATACATATGATAACATGCGAGAAGATGGCATCGCATACCCTGTTGCCACTATGGAATTGAAATTCATAAAATCTTGCACTTTTAATCAAAAATTAAAAATCGTATCCATAATTGATGAAATTGAGCCTTGCTTAATAATTAAATATACAATTTATGATGCAGAAACAGATGAAAAGCTTTTCAAAGCCAAGTCAATGCAAATCTGCGTAGATTTAAAAACAAAAGAGAGTCTATACTCAGCTCCAAAAAATTTGAAAGAAAAACTTGCTTGTTGTAATCTTTAGATATGAAAAAGTTTTTATGGATAATTACAGCAATTTTATTGAGCAGTTACACTATTACTATGGCTCAGGATGGGATATTTCAGCATCCATCATCCCCTAATAATATTTATATTCCAAAATATAAAAATGTTAACTGCAAATTTAGTCAGACAAAAACTATTCCTAATTCTCAGGCTTATATAAAATCAAGCGGAAATTTCAAGTTTCAAAATACAAATGGGGTTATATTCGAAACAACTTATCCAGTAAAAACTACAACCTCATATACAACAGATCAGAATAACAGGATAAGCGGAATTATAACAGCTGTATCTAATAGAGATTACTCCTATCTAAACAAGAATTTTGACCTATTTTATAATAAAGTTAACTCAGACTGGACACTCGCACTTAGACCAAAAACTTCTTCTAAAGCTCATAGTGTAATGAAATCAGTAATAATTTCCGGAGGAGACTTTATTAAACAGATAAACATTAATACAATTAACAGCGGGGACACTACAATTAATTTTACACAATGTTCTGCTTACTAAAATTAAAAGAAAATTAAGGCAGTATGAAGAAATTTTTAAGAATTTTATTTATTTTAATATTAATTATTACGGGAATATTTGTTTTAAATAACCCCACAAACACAGAGACCAATATATTAAAAGCTGTTTTTTCAAACAATACAGCTGATTCAACAGTTGTAGAATTAAGTAATCGTTATTCGTCTAAAATAAATGTAATTATAGAATCATCTAGTGCTGAAATCGCAGAAAAAAAAGCTCAAGAATTTTACAATTTGATTGATAAAAAAACTTTTGGGATAGAAAAATTTGATTCGTCAAAAATTTTAGAAACATACAAAAAATATAATAAAAATCTATTATCAACATATACAAGACAAAAACTTATAAAAAAAGAATATAATGAAATTACATCAGAAGCTTTTACAAGATTATACAATCCAGTAAGTTTTATGCTTCTTCCTTTAAATGAAGATCCTTATATGCTACTGGAAGATTATATCCAGTCTCTAGGTAAAGATAATCCTGACTTGATTAATTTGAATAACAAATTTTACAAAATAATAATGCTTGAAGTTAATAAAAGCAAAGCCCTTTCACCTGATTTATTAAATGGAGAAATTAAAAAACTTACCAAAACGCAACAGGAACTATCTGATAAAAACACCACAATATATTTCACTGGAACACCTATCCACTCTTATTATGCAAGTTCAAAAGCCAAAACCGAAATTAACATAATCTGTTTACTTTCATTAATTTTTATAATTGGTCTTTGCTATTTTTATTTTAGGAGTTTAAAACTTCTTGCACCAATCGCCCTAAGCTTAGCGATAGGAATCCTCTCTGGTTATATAGCAGCATCAATTATATTTAAATCAATTCACGTCTTAACCTTTGTTTTTTCTACAACTCTAATTGGAATTTGCATTGATTATTCACTTCATTATTTTATTGAAAAGGATTTATCAAAAATCATAAAAAGTCTTACAATAAGTATGATTACAACCGTCAGCGCCTTTGCTGTACTTTTATTTTCTGGAGTCGAACTCTTAAAACAAATAGCAGTATTCACGATGACAGGACTATTTTGTGTCTACCTTATAGTTATACTATATTATCCTTTGATAAATCTAAACTATAATCCAAGAAAAATTAACTTCGTACTCCCGAATAAATCAAAAAAATTTATAGCTACAATAATAATTTTGACTGCCGTTTTTGGACTTTTCTATCATAAATTTGATGATGATATCAGGAATATGTATATCCCATCTAGAACACTTCTTAAAGCAGAAAATTTATTTAATGAACTTTCTGGGAATAATAAAAAGACCACATTTGCAATTGTAGAAGGTAAAAATATTGAAGAAATTCTACAGAAAGAAGAGAATATAACCGAAAAACTTCCTACTTCTAACTACCAAGCATTAAGTAAATTTATACCGTCAAAAATAAAACAAAAAGAAAACTTTGAATTAAGAAAAGAATTATATAAAAATACATTAAAATCTTATGCACCATTTTTAACAGAAAACGAAATTAACTTACTGCTTACTGAAAAATTTTCAGATAAATTTATTGAAGTTGATAATAATTTGCCACTAATAAACGATTTTTTAATTAATAAAAATACCTCTGTGATAGTTTTATATGACATAAAAAATCCAGATAATATCATAAAAAATGGCGCTAAATATATTGACATCCCAAAAGACATATCCCAAAGAATAAAAGAATGTCGAATTTCATGCGTAAAAATGATTATACCAGTATTTATAATTCTATTTATAATATTATCAATAATATACAAACCAAAAACTGCATTAAAAATAATTTTGCCATCAATATTAGCTGCAACTTTTTCAATTGGACTACTTGGAATATTAGGTCAGCAAATAAATTTATTCCATATTCTGGCAATATATTTAATAATAGGCTTTGGACTCGATTATTCTGTATTTAGAGCTAGCTGTCTAGAAAAAGTGTCAGATGCAGTATTACTATCGTGTTCAACTAGCGTATTTTCATTCTTTTTACTAACTTTTACAAGCTTTAAATTGATAAACTCTCTAGGCTTTATTCTAACTACTGGCCTTATTGTTTCTTATCTTACAAGTAATCTTTTTAATTACGAAAATAACCGGCAGGAGAAAAAACTATGAAATGGTATCAGCAAAAAGAACAAGCTGCCGGAGAAAAAAGGCTATATATTACTTGGAAAATTTATAAAATATTTGGCAAAAAAGCTGTAAAATTACTTGCTATTTTTATTACATTTTTTGCGTTTTGGGGCGCTAAAGATGCAAGAAGAAATTCAAAAAAATATCTTGAAATTATAGGAATTAAACCTAGTTTACCCAATATATTTAAACATTTTTTAGAATATTCATATTCATTAGTTGATAAAATGGAAGTTTTTTCGGGGAATTACAACAGTAAAAAGATAATTTTTGACAATGAGACTGATAGAATTTCAATGGAAAATGACTTTAAAAATGGAATTTTTTTCATCTGTTCTCATCTAGGTAATATAGATATAATGCGTGCCCTTTTACAAGAATATAACGTGCATGTAAATGTATTTCTTTCGGCAGAACAATGCAAAATTTTTAACAATTTTATCAGACAAATTTCAATACCAACAGCAATCACAACATACCCAGTAGAAAATATTACAATAAACACCTCTATAGAAATCAAAGATAAGTTATCAAAAGGTGAAATTGTATTCATGGCTGGCGATAGAACTTCAAAAAATAGCATTAACAAAGATATAAAGTTTTTTGACAAAAAGATTCAAATACCTCTAGGAACATTTAAATTTGCAAAACTAATGGACTGTCCTATATATTATGTATGCGCACTAAGAGAGAACAATACTTATAGAATATATATGAAAAAACTTGTATCACTTCCAACAACCTCCTTAAATATCAATAAAATGCAACAAGAATATGCCGATTTTTTAGAAAAACACACCTTACTTGCCCCATATCAATTTTTTCATTTTTATGACCTGTTTGAGTAAAAACAAAAATGGAGCGTAGGGGATTCGAACCCCTGACCCCGACACTGCCAGTGTCGTGCGCTACCAGCTGCGCTAACGCCCCATTTACTAAATGGTATCAAAACTTATTATTTTATATAAAAAAGACCGCTTTTGCGGTCTTTATAAATGGTGGGCGTTAGAAGACTCGAACTTCTGACCCTCTCCTTGTAAGGGAGACGCTCTACCAACTGAGCTAAACGCCCTCAATCTTGGGGTTGTCTTTCGACATTTATTATCGTACCAAAAAAACTTTTTATGTCAACAAGTTTTTTATATTTTAGTCATCAATCAATTTAAAACCACTTGGTAATCGATCTTCTATTTCTTTTACAAACTCGGAAAATGACATTCCGAAAGCATTTGCTAGCTTCCATAGTGTCGTAATTTGAACATCACGCTTGCCTTTTTCCAAAAGAGCAATTGAACTGTTTGAAATATCGTATTCATAACTAAAAAGAATTATTCCTTTGTTTTGAGCAAGTCTTTTTTCTTTAATCAAGTCACCAATGACATTCAAAAGAAGCTGTTTTTGCGGGTCTTGATTTTTTCTTATGTATTGCATATTTACAATTCTAATTAGATATGATAAATTAGTTATAGTTAATTTAGTATATCTAATTAAATACAATAAGGAGGGTAGGCATGAAAACTAAAGCATTTACACTTGCAGAAACTTTGATTACATTGGGGATTATAGGTATAGTTGCAGCAATAATACTACCATCAGTAATTCATAAACGAAACAACAAAGAATTTGAAGCAAAATTAAAAAAGGCATACTCAGCACTTCAACAAGCTGTCCAAAGAGCAAATTATGAAGTAACAGACTTAAATGCTTTATATAAAGAAGATTTGGTAAGTTCCAACGTAACTGCTTCCGGCGGAGAGCAATTATGCGAAATACTTGGTCGACAATTTGCTAATGCTAAAATTCATCTACCTGGAACATATAATATGTTTGGCAGAATAAAAACATTAAGGAATGATGCAGAAGATGGAAATCCTTGTGCTTTTGACGGTGGATATATTGAAACACAAGATCAAATGGAAATATATTTTGAAACGCTATGCAACATTTACATAACAATAGATATTAATGGCAAAAAAGGTCCTAATAGACTAGGATATGATGTATTTACTTTTATTTTAGGTGAAAAAGATAAAATTATCCCTAATGGATCTAAGGAATCAAAAAAATATAGAATGTGTGTGGCTGGTGCACCTTCAGATATGTCTAACATAAATGAAACTTGCAGCCATACTAGTACATCAGCTTATAACGGTTTTGGATGTGCTTACCCTGCATTAACAGACCCTGATTACTTTAAAAACTTACCTTAATTTTATGATATAATATCCTTATGAATATAAACGATGAATTGACGGTAGAAATAGAAAAACTTTCTAATCTCGGAACGGGTATTGCTCGTATTGACGGGTTTGTTATATTTGTAGAGAATGCTTGTCCTCAGGATATTCTTAAAATTAAGATTACCAAGTTGAATAAAAATTATGCTAATGCAAAAATTCTTGAAGTTATAACACCTTCTCCACATAGAATAGAACCGTTTTGTGCAATGCAAAAAGTATGTGGGGCTTGTCAACTACAATTTATAGATTATGAGTATCAACTGGAGCTAAAACGGAAAATAGTTGAAGATGCTATGCATTCTATCGCAAATTTAGATATAAAAATTCCAACTCCAATTGCTAGTCCTGAAATAAGAGAATATCGGCATAAAATACAATATCCGATTTCTCAGACAAAAGTTTCAAGAAGGATTTTAGCAGGCTATTATAAACCTCAAACTCATGAAATAGTGAACATAAAACATTGTCCAATTCAGCCAAAAATTTGTGATGAAATTATTGAATTTATCAGACTAAAATCATTTGATTTTGGGATTACAGGATATAATGAGCGAAAACACGTGGGAGATTTAAGACATGTTGTATTGAGGGTATCCTCAGCAACAGGCAAAGTTTTAGTTACTCTTGTTGTAAATTCTAAAAAAGTATTTCCAAGATTGAAAGACTTTTGCAATGATATTTTTGCAGAATTTAAAAATGTATCAGGAGTTTGCGTAAATTTTAATACAAAACAGACAAATGTAATTCTAGGAGCAGAAACAGAATGTGTATGCGGAAAGGATTTTATCAAAGAACGAATACTTGATAAAACTTTTCGTATAGGCTCAAATACTTTCTTTCAAATAAATCCTAAAAGTGCAGAAAATATTTTTGCATACGTAAAAAAATATATAAAAAGTAATTTTGAAAATCCAACTATTCTTGATGCCTATGCTGGAGTAGCAACTTTTGGAATAAGTGTAAGTGATGTTGCTGAAAGAGTTGTATCAGTGGAAGAAAGTAAAGAATCTATTGAAAAAGCTCGTGAAGTCTTAGAACTAAATGAAATCAATAATGTAGAACTGCACAATACAGATACTGCCATATTTTGTAACAAGACAAACAGAAAGTTTGATGTGATAATTCTTGATCCGCCTCGTAAAGGTTGTACGCAAGAATCTTTAGATGAGGTCTTAAGGCTTTCAAAAGGCACTATAATTTATGTAAGCTGTAATCCTGCAACGCTGGCAAGAGATTTAAAATATTTATGTGAAAAAAGTTGCCACGTTGAAAGCATACAACCTTTTGATATGTTCTGCCATACCTATCATATAGAAAATGTAGCAATAATTTCAAAAATCTAGAGGTCTATTTTTCGCCAAATCTTTTAATTGTAGCTTTTAGAAGTTCATGAGCGGTAGTAATTGAACCTAAATCTTCTGCTTCATATGTTAAGAGACGATTTTTTAAGAATTCCCTCATAGATTTAATTTCTTGAGGACTTATCTCTTTATTTTCGCGATTAATATAATCATTAGAATGTTTAATTATGTTAATAATATAATTCTCATCCTTTAGTTTTATTTTCATTTCTCTATAATACATAGGGATTTTTTGTCTTATGCCGGACATATAACCATCAAGAACATCACAATGAGCTTTACATATCATAACAGGCATTTTTTCTTCACCTTTAATTTTCAAGTCTTGATTGTAAGCATTTGTGAATAATGGACGGGAAATATCTTCTCTAAGACGTGTTTTTATAACATCAATATTATTTGCAATTCTTCTGCCTGGAGATTTTTCTGGATATTTCGCTTTTAAATCAATATGCAATTTATCAAATGAACGAGCAATATTATATACATATTTTGATTCTAACTCTTTAGCATTAGCATAATGAGGACCATATAACATTATTAATTCGATAGGCTGCTTATTTTCACTCTTGCCAGCTCCTCCAATTGGAACAAACCGCATTTGGAAATCTGAATATGTACTGCTTCTTGGTTTTGAAATTTCTGCTTTTTGAAGAAAGCTCCCAAGTGGAGCGAGGTCTTCTTTAGAAATTCCTTCTTGCCTGATTTCTAAATCAGGCAATTTCTCAAACTTTAGTGTTTCCTTATTTAAAACTCTTATTGGAGCAATTTCATATCCTTCAGATTTCATTTCATCAATGAATCTCTTAAAAGCAGGAATATCGTTCTGATTTTCCCAGTAAGCGGTACCTCTGACAGTATCCTGTACATATCCTTGTCTTGAATATTTATCCATATATGATTCTAGAGTTTTTACAGGGTGTTTAATATTATAGGCTTCATCATACGAAAAACCATAATCCGCAAGTCTTTCACAGACTTTTTTCACTGCTTTATGAAAATGAATAGCCCTAGCTTTTAAAGCAGGTTCATTTATAATATAGCTGTGCATAATAGCATTTTCAATAGTATTTCCAATACTTTTTGGTTGATACTTTGCAGTAAAAGATACAGTATCTTTTGCCAAAGTATTCAAATACTTTGGTTGAATAACATAATTGTTATTCAAAAATTTCTTCTGTGTTAAATTATTATTTTGGATTTGTGGGATAATTGGCAGTATATTCATAAAAAACCTTTCACATTTTTCAAAAAAATAAAAACCACTGAATTAAAAATTTTACCTCATAAAACTAAAATATACTTAAATCTTAATATAAATTTACACACTGAAATTTTTGTAAAAATAATATGTTTGTATTAAAATGTAAGGGTGGTTATAATTAAGTATAGCAGATAAACAAGGAGGTTAGGTAATTATGCCAGGAAAAACTATAACAGTTGATGGTAACTATGCTGCAGCGCATGTTGCTTATGCACTCAGTGAAGTATCAGCAATTTACCCAATCACTCCATCATCTACTATGGGTGAGTGGATTGATGAATGGGCTTCTCAAGGTAAGAAAAATATCTGGGGAAATACAGTTAAAGTAGCTGAAATGCAATCAGAAGCCGGTGCTGCAGGAGCAGTTCACGGTTCATTAGCCGCAGGTTCTTTAACATCAACATACACAGCATCACAAGGATTGCTTTTAATGATTCCTGTAATGCATAAAGCAGCAGGGGAAATGCTTCCTCACGTAATTCACGTTTCAGCTCGTGCATTAGCAGCACAATCTCTAGCAATATTCGGAGACCATACTGATGTTATGGGATGCAGAAATACAGGTTATGCAATGTTAGCTGCAAACTCAGTTCAAGAAGAAATGGATATGGCTTTAGTTGCTCACTTATCAACTTATAAAGCGAAAGTTCCATTCTTGCAATTCTTTGACGGCTTCAGAACTTCTCATGAAGTACATAAAATTGAAGAAATTTCCTATGAAGACATTGCAAAATTAGTTGAACCAAAATATATTGAAGAATTTAGAAACAGAGCAATGAGACCAGAAGCTCCAAAATGTAAAGTTGGTGCTCAAAATACAGACGTATATTTCCAAGGTCGTGAAACTGTTAATAAATACTATGAAGCAGTCCCTGATATCGTTCAGGAATATATGGATAAAGTTGCAGCAGTAACAGGCAGACAATATCATCCATTTGATTACGTAGGTGCACCTGATGCAACTGACATAATCGTAGCTATCGGTTCTGGTTGTGAAGCTATTGAAGAAACTATAGAATACTTAAATGCTAAACGCGGAACAAAATATGGTTTAGTAAAAGTAAGATTATACAGACCATTTGATACAAAACGATTCAACGCAGCTCTACCAAAATCAGTTAAACGTATAGCTGTTCTTGATAGAACTAAAGAACCAGGTTCTATTGGTGAACCATTGTATATGGATGTTGTTGCAGCATTAGACAACAAAGATATTAAAGTAATCGGTGGAAGATATGGTCTATCATCTAAAGAATTTACACCATCTATGGTTCTTGCTATTTACAAACATTTAGCAAACAATGGATTCCATGGATTTACTGTAGGTATTGAAGATGACGTAACTCATAAATCATTGAAAATAGATGAACATATTGTAACCGAACCAGAAGGCACAACAAATTGTATGTTCTGGGGCTTAGGTTCAGATGGTACAGTTGGTGCTAATAAAAACTCAATCAAAATTATTGGTCAATACACAAACAAAGATGCACAAGCATACTTTGCTTATGACTCTAAAAAATCATTTGGTGTTACAGTTTCTCACTTGAGATTTGGTGACAAGCAAATTAAATCTACATACCTTATTACAGCACCAGACTTTGTATCTTGCTCAGCTCACGCATACATCGGCAGATATGACCTGCTAAAAGGTATCAAAGAAGGCGGAACGTTCCTACTCAACAGTCCATACTCTAAAGAAGAAGCTTTTGCTCATTTGACTAGAGATATGCAAAAAACAATTATTGATAAGAAAATCAAATTCTACAACGTAGACGCTGAAAAACTTATCGAACAACAACCTGGACTAAGAGGTAAGGGGGCAAACACTGTAATGATGGTTGCATACTTTAAAGTTTCAGGAATTATTCCATTTGAACAAGCTCTTGAAGGTATGAGAGAAATGACTAAGAAAACCTTCAAGAAAAAAGGCGATGATGTTGTTAATATGAACCTAGCATTAATTGATGCTGCAGTTAACGCAACAGAAGAAGTTCCAGTACCTTCATCATTAGATGGTGTAGGATGTGTTGATGATGTTAAATTAATCCCAGATAACGCATCAGACTTTGCTAAGAAAATCATAGAACCATCAATGAGACAAAAAGGTGATGATATCCCTGTATCAGCAATGTCTGTAGATGGTGTTATCCCAACAGGAACAGCTTGCCTTGAAAAACGTGGAATCGCTCCTCGTGTTCCAAAATGGAATTCAGCAAATTGTATCCAATGTGGTATATGTGCTTCAGCTTGTCCACATGCTGCAATTAGAACTAAATTAATTGAAAAAGACAACTTAAAAGATGCTCCAGCATCATTTAATACAATTGAAGCAAAACCAAACTTAGACGGTGAACACTTCAAAGTCCAAGTATATTGCATGGATTGTACTGGATGCGGAGTTTGCGTAGATCAGTGTCCAGCTAATAAAAACCCTGAAAAACAAGCTCTTACTTGGTCATCTATTGAAAAAGAAGAAGAAGCTTGCGAATTAGTTAACGAAAAATTCTTTGATGAATTACCTGATAACGTAATGGGTAAAAATACAACAAAAACTATTAAAGGTGCAATGCTTAGAAAACCATTATTTGAATTCTCTGGTGCTTGTGCTGGTTGTGGTGAGACTCCTTATGTTAAATTAGTTTCACAATTATTTGGTGAAAATATGATTATTGCAAACGCAACAGGTTGTTCTTCAATTTACTCAGGAACATTCCCTACAATTCCTTACACAAAAACTAAGGAAGGTAGAGGTCCAGCTTGGGCTAACTCATTATTCGAAGATAACGCTGAATTCGGATTTGGTATGAGATTAGCAGTTGATCAGAACAGAGATACTTTAAAAACTTATGTAGAAAAAGTTGTTAATAATGAAAATACACCAGCTGATTTGAAAGAAGCTCTTGAAGCTGCAATAGCTCATTTTGATAATTCAAAAACAGAAGAAGCTATAGCAGCTCAAAACAAGGCTAAAGAAGTCATTGCAAAATATGCAGATGTTAAATGTCCAGACTTAGCTAAAGTAAGAGAACTTCAAGATTACTTCACAGATAAATCAGTATGGATTATCGGTGGTGATGGCTGGGCAAACGATATCGGCTACGGCGGTATCGACCATGTATTAGCACAAAATAAAAACGTTAATATTCTTGTTCTTGATACTGAAGTTTACTCTAACACTGGTGGTCAAGCTTCTAAATCAACACCTACAGGTGCTGTTGCTAAGTTTGCTACTGGGGGTAAACCAACTTACAAGAAAAACATGGGCTTAATGAGTATGTCTTATGGTTATGTATATGTTGCATCAGTTGCACTTGGTGCTGATAGAGCTCAAACACTTAAAGCATTCCAAGAAGCTGAAGCATACGACGGACCATCAATCATCTTTGCTTATGCACCTTGTATAGCACATGGTATTGATATGAGTAAGACACAAACAGAACAAAAACGTGCAGTTGAAGCAGGTTACTTCCCATTATACAGATATAATCCTGCTAATCCTGAAGCACCATTCACTTGGGATGCAAAAGATCCAAAAGGAAGCTATCAGGAATTCATCAGAAGTGAAGGACGTTATAAATCATTAATGAAAACTAATCCTGATCAAGCTGAGGCGCTTTATGAACAGGCTGAAAGCGATGCTGCAAAACGTATGTCTGTTTACAAAGCAGTTGGAGAATTGATGAAATAAATCATTCAGCAATTTGCAAAAACTAACGAGTTCGGGAAATCCGAACTCGTTTTTTATATAAAAAATATTTTAAATACCATATTTATAAAAATTAATTATCTTTGAAAATTTTACTAATTAGTTATAAAAAGTAATGAAAAATTTTTGCAGCACAAATAATCCCTTAAAAATTTTTAAATCAATTATGAAAGTTTTTTCTGATATTTTTTAATAATGCTAATAATATCTTCACCATAGCGTTCAAAAATATTGTTTATGGTCTTGGCTTCATTATCTCTGATAGGATGCTTGTCCGCTCTATGGTAATCATAAGAGAAAATATCACCCTTTTTGAGCACACCGCAATCCGTCAAGACAATATCGAATTTTGAAGTCTTAGGCGATGAGTATTCAAAATGGCATAAACTAACGGGCTCTTTATTGCCTTCCAATCTGAATTTTTTAGGTCTGATTGTAAGAGATTTTACATCATCAAACCGGATATTTGCTTCAGGAATGGGGTCTGCAATATTTTTAACGTTCAAAGCTCCGCTTTGAGTAGCAAGAGATTTTTGCTGATTTTTGAGCATATCAGAAACTCCAGCAAAGAATTCACCCAGCTTATCAAGCAACCCAATATGCTTTGCTTCTATAGGTTTAACATACTTACCCACAGGGTTAGCCAGAAAAGAAACTGACGCATTAAAACGTACAGGTCTAAACTGACCAGATCTATAATTATTTGAAGAAGACATCAAAACTGCATTAATCATATAAATTATTTAATCTTCTACTGAATACTGTTCAGCAATAGCCGCAAGAACATCATCTGGTCTATTCTGTGCTGTAGCTTTTACTATTTCAAGGTTAGCTTCATTTTCAGGGAATTGCTTCAAAAAGTCATTTTCCATTTGCAATTCTCTTGCACGCATTTTAGCAATATTTAATTGTTTTTCTTTTAATTCTGAATAGTTTTTGCTAAATTCACTATTTTGACGATAACCACTTGAAAGTGCATGAACTAACGTACCTAATACCATTGCATCAGGCGCCCAAGCCACTGCGACTTTACCTGCTTCTTTTAATGCAGAAGGAGTCTTGTTAGCTAAATGTCTAAACGGTTTTGCCACAGTTTCCAACATTTTTGAACCATTAATTTTATTAGCTGCTTTACCTACTTTGTCAGAAATTTTAGCTAAAGTTTCAGGTTTAATTTTACCTGCGAGTTTTGCAATACCCTTAGGTGCATAGCATAAAGCTGCTATGGCAACCCCGATTGTTCCAAAGAACGAAAGAATAGGATTTTTGCGATCAAAATCCCTTGCTGTATCAGATTTTCGTGTAAGTAAATTCTTAGCGCCAATCACAGCATCGGCAACAGCTAAAGTTGCGCCCCAAGCGATGCCGGATTTTAATCCATTTGCAAGCTTAGCAGCTTTACCGGAAATTTCTTTTGTTAAAAATGTAGTTTTACCCTTTGTTAAAATTGCTGCAGAAAGTCCTGCAATAACAGGAATAGAATAGAACATAGCATTTGTTATTTTACGATTTCTTTCTGGATTAACTTTCTTTAAAGTTTTACGATAGGCAACCGCTCTTATATAATCATCATTTTGAGCGATCATATCATCTCGTTTAGAGGTAAATCCTGCATTAGACCTTATAGACTGAACTTGCATATACACACCTACACTTTCACATATTAATTATATCATATTAAAAACCGAAAGTGAAAATTTTTGCTAATTATATATATGATTTTAAGAAATATTTACAATCTGATTTATTTTTAATATTATAAAGTAATGAAAAAGTTTTATATTCATACAATGGGCTGTAAAGCTAACCAGTTTGAAAGCTCAATTATAATAGAAAACCTTAAAAAAAATGGCATCATTCAAGTTAATAGAATCAAAGAGGCTGATATTTATATACTTAATTCATGTACAGTTACGCACAAAAGTGACAATGAAGCGCTATACCTGCTAAGAAACGCAAAGCATCAGAAAGAAAATATAATTACAGTTCTTACAGGATGTCTCGCCCAAATTGAAAAAGACAATTTGCTAAAAAATGATTTTATTGACTACGTAATTGGAAATGACGAGAAGTTACATATTTTTGAATTTTTAACTTTAAATGAAAAATGCCATGCTAAAGATATTATGTCTTTAGAAACTTTCACAAAAGCAGAACTTGAAGATACCTCTAAGACTCGAGCTAGTTTAAAAATTCAAGACGGATGTGATAATAGATGCTCTTATTGCATAATTCCATTCGCCAGAGGTAAAAGTAGAAGTGCCGATACTGATTTTATAATAAAACAAATCAATGAATTTGAACAAAAAGGCTTTAAAGAAGTAATATTCACCGGAATTCACATTGGACTATGGGGACGTGATTTTGGACTTACTCTTCTCGATTTGCTAAAAGAAGTTGAAAAAAATACAAATATAAAAAGGTACAGACTTGGCTCATTGAATCCGCTTGAAATTACTGATGAACTTTTAGAATTTTTGCAAAAATCAGAAAAATTTTGTCCACATTTTCATCTTTCATTGCAATCAGCCTGTAACAAGACATTAAAATCAATGAATAGATTTTATAAAGTGGAAGATTATCTTGCTCAAATCAATAAAATCAATAAAATGTTTGATCTCCCATTTCTAGGAAGTGATATTATTACAGGATTTGCTGGGGAAACCGATGAAGACTTTGAAATTACTAGACAAAACCTTGAAAAATCTGGTCTATCACAAATCCATACTTTTCCATATTCTAAAAGAGCTGGAACTATCGGTGCAGCTGCTCAAAATCAAATAGATACTCAAATTAAAGAACAAAGAGCCTCTATTATAAAAGCAATTTCTAAAAAGAAACTAGATGAATTTATAAATAAAAATATCGGAACAATTCGAGAGATTTTGATTGAAAAACATCCCGATAAACAAGGGTTTCTGAAAGGGGTTACTAGGAATTATCTAACAGTAACTACTAATTCAAAAGATATATCATTAACAAAAAGCCTTCAAAAAATTAAAATTACAAGATACGAAAACGGAAAAATATATGGAGAACTTATATAAAAATCTCCCAAAAATTTGGGAGATTTTATTTTTCGTTAAATTAGATCACCATAGCATTATCTATCTCTTAATTTAGCTAATAATTTTAAAATTTCAATATACAGCCAAACTAGTGTAACCATCAATCCAAATGCGCCATACCATTCATAATCTTTTGGCAACATTCTTTTTTCGCCTTCTTCAATAAAATCAAAATCAATTATCAAATTTAAAGCTGCAATACCTACAACAATTATACTAAAAGCTATACCAATCGGGCTTGCGGTGAATATTTGCGGAATACTACGGCCAAATAATGACGCAATAATTTGTATTAGATAAATAATCGCAATTGACAACGTCGCAGTAAAAATAACAGCTCGGAATTTGTCTGTACAAACAATTACTTTAGCTTTATACAAAAGAAGCATAGAAAGCATTGCTCCGAAAGTAGCAACTACAGCTTGAATCACTAGCCCCGCATAGGAAGCCTCAAAAAATGCTGAAATTCCCCCGACAAAAAACCCTTCACATACTGCATACACTGGTGCTAGAATATTGGCAAATTTTCTTGTAAATGCAAGAATTAAGGCAACAATAAATCCAGCAATAGCCCCACCAATACACAACATAGATGCCTTATCCATAAATCCCTGAAATACTAATGTCCAAGTATAAGCAGCTGGTACTAATAACAATACAAATAGCGCTAATGTTTTATTTATTGCACCATTTACTGTCATTGGCTGAGAATCGAGTACAACCTCTGATTCTAAAAATTTATCATTTAAAATTGGATTTGACATACACACTCCTTTCCTTATCTAAAAACTATGATATAATAAAATTATTATAACACAATTTTAGATAATTAAATAGACTGGACTAAGGGATAGATGTTTATTGAAGATTTTAAAAAATTTATTAATTATTTTGGCAATAAAAGAAAACTTAAACTACTAGGTTTTATATTATTATCACTAATCGCAGGAGCATTAGAATTTATAGGAATAGCATTAATTTATCCCTTTATCATAATGATTGTCCGTCCTGATACGATAATTAATACAACATTATATTATTATCTTACTCTATTTACTCACAGTAATAATACAATGATAAATGCTCTCTTCTTAGGCCTTTTGGCTTTAGGACTTTTTGTTTTCAAAAATATTTACATGATCTATTTCTACCTTTTGCAAACTAAATTTATAAATAACTGGAAGCAAGATATTACTAATAGATTTATGGAATATTATATTTTCTCAAGCTACAAAAATAGTATTCAAAGTTCACAATCAGATAAATTTTATGTACTATCAACACTTTGTCCTCAAGCAGTTAATATATTTGTGTTTCGCACAATAACACTTTTTACAAACATTATTATAGTAACTATGATAATCTTACTAATTTTAATTAAATTCCCAGCAGCAGCAATCGCAACAATTGCTTTTGTAATAATTAGCATGCTTATGCAAAATAGATTTTTCAGAAGAAAAATGATTGGAATTAACAGAAAAATAAATAAAGAAAATCGGATTCTTAACGATATAAAATATACAAACATAGAAAACTTAAAAGAAATAAAAATTCTTTCTGCAGAATCTGAATTCTATGAAGCATACTATACTCAAGCCCAAACAGTTAATCACTTCCAAAGTATGGCAGAATTTTACAGTTCAATTCCCCCATATATAATAGAAATCCTTATTGTATCAGCATTAATAATACTTGGAGCTTTTTTATCCTTCAAAAACTTCAATAATCAACCAGCTATGATAGCTTCCTTTTCGCTAGTTGCAGCTGCAATTTTCAGAATAGCTCCAGCACTAAATAGAATTCAGACAGCAATAATAAATATTTCAAACGGCAAAACTTTTGTTAAAGCTCTATTACAAGAATACGAAAAATGTAATCTTAAGGATTTTAAACCAATAAAATCTACAGTAAATAATAACTTACATTTTAATCAAAAAATTGAATTTAAAAATGTAAGTTTTGAATACAATTTAGGAAAACCCGTATTAAAAAATATCTCTTTTGAAATAGATAAAGGAGATTTTGTTGGAATAATAGGACTATCTGGAGCAGGTAAATCTACTATTGCTGATATTTTAATGGGATTACTCCCTCCAACACAAGGGGACATTTGTGTGGATGGAATAAAATTAACTCCTGAAGACTTCGCTCAATTTAGGCAAATTATTGGTTACGTCCCTCAAGAAATCAAGATTTTAAACAAATCATTTAAAGAAAACGTAGCTTTGGGAGTAAAACCAGAAAACATTGACAAAGATAGAGTAACAAAAGCATTGTACAATGCAAAACTATATGATTACGTAAAACAATTTGAAAATACTATCGATGCAACACCTTTTATAGGTACTACAGGGGCCTCTTTAGGTCAAAAGCAGAGATTAGCAATAGCACGAGCCCTTTATAAAGAACCAGAAATTCTAATATTTGATGAAGCAACATCAGCACTTGATGTAAAAACTGAGCATGAAATAACAGACATGCTTACAGAATTAATAGAAAATAAAACAATTATTGCGATTGCACATAGATTATCAACATTAAAATCATGTAATAAATTAATATATATTAAAGACGGAGAATTAGTTGATATAGGGACATTTGATGACTTATCAGCACGCCATAAAGATTTTGAAAACCTGATAAAATTATCTTCAATAAAATAAGATAAAAGACTTTACAATAAAAATTTTTTATTTTATAATAAATTCATAAGCGTTACTTGAAAAGGTTTCAGTTAAATTAAAAGATGATAATCCTCAGTAGCTCAATGGCGGAGCAACCGGCTGTTAACCGGTAGGTTGTTGGTTCGAGTCCAACCTGGGGAGTTTTTTATTGGAAAGGCTGTTTTTAATGACAGCCTTAAATATTGGTTTAGGCTCTATGACTAGGTTTTCGCCATCGTAAGAAAAGTTCGAACATACTATTTTTACGATTCTTCTTTTTTGTTCGGCATTTCCCTTAAGAAACGCACTATGACAGCATTTGCAGAAGTCTAATA
>CALUTP010000014.1 GCA_944323725.1 Candidatus Gastranaerophilales bacterium | reverse complement strand
AAAACCGCAACTAAAGCTAACGAACTTGGAAAATAAAAAAAAATTAACTCAAGTAAACCTGAAAAGCAAATACCAAATACTTTGCTTCTCAGGTTTGTAGATAATTATTTACATTTTGTTTTTGTATCCCAATTTAAATCATCACAATATAAATAATCAAGATTTCCCTTATATAAAGCCCAAGCAGCGCACAAATAACCCCTAGCTCCCTCATCACCACCTACAAATGGAGAACATATTTCACTTATATCACCACTAGTTATTTCATTTTTTCTCCAAGCATATGGAACAAACTTATCATTTTGTACCGCAAACATAAAAACATCCTTACCTAAAGTATTAGGGGCCTTCTTACCATTTACGTCAACCCAAATTTCCATTGATTGCCCGAAATCATCAGTACCTCCATATTCAGCTCCACTTAAAGCTACTAATGTACCATCTGCTAATACAACTTTATAATACCTCGTTTGACGCTCTATATTTCTGTCATTAACACCATTTACTCTTTTTATATAAGTATCAGGGAAACACCCCTTAGCATTTCTGCCACAATCTTTGATTACTTTTAAATGCTTTATTAATGGAGCTATTGGAGTCCTTTCCATGTCTAAATTGTTAATGTCATCTGTATTGGTATCACCAGTATTATGATCACCTGAATTAACAAAATCATCAACCCCCCAATATGCAGTTGAGCCATTTTCACTTATAGCCGCGGTAAGGGCTTGATTCATTATAGAACTAATTTTTTGTAACGCAACAACTGTTTGTTTATCTCTATACTTATTAACAAGAGAAGGTATCGTCATCGCTGCCACTATCCCAATAATTCCTAATGTAATCAACACTTCCGCCAAAGTAAAAGCATTATATTTCAATTTCATTATATTATCCTTCCTATTTTATGAACTATAATTCTATATCATGAATTATAATGGACATATTCTTAATGTCAAGTAAAATAAAATTAGACTATGCAAAAGGATAATGAAATACTTACACAGGTCTCAGATAATATAAGGTTGGCACGTTTGCAAAAAAGGATTTCTCAAGAAAAACTTGCAGAAATGATTGATATTTCAACCAAATACCTTAATATGATCGAAAACAGAAAAGCAAATCCAACAATAGTTATTGTAATAAAAATTTGTATTGCTTTAAATATTGAACTTAATACAATTTATCCTAATATTTCTAAATAAATTTAGCAAAAAAAATTTTTACAGGATTTATAATAACATTCGAGGTTTTCATGAAAATAAGTACAATTTATTTTACAAACTCAAATAACCAAACGATAAAGCCTGAAAAACAAAATAAAAAATTAATTCTGAAAGATTTATCTAATACTGAAAAAATCTATGCTGGACTTTCTGCTGGTGGATTAATTGGACTTACAATCCTTGCAATAGCACAGAAAAAAAGAATTAATAGCCTCAATAAACTTACAAAAAATAAACAAAGTCTATTTAATCCAAATATAACCCAAAAACCAGTTGAAGAACTCCTTCCATATAAGATTTTAGGTTTAAAAGATAATAAATTATATCAAAATTTCAAAAAATCTAAGACTTCTTTTATTGAATTTTTAAAAGACACAAAAGAAGACGCTAAAAACGTAAAGGATTTCTTATTCTCAATTACAGCAGACAAACAAAAATCTCAAGAATTTATCAAAGAAGTAATCTCCGACCCTAGAAAGACAATTGCTAATTTAAAAATATTAAAAGAAAAAATTGGCGGAGAAAAAAATCTTATAGAATGGCTGCAAGCCCCGCAAGGCTATCAGGATGCTTACAAAGAATATATAAAAGCTCTAACTTCAAAAAATAACCTTACCCCAGAAGATTTATTAAAACTCTCCCCTGACTGGCACAAACATTATTTTGAGACAATTTTAAACTGCAAAAATAATGACTTACACTTTGGTAAACTTCCTAAAGAATTTGAAGGAATAGGAGATTACAGCCATTTTGCTGAATGGATAAACCAACAAAACTACATAAGTAAAGACCCTTTATTTCTTGAATATAGCGGGAAATACATGAAAGTAACCCGAATTAACAATGGTAAATCTGGCAAAATCCCTTATCTAATTGAATTCGAAAATCAAGAAACAACTCAAAAATACATACTTAAAGTTCAGCAAAGCTGGGGATGTGACAGTTTTTATGCGAAAGAAAATTTAGCTTATAAATCAGATTCAACATTTATGAATGCTCAATTGGATTATTATTTAACACTTAATAATTGCAAGAACAGCCCTAAATTTTACTATTTTGACTACAGATCAAATTCTGGGTTATATGAATTTCAAGAAGGCTCTGCAGTATCAGGAGTAGAAAACATATTAGATGCAAACAAAAGATTAAAAGATATGAATTTGCTTGGGATTTATTACAATGACGCTTGTAGTTGTAATTTTATTGAACAAAATGGGACACTAAAAGTTATAGACATAGGAGATTCAAGTTTTATAGACCCACTAAGGCCAGGAGCTGTCGGGTGTAATCTACAAACCCCAAATTGGTGCGGCGTTGGACTGCCAAATCTAAGTATGCTGTTAAAAGACTAAGATTTCCGCATCTGCGAGAAATTCTATAAGATTTTTTATAACTGGTTCTTTTTTCCCGGAAAAAATAAATCCTTGATGCAACCCGAGTATACAAGCTGGGCATAAAGTAAGCAGAACATCAGCACCAGTTATATAAACATTTTTAGCTTTATTTTTTGAAATTTCTTTTGATATTTTATGGTTTTTAATCGCAAATTCACCAGCAAATCCACAACATTCATCATAATCCTTCATCTCAATATATTCAAGGTTTTCACACTTTTCGAATACAGATTTTATAAATGAATCATCTTCAAGGTGACAAGGTTTATGAAATGTCACTTTTACAGGCTTTTTAAATACAAATTTCACATTTTGTGTTGATAAAAATTCTACAGCGTTAATTATATTTTTACAGCCGTATGATTTCAAAGTATGCTCACAACTTGCACAATCAGTAAGAATATAATCATACTTGCAATCATTAATTAGCCTGAGATTATGGCTTTTGACCTCTTCAAATCTTTCCATATTCCCGCTTGATAAAAACGGCAGACCGCAGCATTCAAAATCACGTTCTATAATTTCAACATTAAGATTTGAAAAGATTTTCTTCAAAGCCCGCTCTGTTTTCGGATAAACATTATTCACACACCCTTTAAAATAGAGCAGCTTAATACAACCTTCTCCTC
>CALUTP010000013.1 GCA_944323725.1 Candidatus Gastranaerophilales bacterium | reverse complement strand
CTTCGCACACGCTCGCTTGTTACTACCGAACTTTTTGTTCGGTCGCCGAACGTGCACAATTTATTGTGCGATAGTGAGGCTTGAACGGTTAAATGCTTTAGCATTTAACTTCTTTCTTTTGATTTTGGATCGGATAACGATGCTGTTCTTTTTGGCGTTTTTCTCTTTCTTTGGTACATTTCTTTCTCTTTTCCTCGCAATAAAAGAGAAAGAAATGTACATACTCATAACATATATTATGTATTCAAACTTGATATTAAATACCCAAAATAATAAATACTAAGAAATAAGTATTCACTTTTGTAAAAAAAATTTCTATAATATTTACATAAAAACATGTTTATTATTACATGATTTGTAAAATAGGACGGGTTATAAAAATTGTTAAACAATTACGAAAGTTTTGATAATTCAGAAACATCTTCAAGAAAATCAGCCCTCATCCAAGAACGAATAGGGCTAGTTTCTACACATATGTATAAACAATTTCTTGATTATCAACATGCAACAATCAATACTAATGAAATTTTTACCCGTATGGTAGATAACCTTCAAGAAGTATGTGAAATATTAAAGGAAGCATTCTCTTCAAGAGGCGTAACTACCCAAAATATATACGTAGATACAGATCCGCAAAAATCTATTGTTATTATAAATATTTTATGGCATAAAATAAGTTTTACAACACGCTGCAATTTCCAACCTCAAGCATTATACCGAGAAAATGGTACACATATGTTTTCAGGTAGAATTATGGCAATAAGAGGCAACTATAATGAAATTATGTCAGGAGTCAAAGATCATGATGAAGAAATGGTAAGGCTCCTCGATAATGAAGTCGCTTCATTATTTGTACCTGCAGAATCCAGTCAAAATTCTGTATTAAAAATACGCCATCTTGCAAATCGTGAATTATACCTAAATCAAGTTGATGCACCTCGCGAATTTGTTCTGAAAGTCGTTGAAACCATCTGCGGAGGTGGATTCTATCATGAAGAAGGTTCAAGAAAAAGTTTTAATATTTAAATACAAATAAATGATTAATCTAAAGTAATCTTAGAAGATAATTCTGCTACAATTCTAGCTACATCTGAACCGCCAATTGAAACTTCTAAAATTAATGGACTATGAATTAATACAGTTTCACTATACTCCATTGTATCCACATTTATAACATGAAATTCTATAAAGTCAGTCCCAGCATAGATAAGCTTACCATACTCGCCACCTGTAGCCCAACGGATAAACATATATTGATTTTCATATTCCTTAAGTTTTTCTACTAATCGCATAAAAACCCTCACCCTATATATTATATTTTAGCTATTTTTAAACTTAAGTCAAGAGACTTGATAAAAAAAAAAGCTACACATTTTGTGTATAGCTTGAACAATAATCTTGGGAGGAGATTTGGGGATAGTTGTACATGCATGATAAGCCAAGCATGTTTTTTTTGTTACATGTGTATTATAAAATTTAATAAAAATTTACAATTACTTGATTTTATATTATACTGTATGCAAGGAGAATTTATGAAAATACTGGTAATAAACGGTGTAAATATGAATATGCTTGGGATTAGAGAACCTGAAAAATATGGATCCATGACTTTAAAAGATTTAGAAAAAGAGTTATACGCATATTCATTTGAATTGGGGATAGATTTAGAAACATACCAAAGCAATCATGAAGGGGAATTAGTAGAAAAGATTCATTTAGCTTACAAAAACACTGATGGAATAGTAATTAACCCTGGAGCATATACACATACAAGCATAGCACTTAGAGATGCCCTATCCGCTGTTAGCATTCCAACCGTAGAAATTCATATGACAAACATACATAATAGAGAAGAGTTTCGACACAACTCAGTTATAGCTCCAGTTTGTATCGCTCAAATTAGCGGATTTGGAGCCGACAGCTATAAACTTGGTATAAAAGGACTTGTTAATTATTTAAAATCATATGAAATTAATAATATAGAAAACTAATTATTTTGATAGAAATTCATTTCTAAAAACTTCTGCCAATTCAGCAGATTTTTCATAATTGCCTGTAAAATTGTATGCCATATCGAAAAATTTATTAACTCTTTCTATTTCTTCCGGATTTTCCATCATATCTTTAACATCACTTTCAACAGCTTTCATCTGTTCAATAGGATTTTTTTGATTAATTTGTGAACGACCAATGACAGCTTCTGGGGATTTTGATAAATCATCAGTAACCTGAGTTTTATTTGATTCCACTTCAGGTTTTATATCTTGAGATTGGGCAGGTTCCTTTTTTGCCGGTTCAACTTTTGGGGCAAATGGAACTCCTGTATTATTTTGAATTTCTCTCATAGTCGTATCCTTCTTTCTTTTTAACAGCTCTGTACTGTTAGCGATATTTCTTTAACCCGTTTTATTGCTTTAAAACACAAAATGATTTTTTTTTGCTACTTTGTAAACAAAAAATTACAAAATTTAATATTAAAAAATCTCTCTCCATTTTTTATGTTATCATTTAGTATATACTATAAAAGGAAGTAATGCAATATATGAATCTGATTAATTTATTTAGCAGCATAAATATGAAAGAGGTTCTAAAATACTTGCCAGATGCAGTTTTAGTTGTTAATGAGGCTGATGGAGAAATAATTTGGATAAATGATAAAGCTGCAAATATTTTTGAAATTATCAGAGATGAAATGTCAAATTTAAAGTTTGATGAACTAGTTAATAAAGGGATGGAATTAGCTGAGCAATCGTCAATAAAAGATGTGCCGGTAATTGGTGGTGCTGTTGTTAATGAAAAAGAGTTTTTTATTGAACTGAATGCTACGCTTTTAGATGACCAATATTTTATCACAATAAGAGATGTGACAGCAATGACAAATGTCCTTGTAAATGCTGAAAGAACAGGCCGTTTAAATAAAGATAAAAATGTAATGCTTTTAAAACTTGAAAATGAATTCAAATCACCAATTCAATCTATCATCGGGTTTTCCCAAGCTCTGAATGACAAACTTGGAGGAGAACTTACCCAAAAACAAGAAAAATATGTTAAAATAATTCATAAAAATGCAACTGAATTGCTTGATTTTATGGATAAATTCTTTGAATTTTCAAGAATTGAGTCTTCGCTATTTAATTCAGAATTTCAAGTATTTGATATTGTCAATACAATACAAAACATTATAAAAAATAATGAATCATCAATTAAGACTAAAAAACTTACTTTGAATATTTCTACAGAGAATTTAGCGAGTAAAACAGTATATACAGATATAAATGCCTTAAAAACACTATTACAAAATATTATAGAGACATCAATTAAACTTACTGAAACTGGCTCTATTAATATCGAACTTACAAATCCTGATGCTGAATTAGTTCAAAAAGCTGGAGTTGGACAAATTAAGAACGCAAATGAAACATCATATATTCTTATTTCAATTACAGATAATGGAATAGGATTACAAGAAACTGAAATTGATGGAATATTTGAGCCATACTATCAATTGGATAAAATTAATAAAAAAAATATAGTAAGATCTTTCAGTTTAGGTACTGCGAAAGAATTGGTAAAACATTTAAAAGGTGCAATTTGGCTTCAGACAGAAGTAATGCGAGGGACAATATTTAATATTATTCTACCGGTAGAAAAGGGAGCAATTCAACAAGATGAGTGATGTTATATTAAAAAATATCAAAAAAATCTATGATAAGAAAGTTGTCATAGATAATATCGACTTAACAATAAAAGATAGAGAATTTGTTGTCCTAGTAGGAGCATCAGGCTGTGGAAAATCAACTATCTTAAGAATGATTGCCGGTCTTGAAGATATTACAGGTGGAGAAATATTAATAGGTAATAAAAAAGTAAATAACATTCCACCAAAAGATAGGGATATTGCATTTGTTTTCCAGAGTTATGCACTATATCCGCATATGACAGTTAGAGAAAATATTGCTTTCGGTCTAAAAATGAGAAAAGTAGACAAAAATGAAATTGAGAAAAAAGTTCAGGAAGCTGCAAAAATTTTGGATCTTACCGAATACTTAGACCGCAAGCCAAAACAACTTTCCGGCGGTCAAAGACAAAGAGTCGCACTAGGCAGAGCAATTGTAAGAAATCCAAAGGTTTTTCTTATGGACGAGCCATTGTCAAACCTTGATGCAAAATTAAGAGTACAAATGCGAGCTGAAATAAAAAAACTACATGAAAAGCTTCAGACAACATTTATTTATGTAACACATGATCAAACAGAAGCACTTACAATGGGAGATAGAATTGTAGTACTAGATAAAGGAAAAATTCAGCAAGTTGATACTCCGGAAGAAATTTATAATAATCCCCAAAACACATTTGTAGCAGGATTTGTAGGCTCACCGCAAATGAATTTTATTGATGGAGAAAACCTTTCTGGAGAATATGCAGGAAAAATTGCAGGTATCAGACCAGAAAAAATACTCTGCGGATGTGAAAGCTCAGATAATGATATAAAACTCACAGTTAATGTGGATATGACAGAGCTTTTAGGTTCTGAAAAAATAGCATATTTTTCTATCGGGAAAAACAAATGTTCAGCAAGACTTTCTGCTGATTATGATATCGGCAAACAACTAAATATAGTCATCAAAAAAACTGATATTTACCTATTTGATAAAGAAACAGGTAAAAGAATTGTATAATTTATTTGCTTAAACCAATAAAAAAATTCTTTTATCTTATTAGAAATTAAAATCATCTTTTTTATCAACCCAAATTATTGTTATCGTTTGAGGTTTACAAAATGGATTTGACACAAAACTTTTGTAAGAATTTTTTGTAACTTTATCATAGATATTTATTTTTTCATATAATTTTTTTGTATAAGTAAACAGATTCATAATTTTCATTCCCGACTATTACCTGACTATATTATTATAATTTTTCTAACTGTTATAATCCCCGTAAAGTATTATCTTTATTAATTAATATAAGCCATTAGAATACCCCTTTAATCCAGTTGTCAAAACTTACATTAATACTTAAAATTAACTGGGAAAAGGAGAAATATACACGATGAAAAATATTAAAGGCACAAAAACTGAACAGAATTTAATCAACTCATTTGCAGGGGAATCCCAAGCTAGAAACCGTTATACAATTTTTGCTAAAATTGCAAAAAAAGAAGGTTATGAAAAAATTTCTCAAATATTCCTTGACACAGCAGAAAACGAAAGGGAACATGCAAAGCTATTTTATCAATATATCGGAAATACTAAAGGTCACGTTGATGCAGAATATCCTTTTGAACTCGGAACTACAGAAGAAAATCTACAAAGTGCTATTGAAGGTGAATTTGAAGAATATGATTTATTATATAAACAAGCTGAATTAGATGCAAAAGAAGAAGGATTTGATGAAATTGCAAATACATATTCAAGAATAAGAGAAGTAGAAAAGCATCACTCAATACGATATGAAGAAATTCTTAATAACCTTAAAAATAAAACTTTATTTTCAAAAGACACACCACAAAAATGGATTTGTAGAAAATGCGGATACATTATACAAAACAAAGAAGCCCCTCAAAAATGTCCATTATGTAATCACCCGCAAGGATATTATGAAATCTTGTGCGAAAAATTTTAAACATATGTCAAACAGCCCTGTTATCAAATTTAATATACAGGGCTGAAATATATTTTAAAAAGAATTCAATGAGTTACAAAATGCTAAGATTTTATTATTTTTGTTGGATTTTTAGCCCGTTAGTCATATAATTAGATAGAATATGAAGAGAAAAATTACAGTAGCTGTTATAATAACAATAATCTTTTTATACGGAGCTTATTACTGGGGAATTCCAGCATTCTTAAATAACTCTAAACTTAAAAACTTTATTGAAACGAAAACTGCAATTCAAACCGGATATAAAATAGATATTTCAAACCCTAAAATAAAAATGGGTATTTTGCCATCTTTATGGATACAAGCAGACAATTTTGCAATACTAAACAACGATAAATCTATTGCTTTGGAAATTCAAAAACCTATTATTGAAATAAAGCTTTTACCTTTTATATACAAAAAAGCTGAAATTAATTACTTTTCTGCTCAAAATACCACAGCTAATCTAATATTTGATAAGAATTCTAAGTTAAAACTCGGACAATATCCACTAATATTAAATTCTAACTCTAAAATTACCCTAAAACGTGCAGTTATTAATCTTGATAATTATAAAATCAACCTGAAAGACGAAATTCAGGGGAAAAATATTCTTATAGACGGACAATATTTTATACTATCTGACTTCGTACCAAATAAAAAAATAGAGTTTTCAACAGCAACAAATCTATATGTAGGAGATAAAGCATCTGTAATTAATATGGACGTCAATTTAAAACTTCCTTTAAATAAAATAAGCAAAGATCAATTTCTCATTGACGGAAATATACAAAACTTAGATCTATCAGATTTTAACGCATACATCAATCTCCTTTCGAGGGGGAAATTTAAATCTATCAAAGGTATTCTTAATTTTACAGCTCAAACACAAGAACAAGAAGATGGACAAAAAAATATTACAAGTATATTAATGTTAAAAGATTTCCTGCTAAAAGGCAAAGACCAAGCTTCTTCAATATATTGCAAAGACAAAATCGAGATAAAAAGCAGTGTAAATACAATAAGAAATGGAATTAATATCAATAATTTTCTAATTAATTCTAAAAATATTACCTTACTTGTAAAAGGTCAAATTACAAAATTAAATGCAAAATATCCAAACTTAAATCTAAGTACAACTATACATGATACCCGTTCAGAAAATATTATTCCACTGCTACCTGGAGAAGAACATCTTTTACCAGATTTTAATTTTTATTTACTGAAAAAACATATATTCTATAGTCTTATTAATGGTCACATAGATATAAAAGGTAAAGCAAACTCACCTGATTTGTTTGGTAAAGTTTTAATATCTGACGGCTATCTTATAAACCGAATTCCAAATACTCCATCAGGAGCTTTAATAAAAATAGATTTAAACAAAAATATCCTAAGTCTTGATACATTTGTACCGACAGATACTAATGAAAATGTAACTGTAAACGGTAAATTTATATTATTTAGAGACAAAACGTCTGATATATACATAAAAAGCACTAAAAACATCGATCTTGTCAAAGCACATACCGTTATAATGCCATTACATAATATTATCAAATTTGACATTGGCCCTGTTCCTATGATGACAATTTCGGGATTTGGGAATATAGATATGCACATTGTAGGAAATAAGCAAAACCCTCATGCTTGGGGTTCTATGAACTTCAAAAAAGCAAATGCTGCATTTAATGATATACATAATCTTGAAATTAAAAATCTTGATGGGAAACTAACTTTTAATGACCAAGACAGTTTATTTAAAACAACCAAAGCATATTTGAATGGAATCCCTATAAGTGTAGAAGGGACTTGCAGTCTATTAGGTAATCTTGATTTTACAGCAATAGCAAAGGGACAAAATTCTTCTGCATTAATGAAAACTATAAAAACATCTCCAATACTTGCAGAATTACAAGAAGTCGTAAAGCCTGTGAAATCAATTGATGGCAAACTTGATTTAAAACTTAATTTAACAGGAAAATTAAAAAGTAATACAGAAATAATCTTTAACAAAAATTTATTTGCAAAAGGCAACATCGATTTATATTCAAACACTTTGACAATTCATGAAATTCCTGCAAAATTTGCAAACCTTTCAGGAAGAATAAATTTTGAAAATAATGATGGAGACTTTAATATAGAAACAACAATAGGT
The DNA here is from genome assembly GCA_944323725.1 of Candidatus Gastranaerophilales bacterium. GTDB lineage: Bacteria > Cyanobacteriota > Vampirovibrionia > Gastranaerophilales > Gastranaerophilaceae > Scatousia. Next base: position 68,690 of record CALUTP010000013.1, on the reverse strand, counting down.
CATTCAAAAGTAAAAACAAACGGAACAGTTAAAAATGAAATAATTAACGCAGTTGCAACTTCAGATAAATTTATTGCTGGAGATGCCCTAAAAATTGCATCAGAAAAATATAAAAATGTACCCTATCTAAAAGATTTTGAAACAATCAATACAGCATTTGTTTCTCACTATAAGGGAAAAGCAGATGGGATTATTCATTATGATGGAATATCTATAAAAGGAAAAGTATATAACAATCAAGGTGCAAAAAGCAGAATTATAGTAAATAATGGAACCTATGAACTTGAAAGGACGAAACTAACTACATCTGAACTTAAGGGATTTTATATGTCAAATCCATACACATTACAAACAACAATTATAGATTTATTTTCACCAAAAAGAATTGTCAATGGAAGTTTTGTAATGCGCAATTTTGATATGGATACACTTAATGAAATTAGCTCATTGAATGAGATTTTTCCTAAATATTCAAAACAAATAAAAGATTTCAGGAATTTTGAGGGAAAAATAAACATTGCATCAAAAATTAGAAATAATAATATTCGTCTATTTACACAACTTGATAATATAAGTTTCATGTATATGCCTAAACATCTAAGGATCCGTATACAAAATGGGCATACATTACTAAACAATGATGAACTGTATATAAGCAAAATAAATGCATTTATCGGTAGAATGCCTGTATTTATTAATGGTAAAGCCTCCAATGTTTACAAAAATCCTGATGCAAATATTTATATAAACGCAAAACCGACACAAGAATTTTTTGACCAATTCTTTAATAATAAATCAGTATATCCAATAAAGCTAAAAGGGGATGTATTATGCTCAACCACATTAAAAGGACCGCAAAACCGCCTAAGCAATAAAACAGAAGTAAAGATGGATAAAGGTGCAAGTCTATACTACATGGGAGCAACTGTAGGAGATGAATTTAATCCTGTAAGAATCTACTTTGACAGTATAACAAGCCCTAAAAATATAAAAATCAACCAATTCAAATATGACAAAATTATTACTTCTCAAAACAATAAACAATACCCAAATACACAACTAATAGCAAACGGATCAGTAGATTTGCTTAATAATAACAACGTAAGATTCCATAACTTCAAAATAAAAACAGAAACTCCAACAGATGCAAAAATATTTAATATAATCTTCAAAAAACCACTTATGAAACAAGGACTGTTTACATCAGATCTAGTTCTAAATGGAGAACTTTTAAATCCAAAAGTATATGGCAAACTAAATATAACAAGCATAGATGTTCCATTTTTTGATATGCGAATAACTGATACTGACCTCGATTTTCAAAAAAATAATATAATCGTAAAATCAAAAGGCAGTATCCTAAACAGTACTTTAACAGTTGATGCATTAGCAAAAAATAAGCTTACTCCTCCCTATATAATCGACAATGTAAAAGTCAATGTAAGAAATCTTGATTTGAATAAAATTTCAGAATCACTTCAAAATTATGATGCAGACATGTACAAACAAAAAATAGCATCAGAACAACAAATGAAAGACTATGACCTATCACAGTTAAGGATAAATAAAGCAGAAATTCTAGCTGATGAAATTTTACTAAAAGCTTTAAAAGCACAAGACTTCAAAGCAACATTAACACTTGATTCAGATATGAATCTTGAAGTAGATAAATACCACTTTACTCTTGCAGAAGGTAATGTAACAGGAAATATCGGATACAATATTAATAATAAAACAGTCAATGTTCACGCACAAATAAATGATGCCAATGCACAAATAATCTCAGAATCATTATTTGACCTCAAAGGACAGCTCTATGGAACGACCACCGGAACAATGGATTTCAGCTGTAATGGAAGTTCTCAAGATAAATGCTTGCGAACTCTTAATGGTAAAGGTAGCTTTATGGTAGCAAATGGTAGAATGCCAAAATTAGGCTCCCTAGAATATCTTTTAAAAGCAAGTAACCTTGTATCTGGAGGGATAACCGGATTATCAATTAATGGGATTATAGACCTGATTACACCGTTAAAAACAGGTGAATTTGAGAGTATAAGCGGGAATTACAATGTCAATGACGGAGTAGCCGAAAATATTAATATCTATTCTAAAGGAAAAGATTTAAATATATATGTTAATGGTGACTATAACATAGTTACATCAATAGCAAATATGCACGTATATGGAAGTATTTCAAATAATATAACTACAGTATTTGGGAAGCTAAAAAATGCCTCACTAAATACATTACTAAAGACAATTCCATTATTAAACAAAAACGAATTATCAACAGAACTTTTATCAGAAGTGGAAAAAATACCTAATTATAACAATAGTAATAATATATTTAAAATCTTTGTAGCAGACATTGATGGAGATATCAATGGCAGTAAGTATGTAAAAAGCTTCAAGTGGGTTAAATAGTTAAATAGTTGCAATTAATATAGTTTCAATTATGGAACAGGATCATTTCCCCCAGTATTCCAAGGATGACATCTGCATATTCTTTTTATCCCCAACCATCCACCTTTCAAAACTCCATATTTTATAATTGCTTGTCTTGTATATTCTGAACATGTAGGATAAAATCTACACGTTGGAGGAGTGAACTTTGAGATTTTCTGATAAATAGCTATTAAAAATAATACAATCCTTCTAATCATAAGTTTATTTTCTAATATTCTAACTTATTGCAAAATTATCCCCGATAGTATCAACAGCCTCAACTTTAATATCTGTAATTAATTCAGAATAAGAAATTACAACGATAGTTGGAATATGTCTTTCAAGAAGCTGATAAAGCGGTAATCTTATTCTAGGAGAACAAAGTATAACAGGCTGTTGTCCACATGCCTGCTGAGCTCTAATCATTGTATTAGCAGCAGATTCGATAAGTTCCTGTACCTGCATAGGGTTCAAAAGAAACATAGTACCGAGCTCAGTTCTTTGACAACTATCATCAAGAGTTTTTTCCCATTCAGGAGATAACGTAAGTGCATACAATACTTTATCATCACCAACATTAGACAGACAAATTTGGCGACCTAACGCAGCTCTTAAACGTTCTGATAAAATATCAGGTTCTTTTGAAAATCTTGCATAATCACATAATCTTTCAAAAACAAAAATAATATCTTTGATAGAAACTTTTTCCCTAATAAGGTTAACAAAAATCTTTCTCAAATCACTAGTCGAAATGATAGTCGGAACGAGGTCATTAACAAGGGTAGGATCCTGTGAACGCACAAGTTCCATAAGCTTAAGCACATCAGTTTTAGTCATGACTTCATCAACATGTTTTCTAACACATTCCTGAAGATGTGTAACAATAACATCAGTAGAATCAATAGCAGTAACAGAACGAGCAGTTTTAGCATCATCAGCAGTAATCCAATAAGCCTGAGTTTGATAAGTAGGATCAATACCTATAATAGCATCCTGAGGCACTTCACGTTTGACAGAATCCCACTGATCTGCAATAACCATCAATCTACCTGGATAAACATACCCAGTAGCAACAGTATTACCTCTAATGGCAATAAGATATTCATTTGCATCAAGCGCAGATGAGTCCATAATTCTAATATTAGGAAGGATATACCCGAGTTCATCAGTAACTCTTTGACGTAACGCAGCAATTTTAGCAAGCAATTGTCCTTCCTGATCTGGATCCGCAATTACGAGCAAATTAGAACCGACCTGCAAACTCAAAACATCAACCCCTAAACGTTCATACATCCTATTAGGATTAACAAGGTCTTGCATATTTTGGCGAACATTTTCCAATTGTCCCAACTGAGATTGAACATCTGCATTAATAAGAGTAGAGAACCCAGCAATGGCTAACCCTAGACCGAACAAGAAGAAAGGCCAGAACGGTAATCCAGTAAAAGTAGGTCCAGTAATAGCTAAAAACCATAAAAATCCAGAAGCAAGGAATAATGCATTCGGCTTACTCACAATCTGACCAGTAACATCTGTACCTAATGAGTTAGCAGCAGAAGAACGAGTCATAAATACACCTGCAGCAATTGACATCAAAAGCGATGGCACCTGAGAAGCAAGACCATCACCGATTGTAAGTATAGTATATTTAGAAACAGCATCCGCAATAGGCATCTGATTCATAAGACACCCTATACATAATCCTCCAATGATGTTAATTAATACGATAATAATACCAGCAATAGTATCCCCTTTTACGAATTTCATCGCACCATCCATACTACCAAACAAATTTGATTCTCTTTGTAAATCTTCACGCTTTTTAGTAGCTTCTTCTGGAGAAATTAACCCAGCATTAAAATCGGCATCAATAGTCATCTGTTTACCTGGCATTGCATCCAATGCAAATCTGGCAGCAACTTCAGCAATACGTTCAGCACCTTTTGTAATTACCATAAACTGAACAACGGTTATAATGAGGAAGATTACACCCCCTACGATCATATTACCACCGGTAACGAATGTTCCAAACGCATGAATCACTTCACCCGCTTCACCTTTTGAAAGAATAAGTCTTGTAGATGCAATAGAAAGTACCAAACGAAACATTGTACCAATCAAAATAATAGAAGGAAAAGACGCTAATTCAAGAGTTTTTCGAACATATAATGAAATCATTAACAGAACAATACCAAGCGTAATATTCAAACTAATACACACATTTACAACCCAGTTCGGCAGCTCAACAAGCAATAAGACGATGAGCAATAGTACGAACAACGCCATAAAAATTTCACTTAAACTATTAGAATTTCCGCCTTCCTGTGCCATTAAACTTCCCTAAGCGCTTCACTTACTACCGACAATTGTGTCTCTATTGACGCATCAACTACTCCGTTTGTTGTTGTTACAAGACAACCGCCTTCACTAATACTTTCATCAGCAAGTACTGATACTTTTGCATCCAGCCCGGTTAAGTTCAATATTTCAGGGACTGACTGACGTAAAACATCAACTTGTACCGGATTTACTCTAAGCATAATCTTTGCTTCTTCTTTTGAAAGACCTTTTAGAACTTCAATAACAGTATTAATGAGAACTTCAGGAGATTCACTTACTTCTTTTTTAATGATTTTCTTTGCAATTTCAATACTTACAGCTAAAATTTCAGGAGCAATTTGCTCATATACTTCCTGATTGGAATTCATGAAAACACCAATAGAGTCTTTTAAAACCTGTAAATCTTCCTTTGATTGTCCAAGTCCAGCTTGATAACCTTCTTTATAGGCAGATTCTCTGATTGAACTTGCTTCCTCTCTTGCTCTTGATACAAGATTTCTATCATCAACTCTTCTAAATCCGCGTCTTCTATCACCTTTTCTACGTTCTTGACGTTGTTTGAAATCAATATTATCTAAATTGAATAAATCTACATCTTCTGGTTCAATTTCAGTAATATCTTTTTGTTGCATCTCATCTTCAACGACAGGTTCTTCTTCGGCAGCGTAATCTTCTGCCATTTCAGGGATTTCATCTTCCTGATTTAATGGCAGCTCAATAGAATTCTCCTCAAGTCCTTCAGGCTTTATATTCTTTTTCTTTTTAATAATCATGATTTAATATCATTATACACCATGTTGCAGATGGGTGGCAATAACATTTGCAACACGAGGAGGAATATCATAATACTCACCTTCTAAAGCATTAAATACAAACCTGCGAACTTTTTGTCTTTCAAGCTGTAGTGCCTGTTCCAGCTTTGTTTTATCATATAATTCTGCAATTTGTTTAACTTTTTCAACTAAATGATTTTTGTTAATTTCTGTTGCACCTGGCATTTCTTCAGCAATATCATCCAAACATTTCATAGTTAATGTAGGATCAACCTGCTCTTCTAAGCCATCAACATACATATATTTTATAACAGTTCCTGCTACATCCTGATCAAAACGTTCAAGAATAGATTGTACTTTTTCTTCATCCACACGCTTTAATAATAAAGCAAGAGTAACAAGCTTTAATAACTTAGGCGGAGCATAAGGGGACTTTTTAGGTGCAGCTGGGACCCCAGCATTATCTTGAACAGCAGGCACACCACCTTGAGGAGCTTGTTGAACGGGTTGAGTTTTTTGCTGCTGAGGTGCTGCAGCTGCTGCTTCTTTAGCCTGCTTTTGTGCAGCTTCTTGCGCTGCTACCGCAGCATCAGCTTCTCCACTTTCCTGCATTTGTTGCATCATTGCATCTATATTGGATTGTTTTGATGCTTTTTCCATTAAATTTTCATCTATAAGATTTTTTTCTTTTAACTCTGCAATTGCCTCCAGATAAGTCTTTTTCACATGGTGTTCAATCAATTGCAAAATTTGATCCTGTGGTAATCCTTGCTTAAAAGTTTGCTTTGCAATTTCAAAAATTGTAAAAGCAATTTTCTGCATAATTGGATCCCAATAAGATTGTGGAATACCAGATCTTACAAGGTCAACTGACTTATGATATGCCCATTCTGCAATAATCTGGGTAATCATTGTTGCCTGATCTGCATTAAATCCCAATTCTTTATCATTATAAAGAGCTTCACCAGCTAACATTGAAAAATTAAGCAGAGTATTAGTAACATAAGCTTTTTGATTTTCATCAAAATCAGGTGGCACTAAGTCCTTAGCTTGTAATGCTAAGTTCTGCGCAAAACCTTTATAATCAAATCCTTTTATTGCCATTTTCTATACCACTAACTTTGAGGATACATTAATATCCATAACATTGTACTAACTTTTTTCTATCCAGCTCTTAATTTTATCAGCTGCTTCTTCACTATCTGCTTCTTCAAGATTTGCTGAAACATTTTCTAAGGCACTAATCATTTCTTGAGGAGAGCGTATAGCAATATATTCTCTATTTTGTTGTTCAAGTAATCCCTCTGCTAATTCTCTTTGTCTGTCAGTTAATTGAGCTGCACGCATATTTACATCACTAAGTTCTCTATCTTGTTCTGCTTCTTTCTGTCTTAAGCGTTCAACTTCAATAGCGTTAGCTTCCTGCAATTGATGGACTTTACTTGATACAGCTTTAAATACAATAATTAATCCTATAGCACTCAATGCAACAGCTAACCACCAAGGGTTTCCGCTTTCATCAGGTTTTGGCAGATTAACCGGTCTATCTGATGCTAGATATGGATCTACAGAATCTGAAAATGCTATTGAAACATTTTCTGGGTCAACCTTAGGACTAGCTGCATGAGCTATTAAGGCTTTTAACTCTTCAAGAGTTGTCTCTGCTGGCAATGCACTTTTTTCTAAAGTAACAGCGACAGAAATTTCTTCTACCATACCTGGTCTTAAATATTCATTAAGTTGAGTTTTACTAACTCCATATTGAGTTTCTCTAGCTGATCTGGAATAACTTCTATCTTGGCTGGAATTAGTACCCCCTCCAGCAATTCCATTTGGAAGATATACGCTCACAGCATTAATATTCCTGTTACTATCACGAGTTTGATCACCTAAGCCTTCGGTAAATGATTGTTCATTAACAGAAGCTTTTCTTTCAGGATCATAATCTGTGCTGTATTTTTCTGCAGGAGCTTGTCTTAAAAAGGTACTTACTGTAGCTACATAATTACCTTTCCCAATTAATCTATCTAGCTGTTGCTGAACTTTTTGCTGCATATACTTATCATTTTCTTCAAGCTTTGCCAGCATCTCATCAGACGCATTCATTATACTGTGATAAACATTACCATTTGTATCAGAAATTGCAATATCTTCTGCATTTAAACCTGAAACACTTCCTAATAATAAATTAGTAATTGCTTTGATTTTAAGCTGGTCAAGTTTTGTACCATTCGCAACAACAAGTTGAACTGTTGCTGTGACAGGTTTTTGCATTGAAGTAAACATTGTCTGTTCAGGAATTGAAATAAATACAGACGCATTTTCAACTCCATCGATTCTTTTAATTAACCTTGACAACTCTCCATTTATAGCTCTAGTAAGTCTTATCTTCTTATCTTCTTTAGTAGAAGTAAAATCCCCCTTATCAAATACTTCCAACCCGACATTTTGATCCATCAACCCGCTTTGTACGATTTCCATAATCGCAATATCTCGTTGTTCAGTTGTACATTTCTTTTTACCAGTGGTACAATCACCTTTTTTCAATACAATACTGGACTTTGTACCATCAAGTGTCCTGCTTGCTGCAATCCCTTGTTTTGCAAGCAGAGCTTGTATTTCTAAAGCTTTCCCAATATTATCTGTGGTCAATAGAACAACATCCTCTTTAATAGGTTGTTCACTAACATTTTGAGCACCATTTTTATTGCCTGAGCCTGCAAAAGTTACAATAGTCACAATCATTGCCAGAACAATTACGGCTCCGCCAATAATTCCAAATAATAAAGCTTTGTTTTCCAGTAATTTTTGAAAATCCATTTTTTCCCCGGTCTGTAATTATAGCTAACACAAGTATATTTTACACTTGAATCTGCATAACTTTGTCATACGCCTGTATGACTTTTCCTACCATCTGAGTTGCGATGTTAACGCTGATTTCGGATTTTGCCATAGCGGTCATAACATCGTGAATATCAATGTTTTTGTTGCCGGACATAACGTCTTTGAGCATATTATCAGGCGCATTCAGTTCGGTATTAAAGTTTTCCACAAGTCCGGAAAAAACCTGCTTAAAATCTTGAGTAGCCGGCTTTTCCATTCTATCAAGCCTTGCAGAAGGAATCCCGTAAACACCAGAATCGAGTTTCGTGTGTTGTATTCTGCCTGCCAGATCGTATTGCGGATAAAAACTCATAAATTGCCTCCTAATTTATTTTAACGTAATTTTGTTAAATTTGTTTAACCTGTACGCTAAAAATCCTCCGTTCGTATGAGAATTTCAGATAAATTAAAGTACATGCTATACCTACATATGTATTAATAATTTTTTATTAAAAGTCTAATTAATAATATCGCTAATAAATCAAGCTTAAATTTCTTTTATGGTTTTTATTATTGTTAAATATTTTTTTAAATCTTTTGGAGTTGATGTTCTCAGAATATCAACCAACACATAAAAGGCAGGGTCTTTTACATCTTGCATAATATCAAAATCTGCCAATCGCATATCCAAAACATCAATAATTGCAAGTAGTGTTTTTAACGTTGGATAATGTTTACCTGATTCTAAACGTGATAGCTGCTTTTCATCCATATCAACCTTTTCCGCAAGTGCATATTGGGTAAAACCTTTATTAATACGAGCGGCTCTTATTATCGAGCCTATATTCTTTTTAACAACATCATCACTGAACATTCAGAAACTCCTAAGCACTTTTATATACATTTTGTGATATTTTTAGCACCGGTAACACTTGACAGAACACAATAAATAGTTTATAATGTGGTAAAAATACCACTTTAAATATACTTTGGAAATGTTATAGATTTAACAAAGGCTTGTATGAAAACACTTATAGGATTTATTTTTATATTATTTTTCTTATATATTTTAGGGTCAGTATTCTTACCCTTTCTTATTTTTTTATTATCAATAGTAATATATGTTCTACAAATTATTACTATATTACTTACAAAATTAATGTTCTTTTTATATCCTCGCGAGGAGGAACAATTTCAAAATGATAAAAAATTGTATAACTAATATTGTAATAATGGAGATTATTATATGAAATTAAAGTTAATCTTAATCATAGCATCGCTTGTAGTAACAATACCTGTATATGCGTTGGATTGTAACAAAAAACCCTGTCATAGAAAGTGTATAGATATGCAACCAGAGTCTGTAAAAACACAATGCATGTGTAACAAAAGAAAAAAGGTCTATTACCACATTTGGTCAATGCCTAAATCCGGAATTCCTGAATATAATGAAGTATGCGATGGAGATTTTGCAAATTATGTTATCAAATATTGCGCAGCAAAAAACCATTATGATCGCATTTACTTAACACACTATTATACCCAATATACATATACTCCGCAATATGATCAATTATGTGATGGTTCCTATGAAGAATATACTCAAAAAATACAAATATTGAAACAGAATCAAGCACTGAATAATATGGCAGATGCAATTCGTCAGCCTGTTAATGTAAATGTTAATCATAGCGGAAATGTAAAACAAAATATACAGTTAGATGGTACCATACATCACTACAATTATGGATGGTAAAGTCATGCTGTTTTTATACGAAAAAGCCCCTTTTTTAAGGGGCTTTTTCTAATTATTATCATCTCGCTTATAAGTGCATTCTACCTGACCTTCTTCAAAGCAATAATCATTTAGCTTCCAGCTATCAGGAAGTCCGTCGCTGGAGCCTTCCCAGCGTTCGATAAGTTCACCTCTGTCATCATAGTCACAAATTACTAATTTTTTGTCATCAGGGTTCCAATCTGTGACTTGACTGAAAACGACATTATTTTTATCAGTATTTGTCTGAACTCTTTTGACAACCTGGCCATTATCGTTATAAATACATTTCATTTCTGTTTTACGTTCTTTATTATCGCAATACAAAAAATATGAATGAGAAACAAGTTTGCCGTCAGCATCATTTACTCTGGTTTCAACAGGATAGCCGCCGGAATTATACCTTGTGTGAGAAAACGTTCCGTCTTTATTCTCTATAATCCCGTCATCTGAGGTTTTGCCGGATTTATCCGGTTTATAGTTTAAAATAGAATTTATAGCAGATTCATTCATTTTATTTGTTCGCCGGTTCGAACGGGTTTTTACATCCTGAGGTGGTATCTGTCCAAAGCCGTTTAGTTCAAGCATATTATCTCCTTTCGTGTTTATAAGAACCGGTAAATTCGCCCGCAAGCAAGGTAATATATACCGGCTTATATTTCTATAAACACAACATGCCTGAACAGATTGCTATGCACCCACCCCATCCTATCCTATCCTATCCTATCCTATCTCAGAGTATAATTGAATTTCAGCCGTTTTAAATTCATATTTACATTTTGTTACAAACTCTACTCTGCTTCCAACTCGCGTCTAATATCCTCAACTGTCACATGAAGCACCGGAGAATTTTCATCTTTTCTCAGTACAACATCTTTTATACCTGACTGCACAATAAATCTTTTGCATAATATACAAATAAAATTATGCCCCCATATATACATCGTAGCATCCTTGCATCTATCTTGACCAGCTTGAATAATTGCATTCTGCTCAGCATGGATGGAACGACAAGTCTCATACCTAGTTCCAGACTGTATATTATGTTTTATGCGGTAACATTCACCACGTTCAGCACAAGATTCAACCTTTGATGGCGTTCCATTGTACCCTGTCGCCTTAATCTTCTTATCTTCACCTACAATGACAGCTCCTACTTGTGCTCTTATGCAATTAGAACGGCTTGCACAGGTCTTTGCTAAATCTAAAAAATAATCTTCCCATGATTTAATTTCCATACTTCACATCCCTTTTTATTTTTATATATACTTATATTAATACAAAATTTTTTTACTGAAAAGCTTTGTTTGACACAGACTTTTTTTATTATACTATTATCATAGCAGGAGTAGGTGATGGTCAAAATTTTTGATTTATTTAAGTTTAAAAAAGAACTTAAAAGTATAAACAAGCTTGAATTAGATGAAGAAATTTTAGAGAATAAAACATTTGGACTTAACACTAAATTTAGAGAAAGAAAATTAATAGTTTCACTAACTTCTTTCCCAGAAAGAATGTACGATATTCATTACTGCATTTATTCTCTGCTAAATCAGAATTTAAAACCGGATGAAGTTATTCTATGGCTTGCTACAGAACAATTTCCTAATAAGGAAAATGACATTCCCCCAAAAGTGATAGCTCTTAAAGAAAAAGGACTAACTATTAAGTGGTGTGAAAATTTATATTCTTACAAAAAACTAATACCAGTCTGGAAAGAATATCAAAACGCAATAATAATAACAGCTGATGATGATATTTTTTACCCTAAAAATTGGCTTGAAATTTTATATAAATCATACCTTACCCATCCGAATACAATTGTATGTCACAGAGCACATAGACTTAAGTTTGATAGAAATAAAAACATTCTTCCTTATAAAAAATGGAAGAAAAAAATTAAAGGTCCAAACTTAAGCTACCAGAATTTCTTTACAGGAGCTGGTGGGGTATTATATCCTCCAAACAGTCTTAATGAAAATCTTTGTGATGTAAAACAATTTACTAAACTTGCACCACATGGCGATGATATCTGGTTTTGGGCAATGGCGCTATTAAATAACACTAAAATATTTGTTGCAAAAAATAATATAAAACAACTCACCTACATAAACCCTGAAAGGGAACGAGGAAAAACTAGAGAATTTACTCTATTTTCAAAAAATAAACAGGGTGGAAATGATTTACAATTAAAGCAAGTTCTAGGTACCTATCCTGAAATATTTGAACGGTTGTATCGTTAAGTATTACTGCCGATAATTCTTTATGCCAGTCATAATCATTGATATATTATACTTATCAGCAAGAGCTGTAATTTCAGGATCTTTAGGAGATCCCCCCGGTTGGATTATTACTGATATTCTTCCCTGTGCAGCAGCATAGATACAATCAGTATTACTTAAAGGACTATCCGATACAAGAATTGCATTTTTAGAACCATCACAGGCTGTATTAAGTGCAAATTCCACAGCTAAGACCGGATTTATAAATCCTTGAGCTATTGCTATAGTTTTAAAATCATTTGCTATTACTATAGAATTCGTTCTAGCGTATTTTGAAACTTTCCAAGCGAAAACAGAATCTTCAATTTGCTCTTTAGTAGGCTTTGTTTTTGTAACAATTTTAAAAGACTGTTTGCTAAGCTGACTTTTATTAAAGTCTTGTACTAATGTACCAAATGGCGTTATTTTTATATCTTTGTGCACATAATTCCTATATTCTTTCAACGGAGTATTAATTTTTACAAGTTTTATAAAAATATTCTCTCGCAATAATTTCAAAGCTTTTTCATCATAATCCGGAGCTACAATAACCTTTACAGACATGGAATTAATATGTTTAGCTACTTCATAATTTATTTTTTGCGAAAAAGCTATTGTCCCAAAAAATGAAGCTATTGGATCACAATCAAAAGCTTTTTTATATGCATCTTCTATATTGACACCAAGTGCTACTCCGCAAGGATTTGCGTGCTTAATAATAGCAACAGCACTCACATCAAAGAATTCACTTACAATATTTGTTGCTATCATTACATTCATTATTTCATTATATGAAAGTTCCTTATTATCAATTATTTCATAATCAATCATTTCTGGAGAACTGTAAAATTCAGCTTTTTGCTGAGGATTTTCTCCAAACTTTAATTCTTTATAAGGAGCAAAATCATATTCTGCTTCTTTAATCCATTCTGCAAACTCTTCATCAGCTTTATTATAAAATTTTACGTTAATTCTCTTTGACATATATCCCTCTTTCTTCGATTTCTAAAGTATCATAAAATAATAACCTTTTCAATCTGCTTATTATTTCGTAAACATTAAACATTTTAATTTTCTCATATATTGAAATATATTTTTGTCTTTAATATAATAATTAGTGTTCAGTAAAATATAGAGGATAAAATGTCAAGCAATAAAATTACAGAAGGTGTAGGTAAAAAAATAGTTGAAGCACTAAAACAGCAATCAGATATTGAAATTACACCAGTTCATCCAGAAAACAATGAAATTATTTTTAATCATTCAAACTTTGAAACAGAATCATTATCATATGAAGAAAATAATGAACCAATTTTACATAACATGGACGAACCAGTTATGCCAAGCTTTAATTTTTCCCCAAAAAACGAGGAAAATCTTACCTCTATAAGCGATATCCAAAACTCATTCGCAGATGATTTTGAATTACCTGCAAATGTTGCTGTACTAAAACAGTTAATAGCTAAACTTCCATCTGGAGTATCTAAACAAACCGGTGCTCTGATTATCAAACAAACAATGGAAGCTCTTGGTATTTCTATGGCAGGAGTACTACAAGAAGCACAACAGGTTCAAGAAACTTTAAATCAATCCGCAAAAGATTGTCAAAATAATATATTAGAATATAAAAAACAAATTAATACATTAGAAGCACAATCTCATAAATATCAAAGACAAGTTGCTGTTGTAAATGACATTATCAGCTTATTTATTCAAACAAGGGATTAATTATAACACTATTAATATGTAAATGCTTGTTGAATATTTTTATCAAGTCTTTGACGACAAGATGCAAGCTCAGTTTCTACCATTTTTAATCTTGTTTGATATTGTAACATTTGTTGTTCGAGCTTTTGTTCAAGAAGTTTTAATTTAGCCTGACGTTGTTGTAATGTCTTCACAATAGGAGAATCTGGGTCATAATCTGTACCAATCTGCATCAAATCATTACCGGTTTGAGTCAAACCCATTCTTGTCTGAGTAACGAGCTGGATTTTATATTCCAAATCCATTTTAACATTATTCAGATATTGCATTCTAATTGTATCTGTGAGGACACCCATATTCTACTTCCTTTATCTGGTTTCGTTCAGGTTATTCCCCTTTAAGAAGCTATGCTGGTTATTTTCTGCAATTAATCTTTCCATTTTTTGAAATTGATGCTGGTGATAATTCAATCTGTATTGAGCCATTTTCAATTTCTTTTTCATTGTCAGAAATTCTTTTAAACCATCTACAAACGAATTTGCCATTGTCTTTAAAGGGTTTTTCCTGATGAGGAAATTCCTTGAATATATTAAGAAGTCTAGCATTCTTTTTATATTCATCTCTAAAGTATCTCGAAGCATTTTTCTCCTTACACTTTAGACCTACATGTATATAAAAACAACTACGACAAAATTATTGCTTTTTTAGTAACATTTTTTAACATGTCTTAATCTAAAGTGATTAATTATTTAATTCCTGACTATTAACATTTTCAGATTCGGGATATTGTCCGTCTTCCACACTATTTATCGGCATATTCTGCTCAAACTTTAATCGACCTAAGTAATGTGAGCCTAAAGCTAAATAAAAATTTACAATTTTCTTTATTACATTTAATAATATAACGTCATTAGTTTTATCTACCATAACTTTATAAATTCTGAATAGCTTTACTATCACCGTCAATAGACTCTTTCAACATTTTCTTAACTACGTCACCTTGAGTATCTAGCATTTTACATACAGTTTCAATATTTCTAACTTTGTTAGAAAGAATAGTATCAGCATTTGCAGTGATATTACCGGTCACATTTTGGTAAGCAGCTAATGCAGCAGATGTAGTACCTTGCATTAAGTTACCCATAACAATAGCTGGCAATCCATATTCACCAAGATAAGGTGCTGCAGCTTGCATAATACCACCCCACCCTGAAATAACACTAGCTACAGGAAGAACTATATTCCTGCCAAGCCAGCCATATCCATTAGCTGCACCTACACCATATGCAGCAGTACTTGCTATATCAGCAAGTCCGCCTAAATTCGAAGCATAACCAGTAGCGACACCATTATCAGTACCCCAACCAGTTAGCCCAGCAGCCCCTCCAGTAGAATAGCCATCTAACCCCCAGGAAATAGGAGCAGCCCCTCCTGGAAATCCGGAATAGTTATATAATGAATTTATTCCATATGAAGAAGCTCCTGTAAAATTAGAATAATATGAAGTACCTGGAATATTCATGGACTCTGAAGCACCAAAGACATTAGCGAATGAAGATGGCGCAAATAAGCTTGCCATACGATACAAAAAACTACCTGTCATTTCAAAACCAGTACCAGAACCGCTTCCTGAGACAGTCAAATCTCTTAGTTTATCATAAGTTTCCCACAACTGAGCTTTGGCATCACCGCTTGCTGAGCCAAATTTGTTTGCTATAACTAAATAACTATCGTTTTTATACGCCATCTGTACCTCTTAAAATTTTACCAGTACTATGAATCAAATGTCTTGAATGTAGATTCAATATTCTTATCAATAACCTTTTTAACAGCTTCCATTTCAGTTTGTAACGCTTCTTGTTCTGTATCAAGCTGACGCAGTCTTAACTCAAGAGTTCTATCCTGCTCTTGAATTTTTTCTGTTCTTGCATTTATATCCTGAATAGCTTTTTCATACACCTGCATATCATAATTATACTGATTCATAGCATCTTGATATGCAGCCTCATCAGTTTCAGTTTCAGTATTCAAATAATGAACTACAGAAGAATCCTGATATTTGATTGTTTGTGGTCTTCCTGTTTCATCTAAATCAATCATTGCCTTTTCAGTAACTTCAATTTTTGTCTTTACATTTTGTGCAATATAATAAGTAAGTCTATCTTGATTTTCAGTAGGGAGTGATTGATCAGGACCACTTATAGAAGAGCTTGTAAGATCCTTTGCACAAGCAAATCTAGTCTGACCTTGATATTCCCAAACATAAATATCATCAGGATCAGCAATTGCAAAATCAGTATCCGGCCAATCTTTTAAGATTTGTTCATAAGCAGCTTTTTGATCTGGATCCGTAGAATCATACTTAGTTAATTTACAGTTTCCAACATAAGTAGGAATACCAGCTTCCACATAGTAATCTGTAATATCACCAGTACCTTCTAAATCAGCATTTGATACAATATGCATATTACCATCATCATCTGTATAACATCTTAAATCAGAAGTATCTTTACCAATTGATGGATAATCAGATGCCAATTTATCATAAACTTTTTTCTGCTCTAAATTTGTAGGGTCAAACGCTGTCACAGGATGTCCATTAACTGTATAAGTTTTATTAATTGGTTCTGTAGCAGTTATATCAGTCCTAGCAGTAGTCTGCTCTGACTCAGTGTCTGTAGCTGTATCAATATATCTATCTTTAATATCACCAGTACCTGCTAATTCAGTTCTTGAAACAAAGTGAATAGCTCCATCAGCTGCTGTATAGGTCATCATATCATCAGCATTCATATCTGGATAAGTTATTGATAATCTATCAAATGCATCCTTTTGCGCAGCATTAGCTTGATCATAAGTTGAAACATTAAAACCATTTATTGTATAAGTAGGCTGTTCTAAATATCCTATGTCATCTCTTGAAGTCGTATCTTTTGTAGAAACATCTCCTTCAATAACCTGAGGATTTGCAAGACGATTTTGAATTCCAGTAAATACATCAGCGAAATGGAAATGTGTCACAAGATAATTATATCCATCAGGATCATTCTGCAATTCTGACATACTTGAAATTTCTTCATCATAAGTACCATCAGTATAAGTATATTTTAAAGTTGTATAATCCTGAGTACTAGGAGCAGTAGGGACTTCTAATGCAAGCAGATCATTAAACGTATTAGCACTTTGGTTTGCTAAAGCTGTACGTGCCTGGTTTATCTGTTGTCCTTCATATTCTACGTTAGTTTTTCTTGCGGTCAAGCCTAAATATCTTGCCTGTGAAGCTGCCATACCCATAAGGAACTCTCCTTCTTATACTTAAACTATTTTATATCTACTACTATTTTTTTATTAATCATGTTTTTTGAAAAGTCAACATAACTATAATAAATTATACGTTAATTTAACAAAATTTATACAGTAATTTTGGACAAAATCATATATTTAAAGTAGATAAAGAATAACAATTCATCTTATTATTTTACTTAACAAAATAAAAAGTATATACTTATTATTTAAAAAGACGGAAAATACAATCCGTCTTTATTTTATTTTATTTAAATACAAACATTAAAATTACTCTTCAATATTTTCAGTTTTTGGTTCTGTAGCAGTTAAAGCGATACGCTTATCTGTAGGATTAAACTTCAATATATAAGTCATAATCTTATCACCAACTTGAAGAATATTTCCATTCTTATTTTGGATTTCAACGACTTCGTTGTGCGGCAATAGAGCTTCTACACCAGAGAATACCTCTACAAATGCCCCGAAATGTTTTATCCTTGTAATGGTACCTTCAACCTTATCGCCTTCTTTAATTTGTTTTTCTGCTTCTAACCAAGGATCAGGTTCTAGATTTTTTAAACTTAAAGATACTCTCTGTTTATCATGATCTACAGCAATAACTTCCACATCAATTTTATCACCAACTTTTAAAATATCTGTTGGATGATCAATCCACCTCCAAGAAAGTTGAGATAATGGTAGAAGTCCATCAATACCACCCAAATCAATAAATGCGCCAAAATCAGTGATTCTAACGACATCACCCTTGACAATTTGACCAGGTTCAATTTGAGAAAAGACAGTCTTTCTTGCTTCTACAGCACTGTCTTCATAGACTTTTTTATTTGACAGAATAAAATTATTCTGTTGACAGTCAAGAGTAAGGATTTTAAGTTCAATTTTTGAACCTACTTCTAAATCTGTTTCCTTAGCTCTTAATTGAGAAGATGGAACGAAACCTCTTACTCCTGAGATTTCAACAAGAATTCCACCCTTAACAATTCCAGCAATCGTACCGAGAATTGTTTCATCCGCTGCTTTTGCTTTTTCAAGTTCTTTCCAAGCATAAGCAAAATCAACTTTTTTACGAGAAAGAAGGAATTTACCATCTTCATCTTCTTCTCTAATAATCAAAAATTCGTATTCTTTACCTTTTTCAAATTTTTCTTCGATCTTTTCATCTTTGTCAACAGCTTCTCTAGTTGGTACCACAGCAATTGTTTTTGCGCCTATGTCAACCATAACACCTTGACCATCATATCCGCATACAATACCTTTTACTAAATCACCTTTTTGAAAATTGTAATCATATTTTTTCAGCAATTCTTCAAAATCTAATTCACTTGATGTCATCTTTACTCCATTGTCTAAGACATAATCTAATACTTTACTACTATTTTAGCAGATAAACGCTGATATGTAAAGGTTTTTTAACTGTATTTAACATTTTTTAACTATTTTTACAACACAAAACGGGTATTTGCGTAAACAAATACCCAAATGTCTATTTTTATTACTAGGCTTTTAATGAAGCGATTAATCCATTAATTGCATCTTCTTGAATTGTAATTTCAGCAATTCTATCTTTTGTTTGTTGAATTAATTCTTTTGGTGCATTAGCAACAAATTTCGGATTATCAATTCTACCTTGAAGTGATTTCTTTTCCCCAGTTAATTTATCAAGTTTTTTCTGCTGGCGTTTAATTTCTTCATTGAAATCAATTAAATTTTCTAAATTTAATATAATTTTAGAAGCAGAAACAACAGCAGTTGCAGTTTTTTGCGGGATTGGGGCATTTACATCAGCATAAGAAATTTTTTCCACTTTAGCAAGACGTTTAATATATGATTCAATTGCCTCAAATACCGGTTTTTCTTTTTTATCAGCTCTTACTTCTATATCAACTTTTAAAGAGGTTGATATATTAAAGCTTTGACGAACATTACGTAAAGATTTAATTGTTTCAAATACAAGCTCCATTTCTTCTGCTTCCTTTGGAAAAGCAAGCTTGCCTTCATAAACTGGGAATTTTGCAACAATGATAGCTTTAGCAAGAGAACCTTCATCATATTCAGAAATACCATGCGGGATTAATTGCCATACACTTTCAGTAATATGAGGCATAATAGGGTGAAGCATCCTTAAGGACATATCAAGAACATATCTTAAGACTCTTTGGGTATTAGCTTTTAAATCGCTATCCTGCAACTGAATTTTAGCGATTTCCACATACCAATCACAATAAGAATTCCAGAAGAAATCATATAAAATATGTGCAGTCTCACCTATTCTATATTCTGCAATACAATTATTAATTTCTTTAGCTGTAGTATTTAACTTATCTAAAATCCATTTATCAGCAATAGTAAGATTGTCATAATCAATTTCTTTATTATCAACTCCCTCAAGATTCATCAACACAAACCTTGAAGCATTCCATATTTTATTAGCGAAATTTCTACCATACTCAAATCGCTCATCACTAATTTTAATATCTTGACCACCATAAGTACAAAGAGAAGTCATAGTAAATCTCAAAGCATCAGAGCCGTATTTATCTATAATCTTAACAGGATCAATAGTATTACCTTTTGACTTAGACATTTTTTGACCTTTTTCATCTCTTATGAGTCCATGAATATACACTACAGGAAAGGGAGCTTTTTTAGTAAACTCTAATCCCATAGTAATCATTCTTGCTACCCAGAAGAAAATAATATCAAAACCGGTAACTAAAACTGAAGTAGGGTAGAATTTTTTAAAATCTTCACTTTCAGTATCCGGCCAGCCCATAGTAGAAAAAGGCCAAAGTCCAGAAGAAAACCAAGTATCTAAAACATCACTATCTTGAATGTAATTTTCTGGATCTGGATTTTCTTTAGCAACAATCATTTGACCAGTTTGCTTATGATAATAAGCAGGAATTTGATGCCCCCACCATAATTGACGAGATATACACCAATCACGAATATTATCCATCCAACCGAGATAATTTTTTTCCCACCTTTCAGGAACAAACTTAATTCTGCCATCTTTAACTGCGGCTATTGCTTCTTTAGCAAGAGGCCCCATTTTAACAAACCACTGTTCAGAAAGAAGCGGTTCAATAGTGGTACCACAACGCTGGCATTTACCAACATTATGTTCATGGTCGCGAGTTCTTAGTAAGAAGTTATTATATGAAAGCATACCAATAATTTTTTCACGAGCCTCATATCTATCCAACCCATGAAGTTCTGGAGGAACAGCTCCGCAAGCTTTCATTTTACCCTGCTCATCAATTACCCAAACTGGTTTCAGTCCATGACGTTGCCCAACCTCAAAATCATTTGGGTCATGCGCAGGTGTAATCTTAACTGCACCAGTACCAAAAGATTTATCAACATATTCATCAGCAATAATCGGGATTTCTCTCCCTGACAATGGAATTATAACCGTTTTACCAATTAGTTCAGAATATTTATGATCAGAAGGATGTACTGCAATAGCAACATCACCAAAAATCGTTTCAGGACGAGTTGTTGCAACAATAATAGCCCCAGATTCACCTTTCAGGGGATATGAAATCTCCCACATATGTCCTTGTTCAGTTTCATATTCAGTTTCAACATCCGAAATTGCAGACTGACAGCGAGGACACCAATTAACAATATACTTACCTTTATAAATTAAGCCTTTTTCATACAACCTGATAAAAACTTCTTTTACAGCATCAGAACAACCTTTATCAAAGGTAAATCTTTCTCGAGTACGGTCAAAAGATGCTCCTAACCTCTTACATTGATCAAGAATTGCACTCTTATGCTCATTAGCCCACTGCCAAGTTTCTTCTAAGAACTTCTCCCTTCCTAAATCATATCTTGACAATCCTCTTTCTCTAAGTTTCTTTTCAACAACATTTTGAGTTGCGATTCCCGCATGGTCAGTACCAGGCAGCCAAAGAGTTTCATAACCGCTCATTCTGTGGTAACGAGTAAGAATATCCTGCAAAGTTTCATCCAAAGCGTGTCCCATATGCAAGACTCCTGTAACATTTGGCGGGGGGATTACTATTGAATAAGGTGGTTTTTTGCTTTTTGCATCTGCCTTAAAAAATTCTCCATTTTCCCAGAATTTATAAATTCTTTCTTCTGTTTCTTTTGCATCATAAACTGTAGGTAAATCGTCAATCTTTGTTGCTGTCATATTATAAAATCCCTCTTATTTTTTGTATATTTTTAAAATATCACAAAAAAAATAAAAAGAAAAATTTATAAGTTCAGCTATAAAGTAATTACTAAAGACTTATTCTAAAATTTACTCTTTCCACTATTTAAAAAATAATGCTTTTCAATGCAATCTACAACATAGTTTTTTGCATCAATTATATAAATGCAAAAAACTCGTCTTAATAACCAAAAATGCCTTTAGAAAATGAAAAAATTCATAAACTTTATTTTGCCTAAAATAAGAATGAAAAAATGAATATGGGCAGATTTAGAAATAATCATAAAATATCCAAATCAAGTACACTAATAAGAATATCTGAAAGTCTAAATATTAAAACTTCACAAATTATTCAAAAATTAAAACAATATTTTGTAAAAAATTTTACACTTAATTAAAAATAAAAATTTGCTTATGATATAAATAAATTATGAGAAAAATTATTTTAATAATATCAACATTAATATTAACATCGCAACTATCAACAGCAGCAGAACTCCCAGAAGGAATACCCTCTAATCTTATACAATATGATGTTAAATCATACATTAATAAACCCCAAATAGGAATGCCATATTGGAGTGCTCTTAAACAAAAAACACCATTCCTGCTAGTATTTGCAAACTCAAATAATATATTTTCATTAGTAAAATTAGCTCCAATCGGCCAAATGGTATATGAAGAATTTAAAGGCAGATATAATTTTTGTATTCTAAATACAAAATTCCAAGAAAATCAGGATTTTTCAAAACTATTCAATGTAAAAGAAGAACCAGCTTTATTTATTATTAACACACAAGAAAAAACTTACACTTACATAGATAAAAAATACTATAATAAGAAAAAAATAAAACAAATACTTGAAATATATACACAAAATACTGAACAAAAAACAGAGTCAAATTGACTCTGTTTTTTGTTTTAAATAATTATATCTAAGCTTTAGGTATTGAATTTGCAATAATTTCCATTTCTTCAAGCGAAGCATATACTGCATGACACCCACAATCAACATAAAGAATTTGTCCAGTAGTTCCTGTTGACAAATCTGATGCCAAATAAAGCCCAGCTTTACCAACATCTTCCAATGAAACATTTCTTCCTAAAGGAGCTTTAGCAACTGCTGCTTTTAGCATCTTATCAAATCCTGAAATACCTTTAGCTGCAAGAGTTTTAACAGCCCCAGCTGAAATACAATTAACTCTGATTCCTTTCTTACCAAGATCAGCAGCCAGATATCTCATTGAAGACTCAAGCGCAGCTTTTGCAACACCCATAATATTATAATTTGCAACAACATATTCAGAACCAAGATAAGTAAGAGCAAAAATTGATCCACCTTCATTCATAATAGGTTCAGCATGTTTACATAGTGAAATTAGAGAGTAAGCACTTACCCCCATAGCTAAATCCCAACCTGCACGAGAAGTATCAATAAATCTGCCCTGCAAATCTTCTTTTGCGGCAAAAGCAACCGCATGAACTACAAAATCAATTTTACCATATACTTTTTCACATTCTTTGAATACAGCAGCTACTTCATCTTCTTTAGTAACATCACAATTCATGATGATTTTAGCATTCATTTCTTCAGCAAGAGGTCTTACTCTTTTTTCCATAGCATCACCAGCATAAGTAAATGCAATATCCGCACCAGCTTCATATAGCTGTCTAGCAATAGCATAGGCTATACCATGAGTATTTGAAACTCCAAAAATAACCCCTTTTTTACCTTCCATTAATTTCATAACTATATCTCCCTCTAAAGTTAATTTACTAAAATACATAAAAATTTTATCAAAAATAAAAAATTTAAGCAAACATATAAATAAAAATTGCTAATATTAACAAATGTAACAAACTTCAAACATGGTGAAATCAGGCATTTCAAGGAAACTTTATATATTTAGAGAGTATAGAATTCGGAGAGCTTTACTTTGAGTATTAACAACGTAAATAATCTGAATAAAGCTGATTTAGTTAAACTCGCCCTTGCCAAAAAGAGCGGGAAGACTGCTGAAGCACAAAAACCGGCTTACATGACTAAAAACGGTTCAGTTTTTAACGCTCCAGCTCCTAATAGCTCTACCAATACTACATCTACATCAAAATCCAGCACTACTACAAACATGGATAAACTTAATGATGCCCAAAAATCATATGAAGATATTGACTCACTAAAAACAACAAAAGATATAAGAAATGCTATTTCTGATCTTGAAAATGACATGCAAAATATGACCTTTATTGACAAAATGCGTGCCAAAATAAAAATGAATAAACTTGAAGAAAAAAAATCAGAAGTAGCAAAACAAGAATATGAAAATTCAATAAACAACCTTAGAAGTATTTCTAGAGGTCAAGGTACCGTTGAAACTAAAAGCACATCAAAACAAGAAAAAACTCAGGAAACTAGTGTAGAAAATGGTAAGCAAATGCAAAAAGAAGCAAATGCTGACCAAAAATCAGTAAAAGAAGGACAAGCTCAAACTGAAAAAAATACACAACAGATGACAACTTTATCTAAAGATTCTGTCAAATTAAATAAAGATTTAAAAAAATCAGAAAAGACCTTCAATAAACAAATACAAAAAGATACAAAAGAAGTTCAAGAAAACCAAAAACAGATTCAAAAAGAAATAAAAGCCATGGAAGAAAAAAGTCAACAAGTGACTGATATGCAACGAGAACTTGAAAGCTTAAAAGCTTCTGGCGGAGATGCTAAAAGGATTCAAGAACTTTCACAAAAAATTGGAGTCACTTCTGATTCCATGACTGAAAGCAGTGTAAATATTAAAAAGTTACAAACTGAAACTGGCAAAAAAATAGCTACAATGAACAGAGTAACTTTATCTCAATCAAAATATTATTTAAAACAACAAAAAGGACTCGAGGCAAATCAAAAGACTTCTGACAAAGTATTAAAAGTTGCTGAAAAAATTGATGATATTAGCCAAACTGTTACTCAAGTAGGTCAAATAACCCAAAAAGTTGGTCAGGGAATGATTATTGCAGGACAAGCAATGACATCAAACCCATTCACTGCAGCAGCCGGAGCAGCATTAATTTCCGCAGGCGGAGTAACAGAAAAAGTTGGTACTGTAACAGAATTAGTTGGTAATTATGGATCTGCCGCAGCTAATATTACAAAAGCCGCTTGTCATGCAGCTAATGGTAACTTTGCAGCAGCATTACAAAGTGCAGGCAGTGCAATTCAATCAGGAGCAACCGCAGCAAAAGGAACAAAAGAACTGGATAAAAGCTTTAAAGGTATTGATGATCAGGTTAAAAATGCTCAAGATCAATTAGCTGCAGGAACAGCAGCTAAACAAGCTGCTAAAGACCTTGAAAAAACAGGAGAGCTTGGAGGCATGACTAAAAAACAAGCTGCAGCTGGGATGAAAGAAGAATTACTCGGCAATATACAGAATGGACAAGTTAATGGCAGTGAATTACTAAACCAGGTTAAAGATAAAAAGACAGTTGGACAAGCAATTGGTACAGCAAAAGGTACATTCGGAAATGTTCAAACAACATTTGCAAATGCTAAAACGACAGGACTAAATAATCTTGCTCAATCTGGTAAGAAAATTACAGAAAATAGCACTAAAAAAGCCATCAATAGCTCATTCAATGAAAGCCTATCCAAACAAAAAGCAAATAGACTCGCTCAAGCAACAGGAAGTATGACAAATCCAATTAAAGGTAAAACTTCATCTCTTGATAATGCAATGAAAATAGGAAAAGAAGTTGGTGCACTAGGAGCAAAAATGAATCCTGGAAAACAACAGGCTGGAAGAACTCAAAACAAAAACTACACCATTCCACAATACACAGTAAACAATAATATGCTAGAAAGAGGTAATCGACTTCTTAAACGCAGAGCATAATAAACAAAAATATAAAGATATAAATAAAAGTCTGATTTTATAATAAAATCAGACTTTTATAATTTATATAATTATATTTAATTTTATTGATTAAAAGTTAAATCAGATGGAGAATCTAATAAAAGATTCAAATAAAGAAGTTTATTTGCAGTAGCTTCATCGAGGTTGACGAATTCTGCACCGGCTCTGGTATCAGTAGCAGAAATAATTTTTACATCTGCTGCTATATCTAAATCACCATAAGAAATTTCAACAGGTATTACTTCGCCCACTTTTAATTGTTTGTTATGTTTAACTGCGATACCACCACGTGATATATCAACTAAACTATCAATCTTACCGCCATCATTATTTATTAATTCAACTGGTTTATCAGTACGATTTACATTAAATCTTATATATTGACGTTTATCAATTGTTGGTATGTTATCAGAAACATCTTTTCTTTGTATATAAGTTTTGTAATCATCATTCTTTTCATATCCAGGGTCATCATCCGCATCAGTATCTGCATCAGCATCGGCATCCGCATCTGTATCCATATCAGCATCGGCATCCGCATCCGCATCGGCATCTGCGTCACTATCGGCATCAGTATCTATATCAGCATCACTATCAGCATCGGCATCCGCATCAGCATCGGCATCTGCATCAGCATCGGCATCGGTATCCGCATCGGTATCTGCATCTGCATCGGCATCTGCATCAGCATCTGCATCCATATCAGCATCGGCATCTGCATCTGCATCTGCATCTGCATCCGCATCTACATCGGCATCGGCATCAGCATCCGCATCACTATCCGCATCCGCATCAGCATCCGCATCACTATCCGCATCCGCATCAGCATCACTATCTGCATCACTATCTGCATCTGCATCCGCATCACTATCGGCATCTGCGTCAGCATCTGCATCGGCATCCGCATCTGCATCATTATCTGCATCACTGTCAGCATCAGCATCAGCATCCGCATCACTATCTGCATCCATATCAGCATCGGCATCTGCGTCTGCATCAGCATCCGCATCACTATCTGCATCTGTATCAGCATCGGCATCACTATCTGCATCGGCATCAGCATCCGCATCAGCATCCGCATCTGCATCGGCATCTGCATCAGCGTCTGCATCGGCATCTGCATCAGCGTCTGCATCGGCATCACTATCCGCATCTGCATCTGCATCAGCGTCTGCATCGGCATCACTATCCGCATCGGCATCTGCATCGGCGTCACTGTCAGCATCTATATCACTATCTGCATCGGCGTCCGCATCACTATCCGCATCGGCATCTGCATCACTGTCTGCATCGGCGTCCGCATCACTATCCGCATCGGCATCTGCATCACTGTCTGCATCGGCGTCTGCATCACTGTCTGCATCGGCATCTGCATCACTGTCTGCATCGGCGTCTGCATCACTATCTGCGTCTGCGTCCGCATCACTGTCTGCATCGGCGTCCGCATCACTGTCTGCATCACTATCTGCATCACTATCCGCATCTGCGTCCGCATCACTGTCTGCATCTGCGTCCGCATCACTGTCTGCGTCTGCGTCCGCATCACTATCCGCATCGGCATCGGCATCAGTATCCGCATCTGAATCAGAATCATCATCCTCTTCTGGAACTATTAAATGATCATCATCTTCATCAACATATCCAGGTTTATCCTCTTGAATACTTCCACCTTCATAATAATTTCTCTCATTAACATTTCTACCAATTGCAGAAACATCATCAGGTCTAACTGCGTTTGCTCTTATTGTCAAAGTAGAACCATCAGGTTTTGACATTGAAGTTCTATCATCATAGACCCAATAAGTTTTACCTTCCTCATTTCTATCTTTACCCATATAGAAACGGTAACCACCAGCATAAATGTTATCAGCAGTAAGAGTTAAATCTTGCTTGCCTTCCTCTGGATTTCCAGAAACTTGCCCATTTTTAATAACTAAATGAGAATCTGCCCAGTGATGAACACCATTAATAAGTTCCTCATCAACCCTTGTATTTTGGTTAATATCCAATACTTTAATATCTGCACTCTGTGCTACTATATTACTGTTTGTTCCATAATAATCAACTGGAGTTTTAGGAGTCTGTCCTAAATTGTTAATATACATTTCAGCACCACGAGTAACTACATTAATTTTTTTATTGGCATTAATTTCATCAATATAAGTATTGCCTGAAAATTCTGCATTTATTGAACCATTTCTAGCAATCATGGTACCAACATTAGTATCATATGCATCACTTTGACCTTTAACATTTATATCACCATTTTTAGTTAACATATTAACTGTATAACTTGAATTTGGTTTATAAGTTAAATCCCCACTATCAGAAATATCATAACCAGCTTTATTAAACTGTCCTGCAGTCTGATTAAATGTTACTTTATTGCTATTAGTTCCAATACTTCCACTAGCAATCATTGAAATACCTTTACCCTGAACATTTGCCTTAGAAGAATTTGTAGAAGCATTTAAAATATTGTATGGGGTCTGACCTTTTACAGTTGAATCTGCTAATAAAATTGCTTTACCATCTGCATTAATATAATTCAACTTCATATCAGAATTTAAAGCAGCTAAATTAATTACAAGATCATTTGCTTTATTTTGTTTAGTAGTCACTGCGGTATAAGTACCATCTACATTAGCATTTATTGATTTTGTTAAATCTCTAGCATTTGGACCTACTCCTGCAAAATTTGTAGAATCTGTACCTATTGTACCATCAGTTACATTAATATTTAAATCACCGCCATTTTTAGTTTGAATAAGAGTTTTAACCACACCTTTATTCAACAAATTACCATTTGTAATCTTTATATTTACATCCCCGTCTGATGAAATATAATTATCATTTGATGTAGTATCTCCAATTACTACATTTGAATTTTGGTTATTAATATCAACGCCATGAGCTCTAACTAGACCTTTTACGTTAATACCACCTGCACCAGAATTGGTCATTGTCAACTTATTAGTATTATTTTTTACAAGACCAGTACTTTCAATGTTAATAGCACCATTAGTATTTGTAATTGTAGAGTCATAACTGTCAGAATAAACATTGCCCTTAACTGTAATTCCGCCCGCACCAGTATTTTTAATTGTCAATTTACCATTTTTGTTAGAAACAGCATTATTTGTGTTTTCTTCAAATTGATCAATCAAAATACCACCAGAAGCTGAATTATCAATTGTTAAATTACCTTTGTTTGCTTCTACCTGACCTGAAACAATTTCAATACCATTAGTACCTTGGTTTGTAAGTGTTGTATTACCATTTTGAGTTCTGATATAATTATTTACAACAATTCCACCAGATCCTTTGCTTGTGACATTAGTATCACCATTAATATTATTTACCCATCCGGAATCTGTAATATTTATACCACCGTCATTACTTGTAATATTCAATTCACCATTTGCATTACGAACAGAACCACTGATATTAATACCACCCTGTTCGCTCGTAATATTTGTATCACCTTTTGCGTTTACTGTACCACTTCCGATAGATACACCCTTTGTACCTTCACTAGAAATATCAATATTTCCAGCACCAAAGTTTTTAACAACGCTATTTGATGCAATTTTAACACCACCATTACTTCCATATGACGTAATTTGGATATTTCCATTTACATTCTGAAATTCATTTCCAACAATCATTGCATCTGTATTTACAAGCTTTTGGAATAATGCATCTGCTTGAGCATTTGATGATAATACATCAGAATTTTTTACACCTGCCATTAAATTTGCACCAGAATTAATATTTACATCTGCTGCGGCTAGATGAATTGTATCTCTTGCTACAATTTTACCATCTATATCAATAGTACCTGTACCCTTATCAGTCATTAACGCATTAAACTCTGGAGTACCTTCTGCTGATAAAATAGGAGCATTAGTATACATATTACCCTTAAATTTAGTATACTGCTCTTGAGTAGGTGTTAATACTGATAGTGAACCAACATTTAAAACTCCACTGGCTCCAACAACCATGCCATTTGGTGAAATAAATACAGCTTTACCATTATAAAAATTACCATCTCGCATTGTATTAACAATACCATTGATATTTACTGTATTATCTACAAAGTTTACAAATTTCGATACGTTTTCTGCTCCGTATTTGAAAATCAAGTTTGCTACATCACCTTCGGATAAGTTGAAATTTTTATACTGCCTATAACCTATATCACCATTATGCGCTGAAGGAGCTAAATCATAAATTTTATTCCCATTTGCACCAGTAGTAATGCTATCACCATGAACTGCTCCAGCACCTGTTATACTGCTTGCAACAGCTACCATCGGCACAAATGTTTGCTGGGCCATCATTGAAAGTGATAATAAAGAAACCACTATTCGTCTTTTTTTAGAGGTGATGTGTGCCATATTAACTTCCTTTCAAATATTGTTTTTTATTTATTTCTTAATTCGGCTTATTATTTTAACGCATTTTATACTTACATTTTAACAGATATACTTTAAATATCCATCGGCTTTGTCAATATTTTTAAATTACTTAACATATTTGGATTAAGCACAAAATACATTTCATATATTAATAAACGAATTAAAACAAAAATAATTGCTATTTTGTTAATAAATATTACAAATATTAACAGTCTCTTTTTGGGAAAAATGCACAGTACACAACATAATAAGATGCATAAAATCCTGCAAGAAGTAGTATCATCTGAAATATAGCTGGAATATATATTGAAGTATTTATTATTTTATACATTACCCACATTGGTAAAAACGCAAAAAACATGCTTAATAAAATTCTATATGGGAATAAAAGCCCTAATTTAGGTAACACAATTATAAGACTTAAAGTAAAATATAACATATTTGCAGTAAATGTAGCTACACCAACACCTTCTAGACCTATTTTTGGAATTAATAATATATTCAAAATAATCCCGATTATACCGGAAAACAATTTTATTATAAAATCAATGTATGTTTTGTTGGCCAAATGATATTGCAATGTTGTGTAATCAGTAAGTCCCATGAAAAAAGTTCCAAAAGCAAAATAAGGAAGAATCCTATACGCCTCTTGAAATTTTGAATCTGCTAGCATACCAACAAAATCATACGCATACAAAGATATAATTATCACTACAGGCATAGCAATTAAAACATAATACCCAGTAAATATAGATATAATAGGTCTTACATCAAAATTTTCCTCATACATCCTTATAATACGAGGAACAGCTGCAACAGTGATAATTGAAAAAATTGTCATAAGCAATGGTAATGTTACACCATAAGCAACCCCAACATACCCTACATCTGTAAAACCGCTTATATTATTCATTATAAATTTATTACTTTGGTTGATAATCCATGCTGACAAAGATGTAGCAGCAATAGGAACCCCATAAGCAAAAATTGGAAGTAAAACTTTCAAATGTAGCTTAGGAACCCTAAAATATGCAAGAATCCTGCTTTGATAGAGTAATAATACGTCTATCATTGTTATTGAAATTCCCATACCCAGCAGTAATGCAATAGCACCCATATGGAATACTTTTATGAAAAATACTGATAAGCTTATAGTTAATATTTGATTTAATATAGTAGAAAAAGTAAAAGCCACAGATTTTAACTGTGCCCTCAACAATTGAAATAATAAGGCTCTTATAGCTACAGGTATAATTAATAATAAAATACAAAAAAAATACCTAGTTTCAATATGAAAAAATGAATAAAAATTATCTCTAAAAACAAAAGCAATAATAAACATTGCAATGATATTTATAGCAAGTATAGACACTAATACAGATAAATATCTCGGTAAATCCTGTGCAAGCTGATGCTGTCTAAAAAATCTTAGACCCGATAGTCCAACCCAATCTGAAAAAATAATACATAAAAATGATAAAAGGGCAATGGATAATGAATACAAGCCATACTGATCGGGAGGAAGCAAGCTGGTATATACAGGAACAATTATAGCATTTCCAAGCATACCACAAATCTTTGATGGCGAATACTTCAGCATATCTTTGAAAATAGCTGTTAGTTGTTTTCTTTCTTCTTCCGTATTACCAGTAAATTCCATCATTAACCCTTTGGTATAATTCTACACTAAATTTTCAAATTAGTCATCAAGTTAATATACTAGTTTAAAAAATTTTATTGAATTTTACCAAACAAATCATACTCATCAGCATTATCAACTAATACATCCTCAATATCACCAGGAACTACAGGTCTATCTGCTTTTGCATAAACTAATCCATCAATTTCAGGAGCATCATGACAAGATCTCATTATAATTACACCATCATCAGTTATCCCTTCTACAATGCAAGGTAAAGTTTTTCCTATGTATCCTTGATTAATTTCATATGAAATTTGCTGTTGTAAAGCCATCAATTCTTTATACCTTTTATGTTTTAACTTTTTAGGCACCTGATGTTCCATCGAATAAGATGTCGTATTTTTTTCTCTTGAATATTCAAACACACCCATTCTATCAAAACGAGCACGTTTTACAAAATCATATAACTTTTTAAAACTTTCTTCTGTTTCACCTGGATAACCTACAATAAAAGCCGTTCTGATTGCAACACCTGGTATTTTATCACGTAATTTTTTAATAAGTAGATCATAATCAAAAACAGGTCTTCGCATAGCTTTCAAAATATCAGCATCAAAATGCTGAAGAGGGATATCAATATATTTTACAACCTTATCTAATTTTGCAATAGCATTTATTAATTCATCATTCAATTGAGATGGGTAAGCATACATTATTCTTATCCATCCTAAACCATCAACTTTATTTAGTTCTTCAAGCAGACTTGCAAGAGAAGGCTTCCCATAAATATCTATACCGTAACTTGTAGTATCCTGAGCAATAAGGACAATTTCTGTGACACCCTTCGATACAAGCTCTTTGACTTCTTCTAATATATTTTCAATAGTTCTTGAATGATATGCCCCTCTTAATTGAGGAATAATACAATATCCGCAATGATAATTACAGCCATCAGCAATTTTAATATAAGAACTTGCACCCATTGTAATCTGTTGGCGTTTTACACTTTCTGGGTAGACATATTCAGGCTGTTCAGAAATTTTTGAAATATACTCATTTTCTTGTTCATTTAAAACTCTTTCAACTATAGGAACAATTTCTTTCAAATCAGAAGTTCCAATCATAGCACAGACTTCTGGTATAGCTTTTTTTAAATCATCTTTATGTTTTTGTGGTAAACACCCAGTTACGATAACCTTTTTACCATTATTTACCATCTGCAAAATTGATTGAACCGATTCTTGTTCAGCATCATGAATAAAAGAACAGGTATTCACAATAACAATATCTGCATCATTATCATCAAGAGTAACCTCATATCCTCTTTGAGCAAGCATTCCAAGCATTAGTTCGGAATCAACTAAATTTTTTGCACATCCATGATTTATTAAAGCTATTTTTCTATTCATACACACACCTCTATGGAATAACTCTAGCATGAATAAAATATTTTGTAATCACTACCAAGGGTAATCATCTTTTATCTGCCAGCCATCTGCTTGTATTAATGCACCACAATATCCACCTGCATATTGTTGATTTGTTCCTTTTGTACATGAATATATATGATATTTATCATTTATCAATTCCTCTCTTTTTTTTGTAAAACTTCCCCAAAGAACAACTCGTTTATTTCTAACAAGCTCGGCTATAAATATATCTTTGCCAAACATATTAGGTTTCTTATCCCCATTTATATCTATATATACCCATAAATAATAACCACCACCTGGGGTAACCTCCTCTACACCTGGATTATTAAATAATCCAAATGTAATTCCATCTACAAGAACAACCCATGAATAGATAGTGTTCTTCTCAATACCATCAATTGTATAAATAGAATATGCTCTTATATTCGGATTTGCATCTTTATAATTACCTATAATTTTTATATATGGTTCAAAATACTTTTTAAAAAATTCAGAATCTATAAAATTGTGATTATAATCATCTCCAATTTTATCTGGAAAATCCCATTCCCAGAGCTCACCATTATCTTTTTCTGATAATCTTATAATCTCATGAAGGGTTGCGACACTCTTTTTTAATTTTGAAACAGTTATCAATTTATCAATTTTTTGAGTTATCACCGGAAGCAACATCGCTGCAACAACACCTATAATACCCAAAGTAATTAGAACTTCAGCTAAAGTAAAACCTTTTTTCATATTGTCCTCCTGTTAAATGTTATTCACTTATTCATACTAATTATACACTATATAATGAATTAATACAATATATATTGTCATTATACATTTATAAATAGTATCATTTTCTAATGGATCGAGAAATAAAAATAGAAACTGAAAATTTAGCATTACAGTTAAAATATATTGCTGCACTAGAAGGATTAACTATGACAAAAGTAAAAACACTAGTTAATAAAAAATATAACAAAACTGACAGCAATAGAAATTTAAGTAATAAATTACGAAATAAAACATTCAGAGTAACTGAACTAGCAGAAATAGCTGATATACTTGGGTACGAACTCTATTTAAAGAAAAAAAACTAACCAAACTTTTTCTTTATACCAAACTTAATAATAATATTAATTAAATCTTGAGGTAACTTAGAAACTAATTCAGCAACCATAGCATCTTTGCCAATAGTATATGAAGCTTTTGGATTTTTTACCTCAGTAACATGTTTTATAACTTTTACAACTTCACTTACAGGAAGTCCTCTTTTTTCATTTTTCAAAGCGTTCTGAGCCAAAAACTCCATTTCATTATGATAAGATTTGTCATCATTTATACAAACTTTGTTTAACTCGACAGACTTACTCCATAAAGGAGTAGCAATTACTCCCGGCTTTATAGAAATAACTTTTACACTGCCTCGCATCTCCAATTCTAAAGAATTAAATAAAATATCTAAAGCTCGCTTTGATGCACAATATGGAGCAATAAACGGAAAAATTCCAAAACTAGCCATTGAACTTATATTAATAATACGACTATCATTTAATAAAGGTAGCAAATTTTGAGTAAATTCAACATGCGAAAAGGTATTTATTTCAAATTGTTTCCTTATACGAGAAACTTCCATATTTTCCATGGCACCAGCAACAACCCCACCAGCACAATTTATCAAAACATGAATTTTGTCAGTTTTTTTACCTATAAAATCAGTAGCACCTTTTATTGTATATGCCTTTTCCATATCAATGAAAAAAGGAATAACATTTTTCATTTTATAAAGCTCTACTTCATATTTTGGATTACGGAAACCAGCAAACACAATATTTTCTTTTGAAAATTCTTCAAGTAATGCTCTTCCTATACCAGAAGTCGCTCCAGTTATAACAAAAGTCTTCATTCTATATCCTTTTTAATCTGACATGTATGAACCAAATAATGGCAAATAAAGGGCTAATGCCAGAGTTAATACAATAGAACCAATTACAATTAACATTAAAGGTTCAATCATTTTAGTCATTGTATCAATAATATCATCGAGTTTTTTATCAATATATCTTGTTGCTTGGAGTAACATTTCCCCTAAACGACCGGATTGCTCACCAGTAGCAATCATAAACAGAATCATCTTTGGAACAGAACCAGTTGTTCTCAAGGCAACGGATAAGTGCTGACCTTGTTGAACCATCCCTGTAGCTTTTTCAATCTTTTCTTTTAACGTGAAATTTGTAAGTGTCAAATTAGACAAATAAAGACATTCTACAATAGGAACACCTGCATCATATGCAACTTGCATTACCGCTACAAAGTTAGCAAAATTTGAATATTGGATAAGATCTGATAATAAAGGTATTTTCAAAGTTACATCATCAATTCTCCTCTTACTAGGCTCCCATTTAAACAAGAAAATTATAGATGCGGTAACAGAACCAAGCATAAATGGAACCAAATACCAAAACTGTTTTAAGAAAATACCTATATCCATCAAAGTTTGAGTAATCCAAGGTAATTCCTTCCCCATACCATCAAACATATCTTTAAATACTGGGAAAACAAACATCAACATTACGAGTACGATAATAACAGCAAGGATAATAACAAACATAGGATACATCAAAGTTCCAATTACTTTTCCTCTAATATTTGCTTGTTTCGTAAGAAGTTCTAACAGACGGCCTAAAGTCTTTTCCAATTCTCCAGAATCTTCCCCCGCTTTACAAAGACCAATATAAATCTGTCCAAACTGATTTGGATATTTAGCAATTGTATCAGCAAATGTAGCACCTGCCATAATTTGACGTCTTAATTCTTTTGCAACAAGTCTTATTTTTAGCTTAGCCGCATCATTTTCAATAAACATCAGTGACTCAATCATAGGAATACCAGATTGAGCAAGGATTTGAAGAGTTGATGTAAATTCCATTTTTTCAGACAAGCCAAGAGTTTTCATCTGACCGCCCTTAACGGCAACTGCTGCTTCTTTTTTATTATCACTACCTAATTTTTCTTCATATACCTTTGTTGGTAAAAAGCCTAAAGTTCTGACCTTTTCACGTGCATCTCGTAAATCTTCAGCTTCAACTTTTCCCTTTACTATATCTTTATTATTTTTTAGTGCTACATAATTATAAATTGCCATATTTCACCTATTCATTTACAATACCGAGAACTCTTACAAATTCATCAATTGTAGTCTGACCATTCAAAATATGTCCCATACAAGATTGATGGAGAGTCCTCATACCATTTCTTACAGCAGCTTCTTCAATTTCTATATCATGAGCGCCATCAGCAACAAGCTTTTTAATTTCCTTATTAATAGCCATAATTTCATAAACACCCAAACGACCTACATAACCAGAAAAACCACATTTATTACATCCTTTTGCTCTAAAAATAGGTGTTTTCATCAACTTTTGGATTTCTTCTTCGTCTGCTGAAATTTTACTTGCTTCTTCATAAGTAGGATAATATTCTTCCTTGCAATCATCGCAAAGTTTTCTTACAAGACGCTGTGCAATTACACCTGAAAGAGTTGAAGCTACAAGATAATCTTTAGCACCCATCTCAATCATACGAGTAACAGTAGCCGCAGCAGAGTTTGTGTGAACTGTACTTAATACAAGGTGGCCAGTTAAAGCCGCAGAAACTGCAATTTCAAGAGTTTCATAGTCACGAATTTCACCAACAAGTATAATATCTGGATCCTGTCTTAATATAGCACGCATACAAGAAGCAAAAGTAATACCAGCTTTGGCATTAATTTGAGATTGATTTATCCCTTCTAATTTAATTTCTATAGGGTCTTCAATTGTAGTAATGTTTACATCTTCATCATTTAAACTTTTCAAAACTGAATATAATGTTGTGGTTTTACCAGAACCAGTTGGACCAGAGGTAAGAATAATACCATTTGGACAACTAACCATATTCTTAATCTTAGCAATATCTTCAGCGGTACCACCTACAAGTTTTATATCTTTATCATCTGCATTCAAACTAACAGCTGGTGCTAATACACGAATACAGACCTTCTCTTTACCTGCAACTGGCAAAGTATTAATACGGAAATCATATGAAGCGTTTTTATATTTTATAGAAAAAGTACCATCTTGAGGACGCCTGTGCTCTGCTATATTCATTCTTGACAGTACTTTGAAACGGGCAATTACAGAAGTCTCAACTTTTGATGGAATATCTAAGACCTTAGATAACATCCCGTCTTTTCTATATCTTACAATATATCCGGTCAATCTAGGCTCAATATGAATATCTGAAACTTTTGTATCAATTGCAGTAGTAATGATTTGATTAACAAATTTTGCTATAGAACCACTTGAATCTTGAAGCTCACTATCAACCATATCTGCAAGAGATGCTTCCACTTGAAAAGTTTCAGACTCTTCTTCAATTTGTTTAATAATCTGTTGAGTTTCTTTCTTACTTTGACTAAAGAATGTATTTAAGGCATTTTCAAACTCAAAGTGAGTCATTAACAATTGTTTCGGATTCTGCCCTGTTAAATAAATTATTTCTTTTAAAACATCCGGCTTAACTGGAGTAACAACACCAAGCAATAAAGTCTTGCCATCAGAAGAAATCGGAATAATTCTATTATTTTTAATGAAATCTTCAGGTAATATATTTACATATTGTGCTTGAGAAGCAAGTTGATCCGTAGTTACTACATCAAATCCAGTTTGAACATGTAAAATTTCTTTCAATTGGTCTAGAGTAATAAACCCTAACTTAAAAAGCATTGAACCAATTGGAGTCTTTTGCCTTTTACTTTCAGCCAATGCCTGTAACAACTGGACATCTGTAATATATCCTTTTTGAATAAGCAATTCCCCAAGTTTGGCCTGAACAGCTTCATGAGTATTTTGACCAACTCCTGGAATATTATCAGAGCCAAATAGTTCTGCAATTAACTGAATTAAATCATCACCAGGCACCTGAATAAATTTTATCTGGTAAGGAAAATACTGTCTAAGTTTATTATTAATAGAGTCTTTATCAGAATTAGCATTTATAGCAACAAAAAGGAATTTATCCTTAACACTAATTGGAACAAATTTGTATTGTTCCAAAAGTGCTCTGTCAACCTTATTGAGTATCTGTTTATTGACACTATTTTTTAGTCTATTTAGTAATTCATTCATTATGATATTTTTCTTTATTAATTATAAAGCATCTCTATTAACAGTATTTTCATTTGAATCAGTTAAAATTTTTGGAGTAATCAATATAACTAATTCAGATTTTTCTTTGGTTGAAGTTGTACTTCTAAAAAATGACCCAATACCCGGTATATCACCCAAGAAAGGTATTTTATTGATTTTCTTAGATTCGTACTCTCTCATCATACCAGCAACTACTAGAGTATCACCATCTTTAATTCTTACATTTTTCAATTCTAAATTTCTTCTTTGAAGAAGTGTAGCTTGTATATCCTGAATACCTTGAGCAGCTGCTGCTTCATCTGTACTTAATGTAGAAATTTGTTCCTTTATTATCGAATAATCAGGTTTTAAATTAAGATAAACATACCCATCTGGACTTATAAACGGCGTAACTTCTATTTTAATACCATCATCTTCACCTATTTCATAATCTCTTTGGGTTGTAGCATTTAATGATCCTTGAACAACCTGAGATGTTACAGTTTTTACATAATCAGAAGTCATATCAATTGTTGACTGTTGCCCATTTGTAACTAATATTCTAGGATTTGAAATAGTTCTTGCCTTACCATTTGATAATAAATAGTTAATAGTATATACTAATTTAGCTGAATCACTATAATTTTTTGTTGGTCCTGCAACATAAATAGGATCAAACTTAGTATTACCCTCAGCATCTGCATTAATACTAAAATGCTTACTTGTAAAACTCCATACATTAGAAAAGTTTCTTGAACCATCTTCATTTAATTCTATTATAGAAAATTCAAGATATGCCTGAGGCTGCTTTTTATCATTTTGTTCTATAAATTCTCTAATCATATCAACTTGTTGCTCAGATCCACCAATAATATTAACAGTACCTAACTGAGTATAATAAGCGACAGATAATCCTCCAAGTCCGACAGGAGAAACATTACCATCCCCACCAGCAGCAGAGACAGAACAAGCAACAGATCCTTCACCTAGCACAATGTCACTACTGCTAGAAGCAGCACCTCCGGTCATAATACCAGCTGCACCACCAGTTCCACCTCCAGAATTTACTCCAGAAGTCGGTAATAACATATCACATATCATAGCTGACATTTCAGCTGGAGTTGTATGATTTACCCTGAACACAGTTGTAACTGGCTTTTTATCAAATTGACTTATTATTTTCTGCGCAATTTTTACATCATTTTGAGAACCAAAAATTAAAAGCTCATTTGTAGATGGATTTGTTGTAGCAATTTCTTTTGATGACAATCCAGGTTTTTTCATTCCATAAATATTTTTATTAAGGAAATCTGCAATTGTCTTTGCACTCACATATTTAACAGGAAGAACAGTCATTGCCTGTTTTGAAATGCTTGTATCATCATCGTTTTTTGTAATTATCAAAGTGTTATCTTCCAATACATAACTTAAATCAGAAGTTTCAAGAACCATATCAAAAGCAGAATTTAATGGAATATTGACAAGATCCATAGTTACCTTACCATCAATATCACCTTTAAATATAATATTCAAACCTGCCTTGTCCGCAAACATACGTAATACTTGCTTCACATCAGATTCTCTCAAACTTAAACTTATAGGTATATTCCTTTTTGTTATATTGACTTCACCCTTTAAATTAAGCACTGATGGTGCTGATCCTCTTAAAATAGGCTTATCAGCATTGTATCCTTCAGGACTAAAAGCCTGTGAAGATGTTATTGTATTTGATAGAGCAAATATCAATAACATAATTGAAGTTGAGATTTTTTTAATAGTATTTTTCATCGCTGCTCCTGCTTATTTTCCAATATCATTTTTATTTTCTATTCTTATTTGCTGCTCCGCCAAACTTGCTAGACAAATTTGAAACAGTATTATAATTTATGTTACTATCATCAACTGATTCACCGACAGCAGCTTTATAAATATTTGAGCCTAACTGTACAGTAACTGTTGTAGGATTAATGGCCAAAATTTTATACCCGTTAATCACATCACCTGATCTCACAAGATAATCTGTATTTTCAATATTTATAATCGCTGATGGGTTGTATTTATCATACATAATCCCAGAAATTTTTGTAGCAATTACCCTTTGAGTGTAGTCATCCGCCTGAGGTGTAACTGGAGGATCCATCAAATCAAACTGCAAACTTTCTTTAAAAGCAAGTGCTTTTCCTTCTTTTGAAGGCAAAAAGGGATTAACCCTCCCAATATTTTCTAAAGCAACATTCACCATTTTCTCGTTATCAGACTCATCTGCTATAATAGCAACAGAAGAATCTTCTCCTACTGCTCCTGGCATATCTTCAGAAATTTCAGTCCGCGAGTTCTCATTATTAATATCATTTTTACTATTATTACCGCATCCTGAAGCTCCAAAAATTAGTACTATTAAAAATAATGGCAGCAAAAAGAGGCCTATACTTTTTATTATTTGCAATCTTTCATGTTTTATCATATCCGTATTCTATTCCACTCTCTCTCATTTGCGTACACTACTAATTACAATTAAATTATATATAAATATAATAAAATAGGTATCAATTATTTAGTGTATTTAATTTTTCAAACATTAAAATTTACACAATAATCATATTTTTAGTTTAGCATACATAATTTAATATGGCAAAAAGCTTATTTTTGTTAAGTTTTTTTAAAAATTTTTATTGAAAATTATTAGTTATAGTATGTATATACTCTAATATTTTAGAAAAATATTTTAAATCAGCATTTCCGTTCAATACTAAATCGGCATTGTTTCTAAATGGTTTTACGTATTTTTCTCCGGCACTTGTAATATAATCCCAATGTTTCAAAGCATTTTCTTCACTTTGATTTCTTTCTTTGCAGGCTCGATTTATAAATCTTGCTTTTCTTATATCATTTTCAGCTTCAACATAAATTTTTACATCAAAAATATCCTTAACCTGCTCATACATAGTTGCAATACCTTCAACTACAATAATTTTCCTTGAAATAACTTCCTGAGCATGTGGTACGGAAATTCCTGTACCATTAGGCAAATACATAGGAATTTTGACATCACTACCCACAGATAATTTTTGTAAATCCTCCTTTAAAATATCAAGCTGAAAGCTCGTAGGAGCATCAACATCATAACCATTATCTCTCAAATTATCAAAACTTCCATATTCTTTAATTAATTGAGAAATATCATTAAAATAATTATCTGTACTCAAAACGGACACTGGCATTGAGAGCTGTTCAATAATTTTTTTCAATTCTTTACAAATAGTAGATTTACCAGAAGCGGATTCTCCAGTAATACCTATTAAAAGTCTCTTATGAGGATTATTTATTAATCTTTTAGAAAAATTAGCAATAAAATTCGGATTAACTTCAACAAAAATAGGCGCAGCACAACGTCGGTCATAAGCTAAAATTTGTCTGAATTTTGTCTGAAGATAAAAAACCAACAATTCCCTTCCAGTACGCGAATTAAAATCGGGTTTTAGTATCTTATCATGTGAATTCAATTCTTTATCAATTAATAATTGCATAATTCCTAAATTCCACTTTATATAAAAAATAAAGTATGTTAGAAATAATACACAAGAAAAAAAAAAATTGCTAGTTAATGTAAAAAAATAATAAAAATGTTACATTTTTAATAAAAAAGGCACACCTGTCAAAAGGTGTACCTTTTTATAATGGTTCAAAGCTTAGAACATCAAACCTGCTTCACGGGCAGCATCAGCAAGAGCCTGAACACGTCCATGATAAAGGAAGCCGCCTCTATCAAAGACAACGCATTCAATACCTGCTTTTTTAGCTTTTTCAGCAATTGCGGCACCGACAACTTTTGCAGCTTCAATATTTCCGCCGTGTGGCAATTTCTCTTTAAGGTCTTTATCTACAGAAGATGCCGAAGCTATAGTTACTCTATTTTCATCATCAATCAACTGTGCATAAATATGTTTTGTTGATCTGTAAACTGCAAGTCTAGGAAATTCCTTTGTACCGGAAATTTTCACTCTTATAGACCTGTGTCTTTTTTGAACCTGTGGTTTTCTTGCTTTTCTTTTAATCATTTTATTTTCTCCTTTTACCCGAACCTTCTTGATAACCACTACCAAGGGTTCATGCGGGCTATGCTTGTTTATCTAATACTAATTCGACTTTAGATTTATCTACATACTGCTGGCCCAGATTTTTATCCAGTTTGTCAAATATATCGCATAATATATAAGGATTATCAACAGCTGTAGAAATTCTAATCCCTTTATCGGCTAATTTTTTGTCGGTTTTCTGAATATTAAATCTATCTCTCATAGCAATCTCTACAATGTCTAACTTAGAATTATAGGTCTTATCTGTATAATCTTTAATATTTTTATATTTTTCTTCAATATACTGATTACTTGTTCCGTACGGAAAACGTACATCGTAGATACCTGAAAAAGAAACTTTCATAAAATCAGCCTCTAAAAGTTAAGCTTATTTCTTACCGGCTTTGCCTGCCTTACGTCTGATGTGTTCACCTTCATATCTAACACCTTTGCCTTTGTAAACTTCAGGAGGACGTTTAGATCTGATGTAAGCAGCAACATCGCCTACTGTTTGTTTATTTGCGCCTTTTACTGTAATTTTTGTATTTGCTTCAACAGTAATTGTAATACCTTCAGGCGGTTCAACGATTACAGGATGAGAGTAACCGAGTGAAAGGTTAAGATTTTTACCTTCCATGTTAGCACGATAGCCTACACCTTGAATTTCAAGTTTCTTTTCAAAAGCGTGTTTAACACCGTGAACAGCGTTTGCTATCAAAGTTCTTGAAAGACCGTGCAAAGAGCGAGCCTGTCTTGAATCATCGACTCTTGTAACAATAATATGATTATCTTCAACCTTTACATTAATTTCTGGTCTAACTGCAACGACTTCAGTTCCATTAGGCCCTGTAACGGTTACTTGATGATCTTCAA
Organism: Candidatus Gastranaerophilales bacterium; assembly: GCA_944323725.1. Classification (GTDB taxonomy): domain Bacteria; phylum Cyanobacteriota; class Vampirovibrionia; order Gastranaerophilales; family Gastranaerophilaceae; genus Scatousia. The sequence goes on along the minus strand of CALUTP010000013.1, from coordinate 25,563 downwards.
TTTTAACCTCCACACCTTGTGGAATTTCGATAGGTAATTTACCAATACGTGACATTTCTTTTTCTCCTTATGGTATATTTGTAAACTATTTCAGGTCTTTCTACCAATTTCACCTGCATAATTCATTTTATACCAAAAAAGATAATTGTCAAAGCAAAATAACGTTAAATTACGAATAATTAAGAACTATTTCCACTTAAACTTAGGTTTACCGTTTTCATCAAAACCATTCAGAGTAATATTTTGCTGAGTTTTGGCTCGTTCGGCAGCCTCAGCAGCACCAGGCCAATCACGGCCAATTAAGTTATTATATACGTGATCACCGGAGATTTGAGAAAAACCGTTTCCAGCAGCAAGCCATTCATAATCATCACCTTTGAGATTAACCATTGTAATTCCTGTTCGAGGGTCTGTAAATGAGCCATCCGAATTTTTAATGTAACCACGGCTTTCAAATTCAGCCGAAGAACCAAATACACCATTCATGCTTTCGTGCCAAACTTCTCCTTTACAGTTACTTACGTCATAATCTTTAGAAGCAAGCAAGTTTTCTAGCGGTGTTTTACTTGCTGAACATCCCTCTGTTGAAGATGAATTTTTAAGTATATCCGCCTCAATTTTTGATTTATCTTCATCACTAATTCCATCAGCACCGGCTTCTGCTTTTTTCGCCAACTCAATCTGCTTATCAAGCTTATCACTTAACTCCTTAATAGAAGAAGCCGAATCTTTTAAAGCTTCAAGCTGATTTTCAACAGCTTCATATTGTGTTAAAATACCTTGCTGTGTTTGAAGTTCTGAATTAAGCCGTTCATAATTTGCTGAAGTATCGTCATATGTTTGAAGTGCAGTATCATATTGTTCTTGATTTTGTTCAACATTACCCTGCATTTGCTCGCATTTTTCAGCTAAATTCTTGTATTGGGACTCACTTTGTTGAAGTTTTTTCAAAATATCAGCTTTTGTTTCCAGAGCTTGAGTTAAAGTTTGCTCAGCCTGATTAAGTTTTTCTTCTGCACTTTTCTGATATTGTTCTGCTTCTTGTAAACTTATTTGTGCCTGTTGCTTTTCTGTTTTTGCCTTATCTACCGCAGCCTTAGCAACCTGATATTGAGGGTTTGGAGTTCCGTCTTCCAAAGTTTGAGGCGTATTTGCAAGAGAGGCCTCCGCTGATTGTAACGATTGAGTGGCTGAGTTAACAGCTGCCTGAGCTTTTGCTACAGAACTCTTCGCAGATGAAAGCTCCTTTTGGGCTAAAGATTTATTCTTTTCTTCTGTTTTTACACTCGTACAGGCCTCATTGTATTCTGAATTTACAGAACTTAACTGTTCATCCATTTTATCTCTGGCTTGTATTGACGAATTAAGATTACTTTTATTTTGTTCAAGTGAAGTTTTTGCAGTTTCGCTTTCATTTTTTGCACCATCCGTCTGAGTTTCCAAACGCGATACATTTGCCTCTGCTGTAGCTTTTTGATTTGATAATGAGTTAAAATTTGCCTGAGCTTGAGCCAATGCCTGATTAGCCTTTACAGATTCATTGGCAAGAGAAGGTTTCAAATTTGAAAGCGATGTTGCTGTCCAAGAATTTGAAATAGCTTGACGCACATTGGTTAATACAGATGAATCAATGCCCCCGCTAAAATTATTGTTAAGATTCTGAGCATACCCTGAATACTGCTCTCCAGAGGATACTCTACTTACACCACCTCCACCGAAAGCCGCTCCTGAGAATGACGAAGGTTGATTTGATGTACTATTACTATTTGACTGATTAGAAACTTCATTAGTTTGTGAATCACTGCTATTTAAAATATTATTTAAAATCCCCATAGCATCTGCAACTGCACCCATAGATGCTAATAAATTAGAAGTTTGCGAAACTTGAGCTTGCTTGGCATTTCTAGCTTCGGTAATTATAGAAGTATTCCACTTATTATAAGAAGTTGTGACTTTATTCTCGGAACTTTGGGAACGAGCACTCTTCATTTTTGCGATCATAGAATGCGTTGTCAAATTTCCAAATTTTACTTCTCTTGGTGGTAACATTATCGCTCTCCTTCTATATATTTAAAAAGTTTTAAAACTCTAAAATTTCAGAAAGAAGACCTTTCCGCACATAGACTATGTATACTATGTGGCATTATCACTTGTGTAGAGATGATTTATGTCAATTTACAAATATTTACATTTATTAACACTGCTTAATAAAAAAAGAAAGACCGAAAATTTCCGGTCTTTCTTTTTTTTATTATTATTAGATCTAGTAAATGTAACAGAGAATTTCTCCACCAACATTTTCTTTGCGGGCTTTTCTATCTGTTAATAACCCTTTACTTGTAGAAACGATCGCAACACCCATACCACCTAATATTTTAGGTAAATTTTGCGCTTTGCAATACGTTCTTAAACCTGGTCTTGAAACTCTTTGCAATTTTGATATTACAGGTTTATGTTTTTCATCATATTTTAAAGTAATTTCTAATACTTTAAATTTGCCAACTTCTTTCACAGAATAATCAGCAATAAAACCTTCTTCTTTAAGTAATTTAGCTAATTCAATTTTTAATTTAGAAGAAGGAACTTCAACTTTTTCATGAGAAACGATATTTGCGTTTCTGATTCTTGTAAGCATATCTGCTATAGGATCTGTATTCATTCTTTTTTCCTTTTTAACTTATGCTGAAATATATTCAGCGCTACTTACTAAATAATATCGGGTTCAGAATAACTCTGCCTTCGATAATGTTCTAGCAGTATAGCAAGTCAATAAAGTAAAACCTTTATTTATCTTGCACTACCAGCTAGCTTTTGTAACACCAGGTAATAGACCTTGGTGAGCCATTTTTCTCAAACAAATTCTGCATAGACCGAAATCTCTGTGGTAACCATGAGGTCTTCCGCAGATACTGCATCTATTATGTAATCTTACTGAAGGATATTTACCTTTTGCAGCAAGTGCTTCACGTCTGAGTTCTTTGTTTATCATCGCTTTCTTAGCCATGAATTTCTCCTTTGTTTTGTTGTTTAAATTACTGCTAATTGTGCTCAAATCAAGTACTGAGCATCCTGCCAGCTTAGTGTCAGGTAGAAGTGCAAATGCACTATTTATTCATCCCTTTGAAAGGCATACCTAAGAGTCTTAAAAGTTCTCTTGCTTCATCATCAGTCTCTGCTGTTGTGATGATTGAAATATTCATACCTTTTACGAGATCAACTTCTTCATATGTAATTTCAGGGAATAATGCTTGTTCTTTCAAGCCTAAAGTATAATTACCACGACCATCAAATGATTTAGCACTAATACCTCTAAAGTCACGAATACGAGGGAATACAACGCAGATTAACTTTTGAAGGAAATCATACATTCTTTCACCTCTAAGTGTTGCCATAGCACCAACCGGCATACCTTCTCTTAATTTATAAGTAGCGATTGATTTTTTAGCTTTGGTAATAACACATTTTTGACCTGCAATTTTTGTTAATTGAGCTTCAATAGCTTCAGCAATTTTTGAATTGTGAGAAGCTTCACCGACACCCATATTCAAAACAATTTTATGAAGTTTTGGAATCTGCATATCATTTTTGTAGCCGAATTTTTCTTTCATTGCAGCTTTTACTTCGTTATCATATTTTGCTTTTAAACTTTCTGTTTTTGTCATTTTCGTATTTCCTTAATTCTATGATATTTAATTAATCAAAATTAAACATCTAATTGTTCACCACATTTTTTACAAACACGAACTTTTTTGCCGTCAACGACATCGTGTTTGATCCTTGTCGGTTTTTCGCAAGCCGGACATACAATCATAACTTTTGAAGCATCTAAAGGAGCTTCAAGTTTGATTAAACCGCCCTGAATACCAGCCATTGGCTGAGGCTTTTGAGCTTTAGTAACCATATTAGCACCTTCAACTACAACCTGTGATTCTGAAGGGTTAACTTTTTTTACGTTACCAATTTTTCCTTTGTCTTTACCTGCAATAACGATAACTCTATCACCGTTTTTTACATGCAAGCTTTTTTTATTCTTATCTGTCATTTTATATTTCTCCATTTTTACAATTTTTGAAACAAATTTCGACCTAATAAATTTGTTTCCTTATTCCTCTTTGCTTGAACTTAACTATATAACTTCAGGAGCAAGAGAAACAATTTTCATATAGCCTTTATCTCTGAGTTCACGAGCAACAGGTCCGAATACACGGGTTCCTCTAGGGTTGCCGTCTTTATTGATAATTACAGCTGCGTTTTCATCAAATCTGATAACTGAACCATCAGCACGTTTAATATCAGCTTTTGTTCTAACTACAACAGCTTTAACAACTTCAGATTTTTTAACAGCCATATTTGGAGTTGCGTCTTTTACAGTAGCTACGATTTCATCACCAACTGCTGCAAATTTTTTATTTGAGCTGCCCATAACACGGATACATAAAAGTTGTTTTGCACCTGTGTTATCTGCTACTTCTAATCTGGTTTCTTGTTGTATCATTTTTACTTTCCTTTTACTTTAAAGTATTTTCTACCACCGGCCTCTCATTACTCTATGGTAATGCTGCCATTAACATAAGCCCAATTAAAATTAACGAGCTTTTTCAACTACTTCAAGCAATGACCAACGTTTATCACCTGAAATTGGCTTTGATTCAATAATTCTTACGGTATCGCCAACATTACAAATGTTATTTTCGTCATGAGCCTTGTAGTTTTTATTAGATTCAATAATCTTTTTGTATTTTGGATGTGGTTCATAATCAGCTACTCTGACAACTATTGTTTTATCCATTTTGCTGCTTATTACTATTCCTTGTTTTTCTTTCTTAGGCATTTATTATTTTCTCCTTGATTCTCAGCGACTGTAAAGTTTGAATTTTGTTTTCAGCTCACAATCCACTGAATTGATTGCTCGCATTAAACGGGTCTTCGACCTAGACCCACTATAACAAACCTTAGTTTGTTTAGCAGAGTGTCTTTGCTTATGCCCCCTGCTCGCAATCCGCTTTTTCTTTTATTACTGTCTTAGCTTGAGCTATTAAGCGTTTTGTTTTAGATACAAGTGCTGTATTTTCTAATTTATGTGTTGAAAGTTTCATTTTGCAATCAAATAACTGCTTTTTCCATTCAACAATCGCACTTTGTAGCTCTTCAGTTGATTTTTCGCGCATTTCACTTAATTTCATTTTATAATTTCCTTTTTCTTGTTAGTGCAAGTTAAGCTTCTAATTTAGACTTTTCTATAACTTTAACTTTGATAGGAAGTTTTTGTGCTGCTAATTCTAAAGCATTAACTGCAACACTTCTATCGAAGTATTCAAGTTCGAAAAGAATTCTATTTGGTTTAACAACTGCAACCCAGTATTCCAAATTACCCTTACCAGAACCCATACGAGTTTCAGCTGGTTTTGCTGTAATTGGCTTATCAGGGAATATTTTTATCCATACGTTACCGCCACGTTTGATTTCACGAGTCATCGCACGACGTGCTGCCTCGATTTGTCTGCTGGTAATCCAGCCAGGTTCTAAGGCCTGCAATGCATAGCTTCCGAATTCAAGTTTTGTTCCTCTTGTTTCATGGCCTTTCATTCTGCCTTTCATCATTTTGCGGTATTTAGTCTTTTTAGGCTGTAACATTTTATTTACTCCTGTTAATTATTTTACTTAATTTAAAATTGCGTCACCGGAATTTCCGGTCACCATTACCTATTCAGCTTCGATAGCTCTTCTTTTTGGACGTCTTCCGCCTTTTTCAGAGTTATCTTTACCTGATTTTGCTTTGATGTTTTGATCAGCTTTTTCGCCTGGCATTAAATTGCCTTTGAAAATCCAAACCTTAACACCAATTTTACCCATAATAGTATCAGCTTCTGTAAAACCATAATCTACATCAGCTCTAAGTGTTTGAAGAGGAATTCTTCCTTCTTTTGCCCATTCAGAACGAGCAATTTCAGCACCACCCAAACGTCCTGATACCATAACTTTGATACCTTGAACGCCTGCTCTCATTGTACGCTGCATAGCTTGTTTCATAGCTCTTCTAAACGCTACACGTTTTTCTAACTGTTGAGCAATAGCTTCTGCAACTAATTGAGCATCCGCATCGATTCTAGCGACTTCTACAACATTAATTGTAACTGGTTTACCAAGGTATTTAGATACTTCTTGTTTAAGTTCTTCTATACCTTGACCGCCTCTTCCGACTACGATACCCGGTTTTGCTGTTACAACAGTGATTGTAATCATTAATGCTTTTCTAGCAATTAAGATTTTTGAAACACCTGCCGCATATAATTTTTTCTTAACGAATTTTCTTATTTTTGCATCTTCTGCAACGAATTCAGCATAATCTTTGACCTTAGCATACCAAGTGCTTAGCCAAGGTTGAATTATACCTACTCTAAATCCGGTTGGATGTGTTTTTTTTCCCATTTTTTATACCTTTTTTTCTTTATACTAAAATCTTACTAGCTCTATTTATTTTTTATTAAATTATAGCCTCTCCTTATTAATTATAATCAGGATGATGTGCCACTGGCACCTACTTGATATCACTTACTTTTAATGTTAAGTGTGATGTACGTTTTAGTCTTTTGTAAATACGACCTTGTGCTCTTGGTTTACCGCGTCTGAATGTTTGGCTTTCGTCAGCAAAGATTTCAGAAATCTTTAAAGACTCGGCTGAAACGCCATATTTTTCTTGAGCATTAGCAACAGCAGCTTTCAAATTCTTTTCAACTACTCTTGCTGCAAAATAAGGCATAAAACGTAACATATCTTGAGCTTCAAGAACTTTTTTGCCGCGTACTTCATTAATTACACGACGCAATTTTCTTGCTGTCATTTTAATATCTGTTTGTTTTGCTTTAGCTTCCATTTTTTACTTTCCTTATTTTCTTTTAGCAGTCTTATCTGAACCTGCATGTCCTCTATACATTCTTGTAGGTGCAAACTCACCTAATTTATGTCCAATCATTTGCTCAGTTACATAAACAGGAACGTGGGTTTTACCGTTGTGAACAGCAATTGTATGACCTAACATATCTGGTACTATCATTGATGCTCTTGACCATGTTTTTATAACTTTATGTTCTGAATTTGCATTCATTTTAGCAATTTTTTGTTGTAGAGCTTCTTCTACGTATGGACCTTTTTTTAATGAACGTGCCATTAATATTTTCTCCTTATTGGTTCAAAGGCTCTCGAGGCTTTTGCCCCCCTTCGCCTATTTAGTCATTATTTTCTTATTTTTTTCTTCTTCTAACAATTAATTTATCTGAAGCTTTACCGGCTTTTCTAGTCTTATAACCTAGAGCAGGTTTACCCCAAGGTGTTTTAGGGTGTCCGCCTGGACCAGTTTTACCTTCACCACCACCATGTGGGTGATCGCAAGGGTTCATTGTAACACCACGAACAGTTGGTCTAATGCCTAGATATCTTTTCCTACCTGCTTTTCCTAAAGAGAGGTTCTTGTATTCTGAATTACCTAATGTACCTATTGTTGCCATACATTCTTTTCTTACCATTCTCATTTCAGATGATGGAAGTTTAATTGTAACATAATTACCTTCTTTAGCCATTACTTGAGCGGCATTACCTGCTGATCTTACCATAACTCCGCCACGACCAGGTGTAAGTTCAATATTATGAACTATTGTACCTAACGGAATTAATTCAAGAGGGATTGCATTACCTACCTGAACCGAAGCTTCTGGACCTGATACAATTGTATCACCTACATTTAAGCCTTCCGGAGTTAAGATATATCTTTTTTCACCATCAGCATAATATACTAATGAAATTCTAACATTTCTGTTTGGATCATATTCAATAGTTTTTACTACTGCTGGAACACCAAACTTTTCACGTTTAAAATCAATTATACGGTATGCTCTTTTTACGCCACCACCTTTATGACGACATGTAATTCTACCTGTATTATTTCTACCTGCTGTTTTCTTTAATGACTTAAGCAGTGATTTTTCTGGAGTTGAAGTAGTGATTTCTTGATAATCACTCTTTGTCATACCTCTTTGTCCAGGAGATGTTGGATTAATTTTTCTGATTGCCATTTTTATTTTCTCCTTTTATTGGCTTTGTACATCTTTTTGGGACATGTGCCTAACGCCCCATTTGCAGAATTTTATACTCCTGCAAGTTCTTCAATCGGTTCACCTTCAATGGTGACGATTGCTTTCTTTCCAGAATCAGTTCTGCCGAATTTGTAACCCATTCTTTTTGAATGTGACGGCATATACACTGTATTTACTTTTTTCACTTTTCTGCCTGGAAAAGCTAATTCAATAGCTTGTGCAATTTCTACTTTTGTTGCTTCTTTTGCTACTTCAAAAGTGTATTTGTTAAGTGAACTTGCACCTACAGATTTTTCTGTAATTACAGGCTTTTTAATTAAATCAAATAATTTTTCTGTGTTTGTTCTTTCTTTACTCATTATTTTAGCCTTTCAGTTAATTCATTAACTGCAGATTCTGTAATTACAACGAAATCTGCTTCAAGTACATCTTTTACATTTAAGTTTGATGGAAGAATTAATTTTACACTTGGAATATTTCTTGCTGCTAATTCAAGATATTGATTTTCTGCAGCTTGTAAATCAGCGATTACTAATACTTTTCCACTAACTTTTAAAGATTTCAAAGCACTTACCATTAATTTTGTTTTTGGTTCTTTTATTGTTGAGAAATCTTTAACAATAACTAGTTGTTCTTCTCTTGCAGACAATGCTGATTTTAAAGCCAACTGTCTTGCTTTTTGAGGCATATTGAATGCATAGCTTCTTGGTTTTGGGCCAAACACTACACCACCACCTGCAAATAAAGGTGAACGAAGAGAACCAGCTCTTGCTCTACCTGTACCTTTTTGTTTCCAAGGTTTTCTGCCGCCACCTGCAACTTCTGCTCTTGTTTTAGCACATGCTGAACCTTGTCGTGCATTATTTAATTGTCTTCTTAATGCAAGGTGCATTACATGCAAATTTGGTTCTACGCCAAATACACTTTTTTCCAAAGTGATTTCGCCTAATTTTTCCCCATTTGTACTTAATATTTCTTTTGACATTTTTTGTTTTCCTTTATCTTTTACTTTTACTGCTTACCCCTTGCAAAATTTGCTTTATATGGCAAGTCAGGATTTTCAAACTTTTCTGTTTTTATATTTCGGTAGATACTTATTTGTAATAAAGTATCTATCATTTATTTAGTTCCATTTGGTTCTTGTAGGAACTATTGTTACCAATCTGCCTTCACAACCTGGTACTGAGCCTTTTACTAATACTAATTTCTTATCTGCGTCAACTTTTACTAATTTCAACTTTGTAATAGTAACTCTTTCATTACCCATGTTACCTGCCATTCTTTTTCCTTTAATAACACGGCTAGGAGTTGTGCCAGCACCTATTGAACCAGGTTCTCTGTGATTTTTAGAACCGTGACCCATTGGTCCTCTGCCAAAGTTCCATCTTTTTACTGTACCTTGGAACCCTTTACCAATTGATTTACCAGTTACGTCTACTTTTTCTACATTGTCTAAAACTGATAATTCAATCTTGTCACCAACTTTATAATCTTGAGGGTTTTCTACTCTGAACTCTTGAAGATGTCTGTAGTTTTCAAGATTATTCTTTTTGAAATGACCTAACTCAGCTTTTGTTAAATGTTTTTCTTTAGCTGCTGTGGTACCAACTTGGATAGCATTATAACCATCTTTTTCTATTGTTTTAACTTGAGTTACAACAATATCATCTACTTTAATAACGGTCACTGGAATAGCTAATCCTTGTTCGTCAAAAATTTGTGTCATTCCTAGTTTTTTACCAATTACACCTAGTGTCATATTTTACCTTTCCTGCTCACCCTACTTGGTGCGAACATATTTCGCCCCTGTTTCAGGATTGCATTTTCTCTTGCGAGCGCTACGTACTTAACTAATTACTTTACCTATTGAGGACTTTCACCTCTACAGCCTTTGGCTGTACCGACTACTTACTTCTTGAGTTTATATATTTAATTTATGCTTTAGTCGGTCGCAGTTCACATTATATTGCATAATGCTTATTTAGTTTTCAAAATTACCGGTTTGAAATTACAGTTTAACTTCAATATCTACACCGGCAGGTAAATCTAATCTGCTTAACTCTTCAGTTGTCTGTTGAGTTGGTTCGTATATATCAATAATACGTTTATGTGTTCTCAATTCAAAGTGTTCACGAGATTTTTTGTCTACGTGAGGTGAACGGAGAACGCAATATATACGTCTTTTTGTAGGTAAAGGAATTGGTCCGGCAACTTTAGCGTCAGTTCTTTTAGCTGTTTCAACGATTTTGTCCGAAGATACATCGATTAATTTATGGTCGTATGCTTTCAAACAAACTCTGATTCTTTGTCTTTTTGTGCTAGCCATTTTTATTCCTTTTCTTTTTCAGTATTATTACACTTACGGGTTTGTTGAAACTAAGGCCACCCTTGCCTTTTGCCAGGTTACAGCTATTTAAAAATATTTCGGTATCTGTAAATTAGACTTCACCAAGCATACAGATATTAATATAAACATAATGTAGTGTCAACTTAATTTTTTGCTATTTGTTTAGATTTTGTAACAAAAATATGTATATTTTGTAAACTTTTGTTACAAAAAAGCAATAGCCACAAAATTATTACCTTTATATAAGTAAGTAAAGTTTACACGAGAGGATAATTATGGGTGAATTAAATATTTCAAGGGCTGCCCCGTCAGGCAGAAATTCAGGAAGTTCAAAGCCGGTTTCTAAAAAAACAATACACGATTGGCAGAGCATAATGAACAAAATTGACGCTCTCAGCAGAAATGTTGCAAACGAAAGCCGTGCAATGAAAGGTCTGGAAGTAGAAAAAAACAGCGAAAGTATTGCAGCACAACCGGATGATGCAAATCATGAAGCGGCAGACCCTTCACTCGACCATAAGCCTGTAACCCTTTCCGGTGCAAAGAATCTGCAGGTTTCTTTAAAGGGGATTTCAGCTGACAATTTAAATAAAACTAACTCTCAGGATACAGGCAAAACTTTTGAAGGAAAAGAGTTTGCAGCTATTCTTGATAATGAAATGGAACCGGCTTCCGGCAAAAAATATAATTTAAAAAATTCTGATTTGCAGTCGGAAAATACATTTTTCTGGGACGGCTCATACAGGAGCAGAAAGTTTAATGTAGACGATTTAAACTGGTCAATTTTAAACCGCAGAAACAATAAATGGAATGAAAAAATTACATTTATTGACAAAACAGTTAACGGGGTTGAAGTTCAAAATAAAAACGGTGATGTCATTGCAAAATTTGAAAAAGGCAAATTTTTTGTGAAAGATAAAGAAGCCAGTCTGGAAAAATTCCAGAGATACACAAGCCGCAGGGGCGATACTATGACAGTAAACTATAATCCTGTTATAAGCAAAATTGAACATAAGAACAGTATCGCCGGAATAAAAATTGAGAAAGAAAAAATGACACCGCCGGATTTATCAGAACAGCTGCTGGAAGCATCAAGAAAAGCTCAGGAACTTTTCTATCTGCAACAGAATGCCACTACAAAAAGAATTCCGGCAGAAGTTATCAGCAAAATTGAAGATATTTCAGCAAGACTTAATTGCATACCTGAAGATCTTATGGCGGTAATTAACGCAGAATCCGGCTTTAATCCTAAAGCGAGAAATAAACGCTCAGGCGCTACAGGATTAATACAGTTCATGCCACGAACAGCCAGAGGGCTTGGAACCTCTACGGAAGAACTTCGTAATATGTCAACATTAGAACAACTTGATTACGTTGAAAAATATTTGCAGTCAATTAAACGCTCTGTATTTTCGAAAAATCACAAATTGACAGGCGCAGAATTGTATGCCCTTATATATCTTCCTAAAAATGCGGCAAAAGAAGAACTTGCACATAAGGGCACAAAATACTATAGCCACAACAGAGGTTTAGATAAAGATAATGACGGCATTATTTCTAAAGACGACCTTGCTGCAGTTATTCGATCTAAATATATTAATGTTGAAATAGTTTAAATTTAAAAAGCGGGCTAAATACCCGCTTTTTATTTCTTAGTTTTTTCTTCTTCCTGTGAAGATGTTTCTTCTTTGTCAGGGACTTTTATATCCACTGCTTTATTATCTTCAGATTCATCTTTGTCCTCATTCTCAATTTCGGCCTCAGTTTGATTTTCATCTGGCTCGTCATCAGAATCTTCTGCTGCCTCCAGAACTTCTTCTTTTTCAGCATCTTCTGCGGCAAGTTCTGCTTTAATTTCCTCTTCATCTCTTGCTCTTAGTACAGGAATAGAAAGCATTAAAGCCATCTGATCTCCGTCTTGTTCAAGATTTAATTCAAGAGCTTCCTTATCCATCTCTACATATTTTGACAATAGCTCAATAAGCTCTTTTCTCATACGATCCATTAATTCTGGTGTAAGATTTGTTCTATCTTGCATTAACACAACTCTTAATCTGTTACATGCAATATCTTTTGCGTTTTCCTCCCTTTCGGTCTGGCGGAAAAAGCCTAAAACTTTATTATATATATTAGTAAAAATATTTTCGTTCATTTTAATTCTCCTTACCCATTAACCCAGAGAAGAATTTCTTAACTTTTGCAACAAGACTCGTATCGTCTTCTAAATTTAAGAAAGGGACATCCTCACCGATGATTCTTCTTGCGACATTATTATAAGCTTTACCTGCAAGAGATTTTTCATCATTAACAATTGGCTCACCTTTATTAGTAGATGTAATAATTCCAGTATCTTCCGGAATTATACCTATTAACTTTGCTGAAAGGATTTCAACGACATCTTCTACACTCATCATGTCATTAGATTTAATCAAATTAGGTCTAACTCTATTTATTAAAAGTTTATATGATTTTATTTCTTCTTTTGATTCCAAAAGTCCAATAATTCTATCAGCATCACGTACTGCAGACATTTCTGGAGTTGTAACCACTATAGCTTCAGAAGCTCCAGCTACAGCATTTTGAAAACCTTGTTCAATACCTGCTGGACAATCTACTAGAATGAAATCAAAATCTTTCTTTAATTCTTCACATATATTTTTTAATTGTTCTTCAGTAACAGCTGTTTTATCACGAGTTTGAGCCGCAGCTAAAAGACATAGATTCGGATTTTTTTTATCTTTAACTAAAGCCTGTTTCAATTTACAACGTTCTTCAACTACGTCAACAATTGTATAAACAATTCTGTTTTCAAGACCCAACAAAAGATCTAGATTTCTCAGTCCCAAATCTGTATCGATCATAACGACCTTTTTACCGGCTCTTGCTAAAGCTGTACCAATATTGGCATTTGTAGTTGTTTTACCAACTCCGCCTTTGCCGGATGTAATAACTATAACTCGACCGTTCATGGTTTCTCCTTTTTTATCTTGTTCGCTTAACGCTGACGTTTCTGGTATAATACAAGACTGCATAGTTTCCTCCCGTCTGCTTTCTACGATTCATGTAATCTGTAAATCACTATGTGTTTTTTGCATACTCTAGCTTCTTCTGGAGTATATGTATCTGATTTTTGAACATAAGGCATATTCCCCATATCAGGACACCTTGCAAAAATATCACCAATTCTTAATTGTATTGCATTTAATTTTAATGCTCTAATTCTTGAATAAGTGTTACCGTCAGACCCAGCATGAGCAATGCCGCCAAGTACACCCCATATAGTAATGTCACCTTTTGCGACAATTTCTGCTCCGGGATTTACATCTCCAATGACAACTATATTACCCTCAGAAGTAATACTTTGTCCTGATCTGAGCGTTCTATGTATATATAATGTAGGAAGTTTTTCAGTTTCCTTATTATTTCTTTTTACTTCCTCATTATCAACAACATCTTCGACTTCTTCAACAATAATTTCTTTATCTGAGTTATTTTCTTTCACAAATTCTGCATCTTCTTCTGGATAACGTTCTTCAAAATCACCTTCGCCAAAAATTTTATCCAATGCAGTTTCCAACTCTTCATTAATTGTCTGGTTATCTTCTGCTGATGCTTCTATATTTAATGCTGGAACAATATTTTCTAACTTAGAAACTTCAATTCCTAAGTCTTCTGCAGATGCTTCAGTAATTGGAGACATTGTTGATATAAATTCAATCTTTGATTCCATAGTTTCAATCAAAGCTTTAATACTTATAAGCTCAGACGAATTTAAGGCCAAATTTCCCAGCTTTAAACAAACATTTTTATTTTTTGCTTCTGGCATATCAAGTATTCGACTAAGTTCATAAATTATTTCAGAAGTTTTTTTAGCATTGGCTAAATCAACGATAAAGCCATTTTCTACACATCCCTTTTCCATTATTTTCCTTCCTAAAAATTCAGCTATGACATGACAATACACAAAAAAAGTTTCAACTGCAATAAATTATTTCAAAATGTTATGTTAATCTTTTTATACAAAAACTTCCAGACGTTTTTTATTCATTCTGATTTCTAAATCATGTTTTGAAATGACACCATCATGATTTTCATCTAAAGGATTACTTTCATAATAAATTTCTCCGCGTCTTGTAAAAATTTCACTGGATGCTCTTCCTGGTAGGAAGGTTATTGCATACAAATCACCAGCTGATAATCTTGCAGATGGTGAAAAACTGTAACTTTTTGCCACTTTCAAATATTTTTCGACTAAATCAAGCTGTTCTATATCAGACATTTTACTAACTTGTTCCTTGGTCAAACTTATTCCATACACTCTTTTTAATTCAGCTAAAGACCTATCTGTAAATTGTATTAGTCCTACTGCAGTATTTCCATTCCATTCATTTGGCTTTATACCGGATTCTGATTGCATTAATGTCATTAAATCTTTCCAGTCACAATTTAAACTTCTTGCAACTTCTTTAGTCTTATTTATAAATTCTGGACTGAAATTTCTTTTCAATTTGACTGAATCTACACTTGTAGAAACTTCAGATACTTTAGATTTTATTGACATGGTTGATTCGGAATTAGAAGAAGTCTTTATTCTAGTTGATGTTGAAGTTTCAGTTGTGGTTGCTGTTTCGGGCAATGTCGAAGATTTAGATGACTTTAAAGATTCATTTGATTTTTGAACTTCTGTTGATGTTGAAACTGATGAGGGTGCTTTTGAATTTTTATCACTCTTTAAAGACTTCATCAAATCTTCATAGGCTTTATTCCAATCGATTGAAACTTTATCTTTTTTCTCTTCATTACCATCAGTAAAATCAGTTGGTTCAGTATTAGAAGAAGCTGGATTATTGAAATTAAAATTGAAATTAAAATAACAAGTTGGATAATTAGTACAACTACGTTGTGGCATTGCATATATAGAAGCTGAGAGCATAGGATTATACATACCCATCATAAAGAAATTATTCATAGATGAATTGTAACCATTAATTGCACCCAGCATAAATGGATTAATACGAGGGGCAAACATAAAACCTTGATATCCTCCAAACATATTGGAACAAGGTAAATAGTTCATATTAAAGCCATATCTAAAATAACTCATAATTTATCCTAATTTTATCCCCGTTATTTATATAAACAAATTTTTCATTAAAAAATTGATAAAAAACGAATTCGGATGTAAAAAAATATTAACAAATTCTTATATTAACTTATGTAAAATTTAATTTTTATTGTATATTTATAATAGGGCAAGAGATTAATTATGTTTAATGAGACGAAAACACATGAAATTACAGTTGACGTTGTTATTTTAACAATAATTAACAACGCAATACAGGTTTTGTTAGTAAAAAGATTAAATGAACCATTCAAAGACAAATGGGCAATTCCTGGAGGGTATGTAAGGTTATCAGAAAACCTTGATCAAGCTGCATTAAGAGTCCTAAAAGAGCGTACCAATGTCGATAATATCTATCTAGAACAGCTTTATACATTCGGAGATCCGCTCAGACACCCAAATTCGAGAGTTATTACCTGCGCATATTTTGCACTTGTAAGAGCAGAAGATATTAAAATCATTTCATCCCCAGAACTTGGCTGGCATAAAGTTTCAGCCCTACCTCCTCTAGCGTTTGACCATAAAGAAATTATACAATACTCATTAAAAAGAACACGTGAAAGATTAGAAATTTGCCCTGTTGCATATCAACTTTTAAATGAGAAATTTACACTTACTGAAATGCAAAAATCTTATGAATTAATTATGGACAAAAAGTTAGATAAACGAAACTTTAGAAAAAAAGCACTGGCAACTGAAGGGCTTATTGAACTTGACGAATACACAAAATCATCCTCGAAACGCCCTGCCAGATTATACACCTTTGAAAGTATTAAACTAGATTCAAAAAGAGCCCATTTCATTTCTAACAAAAAAAAGGAGAAAAAATAAAAAATGTTAACATTTTTATGGACAATACAAATCATAACTGCAATTTTACTTGTAATATTAATTCTATTACATTCACCTAAAGGTGATGGCATCGCAGGAATTGGAGGAGCATCACAAATTTTCAGTTCTCAAAAAAGTGCTGAAAAAGGGCTAAATAAAATTACAGGAATAATTGCTGCAATATTTTTAATATGCACATTCCTAATCGGATTTGGGATTGTTAAGTAAGAAAGAAGTCTTTCGTGGAAATATTTTCACGCAATACCCTTTTTTGGGGCGAAGAAAATCAAAAAATACTTCAAACAAAACACGTTGCAGTCTTTGGACTTGGCGGAGTAGGCAGTTATTGTGCTGAAACACTAGCAAGGGCAGGTATTGGAACTTTAACAATTTTTGATTTTGATAAAGTTTCTACCTCCAATATAAACCGGCAAATTATTGCACTTAACTCGACTATTGGAGAAAGTAAAGCAAGACTTACTGCATCAAGACTTAAAGACATCAATCCTGATATAAAGTTAAATATTATAGAAGATTTTTATACAACTGAAAATTTTGATAATATTGACTTTGCAGCAGATGCTATTGACACAATGCGTTCCAAAATAACACTTCTCGAAATGTGCAAAAAAAATAACATACCTGTAATTAGTTCTATGGGAGCCGGGAATAGGATTGATCCTTCGCAATTGTACATATGCGATATATCGGAAATTGAAAATAAAAATGCCCCATTTGTATCAAACATAATTTACCAATTAAAAAAACGTGGAATAATTTCAGGAATTACAGTTGTAGCCAGCAGAGAGAAACCTTTTTCTATAAAAAAAATTTCAGAGACCGAAAAAATTATAACTAAAAGCGGGGAAAAAATTGAATTTACTAAAATTACACCTGCATCGACACCATTCGTAGCGAGTTGCGCTGGAATTTTTATGGCATCATATATAACAAGAGCTTTTTTAAAGGAGTACAATTAATGAATATATTGATAACAGGAGCTTCTAAAGGGATAGGAGCAGCTATTGCAAAAGAACTTTTATCAATTGGGAATGTATTTGTAACAGGCCGAGACAAGGAAGCATTGAAAACTATTGGAGCAAAAGCTTTTTGTATATGTGACCTATCTAAAGATATAACAAATTTACAAGAATTTATAAAAGGAGAAAAAATAGACATATTAATAAACAATGCAGGTGAATACTTATACAGTGCAATAGATTCAACACAACCTGATACAGTTGACCGAATTTTTACAACAAACCTTATAACTCCGATAAAATTAATTTCAACAGCAGTACCATTCATGAAAAAAAACAAATGGGGGAGAATTATAAATATCGGTTCAATTTCAGGAGTAATGGGAGAAGCATATGCAAGCATTTATTCTTCAAGTAAAGCCGGGCTGATTGGACTAACAAAAGCCCTAGCACTAGAACTTGCAGAATACAATATTACAGTAAATACAATTAACCCCGGCTGGGTGGATACTGAATTAGGGAATAAATCAGTTGAAGATAGTGAATTCACAAAAGAAGAACTGATTGAATGTATTCCTCAAAAACGATTTGTAAAACCGGAAGAAATTGCAACCCTTTGCAAATACTTAATCTCAGAAGAAGCAAGGGGTATTACCGGACAAGGCATAAACTTATGTGCTGGCTTAAGTGTAGGGATATAAAAAATGGCAGAGCTTAAAGCTCTGCCATTTTTATTAAGATTTTGTTGCCTTACGATATTTATTTATTAAATATTTGCTTGAAACAGTTTCCAATTTTCTGCCTAAATCAGCATCTTCTTGCCCTCTTGTAGTTATATATACAAACTGTTGTTTATTTTTACCTGTTCTAAACTTATCTAACAATTTTCCTAATATACCAACAGGCTTAACTTCATTTATCATAAGCGCTGGATGCTGAACTTTCGGATTTTTAGAACTTGCTACTTTTATATAGCTAACATCAGCATCATAAAATTTACCAAATTTTTGAAATGCTCTTGAAGAGCTAATAGCAATTTTTACAGACTCAGGCATATTATTGCCTGAAATTTTTACAGCTTGAAAAGTTGGGGATTGTTGTACTTTTGAAATCATTGTTTTTTCCTTTCTAATGTATATTTATTAATGTATTAACTTAGCAATATCACCTGCACTAATTTTTAGACAATCAAGTTTATCACAGGTAATATAGCGATGTTCCCAAAGACATGGTTTTATAGGGCATTTATCTTTTGCTTTAATTGCTATCACATTATCAGACTGCGGTATTAATTTTTTATCATCCGTTGGTCCGAAAATAACAAAAGTTTTAGTTTTCAAAGCAACAGCAACATGCAAAGGTGCAGAATCAGAACAAATAAACTGTTCTGCTTTTGAGATTAATATGGCTAAATCTTTTAAACTTTTTGTTTTGCCATAATAATCTTCAAAATTTTTACTCTTAACTAAAGACCTAATAGTTTCAATACACTCTTTATCATCAGGTCCGCCTGCCAGAATAACAAGTTTACCCTTTTCTATAAGCAAATCAATAACTTCTGCCCAAGTTTTAGCATCTATAGTTTTTATCATACCTTTTTGGACACTCATTTTACTTACCCCAGGATGAATTAAAACAGAATTAGGAATTTTATCATCTGGCTGGACATTTATTTCAGGCAAATATGTCCTATATGAAGTAATAGGAGTTACTAAATCATGATACATAGCACAAGCATATTGATTTTTATTTAATGTAACAGCTTCAGTTAGCAGTTTTTTACTTAAGTAGCCTGTATTATACCCATATCTTTTTTTAATACCAGTAAGCCATAGTAAAATACTTATTAATTTATTTCCTCCAGAAGAAATTACCATATCAAAATGGCCGGCTCTTGCTTTAAAAATAAGCTTCAACAATTCCAAATATTTGCTTTTGCCTTTAACATCCACAAGAATTAATTCATTTATAACATCAGTTAAATCTTTAACACTTTTACTTCTTGGTTCAAGCGCTAAGGTAATTTCAGCCTGCGGGAATTCTTTTTTTAAAGAAATTAAAGACGGCAAAAAGAAAATCTCATCACCTATTCCGCCAAAATTTATTACAAGTATTTTATTAATCTTATCCATGTCTTTTATAATTCTAGCAAAAAAATAAATTATATGTTTTAATTATTGAATGAAAGTTACATTTAGACAAACTTTTGATAATGTGGCTCCGACAAAACTTAACTACTTACAGGGAAGCTATCTACAAGTTCCCAAAATGACAAATGAGCAGGTAAAAAAAGCTAATCAGGAAAGGAAGCTCCCAGATGACTTCTATATACATGCCTATATTCCAAATAGTGTAAGAGAAAACTCCCAAAGAATGATTACCATTACAAAAGGGATGCCAAAACTGCATTATGGTCAAGAATTTATAACCAAATTTCTGCCAAAAGGTCTTGTTGTTGAAAATATAGGTAATAAAACTTATTTGAAGGAAGAAGGACTAAGTATTAAAGAACAAAACTCCAAATATTTGACAATACTAGGTTTGTTAGGAGCTGGTGCACTAGGGATTTATTGCGTAAAAAAAGGCATTGATGTATTTATTTAATTTTTGTTGTACACTTTGGATATGGTAAATAAAGTAACAACAGCATCTGTTATCGGTCTAAACGCATACAAAGTTGATGTTGAGACCGATGTAATTAATTCACTACCAGGAGTATCCATTGTTGGATTACCAGATGCTGCTATTAATGAAGCAAGAGCTAGAGTTCGCTCAGCAATTAAAAATTCGAACTTAACTTTTCCTAGTAAAAAAGTAGTAATAAATCTTGCTCCAGCGGATTTAAAAAAAGAAGGTACAAATTTTGATTTACCAATAGCAGTTGGAATTTTAGTCGAAGAAAATATCATCGATCCAGAAAAGATAAAAGATTACGGCTTTGCAGGGGAATTATCACTTGATGGGAGTCTACGAGGTGTAAATGGGATATTACCAATAGTTTTAGGCTTTAAAGATTATGGTATAAAAAATGTAATAGTCCCGGAACAAAACATTAAAGAAGCTGCCCTTGTGGAAGATATAAACGTATATGGAGCTGATACATTATCTGATGTAGTTAATCATTTTATAGAAAATCCAATAAAACCTACAAAGATTAATGCCTCTGAATATTTGCAAAAAAAAATTCAAGAAGATTTCATATATGATTTTAAAGATGTAAAAGGACAGCACAAAGCAAAAAGAGCGTTAGAAATTGCAGCAGCAGGAGGACATAATATGCTTATGTCAGGTTCCCCTGGATCAGGGAAAACCCTAATGGCAAAGTGTTTTGCATCAATACTTCCTCCTCTTGAGATGAAAGAAGCACTAGAACTTACCAAAATATATAGCATATCAGGGCTTTTATCTCCGGATGAGCCATTAATGACAAAGCGGCCATTTAGATTTGTACATCATACAGCATCAGCTAATGGGATAATCGGAGGAGGCTCCAATCCTAAACCTGGAGAAATTACTCTTGCACATCGAGGTGTTTTATTTTTAGATGAAATAGCAGAATTTCCAAGAAATGTTCTTGAAGTACTAAGACAACCTCTTGAGGATAGCGAAATTGTAATATCTAGAGCTAATCATTCGATAAAATATCCTGCGAAATTTATTTTGCTTGGAGCCATGAATCCTTGCCCTTGCGGATATTTAGGCGATAAAGAAAAGCAATGCACCTGTTCTGAATATCAAATAAACCGTTATTTAGCAAAGCTTTCAGGCCCGCTATTAGATAGGATAGATCTGCAAATAGATGTTCCTAGATTAACTTCTGAAGAATTAATAAACTCAAATCAAGAAGAGGAATCCTCTGAAAAAATAAGAAAAAGAATTATTAAAGCAAGAAAAATACAAGCTGAAAGATATAAAAATGATGGTATATTAACAAATTCAGAATTAACTCCAAAACTTGTAAAAAAATATTGTAAAATAGATAAAGATTCCGAAACAATTTTTAAAGCTGCAATATTAAAATACCAACTTTCTGGCAGACGATATGATAGAGTGCTAAAACTTGCAAGAACTATCGCAGACCTAGATAGCTCTGAACTTATAAAACAAAGCCATCTAATGCAAGCACTACAATATAGAATGATTAACAGCAGCGATTACCAAGGATAATCATCTTTTATTTCCCAACCATCTTGCATTATAAGTGCTGTACATTTTAAATTTGAAAGTGCACTTGCTCTGTTTGAACAGCTTTCAAGAAGATCAGTTCTGGTGGATTGAAGTCCTGAGGGTAAAATTTTCAGTTTGCTCACTGAATCTAAAGTAAACATAAATAAATCTCTTCCAACTATATTTGGTTTAGTTTTCCCATTAACATCTACAAATATAATAGGTAAGGAATAATTAGTAGCTGAACCATTATAGTTAAAAAATGTGGTAACACCATTAGGTAATTCCAAACAATATATGTAATTATCTTCCGAAATATATAAAACACCGTTTTTCCCTTTATAATCTGTATAACCTAGATTTTTAAGTTTATCTCGTCTGGGATTACCTATATGTTTCAGATAAGGAGTGAAATATTTTTCAGCAAAAACTGCTGCCATTTGTGAACTTTGAACATTATCTGGTTCTATTGCTGTTCCATAATTATCATTTACATCCCAATTTTTCATATCACCATAATCGGCCTGAGCCATATTTAAAGCCTGATATAATTGACTATATGTTTGTTTCAATCTTGTTGCTACCACTTTCTTTTGATGTGTTTGGACTAATGTCGGTAATGTCATCGCAGCAACTATACCTATTATTCCTAATGTTATTAATACCTCTGCTAACGTAAAGGCTTTTTTCATTCGCGAATCTCCTTTTCTTCTTATATTTCACTTTATTTATTATAAGTTTTAATATTTAATTCTTTGACACTAAAAAATCAGCCACTATCATACACTGGCTGACTACTTTTAAGGGTATTCGCAAATTTATTGCTTAAATTAGGCCGCCCCCCCCCCCGAAATTATTGCTATTACTGACTTCTGCATATCTGTTCTCCTTTAATTATATTTTTATTATAAACTATTTTTACTAACTTTTCAACTAAAGCAAGTGAAAAAATCCAACAAGCAAACCAAATATAGCAGAAAATCCTAAATAAAACAGCGGATCTTTTTTCTTTATAAAACTTATGTATAATAAAACACAAAACAATAAAGTACCTAGAAAACTAAAATTTTCTAAAAACATTCTAACCCCAACAGCAGCGAGCAACCCACATCCGCCAGGTTTTAGACCATATATCGCAGCCTGTACCGATTTATTTTCTTTGAATTTTTCTAAAAGTTTTGAGACAATAATAACTAAAACATAAGAAGGTAATATAACAGCAGTTGTAGCAATCAACGACCCCATTACCCCAGAAGTCACAAACCCTGCAAATGTTGCAACATTTACGCCGACAGGTCCAGGTGTAACTGAAGAAACCGCTACCATATCAGACAGTTGTTTAGCACTATACCAATGCTGTACTTCAGCTATGTGATATAAAAAAGGAAGTGTAGCATACCCTCCACCAAAAGAAAATAGACCTATATGAAAAAATTCTAAAAATAATTTCAAATAAATCATTCCTCACATCCTTTTTTCTTGTTTATGATAAGCCTGTAAATAATTCCAGCAACTGCTGAAGTGATTATTACAAGCACTGGGGAGACTCTAAAACATGAAAGAATAAAAGCCGACATAAAAACAACCATTGTAAATTTGTCAATAACACTTTTATTCCACATTTCTTTTACTGCTAAAAGGATAAGTATAACAACACCAACAGCAACACCCCAGAAAATACTCTGAATAAATTTTAAATTTATAAGTTCTTCTAAAATTTTTGCTATTAAAATAATAGACAAAAACGCTGGTGTAATAATTCCACTAGCAGCAGCAAACGCACCTTTTTGTTTCAAAAGTTTATAACCTACAAAAATAGACATATTAGCCGCTATAATCCCTGGTAAACTCTGACCTAATGCATAGAATTCGCATAACTCATCATGAGTAGCCCACCTTTTTTTATCTACAAGCTCACTTTGCAATAATGGAAGAATCACATAGCCACCACCCAGCAACAATGTTCCTACTTTAAAAAAAGTTTTATAAATATTCCAAAAAGTCTTTTCCATATAAAAATTATACTTTAAACAAGTTCAGAAGTCACTGAATATAAAAATAAACTCTTTTTTATTTGTATATAAACCTCAAAAGCAGATAATTGAACCTGATATAACCAACAGTACTCATGAAACAAAATTACAAAGTTGCACAAATAATGATTCTGCTTACAGACACGCTTGTGCAGCTTTAATACAAGAAAATGGCTGGAAAATACCATCTGACTATCCTTGGAAATTCTAAGCTAAAAGAGTTTATTAATCGTTTAAAGTAGCTTTAAGCCTTGCCATTGCACGAGCAACAGCAGCTTCCGCTCTTTTTGTATCAATTTCAGCTTCTTGCTCGGCTAACCTAGCTTTAGCTCTTGCAAGAGCTTCTTTAGCCCTAGCTACATCAATTTGATCACCACGTTCTGCAGTTGTTGTAAGAATTATACACTCATCATCTTTAAATTGAAGCACTCCGCCCATAGTTGTAAAAGATATAGTTTTATCAGCTTGCACTGCTTTAGTAACCCCAATATCAAGAGCAGACATTAAAGGAATATGATTTTTCAAAATACCAAATTCACCATCTGCACCTTTGGTATAAATTTCATCAACATCTTCATCAAAAACAACTTTTTCATGAGTAATTATTTTTAAACGCATATTATTACCTTACAAATTAAAGAGTTTTAGCCTTTTCAACAGCTTCTTCAATAGTACCTACCATATAAAAAGCTTGCTCTGGAAGATTATCATGTTTACCTTCAATAATTTCTTTAAAACCTTTGATAGTATCTTCTAATTTGACATATTTACCAGCAGAACCAGAGAACTGTTCTGCGACAAAAAATGGCTGAGACAAGAATTTTTGAATTTTTCTCGCTCTATTAACTGTCTCTTTATCTTCTTCAGAAAGCTCATCCATACCTAAAATAGCAATTATATCTTGAAGTTCTTTATATTTTTGAAGGATTTCAAGGACTTTTCTAGTAACATTATAATGTTCTTCACCAATAATATTAGGATCTAAAGCTCTAGAATTTGACTCAAGAGGATCAACAGCTGGATAAATACCTAAAGAAGCGATATTTCTTGATAATACAGTAGAAGCATCTAAATGAGAGAATGTAGTTGCTGGTGCAGGGTCTGTTAAATCGTCAGCCGGAACATAAATTGCTTGAACTGATGTAATAGAGCCATCCTTAGTAGATGTAATTCTTTCTTGTAATTCACCCATTTCATTTGCAAGAGTCGGCTGATAACCAACTGCAGAAGGGACACGTCCTAATAGTGCAGATACTTCAGATCCTGCTTGAGTAAATCTGAATATATTATCAATGAATAAAAGTACATCCTGTTTTGAAAAATCTCTAAAATATTCAGCAGCAGTCAATGCAGAAAGACCTACTCTCATTCTTGCTCCAGGCGGTTCATTCATCTGCCCATAAATCAAAGCAACTTTATCAATTACGTTAGACTCTTTCATCTCGTTCCAAAGATCATTACCTTCACGAGTTCTTTCACCAACTCCGCCAAATACAGACACTCCAGAGTGTTCAAGTGCAATATTGTGGATTAATTCCATAATCAAAACGGTTTTACCAACACCAGCACCGCCAAATAAGCCGATTTTTCCGCCTTTTTGATATGGTTGAAGCAAATCAATAGCCTTAATACCTGTTTCAAGAATTTCTATATTAGTATTTTGGTCTACCAGCTTAGGAGATTCTCTATGTATTGGAAGATAAGTATCAGTTTCAACAGGTCCCAATTCATCCACCGGTTCGCCAACAACATTAAGAATACGACCTAAAATAGGTTTACCAACAGGGATTTTAATTGGTTCATTAGTATTTATAACTTTCATTCCCCGTTTTAGACCATCAGTAGAAGACATTGCAACAGTTCTAACTCTATTAGATCCAAGCATTTGCTGAACTTCTGCTACAAGATATGTACCATCTTCACGCATAATATGTAATGCAGTATATATTTCCGGTAAATTATCCTGCTGAAATTCAACGTCAATAACCGGACC
>CALUTP010000012.1 GCA_944323725.1 Candidatus Gastranaerophilales bacterium | reverse complement strand
TTTCTCTCTCCCCGAATTATTGAAGCTATATTAAACGGTACACAACCACGTGAACTAACCGTAACAAAACTGTTTAATATAAAGACTTTAAACTGGAAAGAACAGGAACAATTAATAATGCTTTAACTGGATAATCCGGAAACCCCTATTTATATATACCCGCCATTTTTTATGAATTTCAATAAATACATAAATTATCATTTATCGGATAATTATTTTAATTGTCATTTATTATTGCAGTGAGCGGATTTTAGGGTAAAATCCACAAATTCCCATTAACTTCCCATTAGCGTGTTTTAAAATTCCCATTTTTTCTTTCGAACTTTGGGCTGAACTTCTTTCCCTATCTGCTTTTAAGGCATTTTGGCGTATCTGTATTTTAGCACTTTTTTTATTTTTTTCAAGTTTTTATAGAGTTTTTAGAATATAATAACATTATGGATGTATTAACAAAAGAACAACGTAGCAAAAACATGAAATCTATTAAAAATAAGGATACAAAAATAGAAGTAATCCTTAGAAAAGCTTTATGGGCAAAAGGATATAGATACAGAAAAAACTGTAAAGATGTATATGGAAAACCGGACATTGTTTTCAAAAAAAACAAAATTGCAATCTTTTGCGACAGTAAATTTTGGCATGGATATGACTGGGAAAATCAGAGTAAACGAATAGGTACGAATTCCGAATTTTGGATCAAAAAAATTGGTGGTAATATCGAACGTGATAAAAAAGTCAATGAAATATTAATGTCTCAAGGTTGGACAATATTAAGATTCTGGGATGACGAAATAAAAAAAGATATAAATCATTGCATTAACATAATAGAATCTAAATTAATTAATTCCTGATTGCCCTGCAAGTTCCTGTTCTATTGCATCTATATCCCATGAAATATCAGGTTGACCTTGTCTTGCATAGTAATTAGAAAATCTTGCAAGTATATTTTTCAAATATGGAGAAGCAATTTTTGCAACAGATTTATAATTTCCATTCTCAAGTTCTGCTATCTCAATCATTTTTAATCCCTGAAAATTAATTAAACCACCTTCAAATATTTTACATTTTGGTAAGCAATGGAACATATTATTTTTATTTTCTAAAGCACATTTACGCCTATTTTTTGCAGATTGTGATGTACCCGGAAAATGTTTTGTAATATTTTCAATACAGCAAAGTTGTATTGAATCAGCTTTTCTGGTGCCATTATGTAGTGCTAAGTCGCATGCAGGAGTTATTACTATAAATTTATTATCATAATTGTCTTGTATAATAAGACCAGGAGATAATTCTTCATTTAATAGTGGCGAAATATACATTTCAACAGAATATGTTTGTTCACAGTCTGTATGTAACATATCTTCCAAACAGTGGCTTATAAAACGAAGTAACGCAGTCTCAGTCTTAGAAGAATCTTGGGCAGCTAAATTTAACCATTCTTCCATATTGTACCTGATATTACTGTTATAAATATCAGATAAAATCTGCTCTATTTGCCCTTTCCCGCCTAAAAGATTCATAAGACCGGTTTTGTATATACTAACCAAAAAATCCAGAATTTCCTCATCAACATTATCATCCCCTTTTGTAAAAGTTTTTAAAGCATATTTATTATCATTCTGTGAATCTGTACCTGTATATATCACAGACGGGATTCTTTCTAGTGCTTTTTGCATATTATTAAGAACGGTATAACCTTCATCCGGATTACCATTAAGCTTTATATCTATAATTGTTGCATCATATTCATTTATATTTTTCTGATTGAAATCTTCTAGTGTTAAAACAGCCTCATACTGAATATTGTAACTATGTTGCTTGTTATAACGGGTTATTGTTCTTTGAAAATTTGTAATATTTTCCTGTTCATCTTCTAAATGCAAGATTTTAAAACTAATCATTAATCAATTCCTTTGTTTCTAATTTAAAATGTGCACCATGTTTATGACTAACGGCTTTTAAAACTATATTATTTCTTGAGGCCGCTTCACCTGCTAACGCTAAACCTAAGCCGCTACCGTTGCCTTTTGGCTTGGATGTATATCCCGGTTCAAATATCGATCCGCTTTCTATTGCAGATTCAGGAATTTCTTCTCCTGTATCAATGATATCCATTTCAAAGCCAGTATCTTTCTTTTGAACAGATATATCTATAATTTTATTTAAAGAATTATTTTTTTTAATCCAGTATATACTATTTTCAATCAGATTTGTAATAATAACAACTAAATCTTGTTCCCAAGCAAAATATACTATATCCGGTTTGCAATCAATAATTAATTTAATATTCGTATTTTTGATTTCATTTTGAAATATATTTACAGATTGATTTATAACCTTTTTTATATTTATTTCTTTTTTAGAGCCTCTGTTTTTAGATGAAAGAGGATCTAACCTTCGAAATAAATCTGTTAATAATTTCGTATTTAGTTTATAGTCTGATAAAATATCTAATAAATTATTTAAATTCTCTTCTGTATAATTTTCTTTTAATTCATTCGCCCAGTATTCTGTATTTTTAATTTGATTAGAAAAGAAATTTAAAGGTTTTCTGGCTTCATGTAGAACGATATCCATTATTTTCCCAAGAGTTGCCTGACCTTCATATTTAGCGATATATTCTGATATAATATTGTATTGCTGCTCTTTTTCTTTTTTTGTTTTTGAAATTACGTTTAAAACTTTCTTTGTTGTTTCTTTAGATATATTGTCATTACGCAATACCTGCTCGATTTCTTTTTCGGTATTTGTATAATCTAATAAAGTTTCTGTATTTTTTGTTGTTTTAGTCTTTTGCTTATCAATGAATCGTTTATAGTCAAAACGTTTTCTTTCTAAATTATTTAAAACAGCATTTGTAATATCTACAAGATTGTTATAAGCTTCATTTTCTTTCAATCCGTCACGTGCACTTTTTTCTTCCAGCCCAGATTTATCTTCACTTTCAATATTTATAACACCTATAACCTGATTATTACCAATGATAAAAGAAGGATTTTGTACACGTTGTGTATCCAAATGTAGCCAATCAAACCCGGGATCACCTAAAGGTCTTATCCTAAAACCATTTCTGTATACACTTATACCGGAAGCTGCGTCTAAAATAGTTTTTGTTTCCTGAACATTGAGATAAGCTCCATTTTCATTGGTTAACCCCCGCCCAATAAGATTTCGTAAAGAATCTGTTTCCCGATCATATACTTTAATATCAAATTCTACGTTCCCGCATTTTACATCTTCATTTAAAATTATATCTTCCTCTACCAATTTTCCAGATTTATAATTCTGATATTTAAAAATACCTTTTCCATCTTTTGTAAATTTACCAAAAATCCTATAGTCATAAACATCAAAAAAAGGAAAAGGCTTAATCGGAATTGTTTTTTCTTTCTCTGCATCAAAATTTTTAAGATACAAAGTGATTTCAAAAATATCATTAGAATCTTTATTTGGAGAAAGCATTTTCTTTAATTCTTTTATTAATGCATTGATATTAACAAAATTACCAGTCCTGTCTTGCTTTACCCAATATTGTAAGTGTTCTATATCTCCGGTTGTTATAAGTTCTGTTCCGGAGTGTTCAGAAACTTTTGAAAAATCAACAAGTATATTGACTTCATCTAAATATTCGTACTTGTTAAAGTCATCCCAATTTATGTATATTTGTGATTTGTTTCCATTTTGGTCTACTGTATCCATCAACAAATCATTTCCAATTAATGATACTGCATAACGACCAACTCCCTTTTTCCCCTGCATTATGCGACCATTTGGACTTTTCTTTTGTTTTTCTTTGTTATCAGTTGAGGGAACAAGCCATTTTTTTAATACATCATCCTTTGTCATACCATGACCAAAATCTTTTATTTTTATAAGTAATTTATCTTTGCTTTCCGAGATTTCAAAATATATATCAACAGAAGGAGAATCTGCATCATAAGCATTTTTTACCAACTCAATAATTGCAGCCTGAGGATCTTTTATTAAATCCTTACCTATTGTAAACAGATGACGTCCTGCTGGACGTATTTTATATAAATTATTTTCAACCAATCAAACTATCCTTTATATATTGTGCAATTTTTTCTGCCAAAACAACAGGAACGGCATTACCTATTTGCTTATATGCAGAAGTTCTGCAAACTGCATCTTTTATTCCCTCAAAGTAGAAATCATCTGGAAAAGTCTGTATGCGTGCAACCTCTCGAGGTGTCAAAGACCGGTTTTGTTCAATATCCGGATGAATATAATAATGACCGTCTTTTGCAACATGAGCAACGACGGTATGTGAGTAAGTAAGATTTCCCGCAACAACTTTAAATCTGTCAGTGAAAGAATTTTTATTTTTGTGCGTCTGTAACCCTAAAGGAATATCATTATAATTTAATCTGCCTGTTTCATTTTCCCATTTTTTTACAGCAAGTTTGTATATAGATAAATCTTGCTGAGTATTTGGGCGTGCCATTTGAAATGTTAATGGCGTTTTAGAGTCACGTATTTTTAAATTTGTTAATAATTTGTTTGATTTTTTTATGTATTTGCATGACTCTTCTCCTGCCTTTATTTTAGGTAAATCCTCAAATAATTCATTTATTGTAGATTTACATGGTTGCTTAGGGATGTTAAGATCTATTTTTTTGCAGTCTTTTTTATTTCCCAAGATAATTACACGTTTCCTGTTTTGTGGTACACCATATTCTTTTGCATTTAATACATAAAGAGTGCATTCATAACCGACATCTTTAAATAAATTTAACATATTATCCAAGTGCCGCTTACCATCGGGATCTTTTGCAGAAAGTAGTCCCGTAACATTTTCGAAAACAAAATGCTCAGGCTCGTAGTGTTTTAAAAATTCGGCATAATATTTATATAAATAGTTTCTCTTGTCATTAAGCATATTTTCTTTTTCACAGGAACGTCCAATTAATGAATACGCCTGACAAGGAGGTCCGCCGATGATAAGGGACAATTTTTGTTTATTTAATTTTTTATCAATATCGTTAAACAGATTCTCCAAAGTATTCTCTGCAATTTCTTCATTGATAACAGAATCAATTACTTCAGAAGGAACCAAAGAATATAAATCATTTCTTGAAATTTTCTTATTTAGATAGTCATAATACAACATAAGTTTATTGTGTTCTTTTAGCCAGTGATAGCACATTCTGGTTTTTAGGGAATTTGATGCAGCCTGATCCATCTCAATGTGTGCAACAGGAGAAAAACCCGCACGTATAAATCCTTCGGAAAGTCCACCACAACCAGCAAATAAATCTAAAAAGTTTAAATTACTTCTGTATACTGATTTTTTAGGCATATTTAACCTCCCTTCAATTTTATTATATATAAATGCCCATGTCAAGTTATTAAGATACTGAAAACAGTATCGTGATAGAATAGTGGTAGCTATAGGAGAATAATGCTATCTGGACTACTAGCACCACCATTTAAAAAGACCGAACAAAATCGGTTTTTTTTGTTGTAAAGTGACACCAAGTTTGAGAAAAAGTGACAGGGGAGTTTGAGAAAAATGTATTTAATTTCAATAAATAATCATGTTATGTATCAGGGATTTTGAGAAAAAGTATCGCAAGTTTGACATTTAAGTCGGAAAACACTTATAAATTTTCGATTTTTTGCAATTTTTCGAGTCCCGAAATAAAATAAATAACCTGAGTAATATTTTCAGAATTAAGAGTTGTTTTAGTCGCCAGCAGTTCTCTTAATTCGTCTTCAAATGTTTTGTCCGGAATATTTGGTTTTTTATGTTCAAACAAAATATCCGCCAGCACAAACAATTCATCATTAAATTTTAAAGCATCACTAAGCTGTTTAATAGTAATAGCTTTCGGGAAATTAGCCATTTTACCGTTTTCAAGTTTGGTTATTAAAGCTGCACTAACACTTGATAGTTTTTCTAACTCTCTTAAACTTAATTTCAAAGCCAGACGTCTTTGCTTTAAAACAGTCCCGAATTTAATAAGTTGTGTATGTTTATCCATTATCCACCTCAAAAGAATGATAACAAAAACAAGACAATAAATCAACACTGTTGACAAATATTAAAAATAAGATTATATTATATATTATTCAACATATATTGATAAATAATGTTTTTTTGTACCACACTAAGGAGAAATATAAATGGCAAGTTTAAGAAATTTTATTAACGTAATTACAAACGACAATAGACTTTACACAGCAGAAGATATTGGAAATATGACAAGTAAAGAATTTGCCTCAAATGAAAAAGCAATAAATTATCAAATGACAAATTTAGGTATTCCAAGAGAAAGCGAACTTACCGGTAATCCTGACGTAGTTTATGTTCATGCATACACCCGTGATGACGGAACGGAGGTAAAAGCGCATTATCGTTCCAAGCCTGATGGGGTTGGTAGTAATAATTACAAAATGGATGGTGTGGCAACTGGAGGAGCATCAAATGTTGACAATTTCAATATAGAAAATTCTGAAATAAAGAATATTGATTCGACTAGCATGAAACTGACAAATTTCTCACAATTAGAAACAAGTAATCCTTTTGCAAAGTTTAATGCTGAAAAAAATGCAAATAGACCTGATGCCAGAGAGTTGATGAATATAGCTTTATCAGGGTTTGAAAATTTACCGGAACATCCTGAGTTTAATGTTTTTCAACCCGAAGCAGTCGAATATGTTAACAACCAATTAAATATACAAAATTCAAAGGGCTTGTCAATACCAAAAGACTGGCATGGTGTTATATATGATAAAAATAGCGGATTTAGCAAACGATTATCCAATTCGCCGGAGTTGCGTACTCAAATAATGTCAAAATATGATAAAAAATCGAAAAAATTTACAACAAATCAGATAGGCATAGGATTTAGCGAAGATAAAAACTTAAATTATTCAATAGGACATGGTACAATCCTAAATCCCCGAATAGAAAACGGAGAATTCAAAGGAATTTTATTTGATAAATATGACTATAATTTGCATATTAAAGAATATTTAAAGACACCTGAGGTAACTTTCTATAACAATGTTATGGCCGTAATGCAGTATACACCGTTTGCCAAAAACTATTATGTTATAATACCAATAAAATTTGGAGTGCAAAATAACAATGAAAAAAATAGTCAGAGTTTTATTTAACCGAAACATGTTAATGCTTTATATTGTTAATTTTTTGTTAGCAGATCCGGCAATATATGTATTTTTTTTGTTAATGGCAGCCGCATTTTTAGAAAAATATAATTATTTTATCTTAGCAATAATAATATCGGTTGGAAGATTATTTATATTATCAAATTTTTATAATTGGTTTGCAGGATTTGCAAAAGACAAATATATACAGGATTTTTTGTATGGATTAAGACATTCCCTAAAAGTAAAATTGTTGGTGGCAATATTAAGTCCAATCCCATTTATAATTGAATGTTTTATTTTATCTAATTGTGCAGAATCTGATTTTTGGGGACTATTAGAGGGTATCATAACTCTATATATTTTTTCATTATTTGCTGGATTGCTGGGCAGTTATATAGTATTATATATCTACTGGTACATAGAGGATAAGATAAAAGGTAGAAATGTAAACTAAAATATTTATAACTGGAAAGTACAAATGGGATATTCAGCACAGGAAACAGGAAAATTAAATCCATACTTTACAATTGTGAAATGTAGGTATAAACTAAAATAAATTAAAAGGATTTGTATATATGAAAAAAGATGATTTTTATTTATATTTAAATATTTTAAATATATTACTTTGTTTATGTATATATTTAGTTCTGTTTATATTTTTTGTAATTTTTAGTATCGCAGAAAATAGTTTTATTCCAATTTGTTTAATATTTTTAAGTATACTTGTAAAAATTATCATTTTGTACATGTTATTTAACGCTTTTGAAAAATTTTTTCCATATTTTACATTAAACAAAATAGCAATAGAATTAAAAACTAATATAAATAGTAGAAAATTAACATTGTTATTAGCGTTTACTTATGATGCAATTATAATGTTATGTTTTTCATTGACTTGATACAGATGAAATTATGGAAATATTAGCAGAAGTTGTACAACAAATGACAGATTTAATGGTTGAATTGTCAGATGAAAAATTTTCTTTTGTTAATTTTGGTTTTGCTATAATTAATTTATGGAAATTACTGTATTAGTTGAAAATAATTCTAGAATCGATAATTATTTGTTAGCAGAACCCGCTTTTTCTTTATTTATAGAACTTGATGATAGAAAAATTCTTTTTGACATGGGATATAGTAAGGTTTTTTTAAAAAATGCAGAGGTTTTAAAGATTAATCTGGATGATATAACTGACGTTGTCCTATCACATGGACATAATGACCATACTGGAGGGCTTCAATTTTTTTATCCTAAAAATAAATTTATAAAAATTACGGCACATCCTAATATTTTTGATGAAAAATTTGAATCTAATGGAATTGCTTATAGTTGTCCTGTTTCAAAAAAAGATTTGGAAAATAGATTTATTTTAAATTTAACTTCAAAAGCTTATAATATTACTGACAAATTAATATTTTTAGGTGAAATTGAAAACAATACATCTAATGATATTGATGACTCTGCTTTGGTTTATATTTCTTCTAATGGACTGTTTATTATAACAGGCTGTTCACATTCCGGAATTATAAATATTATAAATTATGCTAAAAAAGTTACAGGAATAAATAAGATATATGGCATTATTGGTGGAATGCATCTATTAAATTGTTCAAATAAAGAAATAGAATTAATCGGGGATTATTTTAATAAAGAACAAATTAAATATATAGCACCTTGTCATTGTTGTGATTTAAAATCAAAAATTATTTTATCAAAAAATAATTTGATTAAAGAAATTTGCACAGGCGACAAAATTTTATTAGAATAAGTTTTTTGTCATTATAATCAATTACTAAATGAATATATTATTTCACGATTATAAGTCTCACCTTTTTTAAGTATTGGTTTTTCTGGGAAAGTATTTATTGCATTTGGGAAAAATTGCGGTTCTATACATAATGCTGAATATTTTTCATATCTCTTACCATTTTTACCGACGGGTTGGAAAGTTTTTCCAAGATTATTTGCTGTATAAAATTGAAATCCTGGAAGGTTTGTATAGACTTCCATTTTAACACCTGTTTTTTCAGATTTTATTTCTGCAGCTTTAATAAGTGTTTTCCCATCGTAATTGTCAATACAATAATTTTGATCATATCCTGATGAGTTCATTTCAGATAATTTTTTATATTCTTGAAAATCAAATTTAGTATTTTTGACAGGAGCAATTTCTCCGGTTGGGATTGCGAGTTCATTGACTACTGTATACTTTGAAGAGTTTGGAAATTTTACCAGATGACTTTTTACAGCACCTTCTTGAGTATTTTCTGAGCCATCCAGATTAAAGTATGAATGATTAGTAAGGTTTAATATGGTATCATTATCTGTTTTTGCTTGATAAATTATATGTAAATTATTATCATTATCGAATTTATAAGTTACAGAAGCTTTTACTTCTGCAGGATAACCACCTTCCATATCCTTTTTGGTATAGCTGAATTTTACGCCATCTTTTAAAATTTCTGGTTTCCAATTTTTTGTATCAAAACCGGCAGAACCGCCATGAGAATGTGTTTGTCCATTATCTTTGTTGCATTCCAGTTTATATTCTTTACCATTTATTTTAAAGTTTCCTTGATTAATTTTATTAGCGCAAGGGCCTATTGTCCCTCCAGCATGACCTATTGGGGATTCTTCATAAGGAGTAACCGAATTATATCCCTGTGTTACATCTATTATTTTCCCATTTTTATCTG
Source organism: Candidatus Gastranaerophilales bacterium (assembly GCA_944323725.1). GTDB lineage: Bacteria > Cyanobacteriota > Vampirovibrionia > Gastranaerophilales > Gastranaerophilaceae > Scatousia. The sequence goes on along the minus strand of CALUTP010000012.1, from coordinate 24,675 downwards.
GAACCTTTATTGAGATAATTGCCGCTCCGAATGTTGATAGGTCAACGCTTGCACCGTTTTTATTAGTTATTGTATATAATATTGCTTCATCATTTGTTTTTTTTAGTTTACCAAAAGATCTTTTTTCTATTTTTATTCCATCATATGCTTTATCAATGTTTTCTAATTTAATTTGGACTTGTTTTTCAAATCTATCATTAGCAGGAGAGGTATTGATTATTGGATTATTAATAACTCTGTGATTGATAATTTTATTAGGGTTATTAATCCAAAACCCAGCATGAAAATCTATTGGCATAATTTCCCCCTTTTCAAGAATTATATCATATATAACAATTATAAAAATAAATTTTTGCTTTATATATTAATTTTTTAGAAATTTTAATTTTTATTTTTTCTTTTTTATAAGTTCATTTTGTCTAAAAAGTTTTATAATCCCATATTCGCCATCAAAACCTGAATGTTTTACAACAGCACCTGCTCTAAGTCTGGAAATTCCTTCTCCTAGAAGTGGAAAATCTTTTGTAATATATTCTATAGGAATTTCTCTCAGAATTGAAAATTCTGAGCCAAATTTATTTATTAATCTTTCATATTCATTTGTAACAGTTTTTGTAGTGACTCCTACTTGCATTATTTCTGAAAGTATTTCAGCAAGGGGTATTAGACTATATACTTTTCCTGCTGTATGAGGTTTAAATTTATTATTAATATTTCTATCAGCTAGTTCGCATACTCTGTTTAAAACTCCTATTGTAAGAGGTTTTCCACATACTGGACATATTCCTTCAAGTTTTCTAGTTTCTTCTGGAGTAAGGCATATATTGCATTTTCTATGACCATCTTCATGATATTTGCCTTCTTCTGGAAAAAATTCGACTGTTCCTATATAGCCGTTTCCTTTTTTAAGTGAATTTAAGATTCCATAATAATCCGGAGTTGCATCAAATACAGTTGCTTCTCTTGCAAGTTTTGATGGAGAATGTGCATCAGAATTAGATACAAGTCTATACCTATCCAGTTTAGATACTCGCCAGTTCATCTCTGGATCAGATGAAAGTCCGGTTTCTACTGCAAAAATATAATCTGATAAATCTTCATAACATTCTTCTATAGAGTTAAATCCTGATTTTGAACCTAGAACTGAAAACCATGGAGTCCATATGTGAGCAGGAATTATAAAGGAATTTTCATTTGATTCAAGTGTTATTTCAAGAAGATTTCTTGAATCGAGTCCTATTATTGGTCGCCCGTCGGAATTTATATTACCGATATGTCCAAGTTTTTTGCGTAACTTTGTTGCTGATTTTATATCCGGAACAAATACTATGTGGTGAACTTTTCTTGTTTTATCTCCTTTTTTATAAATAGTTGAAATTTCTACAGATAAAATAAATCTTACAGGTCTATTATTTTTCAGGATTGTTTTTTCTATTTCAGGTTTTAATCTAAAGGCGCCATTACCATCTTCTATAAGCTTTTCTTTTATTTCATTAAACCAGTCTGGATGAGTAAAATCTCCTGTAGAGATTACACTTAATCCTTTTTTTTGTGCCCATATTGCATGTTGCTCAAGTGTGGAATCTTTACTTGTAGCTCGGGAATATTTTGAGTGGATATGTAGATCTGCATAAAATAGCATATTTTTACCTATAATAATTTTTAAAATTTAAATTTTGTTGAAAAATTAAGTTGTGAACGTATGGGGGAGGTGTTATCAGAATAAATTTGGCCAGCACCGATGTCGAAATTCATTCTATCATCTTTGAAAGGTTTTATACTAAATATTAACTCATTTTTCTTATTTTTATCTAAAAAACTGGTTGAATAAACATTTTGCAGGGTAATATGATTATTCAATTTGTACTCAGGAGTGAATGAAAATACTCCGTTAATTGGTTTATTTAATGAAGCAAATCCCTGATTTTTATATGAGGTATCGAATGAAAATTTATTTTTTCGATATTTAGTGAAAAAAGTACTAGAATGCGTATAGGTATCAGGTGAGAAGGAATTATCTGATTTTGTACCCAGTGTAAAATTTCCGAATGTTTTTTCATGCGTAAAGGAAGTTGAATGAGAAGCATAAGGGTTACTATTCATTTTTGAATAGATATTTTGAGGGGTTATTTGTTTATCAAGATAGATTTCCTCTTCTGCAAATGCTGGGATTGTACACATTAACAGAAGCAATATAGTAATAATTTTTCGCATATGTTTAATATAGTTTTCCTTATAATGATTTTAGAATTTCATCTACGTGACCTTTAACTTTTACTTTGCGCCATTCTTTTATTATTGTACCTTTTTCATCGAGTATAAATGTTGAGCGGATTATACCCATATATTTTTTTCCGTACATGGATTTTTCACCCCAAGCACCGAAAATTTCTGCCAGTTTATGCTCAGAATCTGAAAGAAGGGTAAAATTTAACCCCTGTTTTTCTTGAAATCTTTTATGACTTGTAATGCTGTCAGGGCTTACTCCTATTACTACAGCATGTGGTGTTATTCTGTTCATATTATCTCTAAAATCACAAGCTTCTTGAGTGCAGCCTGAGGTGTTATCTTTTGGGTAAAAATACAATACTATTTTTTGTCCTGTAAAATCTTTTAATGAATAGTCTTTTTCATTACCTTCTGAATCAATTCCCGGAATTGTTATATTCAAATAATCCATTTTGTGCTCCTTTATTTTTTGTATTGAGTACATGATAATATTTTAGTAAAATTTTTACAAGGAGAAATTTTGTTATGTGTGAAAAAAATTTAGTTATAGATAGAGAAAAATGTATTCATTGCGGTCTATGTATTGATGATTGTATTTCTGAATCACTTGAATTTGGCGATGGCGAAGTGCCTAAATTTGCTCAAGGTGGTGAAGAAAGATGTATTAAATGTCAGCACTGTCTTGCAGTTTGTCCTATGGGAGCTATTTCTATTTTGAATAAAAATCCTGAAAATTCAGATAAAATTATGGACTATAATCCAGATGAAGTTTTAAATCTTATCAAATCAAGAAGAAGTATTCGAAATTATAAGCAGGAAAATTTACCAAAAGAAAAATTTGATAAACTAAAAAATATGCTTAACTGGACACCTACAGGTTGTAATTTTCATAAAATGCATTTTGCATTTATTGAAGATATTTCCATAATGGATAAAATAAGAAAATATATTAATGAAAAATTGGTTAAAATTTTAACTAAGACTCCTGTAGATAAAATTGCTGGGAAATTTTCACATTATAAAGATCAACTCATAGCAGGGGAGGATGTAATTTTTAGAGGAGCTCCGCATATGGTAGTCGTTTCTGCACCGATTAATGCTCCTTGTGTGAATATTGATCCTATAATAGCGCTTAGTTATTTTGAACTTTATGCTCAAAGTATGGGAATAGGGACTTGCTGGTGCGGTTTTGGTCAGATGTGTATGCAGCTTTTTCCTGAACTAGCTGAGCAGATGAGGATTCCTGACGGGTATAAGGTTTCTTATGTTATGCTTTTTGGACCTTCTGATGTGAAGTATTCAAGGACGACTCAACCTGATAGTTTTGAATTTACTACAGTTGATAGATTTGAACCGCATAAAGTCTGTTTGTTTGATAAAATTAAAAGATACTTTTGGAATTCAATACGTTAGTATTAAGCGGAATAGGTATAAGATATTTATAAAATTCATACTCTGGGAAGCTTTCAGGTAAGGCTTCCCAATATCTTAATAGTAATACTCCATCTTTTTCTAGATTTTTATTAAAATTTTTATCATAAGTTAGGTATGGATAGACAAAAGGAACATCTAACGTAGAGAGTTGGAGTTCTATTTTATTTGTATTTTTGAGTTTTGTATGAATTTTATTAAATATTTCTATTCTTTTTTGTTTTTCTTTTTCTAAATTAATATTTTTAAACAAATTTTCTGTATATTCCGATATTAATTTTATGGATTCTTTGTTAAGTCTTAATTCATTTTTGCAAAAATTTTCATAGGTCTCTTCATTGTCTATTTCGTAAAAATGATTAGATTTTGGGAAAATTTCAGTGGATAATTTTGATATATTTAAAAATGCTCCGTCTTTAACATTGAAAATTTTTCTTAGTGAATTGAATGACGCAAGTCCGAAGTCTGGCATGAAAAAATTGTGAGCATTATCAACTATTAAATTTTTATATTGATTATTAAGTTTTAAGATATTTTTTGCACATATTCCGAAATAATTTGGATATAGTATAAAATCATCTGGTTTAAATTTTGTTACAGGGTAGAAATTTTTGTCAATATGATAAAATTTTATAAAACAATTTTCATTTCTTACAGCTTGCCAGACTGCCGGACAGATGTAGTATGGCATATGGATTTCTTTTATTTGATATACACGAATAATATATCTAAGACAATTGCGTGCTAGATTTAGTTTTACAAGATGTTTTTGTGTCATGGTTTTATTTTACACTTAAATAATTCATGTTAACATTAATTTAAGGAGATAATTTATGAAAGAAATAGTTCAATACCGTACAAATGGAACATGTTGTAAAATAATGCAGGTTGTAATTGAAGATAATAAAATATCAGAAGTCCAATTTTATGGCGGATGTCCGGGAAATTTGCTCGGAATTTCTAATCTAGTTAAAGGTATGGATATTGATAATGTTATTGAAAAATTCAAAGGGATTCCTTGCGGGGATAAGTCTACCAGTTGTCCGGATCAGCTCGCTCAATGTTTAATTGAATATAAATCAGGCAAAGTTTTGGCTCAGAAAAATTCATAAACTGATATATTTTTTCACATATTCTTTTACATCAAATTTAGTTTTTGCCCCATTATAAGTCATTCTGCGGATTTTACCTGTGACAGGGTAATTTGCAAAAGCTCTGTCATGTAGTCCTCCTATTGACCAGAGAATACTAGCATAACCGTTTGCAGAGGGAGCATCAAATGCATATTTATCATTCAAATAGATTGCATATTCTAAAGCTATTTTAGCAGAAGGTGTCCATTCGAGTATTTTTTTTGCCCAGTACATCCTCATATAGCCATGAATTTTCCCTTCTTTTTTAAGCTGGTTTTGTGAAGCATTCCATAATTCATCATATGTTTTTGCATTTTCCAATTCAAAAAGATTATAAATATGGGCTCTTATATCTTGTGAATGATTTTTTAGAGTTTCCTTAGCCCATTTTGGAATGCCAGCAAGGGTTTTATATTTTTTGTTGTATAAACAAAAATTGTCTGATAAAGATTGTCTTATTACAAGTTCTTCAAAGAATGTTTCTTTATTAATATCAGATTCTGGAGCTTTTAATATTTCGAGAAAAATCCTTTGACCTGAAATAAATCCCCAGTTAATATATTTAGATAAATTAGATGTCACATCATGTAATGGGTTATTTTTATATTCTGCATATTCAAACAATTTATTTTCAATAAAATCTTTTAATACCATTTCAGCTTCAGTTTCAAAATGTTTGACTATGGGAAAATCTGTAATAAATTCAGCAATGTTATTATAAATTTTCCTTCTTAATGTTGATGCATTATATTCCTGCTTATCTGAAATAAATCTGGCAGGACATATATTGTAACTATCTATTTCGGTTATTTTAAACTTATTTTCAGGAAGTTTTATTTTTTTTATTGGATTGAAATCTATTATTAATTGTCCGATTTTTTTTGTTTCAAAAAATTTATCCAGTTCATTTTGGCTTCTTATAATATAATATTTTATGTTTTTGTTTTTAATTGTATTGATTGTAATTTCTAATTGAGATTCAAAAAATGATTGCTTGTTTTTTTCTTCAAACTGCGGTATAAAAAGTAAAATTTCAAAATTTTTATCTAATTGAGAACAGTAATTGAACGCAAAGTTATCTTCTGCTCTATAATTCCTTGTGATTAAATAAAAAGTTTTTTCAGAAGTATTTTCACGATTATTTATTTCATAGATTCTTGCAGGATTAATTATGTTTTCTGTTAAAATTAAAGATGGTATATGTTCTAGAATTTTGTTCATAGTTATATTTTTTGAAAATTATGATATAATTACAATGTTAATAAGAGGAGTTTGATATGGATAATATTATTTTTAAAAGACGTTCAATAAGACGATTTGAATCAAGACCTGTCGAGGCAGATAAAATAGAAAGGATTTTGAAAGCAGGTATGCAGGCGCCTTCTGCACATAACTTACAGCCTTGGGAATTTCTTGTATTAACTGAGCAGGAAAAACGGGATGCTGTATCAAAAATGAGTCCTTGGTCTGGTATGGTTGCTAATGCGCCTGTAACTATTATTGTAGTTGGTCATCAGCAAAATGAAGATATGAAAAAATATCTCCCGCAAGATTTAGGCGCCTGTACCGAAAATATTCTTTTACAAATAGCCTATGAAGGTCTGGGTGGTTGCTGGATGGGTTTTTATCCAGATAAAGATAGAGTAAATAGTGTAAGAGAATATTTTAATATGCCAGAAGACAGAATACCTTTTTCTGTAATTGCTCTTGGTTATAGTCCTGATGAAAATCGGTTTATTGATAGAAGTGATATGTCAAGAGTTCATTATAATAGATGGTAATATTTTTTACTAATTTTGCTGTTTTGTAATAGGAATTTTTTGAAAATTTTTATCTAGTTTAATACTATCAGAAGGGTTATTGTTTCTATATTTAAACCACAGAAACATATCAAGCAGTAAAAACATTGTGTTCAAAATGTATAATATGAACACATAATCCATGCTGTAAAAAATTTTATGTAAAATTCCACATATGTACCCGAGTAAAATTAATAATGAAAAATAAATACTTTTACCCTGCACACATTTAGCTTTATAGGTCTTATATGCAGCAACAGGCCAGCTTACGCCAAAACATACCATCATTCCTGCTTCAAATATACTCATATAATATTCCCTCCTTTAAATTTTTGTATTCAAATGTTTATTTTCAGGTTTCTTTTTTTTCTATTCCAATAAAACGCATTATTGGATGTAAAATAAGGTTGCTGATTTCAGATGCTATAAGCGCTAAGCCTATTACAGTTCCTGCAAGGTTATTTAATTCAATAGCTCCCTTTGCTTCTATATATTTATTTGGTTTATCCTGCATTAGAAGGTTTTCTTTAAGAGTTGTCTTTGCATCAGGGGATTCTTTTAAAGTATCTGAAAAAGTTTTCATTAATTTATGCTCAGCCCTTTCTTTTTTAGGCATAGATGCAAGTTTTAAATAGTTAAGATATTCATCTGCATTTTTAAAGTCTGGAATACATTTTTCTTTTTTAAGAATTTTTTGTGAAAGTTTAAATCCATATTTCTTAAATACAAGAGGAATCATTGTAAGATAAATGCCAAGACATAAAAGCTGATACAGTCCTTCTTTTGTCGCTGCGTATTTTCTTGTATCTTTATCTACATTTTTATCCATCATAATAAAAGCTGGACGACCAGTTGCTTTAAACATAGATTCAATAGTTACACACGCCTTTGTATTTTGTGCAACATTAACAAAGGATGGATTTGTTAGAATATTTGCAACTTTATCTATCATCTCAGCCTCCAATCCTCATTCCTGAATTTACAAATACAGGTTTAGTAATTGGTTTATAGTAATAATTTTTACGCATTTTACTTGTCCCTGAAGAGTTTGGCTGTATGTTTGTTTTTTTTATATCAGGTTTATTCTGGTTTTTCTTACCAACAAATACATCCATAAGGGGTTTTGTAATTTTATTACATATAAATGGAATGACAAATAGTGCAGTCAAGCTGACTGTTATAAGTGATAAGGTGGTTTTTACTTCATTTTCTTTCCCTAGAATATTTGCTTTTTTACATATAGGTTTTATTAATTTTTCTACACCTTTATGTGTTAAAATATAAGATCCAAATGCTACTGCTCCAGTAGTTGCTTCACGAAAAGCTGTATATTGGCGGGATTTTTTATCCTGTTTTTTATCCATCATAGTGAAAGTAGGGCGTAATATGCCTTTTGATGCAGCAATGGTAAGAACTCCATATAGAGCATCATTGTTTTCACCTAATTTTTTACATAAATTTTTATATATTCGGGTAAAATCTTTATTCATTTTCAGCAAGTGTATTTATGTAATATTTATTCTCCGTTTTTATTATAGAACTAACTTTTTAAATGTAAAATAAAAAAATGTAATTATTTAAAAATATTTTTAAAAGATAATGACAAAATTTTATGTCGGGGTTATTATTTTTTTAAGTAAGGAGAAATGAATGGAAAATTCAAATGAAATAAAAGAAGAAAATATAAATAAAATTAATAATAAAATAGTAGTATTATCTGGTAAAGGGGGAGTAGGTAAAAGTACAGTTGCAGTAAATATGGCTGCAGAACTTGCTCAAAAGGGTTTTAAGGTAGGATTGCTGGATGTTGATGTGCATGGCCCGAGTGTTCCAACTCTTTTGGGACTTGAAGGAAGTCCTTTGATGTCAGACGGGAAAAATATGCTTCCTATTAGTTATAATAGTAATTTGAAAGTTATTTCAGTAGGATTTATGATTGAGGATTTAGATGCACCTATAATTTGGAGAGGGGCGCTAAAGGCTAATTTTATTAATCAAATGCTTTCAGATGTTAAATGGGGTGAGTTGGATTATTTTATAGTAGATTGTCCTCCTGGTACAGGGGATGAGCCGCTTTCAGTAATTCAAGCGCTTGGGGATGATGTAAAAGCTGTGATAGTAACTACTCCGCAAAAACTTGCTACTGTTGATGTAAGAAAATCAATTAATTTCTGTAAAAAACTAAATATGAACATTTTAGGTGTTATAGAAAATATGAGTGGTTTTATATGTCCTGATTGCGGTAAAACTGTTGAAATATTTAAATCAGGTGGAGGTCAAAAAATGGCAGAAGAAATGGGAGTTAATTTTTTAGGTAAAATCCCATTGGAAGTCTCTGTTGTAAATGCAGACGATGAGGGCACCCCTTTTGTAGAAGCATTTCCTGAGTCTGAAACTACAAAAAGTATGATAAATGTAATTAATAAAATATTATAATTTATTGATATAAAAGACTACATTTTTAATCCATTCAGGGGCAGCGGATTTCGCGCAGTATTTCCCTGAATTTCCTAGTTGCTCAATACTTTCAATATTATTCTTTGTATGTCTTTCTATGATTTTAGCCATAGATTCAATACAATCATCTACACTTTTAAATCTGATTGTTCCATGTTTTCCTACCAGTCCGCCTATATTATTTTTATTACGAGCAGCAGATGAACTTCCGCGTCCTGATTCCTGCATTGCGATTGCTACAAGCAGACTTGGATTCACTCCATGTCGTTCTGCACTTTCTATAAATACCTTACCTTTACCAAAAAGCGGGTTATTTTTTTTACCGGTCTTGCTTTTTTCTAGAAGTTTTGAGATTAAAAAATCTAATTCTTCAGCTGAGCCATTATATTTAGCAGTTAAGCTTTTAGAACTTTTTGTAAAAGTGTTAAATGGTTTAATGTTATTTAAACTTTTAGTTACAGAAATATCTTTTTTCCTTATTTTTTTAATGTTAGTTTTTAATATATTTCCTATAGCTTTATTAGTTGCGATATTTGCTTTTGATATTTGAGCTGTTTGTGGATGTTGTACATATGTACTTGTAAAAAGCATAATAGCTGGTAAAGCTTTTTTGATTTTATTTTCGTTACTGCTTATAACATCAGTTAAAACTTTTGTAGTTTTATACGGTATTTTTTTAGCAATCACTAAAGTTTTTCTAGTCCTATATGAATTAGGATAATTTATTTTGGGTAAATGCATATATTTAAATCCTTTATTATTTACATATGTTATTTTTAATGATAAAAAAAATTTTTCAAGTACGAATAAAAAATAAATATTTTTATCTTAATTATCTATTGACAAGTTTCTTATATTAGATTTATGATAAAGGTATGAATTTATTTGTTGTAAAATCATCAAAATCATCCTCCTCATGCAATTACCTAAAAGGGACTTGCATTAATTTTGATGTTTAAATTTTAATTTACAACGAAATTTATAAAAGATTTTAAAAGTCCCTTTAGTTTTAAATAAAGGGATTTTTTAGTGTGCAGATAAATTAAGGAAACCAGATGAATTTAACAGTTACAAATTACCAAACAAAAGTTACAAGCAATTACCACCCTGTATTTAAGGGCCCATTAGATGGAGCATTGACAAGTACTTTAAAATTTCTTGATACCAATGAAATGGCAAATGCGGTGTTAATAGATTTAGGAGCAATGGTTGCTCCAAGAACTTACATTGATACTAAAAAACGTAATAAAGATGCCGGCTTTGAAACATTTTTCAGAGAAATAAGCGGAACATTTATAAATTGTCTATCAGCAGGACTTATAGCAGCAGGAATTTCTTCATTAGTTTCAAAAAGACTTCAGCCAGAAGTCGCAATAAATCCAAAAAGCTGGTTTAGTGATGATTCAATTGGTGTATTAAAAAGTGCATGGGACAAAAGTGGAGGTAATATAGAAAAATATGTAGCTGGAGTTTTGGATAATATGTCAGCACAAGATGGCGGAAAGATGGTATCTTTTAAAGATATTAATTGGGAAAATATTGAATGGATTGATGAAAAGGGCTGGAAGGATTATTGGTGGAACAATCCTAAATATATGAAAACTCCTGAAACTTTTAAAAATAGAGATGGAATTATTAAGACATTTACAGAGATTATAAAAGATGAAAATCTTGATTCAGGAGACAAAAAATGTGTTTTAAAAATTATGGAATCACGAATTACAAATGCGTTGGGTGCTAATAGAAATGTTAATGTGAATATCAGCTCAAATAAAATGACAGGAACTCTTTCAAATATATTAAGAGATACCTATGATATGGGTAAGGATGTTTTTACAAATAAAAGTGTGAATATTGATAATGCTATTGCGAAAATTAAAAGAGTTAATAAAATTAAGATTTTTGGAGCGCTTTCTCTTGCTTCTGTACTAGGATTAACTAATCAATATATAAATAGAAAACTTACTGAAAAACGAACAGGTAAAAAAGGATTTGTTGGTGAAGTAGATTATAAAAGCCGTAAAAAATCTAGTAAAACTTGTGAAAATTCAAAAGGATTATTTATAAAAAAACTTTTAGCATCTGCAGGGATGATTGCAATGACAATTGGTGTTATGAAAGTTAAAAATCCTAAAGATTTTATCAATAAACTTCAATTTACCGGTCCGGTATCAAGCGGGAATGCAATAAAAACGGTATATGCTTCAACTATTATAGGCAGATTTCTCGCAGCAGATAGTGATACTGAGTTAAGGGAATCTGTAACAAGAGATTATTTTGGATTCTTAAACTGGCTTGTACTTGGAGGTTTTGCTGCAAAGGGTACAGCAAATCTCCTTGACAGAAATCAAGAGCATCTTTTCAATATAAATAAAGAAGGCAAAGGGCTTAAACATTGGCTAAATGATATAAATTTAAAAACTCATTCTGAAATTACTGCTAAAGGAAAGGATTTTGCGAAAAAGAATTTATGGAAACTTAATGTAGCTCATCTAGCAGGATTAGGGTATTCTGCCCTCGCTCTTGGTGTGTTATTGCCTATTATAAATATATACATGACAAATAAAAAAGCAAAAACAAAAGTAACAGTTTGATATTTCTTTTTGCTAAATAAAAACAGGTATATAACCTGTTTTTATTTTATATCTTTTGCAATAACATCTGTAATATCATCGCCTCCAAAAAATACAATATTTTTTGGAAGTACTAAATCGTAATTTAAATTTCGTGCTTTTTCTACAACAGTTGCTCTAATTTCGCTGTCAATTTTTGTCAATTTCTGGTTATACTCTGTGTCAAGTGCAATTTTTTGATCATTAATTTGGTTTCTATATTTTTCTTCGATAGCAGCAATTTTTGCAGGGTCTGTTTCTTTAGAAATTTCAGCTTTTGCTTTATCTAGAGTAGCTTGAATGCCCTTTATCTTTTCCTGTTGTTCAGCTTTTAGCGCTTTAACTGCAGATGAATTTGCAACAATTGTTGCGGCATCGATTACTGCAACTTTAGGTGCAGTATCTGAAATTGCGATATTATTTACTGAATAGCCCAGTACAAAAGCAGTTGCTACAAAAACTGCAATATAGATATTTTTTTTCATATAAATCCTTTCTCTTATTTGGTATTAATAAGTTAATATGTATTAACATTTATTTTAATCCCACAAGTGGTATGACAGTTGAATAATATATGTTATGAGTAATCTTATTTTATTTTATTTTATTTTGCTCTTTCTTTAATAGATTTTTTGCTTATTTACCCGCAATAAAAGAGAAGGGAATGTACATATATACATAAGATAATGTAAAAATTTGCATAAAATTCGTTTTTAGTTTAAAATAGTTACACTTGTAAAAATAGGAGAAAATTATGGCACAACAATTTAATCCGCAGAGTATTAACCCTCAAAATATAAAAAAAAGAACATCAGTTCTTGTATTTTTGAAAGGTTCAACAGCTCCATTGGTTTTGTATGTTGAAAATCCACAGGATTTATATTCTGAAATTACACAATTAATGAAGTCAGCATCAGCAGTTTTAGTTGAAAAAGAAACTCAAGGACCTTTGAAAAAAGTCTGTTTCATATCTAATCAGGTAGCTTCAGTAGCACTGCAAGAGGAACAATACGTTTAAAACTCTATTTTATATTTGAATTGAGAAACTATATGGAAGATTTTATTTCAATTGAAGATATAGAAAATGCAAAAGATGGGATTTTAGAATATTCTTTTGAAAATTTAATAAAAGAAATTAATTCAGAAGGTCCTATAAAAGCAGACTTGATATTAAAAAACTTAGGCGAATTCGTTGAGGTGAGTGGAAATGTTAAGGGAATTCTCAATTTAGAATGTGACTTATGTTTGAAAGAATATAAGTATAATTTCGAGTTTTCAATAGATGAAATTTTCGCTAAACGAGCTCTAATGGAAGATTATGGGCAAGAAACCGAAATTAAGGAAGGTCAGTTTGTAACAGATCTTAATGGAGCTGATAAAATTGATATTTATGACTTATTGTATCAATCTGTAATATTAAATATACCAAATAAAAAAGTTTGTGGTATAAATTGTAGTAGGGATAATTTTCAAAAGGAAGAAGATTTGACCGACCCTAGAATGGATGTATTTAAAAATATCCAGATAAAAGGGAAAGAATAATAGAAATATAAGTAGTAGGAAAACATAAAGGAAAGACAAAAATGGCAGTACCAAAGAAAAGAACAGGACATTCCGCACAAGGACATAGAAGAAGTAACTGGAAAGCAACAAAACCAGAAACTACAAAATGCCCTAATTGCGGTGCAACAGTATTAACTCACACAGTATGTACAGCTTGTGGTACATATAAAGGACAACCGGTAAGCTTAAAAGATAAAGCTGAATTATCAGCTAAGGCTCCAGAAGCTGCAAAACCGGTAAAAAAAGTTACTAAAAAGGCTGAAAAAGTAGAAGAAGTAAAAGCAGAAGAAACAAAAGCTGAAGTGGTAGAAGAAGAAGCTAAAGCTGAAGAAAAAACTGCTGAAACTGAAGATAAAGCTGAGTAAATGATATTCCCGTCATCTCAGTGATGACGGGAATTTAAAAATATTTAGATAAGACTTTGAGAGGGAAAGATGACAAGAATAGCAATTGATGCAATGGGTGGTGACCATGCTCCGCATGAAATCGTAGCAGGTGCTGTTTGGGGTGCCTATGAATACGGCGTAGCTATTGAATTGGTTGGCAAACAAGATAAAATTGAACAAGAACTTGATAAAATCAGTCAAGAAGGTTTTTATTCAGATTGCGGTAAGGGTGGAAAACGCCTTAAAAGAATTAAAATAGATACAAGCAAATTGGATATAAAAATTACCCATGCTAACGAAATTATAGAAATGGGGGAAGCTCCGGGACAGGCTATTCGTAAAAAGAAAAAATCCTCAATTGTTCTTGCAGTTGATGCTGTAGCACAGGGCAGTTCTTCAGCTGTAGTTGCTGCAGGTTCTACAGGTGCTGCTATGGCAGCAAGCTTATTTGGGTTGGGAAGACTCCCTGGTATTGATAGACCAGCTATTGCAGTAACCCTTCCTACAATTAAAAAACCTATTGTTGTTATAGATGGTGGTGCAAATAGTAATTGTACTCCTGAAATGTTGTATCAGTTTGCTATTATGGGTGCAACTTTTTCAAAGAATGTTTTAGGTATAGAACATCCACGTGTAGGTGTCTTAAATATTGGAGAAGAAGCTGGTAAGGGGAACGAACTGGCTCAGCAGACTTATAAGCTTCTTGAAGAACATCAGGAAAAAATAAATTTCGTAGGTAATATTGAAGGTAAAGAAATTTTCTTAAGTGTATGTGATGTAGTCGTATGTGACGGTTTTGTAGGTAATGTAGCCTTAAAAGTTACAGAGGGTACATCTTCTATGCTATTTAGAATGCTAAAACAAGAATTCAAAGCTGATTTGGCAGGCAAAATTATCGGACTTCTAGCTAAGCCGTTTATGAAACGAATTTATACTAAAATTAATTATGAAGAATTTGGCGGTGCACTTTTACTAGGTGTAAAAGGTATTACGGTAATTTCTCATGGCAGAAGTAAGGCTTATGCAATTAAAAATGCAGTAAAAGTTGCTAAATATGCTGTGGAAACAGGCGTAAATGACAAAATTGCTAAATTTTATGAGGAATAAAAATAATGACAGATAAATTAATTCCGGTACGCATAGCCGGTGTTGGATATAGTTTACCCGAAACAGTTATCACTAACGATGACTTAACAAAATTATATGAAACTTCTGATGAGTGGATTTATACAAGAACCGGTATTAAAGAACGCAGAGTTGTTTCAGGCGAACAAAATGCTATTGATTTAGGACTTGAAGCAGCTCAAAGGGCACTTGAAAAAGCTAAAATGGAACCTGATGATATAGATTTAATATTAGCAGCATCATCAGCTCCTCCTGATTTATATCCAGCTATTGCATGTCATATTCACCAAAGATTAGGCATAAAAAAACAGATTCCTGCTTTTGATATTACAGCAGCATGTTCTGGGTTAATATATGGTATGAGTATTGCAAAGGCTTATATTAATTCAGGTATGTATAAAAAAATTCTTGTAGTAGCAACTGATAATAATTCAAGATTGGTAGACTGGACAGATAGAGGGACTTCAATTCTTTTCGGTGATGGTGCAGGTGCTATGGTGCTTACAAATGCTGAAGATGGTGTGGATGATATTATTGCAATAGATATCAAGGCTGATGGTAATTATGGTAATTTAATTGAATTATCTTTTGATGGTAAGAATTGTCCGCTAGTCGAGCAGTATCAGGAAAAACCAAAAGGTATTAGAATGAACGGCAGAGGAGTTTATACTTTTGTTGCCAAAATCCTGCCTCATTATGTTGAAGATTTAATTACAAATGCTGGAATGAAAGCTGATGATATTGATTATTTAATTCCTCATCAAGCAAATATCCGTATTATTCAAGCTGTACAAGAACGTCTTGGATATAGTGATGAAAAAGTTGTTACAAATATCAAATATTATGGTAATACCTCAGCTGCGTCAATACCAATTGCGTTAGCTGAAAGTGTAGAAAAAGGTAATGTAAAATTAGGTACTACCGCTGTACTTTGTGGTTTTGGTGCAGGTATGACTTGGGGTGGTGCTATTGTAAGACTTAGAGAAGGAATTTGTTAGATGATATCAGTATCGCTTTTAAAAAATTCTGTTAGGATGGATCTTAAACTGAAAGGCAAAACCGGACACACTTTTGGTCGGATTTCTCATATTGAATTCCAAAGAGGTTCTGATGCTATTAATATGAAATCAATATGCAAAACTTGCAAAGAAAAATTGAATTTAAACTCTGACAAGTTTCAAAATAATAAAGTTAAATAAAGGAGTATATATGACGAAAAAAATAGCTTTTCTTTTTCCTGGACAAGGATCTCAAGCTGTAGGCATGGGTAAAGACTTGTATGAAATGAGCGAAAGTGCAAAACAGGTTTTTGATACTGCTGATAAAGTTTTAGGTAAGAGTATTACGACCATGTGTTTTGAAGGGCCTGAAGAAGCTTTGAAACAGACAGTGAATACACAACCTTCTATTGTTACAATGTCAATAGCTGCCTTAGAAGCTTTGAGAGATAACTGTGATGTAATTCCGGAATATGTTGCAGGGCACAGTTTAGGTGAATACTGTGCAATGTATGCTTCTGGTGTAATGTCATTAGAAAATACTCTAAAAGCTATTCAAAAAAGAGCAGATTTAATGGGAGCTACAAAAGGTGGTGCAATGTCTGCTGTATTAAACGCTTCAGAAGAGGCTTTGAAAGAAGCTTTAAAAGAGGCATCCGAAGTAGGATATGTAGATGTTGCAAACTATAATTCTCCTGCTCAGGTTGTCATTACAGGCGATGAGAGTGCTGTTGCAAAAGCTGGGGAATTATTAATTGCAAAAGGTGCAAGAAGAGTTGTTCCTCTTCCGGTATCTGGTGCTTTCCATTCAAAATTTATGGAGTCTGCTGGTAAAGAATTTGAATCATTTGTCTCAAATTTACAGTTAAATGACGCATCTGTTCCTGTGATTACAAATGTAGATGCACAAGCTACTATTTCAGCAAATGATTTTAGATCTAAAATGCCAAAACAAATTTATTCATCAGTGCATTGGACACAAACTATTCAAAAAATGGTAGCTGATGGTGTTGAAATTTTCGTGGAAATTGGACCTGGCAAAGTTCTTGCTGGGTTGAATAAAAAAATTGCACCGGAATCTAAAGTATTTAATGTATTTGATAAAGCATCATTAGATGCAACAGTTGAGAGTTTAAAAGAGGAGTTATTATGTCTGAAAAATTAGCATTAGTAACAGGCGCATCTCGCGGAATCGGTAAAGCTTGTGCAATTGAACTGGCAAAAGCTGGTTATGATATAGCTGTAAATTATGCAGGTAATGTTGAAGCTGCGAATAAAACCGTTGAAGAATTAAAAGCATTGGGTGTAAATGCGGAAGCCTTTAAGTTCGATGTATCAAATCAAGAAGCAGCAGCTAAAGGTGTTGAAGAAGTTCTTGCAAAATTTGGAAGAATTGATGTTTTGGTAAATAACGCAGGTATCACAAGAGATGGCTTATTTATGCGAATGAGTGCTGAAAATTGGGATGCTGTAATTAATACAAATCTTTCAAGTGCATTTTATGTTTCACAACCGGTTGTAAAAGTTATGATGAAACAAAGAAGTGGTGCAATTGTTAATATGTCAAGTGTAGTAGGTGTTTCAGGAAATGCTGGTCAGGCTAATTATTCTGCAGCTAAGGCTGGATTAATAGGTTTGACTAAAACTCTGGCAAAAGAACTAGGCTCTCGTGGTATTAGAGTTAATGCAATTGCTCCGGGATTTATCAATACTGATATGACAAAAGATTTAGATACTTCTAAATTCACAGATTTCATTCCGCTTAAACGTCTTGGTGAACCTGAAGATATTGCAAAAGCTGTGAAATTTTTAGCTGTTGATGCTCAATATGTAACAGGTCAAGTTTTGGAAGTCGATGGCGGACTGATTATATAATAAAGCCATGTTTTTCAAGATTAAGATTTTTAACAAAAATCAAGCACTAATGTAAATTCCTTGCAAAAATTTTATGTGCTGGATATAATATTAAAGACAAAGTAAATAGTAATACAATTAATTAAATGAGGTAAAGAAGATGAGTACATTTGAAAAAGTAAAAAAAGTTGTTGTAGATCAATTAAGCGTTGATGAAGCTTTAGTTACTCCAGAAGCAAGTTTTACAGCTGATTTGGGTGCTGATTCATTAGATACAGTTGAATTGGTTATGGCTTTTGAAGAAGAATTTGGTTGTGAAATTCCTGATGAAGAAGCTGAAAAAATTCAAACAGTTAAAGATGCAGTTGACTACATTGATTCACACTCTTAATTTTAATAAGCTGTGTAATCGAGCTTAGTGTAAAGCTGGATATTTTTAAATTGCGAGGGTGAAAATTGAATACTTTTTTCCCCTCGTAAATTTTAAGAGGATAAAAAGGTAAAGAGATGACTAAAAGAAGAGTAGTAATCACAGGATTAGGTGCAGTATCACCTTTTGGTGTAGGTGTTGATAAATTATGGCACAGTCTTGTTGAAGGAAAAAGCGGTATAAGCACTTCCGAATTAATTGATGTTAGCAAACATGTTGTTAAGATTTCTGGTGAAGTTAAGAATTTTAATCCAGAAGAATATCTTGACCCAAAAGAAGCAAAAAAAATGGACAGATTTATTCAGTTTGCTATGATTGCTGCTGAAGAAGCTGTTAAAGATGCTAAATTAGAAGAAGTAAACGATGTTGACCCTTATAAAATAGGTGTCGTTGTTAGTTCTGCAGCAGGTGGTTTTAGAACTTTTGAAGAAAACCATGTTCGTATTTTGGAAAAGGGGCCTAATAAATGTTCTCCATTTACAATTCCGATGATGATTGTTAATATGGCATCAGGCAGAATTTCTATGAAATATGGTTTTAAAGGACTTAATAAAGTTGTGGTATCAGCTTGCGCAACAGGTACTCATTCTATAGGAGATGCTTTTAGAGCTATTCAATATGGTGATGCAGATATTATGGTTGCAGGTGGTTGTGAAGCTACTATTTGTGATGTAGGTATTGGTGCATTTTCTAGTGCTAGAACACTTTCAAAACGCAATGATGATCCTCAAAAAGCTTCCCGTCCTTGGGATGTTGACAGAGATGGCTTTGTAATGTCAGAGGGTGCTGGAGTTCTTGTATTAGAAGAATATGAACATGCAAAAAAACGTGGTGCTCATATTTATGCTGAAATTGCCGGTTATGGTCAGACAGCTGATGCTTATGATGTTGTAGCTCCTTGTCCTGAAGGTAAAGGCGCAAGTCATTCTATGCAGTTTGCTCTTGAGGATGCTGGTTTGAAGCCTGAAGATATTGATTATATTAATGCTCATGGTACAAGTACAGGTTTAGGTGATATCGCTGAGTCTCATGCTATCGCAGGTGTATTTGGCGATAAGAAAAAGAATCCTAAACTTATGGTAAGCTCAACTAAGAGTATGCATGGTCATCTGCTTGGTGCTACTGGTGCTGTTGAAGCTATCACTTGTGTTAAGGCAATTAATGAAAACCTAGTACCACCAACTATTAATCTTGATAATCAAGATGAAAAAGTTGCTGATTTAGATTATGTTCCTCATAAGGCTAGAAAAGCTGAGGTGCATGCTGCTTTATCAAATTCTTTCGGATTTGGTGGTCAAAATGCTACCATTGTTCTTAAAGAAGTTGTGTAGTATTTTGTATATGTATAGATAAAAATAAAGCCGTTCTTTATTATGAACGGCTTTTTGTCTGTTTGTAAACTTATTTTCAAGTTGTAAGACAAATAAAATATCCGTAATTGTATTAATAAAATATCATTACAATTAATGATATTTCACAATAAATATAATATATTTTAGACTTTTTGTCAAATTAATTATAATTTTATTGATGGATAAAAATGTTAGAAGAATAATACATTCACTTTTGTCTTTAAATGGGTTAACACTTACAAAGCTTGCTGAAATTATGACAGACAAAACTGGCAAGAAATATACTCTTGCCAGTTTATCAAGTAAACTAAAAATTAACTCATTAAGGCTTGAGGAAGCTTATATTATTGCTGAAATTCTCGGGTATGATTTGGAATTTATACCTAAAAACAAATCAAAATAAAGATTTTGCCATATTTAATTCGTCTTCTTTAGTAATATTGGGTGTGGCAATTTTTTGCTTGAGAATTGTGTCAAATATTTCTTTATATTTTGGAGATGGCATAAGTCCGGCATTTTGTAAATCTTTCCCAGTAATTGTAAGCTTTATATTTTGCAAAAAGTCTAAGTATCTGACAGCTTTATCATAATCTTTTAAAATTGCGTATAAAATAACAGTTTTTATTGATACGTTTTCAAATGCTTTGTAAATTTCAAAGTCTGTTTTAGGATTTTTAATATTATTGAGATCAGATAGGATTTTTTGTTCAGATTTTGTCAAAGGTAGTCTTGATAAATCTTTTAGTACCCCTATATAGATAATCCAAGGATCATCTATTTTGTATTTTTTGATTAATTGTTCTATATTTATTTTTGGTATTTGAATATTATTTGTTGTTATTAATTTGTAAATTTTTTCTTTGATAAATTTTTCAAATGCTTTTTGAGAATTTAGATTAAAGGTTTCAATTAATTCTTTTTTGATTCTTTTATAGCACATATCATAGTTTATATTTTCAAGATATTGTTCCTGAAGTATTTTTGTATGCTCATCAAGTTCAAAGTTAAAGCGGGTAGAAAATTTTAAACCTCTTAAAATTCTTGTTGGATCATCAATAAAACTGTTATTGTGTAAAACTTTCAATTTTTTATTTCTAATATCCTCTAATCCTCCGGTATAGTCTATTATTTCTCCAGTATTTACAGATTTAGCAAGGGTATTAATTGTAAAATCTCTACGGAGCACGTCATCTTTTAATGAACAGCCAATTTCACTTACTTGTGGCAAATGTCCTTTTTTTTCATAAGTTTCTTTTCTAGTAGAGGCTATATCAATTTCTTTCCCATTAATTTTTATTCTTACTGTACCAAATGGCTCATTAATTTGAAGAATTTCTGCATTTTCAAGAGTTTTGGCATATTCAATAGCGTTGCCTGCGTAGGTCAAATCAATGTCGAAACTTTTTATGCCTAGAATTTCGTCTCTAACGACACCGCCTATGTAGTATAATTTATTTGAAGTATCATTTATTTTAATGATGTCCATATTGCCTATTTTAGCTTAAAATGGAATAAAAAGGAATATATCATGTTACAGGAAGCAACAAAAGCGATTAATTCAGCATTTAACAATAGTTTTATTAAGAAATTAAGTCAATATCTTCATGATTGTGTACGTGAAGAGGTAAAAAGTTCTACTTTTAGAAATCTTAAGGGGGATAAAGATAATAAATGGATTTTTCTAAAAGGGGAAGAGGAACTTTTAACTAATAATGAAGAATATCTAAGACTAGATGGAAGTGATAGTAAGCTTACTGAGCTTATGATTCAATCAGAGATGAGTCAAAAAGATAAATATCTTATTTATGGATATTTATTTCTTGTAGGTAAAAGTTCAAAGACACGCAAACAAAATGAATTTTTAACTCCGCTTTTATATCTTCCTTGTCGTCTTGAAAGGAATGGAGTTAATATTAATTGTATTCCTCAGGATGAAGTGCTTTCTCTTAATACAGGTGCTTTGACGGCTTTGATGAAAAAAAGTGATGATGACGATGAAGTTGAGCAGCTTCTTGAGGGATTATTAGAGGTTGTTCCTTCTATTCCAATTACGCATGAAAGTCTTGAGATATTTTTAACTACTTTGAAGTCTATTATCCCAGAAATTGATATTACTCTTGATAGTAAGAATAATGTTGATGAAGATAATATTTCAAAAGATTTAGCAAAAGAATTCTATGAAGAAAAAATTAATGCTGATAATGTAGATGAAATTATTGAAGAAGAAGAACATAAGCAAAAACAGGTAAAAAAATTAGAAAAAATAAATTTAACAACGCAAAGTGCAATAATTCTTACAAAAAGACCTTCTGTTACTGCAGGAGTACTTCATGAGCTTACTCAAATTGCAGAAAGACCGAGTGGTACTTATCGTGAGACAGCTTTGAATATTATTAATGAAGAATTTAATCTTTCAAAAGAAAAATCAGTTCCAATTAAGGATATGAAAACTATTTCAGATTTTTATCCTATTACCCCTCTGTCATTAAGTGATTCACAGGAGCGTGTTATAAAAAATATTGATAATAATAAATTTATTGCAGTTCAAGGCCCTCCAGGAACTGGTAAATCTCAGACAATTGTAAATCTTGTTGCTCACTTAATAGCTAATGGAAAAACAGTTCTTGTTGCGTCACGTATGGATAAAGCAGTTGATGTGGTAGCTGATAGGTTAAATGATTTAGGAGCGCCATTTTTAGCTCTTCGTGCAGGACGTTTAAATTATCAAAAACAGCTTAGTTATCAGCTTCAGGATCTTCTTTCTGGCAAGATTGATATAGATAGTGATTTTGAAGATAGTTTATTTGCTGGTGTAGATGATATGAGACAGCATCTTGATTTACTTAAGCAGATGGAAAATAAGTGTGAACAGATTATTAAATTGGAAAATGATTGGCATAATTTATCTATTGATGTTGAACAGCAAGAACAAGCAATTGGAAATGCTCAGTTTATAAAAACAACACTTAAAAAATCTGAAATAGATGCAATTTCAAATATAATTAATACACTGGAAAATAATATGGAAAAAACAGGCTTCTTTGCAAATATTGCTAACTATGGAAGTGTCAGCCAGCTTAAAAAAATTCTTAAGTTAAAAAATTTTGAAGTTGATTATGAAAATCTTGGAATTTTAAAATCTGAACTAGGTGTTGCAAATTTAATCTGGCGTTTGAGAAAAATTGAATCTGATATTCAAAAGACTGGAAATTTACATGTTCTTTCTGAACAAATTCGTCAAATGAAGAAAAAACAAAAACCTCTAGCAATAAATATTTTAAAAGGCAGAAGAAGAGAATCTTTAAAAGGACTTTTGCGTGATCAAATTAAACGCCAAAGACTTATTGTCCATGCAAAATCACTTGTTGAACGTAAAAAGAATTTGCAAAATAGAATCCTTGAAAATGAAGATTTTAAACCATTATTGGAAGCCTTTCCATGCTGGTGTGTTACAACGTATGCAATTTCAGGTTCATTACCACTTAAACCTGGAATGTTTGATGTGGCAATAATTGATGAAGCTTCTCAATGTGATATTGCAAGTTGTTTTCCGATACTATTCAGAGCTAAGAAAGCTGTAATCGTAGGTGATGATAAGCAGTTACCTCATCTTTCTTTCTTGGAAAAAGCTAAAGAGCAATCTTTTTTAAGTCAGTACGGAATACCTGATAAATATCAATTAATGTGGCGTTTTAGAACAAATTCCATGTTTGATTTAGCTGATTATTATTCAATGAATTCTGTAATGCTTGATGAACATTTTAGAAGTCTTCCACCTATTATTGAATTTTCTAACAGAGAATTCTATGGAGGAAGAATGCGTGTGATGAAAAAAGATGTAGGTGATGGTAAAGTTCTTGAAACGGTTATGGTTCCTGATGGAAGAGTTGATTTTGATGCAACCCGTAATTTGCCTGAAATAGAAGCTCTTGTTAAAAGATTATATGATATTGTCGTAGAAGATGAACGTAAAAATCCGGATAATCCAGTTTCTATTGGTATAATTTCACCTTTCAGAGCTCAGGTAGAACAGTTAAAAGTGTCTGTTTCAAAGGTGCTTTCAGATCATATGGTGAGGAAACATCAAATAGAAATAGGTACTGCGCATACATTTCAAGGTGATGAACGTGATATTATTCTTATGTCTTGGGCATTTGCACCTAATAGTTTTCCTCAAAGTCTTACATTTTTACAAAAGCCTAATTTGTTTAATGTAGCTATTACTCGAGCAAGATATAAAGTTATAAATTTTGTATCAAGGGATCCTAAGGAACTTCAGGAAGGTCTATTTAGAGATTATATGGCATATATTGAAGAATATCAAAATAAGCAACAGGCTTTAAATAATCCAGATATTGATGAAAATATTTACAAAAATAAACTAGAAAGGGAAATTGCCCAAAGTATTCGAGAACTCGGTCATAAAGTTCGAGCTGGTGTTGATATAGCTGGATTAAGTGCCGATTTATTAGTCGATGATAAATTTGTAATTGAAGTCGATGGTGTCGAGGATAATGAGCGCTTGACTATTTCGAATATGAAAAAGCAGTCAATAATCGAGCGTTCCGGTTTTAAAGTTAATAGAGTAACTTATCGTGAATGGAAGTATTCGTCAAAAGCTTGTCTGGATCGATTGCTTATAAATAACTAAAATCAAGTTATTATATATGAAAATATTCATAATTTTGAAAAGAATAAATTTTTATATATTAAATTAAAATGAAATCCCAAAAAATTCAGGGTTGATATTTCAATAAAATGTTTTATAATGGAGTAACGGGACTTTGAAATAAGAATATGGGGACGTTTTGGATTAGACAGGATGTTCGGTGAATGCAGACTGCGAGTCCGAGCGCTGTTCTCGGTTATCAACGAGCAAACTAAATTAAATGCTAACAACGTAATTAAAGCTGACTTCTCTAGAGCATATGCTTTAGCTGCTTAGTCGGTCATTAGCTACTCATATTGCCCAGCTTGCCGGTGATATGGGTCCATTATGCAAGACGCAGTACGTTGATAATGGTAGGCGTATCAAGATAACCATTAGGGGTTTAGAGTTTCCCTTAAATAAAACCTAGGACTAATTTATAGGGTAGTGATTTTTTCCTGAATTAGTCGAGAAAATGAAAATCTACACTCGTAGAAGTTTGTCTTTATCCATTTTGGACAGGGGTTCGATTCCCCTCGTCTCCACCATTAAAATTCAGAGGCTTGTGATAGCCTCTTTTTTAATACCAAATTCACCGCACTGTGCAGGCCTTCGCCGATTTAAGAGAATTTACTCGGTTCGATTTTTAGCGAATTTT
>CALUTP010000011.1 GCA_944323725.1 Candidatus Gastranaerophilales bacterium | reverse complement strand
TGGCATGGTTCTTATTTAAGATGGCTTGAAATGGGGCGTGTCGAATGGTGTGAGATGTGCGGGCATAATCTTATTGAACTCGTAAATATGGATATTGTTCTGCCTGTAGTTAATCTTAATGTACGGTATAAAGCTTCAGCTAAGCTTAATGATGAACTCGTTATTGAAACATCTATTTCTAAATTTAACGGGTTTATGGTTACATTTTCTCAGAAGATAATTTCAAAAAAAACGGGTAAAACTTTCATTGAAGCAGATGTTGATGTTGTGGCAATTTCTAATTCAGGAAAATTGTATAGAAGAATGCCGGCTGTTCTTTCTGAAGTATTTGAAAGGGCTTTGAAATGTCCGGTACTCGCTTAAATAAATATATTGCTTCATCAGGGCTATGCTCTAGAAGAAAAGCTGACGAATTAATTGAAAGTGGCGTAGTCTCTGTTAATGGGAAAAAAGTTACAGAGCTAGGTTATCTTGTTCAGGAAAAAGATAAGGTTTTTGTTGAAAAAAAACTTATTCACCCTGCAAAGCATGAATATTACCGCTTTTATAAGCCTGCTGGTTATATTACTACTAGTGATGATGAAAAAGGTAGAAAAACTATTTATGATTTGCTTCCTGAAAAGTTATATGGTTTAAAACCAGTGGGAAGATTAGATAAAGATTCTACAGGTCTGCTTATCCTTACTAATGATGGGGATTTGATTAATGATTTAACACACCCATCTGTTAAGGTGCCAAAAATTTATCTGGTATCTATTGATGGAAGGATTCATCCTCATCAGGTCGAGCAGATGGCTTCTGGTATTGAAATAGAAAAGGGTAAGATTGCTTACGCTGATGTTGTGGTGTTAGAATCCGATAATAAGCATACAATGATGCAGATTACTCTTTATCAAGGCTTAAATAGACAAATTAGAAAAATGTTTGAATATTTAGGGTTTGAAGTTAAGTCTTTAAAACGTATTCAGCATGCAACAATTAGTTTGGATGGTTTAAAAAGAGGGGAATTTAAGCCCATAAAACCTCAGCAAATTAAGGAGTTACGTAACTTTTTAAATAGGATTGCCACAAAATGATAAAAGTTGCATTAACTGGAAATATTGCGAGTGGAAAATCTACAGTACAAAATATATTAGAGAAAATGGGCTTTAAAGTATTAGATACTGATAAAGTTGCTCATGTGCTTTTGGATGAACTAGATGAGGTTAAAGAAACTTTTAAAGTTTATGATGTATTTGAGCATGGAAAAATCTCTAGAGAAAAGCTTGGAAAGTTAGTTTTTTCTAATCCTGATTTGAAAGTAATTTTAGAATCAATTATTCATCCTGTTATAAAAACTAAAATCTTTGAATTTTTTGATGAAAACAAAAGTGAAACTTTTTTGTTTGTTGGTATTCCGCTATTGTTTGAAAGCGATATGTTGAATATATTTGATAAGTCTCTTCTTATTTATTCGGATGATAACCTTCGTGAAAAACGCTTAATTTCGAGGAATCATTTTGATGTTCAATATGCTCATAGGCGTATGTCTGCTCAAATTTCACAAGAAGAGAAAAAAAAGCTTTGCGATTATGTGATTTATAATAATGGTACGCTTGAACAGTTAGAAGAGTCTGTAAAAGCCTTTTTGTATCAACTTTGTTAAACTGGAACAAATACTCGAGCACCTGCTCTTATGTTGTTAGTTACACCATCACTTACAGCTTTTCCATTTCCTAGAGTTATTTCGACATGCCCTGCGCTGCTATCATATCCAGCAACGCCTTTATCATATACTAATATACAACCAGCTGGTAGTGATGATAGATTGATATTGCTTGAAGATACTTCTTTGAAATTATTATTATTGCTTAGAATTTTGGCGTATTCATAGCCGTCGCCTCGTTGCCCGTTAGATAACCCAGTATTTTCAAGTGCAATTCTTACGTATTTTGCACATTGATGGGTAAATCCAACAGCATTACCTGCTGCAGCTTTAGCTAGCTCGTAGCCTTTATCTGAATTGTAGCCTACATCTTTTAGTGCAGGTAAATTTGTTTTGGTATTAAATGATGATGTATGGAATGTGTAATTTGCTGATGATTTTTTTACATCACTTGATTCTTTTTTTAATGATGTATTTTTATTCGAGCTTGGTATCCAAGATTTAAATGGATTGAATGATATGTTGGTATTTTTTGCTTCATCAATTATATTTGTAGTCGTATTAAGAGTGCTGAATGCAGTTAACATATCCATAAAGTTTTGCATAAATGGCATTATTCCTATATAACCAAAGTTATTAAAGCCACCACAGCAACCTCCTCCAAATATCGGCATTGCTGGAGCGTAAGCCATAGGGAAATAGCTCATAGTCGGACAATTCATACCCATAGAGAACACAGAATTAAAAGACATTGATGGCATGGTATATGAGTATGACATATTAAAACTACTGCCATAGCTATTGTTGTTTAAATATGAACTATTCATTTTAACTAATGCGCTGCCAAACAAAGATTTTTCCCTTTATATAAATATCCCCTTTATATTTATATAAAGTATTTTTATTTTCAAAAATTGCGCAAGTTTTAACTAAATTTACTGATTGAAAAACATGTTATTTTACTTTAAAAGGATAATCTTTTGGAATTTTCCAGCCGTTTAGTTGAATTAAGGCCGTACACCAGAGTTTATAGTTTGCATTCTTTTTGCAGGCGTATTGATTATTGCCTGTTAATTCTTCAACCGTTAGTTCTTTTATGTCTCGTTTATATGGCTCAAAAGCTTTTCGATAGTGAAATTTTGAATTTGTATCATTTAAAATCGGTGAGAATTCAAATGCAAAAAATGTTGTTCCGCACATTTCTCTTACGTGAGTTCCGTCATCATTAACTTTTATAAATTCATCTTTTTTAAAATTTTTTCCATTAGGGTAATAATAGTAGTCGACAAGATTAGGGTGCATTTTCCCTATTAGAACGCTTCCATCGCTGAAATAAATGGCGATATTATACCTTCCTGCGGTCGTAAACTCTTCTGTTTTTGCGTATTTTATATATGGCAAAATATATTTATCAAAATGTTGTTTGCACTCAGATGGGTTTTCCATATTTGTTAATTCCCCAAAATCACAATATGACCAGTATTCTTTTGGGCCGTTATCCTTTTCTGAGATCAATATTGCTTGATTCATAATTGAATAGATTTTTCTTAACTTGGTCTCTACCTCTTTATTTTTATTATTTTGAATTAGTGTTGGCAGTGTTATTGCAGCAACAATGCCTATTATTCCAAGTGTAATTAATAATTCTGCAATAGTAAATCCTGAAATCTTAACTTTGAGTTTCATCTAAATTATTCTCCTTATAAATTAAGTATTACTTTTATATTATAAGGGTAAAACTCAATTTTTGCAATCTTATAAATAAGTAAAACTCGATGTTAAATATTTTAATAATATATAGAATATTTAAAGAGGATAAAAATGAATTTTAAAAAGAATTTTGGGCGGAATGTTCAGAAATACAGAAAATACAGAAATTTAACTCAGGAAAAACTTGCTGAGCTTGTAGGAGTTGATGTTACAAGTATTAGTGCAGTTGAAACTGGAAAGTATTTCCCATCTGCAGATAATTTGGTTAAAATAGTTGAAAGTTTGCAGGTGCAATTTTCTGACCTATTTGAATTTGAGTCGCTTAAAACAAATGAGGAGCTGTTTGCTGATATTATCAGTATAATTTCTTCATTCAAAGATGATAAAAAACGTCTTAATTCTGTACGAAATTTTGTTAAGACAATCTTATGAACAAGTATTGATTGTAAAGTGTTCTTGTTTGATTAGACGTTTTTGTTAAGCTTAGCATAGTTTTATAATTGTGTTTGGAAAGTTTTTCAAATATTTATAATTTTATAATTCCGGCTTCTGCTTTTCCTAAATCAACAAGTGAAAAAGGCTTTTCTAACTCATTTGTTAGTTCAAAATCTTCTTCTGTGAAATTATATAAATTTTTCAAATCAATAGGTTTCTCCCCAGAGAAAAGATAAAATTTATTTACATTTTTCATGTACAATCCAAAAGTGTTTGGTTTTTCAAGTGCTTTTAGGAATTCTTTTTTTACTGCATCCTTTGAAAAGCCGTCAAAAGTATAATCCTTCATCTCATAGGCTTTTTTAGCAGTTTCTAAAAGTATATATGGTTCTATCCATTTTTTTATAATTATGTTGGTCATTATACGCCTGCTGTTTCTCTTGCTTCTTCTTGGTTTTTGAATTGCATTTCATATAATTTTCTATATATACCATCTTCTAATTTCATTAAATCTTCATGTGTTCCTAATTCAGCAAGTTCTCCTTCATTGACAACTGCTATTCTATCTGCATTTTTAATTGTAGATAATCTATGTGCAATTACAAATACAGTTTTGTTTTGAATAAGATTATCTAGAGCTTTTTGTACAATAGCTTCAGATTTATTATCAAGTGCTGAGGTTGCTTCATCTAAAATTACTATAGGTGCATCTTTAAGCATGGCTCTAGCAATCGCAACACGCTGCCTTTGTCCGCCTGAAAGTGTTGTACCGCGTTCACCTACATATGTATCTAATCCTTTTTCTAGTGAATTTGTAAACTCATCAAGATGAGCCATTTTTACAACTTTTT
The DNA here is from genome assembly GCA_944323725.1 of Candidatus Gastranaerophilales bacterium. GTDB lineage: Bacteria > Cyanobacteriota > Vampirovibrionia > Gastranaerophilales > Gastranaerophilaceae > Scatousia. The sequence goes on along the minus strand of CALUTP010000011.1, from coordinate 7,295 downwards.
CAAGTTCAGCTTCTGTAGCATTTTCATTACCCATCATAATATTTTGTCTTATAGTCCCCGAGAACAGAAAATTATCTTGGAATACAAAAGATATTTGATTTCTTAATGAATGAAGTTCAAAATGTCTAATATCAATTCCATCAAATTCTACAGAACCACTTGTTACATCATAAAATCTAGGAATTAGGCTTACTACGGTGCTTTTTCCTCCACCTGAGTTACCTACAAGAGCAAGAGTCTCATTTTTATTAACTTTTAAATTAAAGTTTTTAAGAACAGGTACACCTTCTTCATATTCAAAGTTTACATTTTTAAATTCAATTGCATTATTAAATCCTTTTAGTGCAACTGCATCTGGAGCATTTTTAATATGTGGTTGTAAATCAAATAATTCAAATACACGCCCCATAGCAACGAATGTTCCTTGAAGACTAGTCAGTGTATTGCCTAGAGTTTTAGTTGGTTTATAAAGAAGCAGTAAAGAAGTTACAAAGGAGGCAAAACTACCTGCTGACATTTGACCTGAAAGTATTAAGTGATTACCGTAAGCCATGACAAGTGCAATTCCTATAGAACATACAAAATACATTATCGGTGACATCCAGCCGACTCTTTTCGTTAATGACATTGCTAAATGAAATTGTTGGTGTATTTGGTCTTCAAATTTTGAATTTTGAGTCTCCTGTAAATTGTATGCTGTCATTATTTTATTGCCGGCGAAGGTTTCATTAAAGTTTGTTGTCATATTGCCGCCTACTACCATGCTTGCATTTGATACGCTTTTTATTTTCTTTCTGATTAGAGTTACAGGGGTTATAGCAATACCCATGACTGTAACTCCTATAATTGCTAGCTGCCAAGAGTTATAAATTAATACTCCAACTAATCCTACAAGTCCAAATGCCGTAGCTATAAAAGACTTTAAGCTTTCTATAATATTTTTTGAAGCGGCATCTGGATCTGATAAAAATCTTGTAAGCACAAGTCCGGATGAATTTACGTCATAAAATTGCGGGTCAAGATTTGTTAGTTTTTTGAATAAATCAATTTTTAAGGCATTAGAAATTTTATTTCCTGTCCAGTCTGTCAAATAATTGCTTACATATTTTAAAATACCTTGAAATAATGCAAAACCTATAATACCAAATGGAATTATTGCAGCAAAGGCAGCTTGAATATGGATATCATGACCTAATATTGTGTATGTTTTTGCAGGATCTCCATTTATAACTAGGTCAAGATAGGGTTTTAATGATAAAGCTACTACACCATCAAGCAGACCCAATGGAATTGCAATAATTAAGTTCATTATTGCTCTTGGCATTACTGGTTTTATATAGGGAAATATTTTTTTTAAAAGATATCCATATTTAAATGCATCTTTTGATATTGTATCTTTCAATTTATATGTGTTTGACATTATTTAAAGCCCTCTATTTTTAATTAACTATTAGACATTATTCCATAAAAAATTTTTATTTGCTAAATTTTTATTATATTTGTGTTAAAATTTCTTCAAAAGACTATTATAAGAGGAGTATATAAATGCAAATTTGCGTAATTGGTACAGGATATGTTGGTTTAGTCGTCGGAACATGTCTAGCTGAAATGGGTAATAATGTTGTTTGTGTAGATAACGATTTAGAAAAATTGGAAAAGCTTAAAAAAGGTATTATACCAATTTATGAACCTGGTCTTGAAGAATTAATAAAGGTTAATGTTAGAGAGTGCCGACTTACATTTACTTCTGATTTAAAATCTGCTGTGGAAAAAGCTTTAGTTTGTTTTATTGCAGTTGGTACTCCGCAAAGTGAAGATGGGGCAGCTGATTTACAATATGTTGAAGCTGTTGCAGAGAGTATTGGTAAAGCAATTAATGGTTATAAAGTAATAGTTGATAAATCTACAGTTCCTGTTGGTACTGCAGATAGAGTGACTGAAATAATTAAAAAGTACACTAGTCATGATTTTGATGTTGTGTCTAATCCTGAATTTCTAAAACAAGGTGCAGCAGTAGATGACTTTTTAAAGCCAGATAGAGTTGTTATTGGCTCAAATTCTCAAAGAGCAACCGAAATCATGCAGGAATTATACTCTCCTTTTTTACGTACAGGAAATCCTGTAATAATAATGGATGTTAAATCTGCTGAGATGACTAAGTATGCAGCTAATTCGTTTCTTGCTGTTAAAATATCTTATGCTAACGAGATAGCAAATATCTGTGAAAGTGTGGGTGCTAATGCCGAAATGGTAAGAATTGGAATGTGTGCTGATAAGCGTATCGGCTCTCAATTTCTTTTTCCTGGACTCGGTTATGGTGGAAGTTGTTTTCCTAAAGATGTCAAGGCTTTATTGAAAACAGCAAAAGATAATAATTGTGGTTATAGACTTTTAGAAGCTGCTGATGAGGTGAATAAAGAACAAAGGGTTATATTCATTAATAAAATTCTTTCAAGATTTAAATCTAATATAGCAGGCATGACATTTGGTGTTTGGGGATTAGCTTTTAAACCTAAAACAAACGATATGAGAATGGCGCCTTCTATTACTATTATTAATGCTCTGTTAACTTTAGGTGCGAAAGTTAAAGCATATGATCCTAAAGCGTTTGATTTTGCCCGCAGTTTGTGGGGTGATGAAATTGAATATGCTAAAAGTGCTTATGACGCATTAGAAGATGTAGATTGCATGTTACTCCTTACTGAGTGGAATGAGTTTAGGCGACCGGATTTTGATAAAATTAAAAATCTAATGAAAAATCCAATTATATTTGATGGTCGAAATCAATATGAACCAGATAGAATGGAACGTAGAGGATTTGAATATTATTGCGTTGGGAAGTAAAAATTTTTAAATTTTACTTAAAATTTCCTTAATAGCATTAAGTTTGGTTTCATCAAGTCTATGCCCTCCTGAATCAGGTATTGTTAAATTCCTGAGAGATTTTGATTTTAAAGCTAGTGCTTTTGATGATTTTACTGGAATAAGATTGTCATTGGCTGAATGGATTATATATAAAGGAACTTTAGTCCCATTAATTCTTTCTTCGGTTTTAAAAATTCTTTCAAGGGGGTTTAAAATTTTTGGATAATGTTTATATATAAATTGAAATATTTTTGGAATTTTAAATTTTCTATTATTTACAATGTTTGGAATTTCATAGCTTAACGAATTTACTGGGGAAATTAGTATTAAGAATTTTGCCTGAGGAATTTCTTCGGCTGTTCTTGTAGCAGCATAGCCTCCAAGACTATGTCCTACAATACCAATATTTTCAGGTTTAATTTTTTTCTTTTTTAAATATTTAATTGTCCCCATAATATCATCCTCTAATGTATATTCATCGGCCATCCTGTTTTTATTTTTACCAAATCCGCTATATTCTGGTGCTAATACTGCATACTTAGCATTTAAAAATTCTTTATAAATCTTTTGACAGTTAGAAATATTTTGGGATGTCCCATGAAAAAACACTATATATTTATCAGTATTATTAGGATTTATATCATAGGCAACTATTGATTTTCTGTTTTTGAGTGGTATGTTTATTTCTTTTAAAATACCTTTCATTCCGTTAATAGGAGGAGAGAATCGTCTTCTTGATGCTATTTGAGATCTTTGGAAGAGTTTTAAGCAAAATCTATATGCAGGGTTATATCTTTTTAAATTTAATTTACCCTTGAAGTTAATATCTTTAATATAATTGTAGTTGTTATTATTTGAATGATATGATTCTTTGCTATATAATCCACTTTGTAGGTTTAAATTTTGCTGTTTATTATAAAATCTGGTATTTGTAATATTTGCTACACGCATAGAAAAATCCTTTTATAATTATTAATTAGCAGGACTATATTATTAATTCAATCTATTATTTATTTATTTTTACAAAATTTATTTTAATGCTCTTGACTTTACTCTTTTATTCAGCTAAATTAGTAAAGTAACTTTTTCGCAAATCAGATATAAGGGCCTGTGGCGAAATTGGTAGACGCACTAGACTTAGGATCTAGCGCAGCGATGTGTGAGAGTTCGAGTCTCTCCGGGCCCACCATTTAAAAAGAGCCGGTTAAGGCTCTTTTTTTAGCTTTGGTTGATTTGCTGATTTTATTTATATACATTGATTAATGTTATGTAGTTGACCAAATCCTCATCAAGTTTTTCATATAAATTGTCAGGTATTATTATTTTTTTTGCATCAAATTCTTTAATAAATTCACTTGTCATAGATTTCTCGGAAGGATATTTTACAAGGAATTCGTATAAATCTTTTGCTTTTGTTATGTATTCAAGATTTACTTCAGCATTTTCAGCTTTTTTCTTGTTATATTTTTCTTCTAATTCTATTATTGAATAGTATATAGAAGATTTGTCGTGATTTTTATTGTATAAAAAATAATCTTCTCTAAAGGAAATGTAATGTTTTGATAATCTTCCTGATGGAGAATTTATAATTCCACGAATGAGAGTCTCATCTTTTAGTTGTCTTTTGTTAGTTGCTTCTGCGGCAAAACAAGGGGATAATAGTAATGTAAAAATTACAAGTGTAAGAAATAGCTTTTTCATAGTCATAATCAGCTCTCCGTTTTATTTTTTATCAAAATTTTCGGGGTGTGCAGAATTCGAGAGTTTAATTTCATAATATTCATTTTTATCAATATTTACTCCCATATTCTCAGTTTTTATAGTGAAAATCTTTTTTTTATTTTTCAAAATATTATCTATGAAACTTTTCATATCTACATACTACCACAAAGTAAATATTTATTAAAAGGCTACTTGCAAAATTTTCTACTTTGTCCTAGTATTAAAATACTTACGTGCGTCGGTGTATTTTTGTGGAAAATATTTATAAGCCGATTAAGGAATTTTAAAATAGTAGTATTAAGGAAAATTATAAAGGAAATTGGAAATGAACCCTATTATTGATGAATTAGAAAAACCTTATTTGGAAAAAGAAGTTCCAGATGTAAATCCTGGAGATACTGTAAGAGTATTTGTAAGAATCGTTGAAGGTAATAAAGAAAGAATTCAGGCTTTTGAAGGTACTATTATTAAAAAACACGGTTCTGGTATTAACAAGACTATTACAGTAAGAAAAGTATTTCAAGGCGTTGGTGTAGAACGTGTATTCTTACTTCACTCTCCAAGAATTGAAAAAATCAATATTGTAAGACGTGGTGATGTAAAACGTTCTAAATTATATTACCTAAGAGAACGCTCAGGTAAAGCAACTCGTATCAAGGAAAAAATTGAAAAAAGATAAGACTCATATTCACTGGTATCCTGGACACATTGCTAAAGCTGAAAGAAAACTAAAAGAACAGCTTTCTCTTGTTGATGCAGTGATTGAAGTGGTTGATGCAAGATTACCGCTTTCAAGCGTTTATAAAAATATTACGGGACTTCTCGGTGAGAAGCCCCGTTTAATTTTGCTTAATAAAGCAGACTTAGTTGATAGTGACGAGCTAAAAACATGGATAAAATTTCTTGAAAATAAATTTAATTCACCAGTATTATTTACAGATGCAAAAAATTCTAAGGATTTAAATATTGTTATAAAAAAAGCTATAGAGCTTTCAGAAGCTAAAATTCAAGCAATTATGAAAAAAGGGCTTTTACGCAGACCTGCAAGAGTTATGGTTGTTGGGATGCCTAATGTTGGGAAATCTAGTATTATTAATAAACTAACAAAATCATCTAAAACAAAAACTGGTGCAAAAGCTGGAGTTACTCGCCAGCAGCAATGGGTAAGAATAAATCCTCTACTTGAATTGCTTGATACTCCTGGGATTATCCCTATGAGGCAGGATGATCAGCTTGCTGCAAAAAAGCTTGCATTTGTAAATTCTATTTCTGAAAATGCGTATACAAATGAAATTATTGCTCAAGAGCTGCTTGAAATACTTGATAATAAGTATTCTCAGCTTGTAAGAGAGTATTATGGAATAGAAAATGATGTGAACTTAACTATTAATAATATTGCGATAAAACGTAATTGGCTAATAACAGGGGGACAACCTGATATAGAGAGAACGTCTGTTTATTTATTAAGGGATTTTAGAGAAGGAAAGATTGGAAAATTTATTTTAGATGATGTTGAAAAGTAGTAAAAATTTGTTTGAATTTGACATGAAATTTAATCAGGTAGTTATTGGAACTGATGAGGCGGGAAGAGGGCCTGCAGCGGGTGGTGTATTCGCTGCAGCTGTTGCTTTCCCCGAAAATTCTGCAAATTTAATTGAGCGACTTTCTATTCTAAATGACAGCAAAAAGCTTTCAAAGAAAAAACGAGAAAGCATATATGATATTATTAAAAATGAGACAATTAATTCGATTATATGTGTTGAAGTTGATGAAATTGAAAAGATAAATATATTGAATGCTTCCTTAAAAGCGATGCAATTAGCATGTGAGGACGTTATTTCGAAGCTTAAGGAAGATAATATATTAGTTTTAGTTGATGGTAATAAGTTAATTAAAAATTTTAAATTTCCGCAAAAATTTATAATAAAAGGTGATGGCACTTCAGCATCAATTGCTGCAGCTAGTATTCTTGCAAAAGTCACAAGAGATAGATATATGGAAGAGCTTGATTCAATTTATCCTCAGTATGGATGGGCAAAAAATGCAGGTTATTTAACAAAAGAACATATTGAAGCAATTGATACCTTCGGGCTTACTAAATATCATAGGGCTTCCTTTTTAAGAAAGCATTTTGAACAACAAAAGCAGCTATCTCTTTTTTAATCTACCAAGGATAATCTGGCGGCATTTCCCAACCTGATTGCATTATTATCTATGAATAGATTACTTTGTGTTGCATCGCTTGTAGTGATTCTGTTTAAAGATATGCACGCCCCATTTGGTAATTTTATTGATGGTGACATAGAGTTAAATGGAACTCCCATTCCTGAGCCGTCCAAAAATTTGTAAGTTTGATTATTATTACACATAGTATGCTGGTAATCATAATCAATATCTGTTGTATATTGTTTTGATTTAATGTTTGGAGCAATGTATTCCAACAATATTTTATTAGCATCCCTTTCCCAATTTGTACTCTCTCCATATTGTGATACAGCAACATTGTAAGCTTGATTTATTAATGAATACGCTGTTTTTAATCTTGTAAGGGTAACTTTTTTTTGATAATTGCTAACTATATTAGGTAGAGTTAAAGCAGCAACAATCCCAATAATCCCGAGTGTAATAAGAGTTTCAGCAAGAGTAAATCCTTTTATTTCCTTAATTAGTAAGGAACTGAGCCCCCCCCCCACCTACTGGAGTCCTTG
>CALUTP010000010.1 GCA_944323725.1 Candidatus Gastranaerophilales bacterium | reverse complement strand
TTTTTGTTCTGCAAGATTATCCTTCCTTATAACTATTAACTTTTTGTTGGAATATTATTAGTAGATGCAACAAGTTTTACATTAACCGAACTTGTTGTAATAACTTCATTATTAGTAACCATTCAAGACTTTTCTTATATAATACATTATTTTATAACTATAAATAGATACAGGTATGATTGACACAGTTGTCAGTATTAACGCAATTGCTAAAATCTTTTTCATTACGGTTATTATAGAACAAAAATAATAACCGAGTGATTAAACATTGATTAACAATTTATTAGAATTAGCATTATAAATATTTTTTAGTTTTTACTATTATTGGAATGCAGTTAAATATTGCATCTAATAATGAAATAAAACTTTACATTTTAACAAAAATTTTTTTTCAAAGGTACAAATTGATATAACTATTTATGGGTATTTTTATTATTGTAAGGTAGTAAAATACTATAAAATAATAATAAACATTTCTCACAAGCTATTAATATTACTTAAAAAACTTTTTACTAAAATACTGAAAGCATAAGTTTTACAAGCAAATCAAAAGGTAATTAATATGGAAGTAAATAAAATTAATATGAATTCTTATAAAACGCCAAATTTCAACGGAAAAATTATTGATTCACATGTTCATTGTGGGAAATGGACAAATGATTTATTTTCTACTAATGACGTGCTTGATTTTTTTAACAGAAAATTTAATAATGGGAAAGATTCTATTGACAGAGTAATAATATCTAATCTTGATTGCATCATAAATAATAAAAATAAGACTCCATATAAAGATGAATTAAGCGGTAATCTTAAGTTAATTAAAAAGTGTTTAAACAATAATAAACTCATTCCATTTGTTGTTTGCCAACCTGGACATGGCTCAGCTGAAAATATCGAATTATTATTAAATAAATATCCAGATTTAATAAAAGGATTAAAGTTCCATCCTGCTTGTCTGGATTTACCAGCAAATGATACAAAGTACATCCCATATATGAAACTCGCAAAAAAATATAATAAACCTTGCTTATTCCATAGTGAAGTAATAACTGATTCAAATAATAAGTTTATAAGAACCGGTGTATCTGACCCTGAATATATTTATGAAACCGCAAGACAATTCCCTACCGTTCCGGTTATTCTTGGGCATATGGGATTAGGGGGCTGTAAAGCTCATGAAGCTGGCATCGAAACACTTATTAATTCAATAGAGCAAGGTGATGCTAAATTATATGCGGATTTAGCTTGGGTTGATTGGGATAATCCTGCAAAACCTCATATTGTAGAAGTTGTGGATAAGCTTTTACACAGTTCAAAAGGTGATAAAACCGAGAGATTGCTATTCGGAACCGATGCACCATTAGGAGTTTTTGGAGAAAAAGCTTTAAAACAAAAGGATGCTTACGAAAATAATATTAAAAACATAAAACAAGCTATAAAAGAAAATTTTGGAGATGAGGCAAATAAACTCATCAGCCGTATTTTTTACAGGAACAGTAAAAAGTTAATTGAGCAAAATTTTAATAAAATAGGTTAATAATTGAATAAGTTCTATTCTATTATTATGAAATAAATTTAGAAACTATAGGTAGTAGCTATTTGATGGTAAAATCTATTTAAGAACTTTATATTAATAAATTTTATATTTTTGAAATTCAAAATAAACTATATTATATTTAAATTAAGTAAAAACATTCAGGCTATTTTATAATAAGTAATACTAGATGGGAATGGAAAATAGTGGGTAAATATTTAATCACTGGTGGAGCTGGTTTTTTTGGCTCAATATTAAAAGAGGAACTTATCAAACTTGGTCACACTTGCATTTCTATTGATTTAGAGCCTGACGATTACAGACATGAAAGATTTATTGCAATTCAAGGAGACATAAGAGATTCTATCCTTCTTGAAGAAGTTTTTTCTACTAACAATTTTGATGCAATATTTCACTGTGCTGCATTACTCGCGCATGTAAAAAAAGAACTCAATAATCTATGGACATCAAATGTTGATGGTACAAAAAACATTGCAGAATTTGCCAAGAAATACAATGTAAATAAAATTATTTTTACTTCAACTAATTGTCTTTGGGGTGAAAGTTTTAATTATTTAGTTAAAGAAGAAGAAAAACCTAAACCTATAGAAATCTATGGAAAATCGAAACTAGAAGGAGAAAACATCCTGCTTTCATATAAGGAGAAGATTAACAGTGTCATTTTTAGATGCCCTACAATCATGGATGAAGGCAGACTAGGACTATTAGGAATTTTATTTGAATTTATTGACGAAGGTAGAAAAATATGGATGGTTGGAAATGGGGAAAATAAGTATCAATTTATATATGGAAAAGATTTAGCTCAAGCTTGTATTAAAGCACTTAACTATAATAAAACTGCTATTTTTAATATAGGTTCTGAAGATGTTAAATCCTTTAATGATGTATATAAATATGTAATTAATCACGCAAATTCTAAATCAAAACTTATACATATGCCAAAAAACTTTATGACTTTTGGAATGAAAATTTGCTATTTTCTTGGGATTTCTCCGCTTGGGCCTTATCAATATAAGATGATTTCAGCTAATTTTATATTTGATAATACTAAAATTAAAAAAGAATTAGGCTTCATACCAACGCTTAAAAATGAAGAAATGCTATTAAAAGCTTATGAATATTATCATAAAAATCGAAAAAATATCGAAAGCCGAAAAAATGTTTCAGCTCACAAATCAGTAGCATCTATGGGAATAATAAAGTTAATTAAATTACTATCTTAATTAAGAGTCTTTCAAATGTTTAACATGTTTATACACATACAAAGCACCAAGAACACCAAATATTAATACAATTGCTATATCAAATTTATGCCATATATGTTTAAAGGCTTCCATATTCTGCCCCATTTTTACACCTACATATACAAGCAAATAACTCCATACAAGCGAACCTAAAAATGTCAAGGTAAAAAAGACTCTTTTTCTAGCTTTTAAAATACCAGCAGGCAAAGATATGAATGTTCTCACAACAGGAAGCATCCTGCATAAGAAAAATGCCCAATCCCCATATTTATCAACCCATTTATCTGCTTCTTCCAAATCATTATGAGAAATTAAAAAATATTTACCATATTTTTCAATAAACTTTCTTCCTCCAAAATATCCAAGATAATATGATGGAATTGAACCTAATACACATCCAAAAGCACCTGCCCAAGCTGCAACATGAAAATTCATTTCACCTTTGCTCACTATATAACCAGCAAATGGTAAAATAGCCTCGCTTGGAAGTGGAATATTACATGATTCTATTGCCATCAACAAACTTATACCCCAAGGTCCCATAATTGTAATAATATATTCAATAAATGCAACTAAATGTGATATTACCAAGTTTACAAATTCCATAACAAATCCTCTCCAAAATTCTCAAATTAATTTTACTAGAAAAATACGAATTTTAAAAGTAAACAAAATATTCTATAAATTTAAATTTAAGTTCTTAATATTTTTATAAATTTCAAAAGTCATCATACAGTCATTCATAGCTCTATGATGACCTTCTATGGAAATATTAAAGTGTTTAGCTACATATTCAAGCTTATGAGAAGGCAGAGAACAAAAACGCCTTGCAAGATACATTGTATCAATCTTATTGTTATTTAAATCTTTTGATAAATATTTTCTCAAATTTGCTGAAATAAATCTTATATCAAAACTGACATTATGTCCTAGAATACAATCATTTTGAATAAATTTCATAAATTTATCTAAAACTAAATCAATAGAAGGAGCATTCATGACCATTTCATTTGTAATTCCAGTAAGCCCTGTTATAAATGAATTAATCGGATAATTCGGTTTAATTAATGAAGAAAATTTATCAACAATACAATCATTTCTTACTTTGACCGCAGCCAATTCGATAATTTCGCACTTTGAAGATGAAAGCCCTGTTGTTTCAATATCCAAAATAGTATAATCAGCTGGAAATTCTTGAAAAATTTCAGCATTGCTATTAATAATACCGGTCATGTTTTTATTATATATCAGTAAAAGTTTTCTTTCAAACAAATATTTTTATGAAAACAATTTATTTTTTCTGATATAATATGAAAAAATGGAGGGTATTGTTATGAATAATTTTGAATTTTTCTGTCCCACAAAGGTTTTATTTGGTAAAAACACAATTTCTGAATTACCAAAATTAATAGACAAATCCCATAGAATCCTTATGATATATGGTGGAGGATCTATTAAAAAAAATGGAGTATACGATCAAGTAAAAAAAGCTCTTGAAGGATATCAATTATTTGAATTTGGAGGAATTGAACCTAATCCCAAATATGAAACCTGCATGAAAGCTGTAGAAATGATTAAACAAGAAAATATAGATTTTCTACTAGCAGTTGGAGGTGGCTCAACTCTTGACGGGACAAAATTTATAGCAGCTGCTGCGAAATATGAAGGCGATAATGCTTATGATGCAATTTTAGTAAGAGAAGAGCCTGTAAAAGATGCACTTCCTATTGCAGATGTCATTACTCTTCCTGCAACCGGTTCTGAAATGAACAATGGTGCAGTTATATCAAGACTTGCTACGAATGAAAAGCTTCCATTTCATTCAGACTTAGTATTTCCTAGATTTTCAATAATTGATCCTCAAGTAACATTCAGTCTTCCACAAAAACAAACCATAAATGGGATTGTAGATACATTTGTCCATGTTATGGAACAATATTGCACTTATGATGTAAATACACCACTACAAGATGATTGGGCTCTTGGAATTTTAAGAACACTTATAAATGAAGCACCTAAAGTTTTAGCCGAACCTAATGATTATGAGGCTCGCGCAAATATTTTCTGGTGTGCAACATGCGGGCTGAATTACTGGATTAGTCTGGGTGCTGTTCAAGACTGGGCAACTCATATGATTGGTCACGAGTTAACCGCATTTTATGGAATTGATCATGGACAAAGTCTTGCTATAGTACTTCCACGATTATTAAAAAATCAAAAAGTTTCAAAATCTAAAAAACTCGCCAAACTTGCAAGAGAAGTTTTTGGAGTAAATGAAACTGTAGATTTAAAAGCTGCAGATAAAGCTATCGATAACATCGAAGAATTTTTCAATTCTATCGGAATGAAAACAAAACTATCAGATTATGAAATTGATTCAATGGATGCTGCAGAAAAAATTAAAGATAGATTTAATAAAAGAAATACCGCATTAGGGGAAAAAGGAAATATCACAGCTGAAACTGCATTTGAAATCCTTAAAAATTGTTAAATAATAAATAAAAGAATAAAATAAAAAGAGGCTATTAAAAAGCCTCTTTTTATTTATTATGTTTTAATAAATCTATTCTCTCAGACGGGGCTGGATGCGTTGAAAAATAGTGTATAAACTGAGGAATGTTCTGCTTATTATCAATCAACTGCATAAATTTGATTGCTGATTCATTATTACCATATAACTTAAGCACTACAGAATTTGCAAATAAGTCAGCATTTCTTTCTTGATTTCTTGAATACGATAAACTATTAAACATGCCTAAATTCTGAACAAAAGAAGTAAGTGAATCACTTTGTCCAGAAGTTAATATAGATAGAACAACTCCAGCTATAATCTGCCTGCTATATCCTTTTAAGTGATCACGATTCGCATAATGCCCCATTTCATGCGCTAGCACAAAAGTTAATGCTTGTTTATTCTTGATCGTATTAAGCATACCTCGAGTAAAATATATCGTACCATTTGGAATTACAAATGCGTTTAGTTCATCTGATGGATATACAAAAATATCAAATCTCGATTTTCCCTGCAATTTAGGATTTGATTTCTTTATTATTAATTTCTGTTTATTAAGAAAATCAAGTTGTTCTGCATATTTTTTATCGGCCATAGAATTTAAATCCATTGGAATAACAGAAAGACTCATAAGGTTTTCAATTTTAGCCTGAGTTTTATCAGACATATTATTAATAAAAACCCCTGAAAGAATGTCTGCAGAGAAAAACAAAATTATGCAAAACCCAATAATACCAGCGACAAGGATAAAAAATTCTTTTAAATCACTAGATTTTGAAACATTCACATTATTTTCAATCATTGCAATATATCTTGCTTCCAAGCTATCTTGATTATTTTTACTCATAAGTCACAGCAGTTCCATAAGCCATTACAGCACATTGAGGTACACTTTGCGGATTTTTAGGGTCATTTATCATAATAGATTCAACTTTTACATTTAAAATAAGATGAGAGCCAATAGCACTTTCGCGCATTCTTAAAATAGCTTCTCTTCTTGCTCTATCCATTACAGATTCAAATGAAGTCATTCTTCCGCCAAAAAGATTTTTAAGACCTGCTACAAAACACTTAAAATAATCTGCACTTATTACAGCTTCCCCATATACCAGTTTTGTATCAATTACCTTACGTTTTGATGACCATTTTTTAACCCCAAAATTTACCATCGGAGAACGAAGTAAAGCTTTTTCTCTTTTAATAATTTTTTTAAAATGATTTTTTTCAATAATAGAACCACTGCAAAAAGTTAAAACTAACAAAAGAAAAAATAATAATAAATCCATAAACTAAGCTCCTGTAATAGTTTGAGCTTTTACAGCCGTACCATAAGCATACACTTCAGCCGCACCTGCAGTAATTGCAGAAGTAGCAAACCTAACATTCACAATAGCATTAGCACCAAGAGTCTGAGCCTGTTGCTGCATCCGAGAAATAGCCTCCTGTCGTGCTTGAATGAGCAATTCAGTATAACTTTTTAATTCTCCACCAACGACATTTTTTAATCCTGCACCAAAATCTAAAATAGCATTTTTTGCTCTTACTGTACTACCTGAAACAAGTCCATATTGACCAACGATTTTCATTCCAGGTATAGTTTCAATGTTTGTCATTATCATATGTAAAATCTCCTTCAAATAAAAATATATAAATTTTACATATCATATAAAACATATAAAAGAATGATTTACACAACAGATGTGATATTTTCCATTATGGAATCAAAATCTCTAAAATCATGAATAATAAGATTTACTGCTGAAATATTTTTATATAATTCTGGGCTCTCCATAGAAGCAATTGCCACTATTTTACCAATATTAGCTGCTCTAGCTGATTCTATACCAGAAATAGCATCTTCTACTACAACACATTCTTCAGGCTTGAGTCCTAACTTTTTAGCTGCAATTTGATATATATCAGGTTCAGGTTTCCCTTTCATTGTTCCATCAGAATATACAATCTTGTCTATATCAAACCATTTCGATAAGTCAAATTCTTTTATATAAAAATCCACATTGGATTTTTCTGACATTGTTGCTATTGTTCTTGGAATATTATTTGCTTTTAGCCAGTCTAAAAAATCAGTAGCATAAGGAGCTAAATGTGTATTTTCAGCATCATCTCTACACATTTGTCTATATACTGCCTCTTTTTCCTGACCTAAAGATTCGACCATTTCTTTAGAGGGCTTTTTACCAATTAAATATGCAATAATATCTTCATTTGTTCTACCAAACATATAATCTCTCATTTCATCATCTGTAAATGGGTAAGGTCGCACTCTTTTAGAAAATTCACGCCAAGCCTCTAGATGCTTTTCAGAATCCCAAAACAGAGTTCCGTTAAAATCAAATATTATACCTTTATAGAACATGATGACCTCTTTTAAATTTTTTCTTGAATAATTTTATTATAATAATCCAAATATATCTGAGCCTGCTTTTGATTATTTAACATTTTATATACATAAGATAAATTATAATGAAAATCTGCAACATTATTATTTATAGCTAAAGCTCTCAAAAAATATTTTTTTGCGTCTTTATATTTGCCCAGCTTTAAATAAGCACACCCAGTATTATAATAAGAATAAGGAAACTCTGGATATAGTTTCATTACAATTTTATACTGAGCTATTGCCATATTAGGTTTTTCCTGTTCAAGATAAAGATTTCCAAGATTATAAGCAGCTTTATAAAATTTACTATCAGCTAGCAAAGCCTGATTATACATAAATTCAGCATCATCAAGACGATTTTTATCTTGCAAAATATTTCCAAGCAAAAGCCAATTCATAGGAGTTCTGGTTTCCTGCGGTATTGTAAGTAATAGACCAAAAGCTTCTTCTATACGATTTTCTGCATAATATAGCTGAGCTTGATCATTAACCAAAGAATTTGTTTCTTCTGCATATGATAAATTATAAAATATAAATACTGTAAATAATAGATACACAAACTTCTTCATAACAGGATTATACAATAAATATATAAAATCTGACAAAACCAAAACAAAAAATTTGACTTTCAAAAAACATAATCCATAATATTATTGATGTCTCTTTTACTGGTTAATACCTGTCTCTACTCCTTGGGACAGGTATTCTTTTATAAATATTTCACGCAAAAACTAGTAATTTGAAAAACATAATTTGTTTGCGTTTCGCAATATTCTATTGCACTTTATTTTTTCTGTTGTATTATATAGATAGTCGAAATGGAAAATTAACATCAAGTTTGGAATCTTGAGAAAAGGAAAGAGGTAAAAATGAAAGAAGGAATTCATCCAGATTATAAGAAAACAGTTATCAAATGTGTTTGCGGTAACGAAATTGAAACAGGTTCTGTAGTAGATAATATTACTGTTGAAATTTGCAACAAATGTCATCCATTCTATACAGGACAACAAAAAATCCTTGACTCTGAAGGTAGAGTTGAAAGATTTAATAAACGTTACGGTAACAAATAATTATATCTTTACGAAAATGTTTACAATTATACCACTCTAATAAAAAGAGTGGTATAATTTTTACAGCAAAAAATTTTATATGAGGGGAATAGTATGGATAATAATAACAAACCTGTAGTCAATTTAATCTCAAAACCTGAAAATATGTTAAAAACTGTATATACTGCATGCAGAACATGTTATAGCGCAGATTATCCTATTAACATTTATAGCAGTACTGATGACAAGGATAAAATGCTAAAACTAATTGAAAGAGTAATATCTTCTGGCCATTATTCAACTATTGAACACATACAAGTAAGTTTTGCAATTGCAAATGTATCAAGAGCCTGCACTCATCAATTAGTAAGGCACAGACATATGTCATTCTCCCAAAAATCCCAAAGATATGTCAAGGAAAAAGGGCAATTTGACTATATTATTCCTCCTACAATTGAAAAAAATCCAGAACTAAAAGAAAAATTTATAAACTTCATGGGAAAAATATCAGAACAGTACCAAGAATTTGTGGATGCAGGAATTCCTGCAGAAGATGCTCGGTTTGTGCTTCCTAATGCGGCTGCAAGCTCTTTGGTAGCTAGCTTAAATTTAAGAGAAATGATTCATTTAGCAAATCTTCGACTTTGCACAAGAGCTCAATACGAAATCCGAACATTAGTAAAAATGATGTGTGACGAATTAATAAAAGAGGAACCATGGCTAAAACCATATCTTGTACCAAAATGTGAAAGATTGGGTTTTTGCGATGAAGACAAATCTTGTGGAAGAAAACCTCAATTCCCTACAATTTAGCAAATAGCTAAACTACTATTGCTCCTCTCTTTTTACATAATTTACAAACTTAAGCATTGATAACCAGAACAAATCCTTAGAAGGTCTTGCTGATGAATTCTGCTTTCTAGTAATATCAGCTACAAGGCTATTTAAATACATTTCTAGATTGGTATATTCATTATCTATTTTACTTCTTAATTGTCCATCAATACGTTTTTTAGGGTCCAAGCCTTTTGCTTTTTCCCAATAATCAGGGATTCCATCCCCATCTGTATCTTTTAATCCTTTATATACGCCATATTTGTATCCACCACCTTGTGAAGGTGAAGTGAGCATACCATTACTGTATGCATATGAATCAGTAATGACACTACTTACTAATCTTTTATCAACATCATCCCTTTGTTTTGATGCCCCAGCATATTTTAACACATTTATATATGCTCTTTCCGCTGTATGAAGGGTTACAGGAGCATGGAAGAACGAACGCCACGACAAAACGGGATTTTTATGTTCTGTAATATAAGATTTACTAGGATATACAGCCATCCAATTATCATTAGTATTTAGAGGATTATTATAAACATAATTACCATCTACAAAAATAAAAGGTCTTTTAGGTGGAGGGAGTAATTGATAATCTTCTGGAAATAGTCGAATAATTTGACCTCTAGTTTGCAGACTGGTAGCAGGCCCAAATTTGTAGTAATTATTAACAATATTAAAAGCCCCTCTAATATATCCTTCAGAAGAACCATCCCTCCAATTCACAATGACATTATTTCTAAAATCAACTATTTGAAATGCAGATTTACTCTTTAATTTATTCTCAACAAAATAAGGATTATTTTTAGCATTACTTACAAATAAATTATGGTGAAAAGATGCAGATAAACCTCCAAGTCTTGCACCTTTACCATTATCACCAAACTTTGTTGCACTTAGGGCTTCACTTATAATACACCATTGCATGGTCATTAAAACATTACCAGCAAGATTTACATTATGCCGAGTCGCCCAACTTATAGAACAATGGTCAATCATAATTCCTCTTCTGTTTTCAACAGAAAGAGCATAATTATTTGAGACATCACCAAGCCTAAATCTTAAATATCTTATAATAATATTATCAGCATTAATAACAACTGGATAATTTTTAATACATATACCTATTCCAGGAGCAGATTGACCTGCTAGAGTTAAATCACCATTTTTAATAACCAATGGAGATTTAAGACTAATAACTCCAGAAATATCAAAAACAATAGTCCTTACTCCTTTTTGGTTAACAGCATATCTTAAAGAACCAGGTTTATTATTATCTTGAAGTGTCGTGACATGATATACTTCACCACCTCTTCCCCCGCTAATATATCCACCAAAGCCCTCTGCACCTGGGAATGCAAATCTGGTTTTAGGCAAATAAGTAACCATGCCTATTGTATATAAAACCAAAAGCAACAATAGAAGCCAAAATGCAGTTAATATAACTAAATTTTTCTTTGAAATATTTATCTTAATAAATGCCTCACTTACAGCTAATTTCTAATATTATAAACTATTTTAGCCGATTGGGCAACATTATAAAGAACTATTTTTAGTTTTTGTTTATATTATAATAAAATTAGGGTATGTTACAAGGATATAGATATGGGAAATAAGTATATAACTTTTTTACTTGCAGTAATTTTGCTACTTAATACAAGCTGTTTACAAACATTTTCAGCCAATATAACAAAAACAAACACTGAAATTGAACAAAAAAATATAGTAAAACCAATACTTACTGAAGAAATCATTCCTCCAATCCTAGAAAAAGAATTAAAAGAAGAAATAAAAAAAGTCTATGGCGAAGAAAAAGTTGAAGAAATTTATTCTCACATATTTCAAATAGCTCTAAAAACAAAACAACAACGTCCAGAGAGTTTAAAAAAAGAAGATTTAAACCGCAATACTGACTGGTATAAAGATGAAATAATTTACATGTTTTATGCTGATCAATTCGGAGTATATACCACAGGAAAAGCTAATACCTTTAAAGACACTATTGCAATGTTAGATTACCTTAAATCACTTGGAGTAACAACCTTATACATACTCCCATTTGCAGATTCTCCAATGGCTGATGCAGGTTTTGATGTTAAAGATCCAAGAAATGTAAGAAATGACTTAGGGGGAATGAAAGAATTCCAAGAATTTATAACAGCTGCAAGAAATAAAGGTTTTAAAATAAAAGCTGATTTGGTTCTAAATCATTTTTCAGATCAGCATGATTGGTTCCAAAAAGCCCTGAAAGGAGATACTCAAAAACTTGATTACTTTATTACTAGGGAAGAATTGCCAGAATTTACAAAATACCAAGATGAAAAATTAGGGACTGTAATAGAATACAAAGAACCAACTGGTGAAATTTCAAAAAGAAGATTAATTTTTCCTGAACAAACAGATTCTCATTACAGAAAAGTTACTATAAATAATAAAGATTATTACCTTTATCACACATTCTATCCTTTCCAACTAGATATAAATTGGGAAAATCCAGAAGTTTTGTATTATAACCTTGAAACAATTGCTTATTGGGCTAATATAGGTATAGATATCTTCAGAATGGATGCAATACCTTATTTGATTAAAGATAAAGGTACAAATGCTGAAAATCAACCCAAGACTCATAGCATCATTACAATACTTAGTGATTTTTTACAAGCAACTGCACCTCGTTCTGTAATTCAAGCTGAGGCATGCCAAATGCCAAATAAAATTTTGCCATATTTTGGTAAAGAAAGAACATACAAAGAAGAAATTCTTGGAGAAGAAAAAGAAATAACAAGAACTAATGAAGTTCAAATTGCATACCATTTTCCTTATATGCCTGCAATATGGGCATCTTTAATAACTGAAGATAATAAATATTTTTGGCAAGCTCATAAACAAACTCCTGATATCCCAAATAGTGCATCTTGGGCAATATTTTTGAGAGTACATGACGAATTGACACTTGAGATGTGTAATAAAAAAATTCGTGAAATAATATATGAAAACTTAGAGCCTAAAGGCGCTGAATTTAGAAAAGGGTTTGGAGTAAGTGGACGAATGGCAAACTTTTTAGACAATAATCCAGATAGAATCGGTATGGCTTTTTCAATTCTCATGTCAATGCCAGGAATTCCTATAATATACTATGGAGATGAAATCGGGATTCAAAATAACTTCTACAATGCAAGAAAATTTGCCAGACTAAGAGAATTAAAACAAAAAAACAGTTCAAAAAATAAAGCCAAAATGCTATCATATTTTGACAGCAGAGACATTAATAGAGGCGCTGTAAGTAAAAGGGCTCTATATACAGCCTCTAAAGATAATAGAATATTCAAAAAAGTACAAAAGTTGATAAAACTAAGAAAAGAAAATCAACCCCTAAGCAGAGGTGAATTTTCGCCATTAAAAACGAAAAATAAAGAGGTCTTTTCCTATACAAGGACTCTAGGCAATGAAAAAATTCTAATAATAAACAACCTTTCAAATAACAGGATATATTCTGAAATAGATTTACCAGCTACAACCATTTGGAAAGCTGATAAGGAAGTTATGTTAGAAGATTTATTAACCAGTAAAAAAATCAAAGTTCATATTTCAATAACTAACAAAAAAGTATCATTAAGATTAAAACCTTATGATACTTTATGGTTAAAAATAGAAAATAATTCTTCTACACAATAGCTTATTATTGAATTGATAATATTTTTTCATGCTCTCTGCAGAAATTATCTTTTAAAAGTTCATTATACAAAGAAATTCCTGCAGTTAAGCTATATACATTTTCAAAACCTCTTTGCATAAGTATTCTTGATGCAACATAACTTTGAAAACCTGTATTACAAAATAGAACTATTTTTCTATCTCGAGGTAATTCATTACATCGACTACGCAAATCCGGTGTAAAAATATTAATCGCACCAGAAATAGTTTCGTTATCAAACTCAGCCTTAGACCTAACATCAATAATGAGTGAATTTTTAATATCTTCAATATACGCAGGTTTCATAAACCCTTTTAATATATTATCAGCATGCATACCTAAAATATTGATTGGATCTTTTGCTGAAGAATAAGGAGGGGCATAACATAATTCTAAGTCAATTAAATCCCAGACTTTTAATCCGCTTCTAATTGCAGTAGCCATAACATCAACTCTTTTTTCAACTCCCTCATATCCCACAGCCTGTAATCCTAAGATATATCCCTCTTTATTAAATAACATTTTATACATAGTTCGCGTAGCTCCAGGATAATAACTAGCATGAGAAAATCCCTGAGTAAAAGTTTTCAAATAAGGTATACTATTTTTTATAAGTTTTTCTTCACTACAACCAACACTAGCAATAGTAAGATCAAATATTTTAACAACAGCAGACCCTAAAGTTTTTTTGTAGGTAGAACTGATACCAGCTATATTATCTGCAATAATTCTCCCCTGTCTATTCGCAGGACCAGCAAGTGGTATCAATGTCGGTAAACCTGTTATAAAATCAACTACTTCAACACTATCTCCTCCAGCATAAATATTTTCATCAGAAGTCTGCATATATTCATTTACTTTTACTCCGCCAGAAATACCTATTTCTAAACCAGACAATTTTGCAAGTTCTATTTCCGGTTTAACTCCTATTGCTAATACTGCAATATCATATGGAATTCTACGACCTGAATTAAGTATAATTTCATCTTCTCCAAACTCCCTTACACCATCAGACAAAATAAGTTCTACTCCATGCTTTCTAATTTCATTATGAGCATATGCAGCAGTTTCATAATCCACTGGAGGCAAAATATGAGATGCTAATTCTATAAGAGTAGTATTAATGCCAGAAATTTCAGCGAAATTTTCAGCCATTTCAACTCCAATAAACCCGCCCCCAATAACAACAGCATTTTTAACGCCAGACATTTTTATGTGAGCTTTAATAATATTTGCATCATTTAGTGTTCTTACAGTATATATTTTAGGATTATCAATACCGCTAATTGATGGTCTAAATGGCATAGCACCAGGAGCTAATACTAATTTATCATATGGAATACATTCCTCGTTATTTATAGTAACTATTTTATTTAGCTTATCAATATTAGTAACTTTAGCACCTAGTCTAACATTAACATTAAGAAGATTTTTAAATTTTTGAACACTAGAGACATGCATTTTATCTTCACTGTTAATAACATTAGAACAATAATATGGTAACCCGCAATTAGCAATAGATATTTCATCAGTTTGCTCTAGAATTAAGATTTCAGCACTGTCATCCAAACGTCTAAGCCTAGCTGCAGCACTTGCTCCACATGCACCGCCTCCAATAATAACTATTTTCATAAATATTCTCCTTAAAAATATCTACACTATTTTTGAATAATACCACAAATATTTTAATAAATTAATGCAGAAATAATAGATTAAAAAATAAAAATGGCCCCGGCGCGATTCGAACGCGCGATCTTCGGTTTAGGAAACCGCTGCTCTATCCTACTGAGCTACGAAGCCATCTTGTAAACTTAGAGAACATTTTCCCTAAGGATTTACGAGAAACCGGCTGTCAACCGATTTTATTATAACACTGTGCCTGGCGGGAGTCAAACCCGCGACCTTCGCCTTCGGAGAGCGACGCTCTATTCATCTGAGCTACAGACACTTACATATTGAATTATACAACAAAAAGACGGTATTTACACCGTCTTTTTATTTTTGTTATAAATAAAATTTTTAATTATTATTTATTAAAATATTTACTTGCATCAACAGACTGACGTTCTTGCTCATTTGCTTCGAAAAACGGCATCTGTTTTATACTAAGCATTGCTGCGACCAATGAACTCGGAAAAATTTCTACAGCATTATTTAATTCTAATACTGCAGAGTTATAAAATCTTCTTGCTGCTGCAATATGTTCTTCCTGCTCATTATAAGTCTGCATTGCTTGAATCATTGTTTGATCAGATTTAAGCTGAGGATAATTTTCAACAGCAACCATCAACTGTCCCATTTTACCTGCAATAGCACCATCGAGCTTAATTTTTTGCTCAGCATTCCCCATATCTGCTGGCAGTTTTGCCGCTTGCGCTCTTAATTTTGTAATTTCCTCTAAAAGACCTCGCTCATGTTCCATAAATTTATTTGCTATAAATAGAACATTAGGAATTAAGTCATATCTTTTTTTCAATTGAACATCAATACTTGAAAAAGCCTCTTTAACCTTATTTTTCTTTTGGATTAATGAATAATACAATGAATAAAGCAATACTAGAATAACAACAAGTGCTACAATAATAATCATATTAGTGTCAAAATACATTTTTTCCATAACATAACCTTTCCTTTTTATTTAAAGATATTAGCATATTGTTATAAAATTGTCTACAAAAAAATTACTTTCCAGCAATAACAACCGTAAAATCAGCTTCACCACAATAATAATTTACCGGCTCATACACAAACTGATAACCTGAAATTGAAGGAACTTTTTTCTTCAACCAGTTATAATACTCATTAGTAATATTTTTTGAATGAGCGATAAATTGAGTATGAGTTTTGGCAAGATGTCCAGAACAAGCAACCTTAATTCCGGCAGCCTCAAATTCAGCTTTTAAAGCCTCTACTTTTTCTGTATTACCATTAGTGTACATAATACCTGCATTTAGCTGAACTCCTTCCTCTGGATGAATTTTCTCTCTATAAATCAAACGATTGACAACATCTTGAGTCTTTTCAGGATCTAAGATCCAATAGCTTATATAACCTTTTTTATTAGGCGCACCTGGAAGCATTGCAATCTCAATTTTATCCATATCAATATGTTTTGTCATAGCTGCATATTGAGTTAATTCATACAAAGACATATTTGTCTTTACATATTTTTGAACCACAGAGATTATTTCAGGAATCTTTGCAATAGTTTCTGGTTTTTGTAATTCGTTTAATAATCCTCTCAAAAACCACTGTTGACGCTGAGTCCTTCCAATATCACCCAAAGCATCATGCCTAAATCTCAAATATCCCACAGCCTGTTCCGGAGTAAGCCTGTGTTCACCTTTTGCAAGGTCAATATGCAATTTCCCAGAATAATCGTGATAGTGCATAGGCTTTTCTACATATACATCAACTCCACCTAACGCATCCACAATAGCTTTTACTGCATTATCATGAACCATTATATATTTATCAATTTTTACTCCCAAAGTATCTTCCACAGTTTTAATTGTCATCCCCACACCACCAATAGCATGTGCTGCATTAATTTTTTGAATACCGTTATTATCTGGAAGATAGACTTTACTATCACGAGGTATTGAAATAGCATTTACAGACTTTGACCTAGGATCAATATTTACAAGAATTATTGTATCAGTCCTAGTTCCAGTCCATAAATCAGTATCATTATTACTTGCATCGACACCAAGCAATAAAATATTTTGTCTTCTAGGACCAAATGGCATAACAAACTCTGCTTTATCTTTATACTCATTATCCTTAGAAATCTTCGCAAACATTTTAGCTACCATTGAATTTTCACCAAAAGTTTCATTAACAAATTTTTGATTCCCAGCAAGGATAAATACAGCAACGAATACACACACTAAAAATGCTAAAAATATAAAAACTCTTCGAATAAACTTTGCTTGATTCTCCTGATGCTGTTTTAATTGGAGTAAATACTCATTCTGTCTTGCATTTTCTTGATTTTGTTCAGTTTTTGATCTCATTCTTCTATTTGTTTCATTTGTCATAACTATCAATACCTATTTAAAACTTCATTTAATACAAACATATTTTATTATAAATTTGGGTGAATAATATACAATAAACTATTGATTTTATTAAAAATTATATTACATGTACAAGGAATATTGAAACTAAAGTAAAATAAACAGCTAACCCAACAACATCAATAGTTGTAGCAATAACAGGACCAGAAGCTACCGCTGGATCAACATTCAAAGATTTCAAGGCAAACGGAGTAAAAGTTCCAATAATTGTTGCCATAGTCATATTAATTGTCATAGCTACCCCAACAATAATTCCTAATTCAGCGTTATGCTGCCATCCCCAAGTCGCAAGTGTAACAAGAATCCCAAAAAATCCACCAATAAACATACCTATAAAAGCCTCACGCAAAATATGATGCAAAGCAGAACTTAAAGTAACTTGACCTGTTGACAGCCCTCTTACCATTAGCGTAATACTTTGAGTACCTATATTTCCTCCAAGTCCTGCAAGGAGTGGCATAAATATAGCAATAATAGGCAAAGCAGACAAAGTATGGTCAAAATGATTAGCAACATTAACTGCTACAAATTCTCCTAACAAAGTTATAAAAAGCCAAGGAGTCCTTGCTCTAATCGCATTTAGTACATTTCCTGATAAAATTTCATCTTCATCTACAACTTCAGTAGAAATACCTGATGACTGGTAAATTTCTTCAGTAGTTTCTTCTTCAAACAAGTCATGAACATCATCCCACGTAATCATTCCTTTTAAACGATTATACAAATCAACAACAGGAAGAGCATTATACTGATATTTCATAAATTCATCAATAATATAATCACTATAATCATCAACATGAAGCTTTACAATATCAGAAATCATAATATCTTCTACTTTTTGATTAATAGGAGAAGTTAAAAGCTTTCTTAATGAAACAACACCAAGCAAGTGATTTTGCTTATCAGTTACATAGACATAGTAAAGTTCCATATTATCCTGTTCAGCTTTAATTCTAATATGATTCAACACATCCTGCACACTCATCTCAGAATTAACAGTAAGAACAACAGGATTCATAATACCACCTGCTGTATCTTCATTATAAGTAAGTAATTCTCTTACTTCTTCAGAAAATTTATGTGGCAGCTTATCAAGGTAAGTTTCACTTTCGTCTTCTTCCATATCTCCAAGAACATCAGCAGCAGCATCATGAGGTAATCTCGTTAAAATTTTAGACGCTAATTCTTCGTCAATATCACTTAATAATTCGACCTGAGTCTGAGCAGGCAAATATTCCATTAAATCTGCCGCTTTATCAATATCGAGCAACTTAAAACACTGAAGTCTTTCTTCAGGTTTTAACTCCTGAAATATATCAGCTAAATCCGCAACGTGATACCCATTGAGTTCTTCTTTTAGCTGCTCAATAGTTTCATCATCCATTATTTCACGTAGACGTTCGATTATGTTCTCAATATTAATCATAGGATTATTATATTACAAACAGAAATTATGGTATCACTCCCATTTAATTTTATAATCCAAAACTTCTGCAATAAGTTTAGCGTCATAATAACGCAAAGAACCACGTGCTAATTTATTATTCAGACTTTGTGCTGTAAAGTTTAACCCAAATCGTTCATTTAATTTTTTAGCAACAGATTGATAGGTTTGTCCTCTTGCAACCATATAAGAGCGGATTTCGCACCTGATATCTTTGAAAAAATCTTTATCTAACCCTTGAGACATAACAGATAAATTCTAATATATAAGATAAAGAAATGTAAACGAAAATAAGCTAATGTAAACGATTTATATTGTATTTTATATAAATACGTATATAATATACATGTATATGGGATTATTTATTAACCAGGAGGTAATATTAAAAAAGTAGGATTTACACTAGCAGAAGTACTTATTACTTTGGGTGTAGTAGGAATTATTTCAGCAATGACTTTACCAACCATTCTTTCAAAGTATAACGAAACCGTTACGATAAACCAATTAAGAAAGACTTATGCAGAACTACAACAAGCAATAAAAATGTCAGAAGTATACAATGGAAGTTTTAAAGACTGGGATTACACACTGGAATCAAGTATATTTGCTGAGAAATACATAATGCCATATTTAGCAAAAAACTATAAAACTTTAAAATACTTGACTTTTTCATATTACACTCTAAATGGGACAAAAACAACTCCAGTGACAAAAGCATCTTATTCATATTCAGATAAAAATTTACTTTTACTAACAAATCCATCTAATAGTAATAAATATGTAACAATAATAATTGACCTTAATGGAGATAGAAGGAAAAATATCATGGGCAAAGACGTATTTGTGTTCACATTATTTAACTATACATACTATACTGGAGGATGGGTACTCACCCCACTATGTCCTAAAGGAGAACATTATGGATTATATCTTGGAGGAATTGGGGGATATTGGGGGGCTTATTGTGCAACATTAGAAGGCATACTTGGTCAGGACAGTGCAAGAGGAGATTGTAAACATAATGGAGCAGGCACATCATGTGGTCTTGCAATAGAAAAAATGGTTGGGAAATTCCTGATAAATACCCTATAAAATTCTAAATAATTTTTATTTGTACTATAATCAAATTAGATTATAAGTATGGAGAAAAAGATGATTAAAGATTATTTTTTGAACGAAATTGAAACAGCCATTGAAAAAGCTATCAAAGATAATAAGCTTGGAGAAATGAAAGAATATAAAAGAGGGACTCTTTCTACTGAACGTCCTAAAAATGCAGATTTTGGAGATTTTGCAATAAATGTGTCCTCGTTAGCAAGATATGCCAAAATGGCTCCTCCAATGATAGCAAATACTATTATTGAATATATTGATAAAGACGATAATGAATATACTGTAGTTGCAGGATTTATAAATTTTAAAACAGGTAAAAAAATCCTTATAAATTCAGTAAAAGAAATTTTTGAAAAAGACAAAAACTACGGTAAACCTGAGAATGTAAAAACAGAAAAGATTTTACTTGAATACATTTCAGCCAACCCGACTGGTCCTTTCCACATCGGTCACGGCAGATGGGCTGCTATGGGATCTGTATTAGCAAATCTTTTAAAATTTTACGGACACGAAGTCTATCAAGAATTTTACATCAATGATGCAGGCTCACAAATTAATAAACTCGGCAACTCTCTTGCAATAAGAATTAGACAAGAACTTGGTGAAGATATAGATTTCCCAACTGATGAGATTGAAAGGAAAAATTACTACCCTGGTGATTACTTAATTCCAGTCGCTAAAAAATATCTTCAAACTCATAAAGGGTTACCAGAGGATGTAAAAGAACTAAGTGATTTTGCGAAAAAGGAAATGGAAGACTTGCAAAAAGCGCTTCTGGATAATTTCAGAGTCCATTTCGATAACTTCTACTCTGAATTATCTTTACATCAATCAGGAAAAGTTGAAAAATGCGTTCAAAAATTAAAAGACAGTGGAAAAATCTACCAAAAAGACGGAGCTGATTGGTTTAAATCATCTGAATACGGAGATGATCAAGATAGAGTGATTAAGAAAGCTGACGGCTCTAATACATATTTGACCGCTGATATCGCATACCATATAGATAAATTGGAAAGAGGATATGACAGATTAATAAATATCTGGGGTGCGGATCACCACGGATATGTTGCAAGAGTAAAAGCCTCAATAGAAGCATTGGGATATGATCCAAATAAACTTGAAGTCTTGCTAGGTCAATTAGTTAATCTTGTAATCAACGGAAACGAAGTTCGTATGGGTAAACGTAAAAATATGGTTACACTAGAAGACTTAATTGATGAAGTAGGTGTTGATGCAACAAGATTTTGGATGTCAATGAGAAACATTGATACAACTCTTGATTTTGATATTGAACTTGCAAAAACAAACAGTGACGAAAACCCTGTATTCTACGTACAATACGCACATGCAAGAGCTTGTTCTATATTGAGAAATGCAACAGAAGAAAAACTCAATACTGAAACCGGAGAAAAAACTCCAGCACCAATGCAAAAAACCGAACTGGACGAAATTATTAATAATTACAATTCTGAAATCATTCTTCCAACAATTGATACAGCAAAAAAACTAATCCTAAAATTGGAAGAATATAAATCTATGATAAAAACATCAGCAGAAACTAGACAAGTTTATACAATATGCAGATATGTACAAGAATTAGCCTCAGAATTTCATTCTTTCTATAATGCAAATCGTGTTATATCAGATGACAAGAACATGATGAAAGCAAGACTTGCCCTAGTTATAGCAGTGAAGAAAGTCCTAAACAACGCACTCGACCTTCTTGCTGTAACAGCACCTGAAAGAATGTAATCTTTTTAAATAACATAAAAAAAGCGTATTTTATAGAAAAAATACGCTTTTTATCTTTATACATTAATATTAACTATAGAACTGGTACATCAATAGGATCTACTAGTATAACATTAATTATTTCACCTGAATTTATATTTACATCTTCACCTTTTCGAATCATATCAGCAATCGCTTCATAAACAAAATAAGCACCACCGCCAATGCCGCCGCCAATAGCAGCCAATGGCATCGTTACATATTTTGCAGGTCCATCATTAACTATATCATTACCCCATTCAATAGAGTTTTGTGTAATTTCTACAGTTCTATCCCAGTTTTTCTTTACGGCATCACCATAACCTCTAGTTGTAGTAATACCTCCATCATATGTCATATCAGTACGACCAACTATTGATAAAGTTAATGGGAGCTGTCTACCGTTAGGTGTAACTATATGGTCAAAATCTAAATATAAAATTGCACCCTTTGACATTCTTTTAGATGGAATAATATTTTTTATATTACCCCTGACAAGGGAACCTGATGGTAAAATTACATCAGAATCAGCAGTCTGATCTGTCACTAAAATTGCTGAAAAATCATCACCCTTACTTTTGACAGTTGATAGCGGATTTAATAACTGCAATTGAAATTTTGTTCCTGCAGGAATTCTTTTTGTTTTTGCATTTGCATTAAATGGTGCTGCAATAACTATTTGCAAAGTCATAAATAATGCTAATATTATTGAAAATAATTTTAATTTCATAATAAAAATCCTCCTTAGTAGAATAAATCTATTCTAGCAATTTTTTTAAAAATTGCAAGTAATCAGATTAATAATTTGCTAAATATTAAAAAAGTGCTATTATCAAGATATGTCAAAAATTGAAAAAATACAGGAACTACAGCAAATTCTACATGAAGATAGCGAAAATTATCAGGCTAGACGACAGCTTGCAGTTTTACTATTAGATAGCGGGTTTGTAGAAGAAGCATTGCAGCACTTTTTGTATTTGTCAAAATTATTTAATAATGACAGTGGAATATTTTACAATCTTGGAATTGTATATGAAAAGTTGAAAAATTTTGAAAAAGCAAGAGATTCATATATTAAGTCAATTGAACTGTCTCCAGAACAAATGGACGCATATTATAATTTAGGTCTTGTACTCACAGAATTAAAAGATTATGATGGAGGAATTGATTGCTTTAAAAAAGTTCTAGAACAAGATTCCAATGATTCCAATTCATACTTCAGCCTTGGCATATGCTATCTTAAAAAAGGACAGCTGCTAGAAGCAATGATAAATTTTCAAAATACCATCGACATAAATGATGAAGATATATATGCACATTTTTATATCGGTAATATTTTAAAAGAAATGGGGGATTCATCAAATGCAGCAGAACAGTTTAAAAAAGTTATAGAACTTTCTCCAGACTATAGCTGGGCGTATTATAATCTTGCTGTAATTGATTTCGAAAATGGAAATTTAGAAGAAGCTGTAAAAAAACTAGAAAAGACTGTCCAACTCAATCCAAAAGATCAGGAAGCTTATATAAATTACGCCAAAATCCTTGCTAAACAAGAACTTTATAATGATGCATCCAGCATAATTGAAAGAGCTATTTCTGCGGGGATAATATCTGGAGATTTATACTACATAGAAGCTCAAATTGATAAGAGATTAGGTAATCTGGAAGCATTTGAAAAAGGATTAAAACTTTCAATAGAGCATCAGGAAACACTTTCAGTTCCAATCAATATAGTACAAAAAGAACTTGATGAATTGAATGCTGTATAAATTTATTTTTCAGCATGGTAAAATAAAATCACTGAAAAATAAATGAGGAATTAAAGATTATGAGAATGTCAAAATTATTTGTTCAAACCCTGAGAGAATTTCCAGCTGATGCTGAAGTCATTTCTCACAAAATGCTTGCAAGAGCAGGCTATATTAGAAAATTAACCTCAGGAGTCTACAATTACTTACCCCTAATGTGGAGAGTTTTGAAAAAGATAGAAAATATAGTAAGAGAAGAAATGGATGCTGCTGGAGCTCAGGAATTATTAATGCCATTTGTTCAGCCAAAAGAATTATGGGAAGAATCTGGCAGATGGGATGCTTATGGTAAGGAACTTATGAGATTAAAAGACCGACACGACAGAGTAATGTGTCTTGGCCCCACTCACGAAGAAATAATTACTGCAATTGCTCGAGATGGGCTAAAATCATATAAACAAATGCCTGTAAATTTATATCAAATTCAATCTAAATTCCGCGATGAGGTAAGACCAAGATACGGACTTCTTCGTGGACGTGAGTTCATAATGAAAGATGCTTATAGTTTTGATACCTCAGAAGAAGGTCTTGATAAAGAATATCAAAATATGGCTCGTGCTTATAAAAGAATTTTTGACCGCTGCGGGCTTGATACAAAAATGGTTCAATCAGATTCTGGAGCAATTGGCGGCAGTGTATCTCATGAATTTATGGTAATCACAGATACTGATGCCGGCGAAAATGATGTTTTTTATTGCGAATGTAATTATTCTGCTAATTCTAATCATGCAGTATCAAAACTTCCTGAAGCAGTTATAGACGGGAAAAACTATTTTAAAGAAACTAAAATAGTTGATACCCCTAATACTCATTCTATAGAAGAATTAAGCAAATTTTTAAATATTCCATCATCTTTAATATTAAAATCCCTTGTATATATCGTTGATAAAAAACCCGTTATAGCATTAATCAGAGCTGATAAAACTGTAGAAGAGACCAAATTAATGAATGCTATAGGCGGTATTGATATAAGAATTGCTTCCGCTGGTGAAATTGCAGAATTAATGACTGAACATAATTTTGAGGCAGTTCCTGGTTTCATAGGACCTAAAGGAATGGATAATATCCAAATAATAGCAGATGAAACTATCAAAGAAATGAAAAACTTTGTTGTTGGCATAAACCAGACAGATAAACACTTAGTTGGTGCAAACCTAAATGATTTAGGAATAAAAGAACTAAGATATGCTGATATAAGATTAGTTGAAGCTGGAGATTATTGTACTGAATGCGGTAGACCATTAAAAGTAACTAAAGGTATTGAAGTTGGTAACATATTTAAACTGGGAACTAAATACTCTAAACCAATGAATGCAGTATATTTAGACAAAAATGGCAAATCTCATCCATATATAATGGGATGCTATGGAATAGGAATTTCCAGAACTGCAGCTGCTGCAGTTGAAGCTCATTATGATGATAATGGCATTAAATGGCCAATTTCAATTGCTCCATATCATGTAGTAATTGTCCCTGTCAACATCCAAGACAAACTTCAAATGGAAGTTGCTGAAAAAATGTATGAAGAACTTAAAAAAGCAGGGGTTGAAGTCGTACTAGATGATAGAGATGAACGTGCAGGAGTAAAATTCAAAGATGCAGACTTAATAGGGTTCCCATACAGAGTAACTGTAGGTAAAACAATTAATGAAGGACTTGTTGAATACAAAACACGTGAAACCGGCGAAATTGAAAAAGTTACACCTGAGACCGCCATTGGACACTTAATTGAAATAGTTAAAAATATAAAATAATAAAAAGCGGGGTTAATAACCCGCTTTTTATTTGGGTAAATTCTTCCAATATGATAAATTTTGATTATCGGGATTTTTATCCAACAGAGCAAATTCACTACAGCCAAATCCATTATATCTGCTTGCTTGTTCAGAAAGAGAACATACATTTACTGCACCTATAATTCCGCCTAATTCCTCATCATCTTCATAAGCTCCAGCACTACCGTCTCCTATATTTTTAGGAAAAACTATTTTATCATTTTTATCTATATCAAATGCAAATAAATCAAAACCTAAACGGTTAGGGCCTGTTGCTGTTCCGTTAGTATCAATATATACCCTTGCATTACGATAACTTACACTACCAAAAAAAAACTCATTCCATCGCTAGTATTAATAGCCCTATCAGATATAACATCACGATCTAAATGAGCATTTTTATTACCAGTATATGTTTTATATATTGCAAGCTTAGTTTTTCCAAAACAAGAAAGATACGAATTTGAATATTCGCAAACTTTTGCACCGTTAAAATATTTTGAAAAAGCTTCTATTTGTTCATACTTTTTGGAAATTAAAGGTGAATTACTATCAATATCTAAATCCTTTTTAATAAAAATACTATATACACCACCATAATCATTTATCATACGTTGATGCACATTCGATAATATTGAATAAGCCTTTTTAAAGCGGGTTTGCAACTCCTTAGCTTTATGATCATTTATAATAGTCGGCAATGTCATTGCTGCAACTATACCAATAATTCCAAGAGTTATTAGAACTTCTGCTAATGTAAATGCTTTAATTTTCATCAACGCCTCCTTAATATATTGTAACTATTAGTTAAAATAAATAATATTTTGTTAATTATATATTAACATATTAACATATTTTCCTGTTTATATCAAGACGTTAACAAATAGCTTATAATTAAAGAATGGCTATAATTATTGATATAGATACAAAAACAGATATTAATGAACTAGTAAGACTACTTCTATTCCGTAATAAAATAACAATTGCGGAACTTGCACGTAGAATGAGTGATTTAAGTGGTAAAGATTATTCAAGATTCAATGTAAGAGCAAAAATAGAAAAAGGTTCATTAAAGTTTTATGAAATGATACTTATCTGCGAAATACTAGGATACAAAATTGATATTCACGAAAAATAATATTTCATAAATTAATTTTATTGAATTACTGTGCATTTTTATTAATATCTTTCATTGAGATATTAAATTTCAAAAGATAGTATCCACCAAGAATTGTTAATATTATGATTAAAATTCCCTGATGTACAGTAGATACAGCAAGCGCTGTTGATTTTTCAATCCCAAAAATTCCAAGAGCCATAAGATAAGCCACCTGATAAGGGCCTAAAAATACAGATGTGGAAGGAATCATTGTGGAAAATGAAATTAAACTAAGCACAAATAACCCAGCTGAAAAACCCAAGCCTAAGCTGAAACTATCAACTATCAAGTAAGCTACATAAGCTTCAATTCCCCAAACAAAAACACTAGTTACACAAGCTATTCCCCAATATAGAGGATAATCCAAAACAGTAAATCCTTCCATAAATGATTTTGAATAAGAACATAGTTTAGATATTAAATTTTTAGAAGCATTTGCAAATTTTTCAGGTAATTTATTAGCTAAATTATTTAACCAATTACAAATTTCCTCTATTTTGTCAAACTTAAACACAAGGTAAAAAATAATAAGGCTTCCAATAAATAAAGCCCCTATTCCATAAGCAATATGAAGAATCCACTGTTGTCTGCAGTATAACAAAATTGCGGCCAAAAGCATTAAAAATACACTAATACCATCAAGAGTTCTTTCAAGAATAATAGAACCAAATACTTTCATTTTCCTTTCTTCTTTTACAGAACCCAGATAATAAGCTCTATATACATCTCCAGCTCGAGCTGGCAAAAATATATTTAACATACTACCTACAGTAAATATTTCACCCAAATTTAATGATGAATATTTTTTATCATTTAATAATAAAGCTTTCCATCTTATGCCTCTAATATAGAGAGTTAATACATAAAAAATAACAATCTGCCATATATTTTTAAAATCAAAATCTTTAAAAGTTCTAATCAACTCTGCCCAGTCTATTTTATAAAAAATAGCACCTAATAATATAATAGTTATTAATAAAGCTACAATCTTTTTCTTACTCATGATACAATAATAACACAAAAATATGCCAATAATGATTTATAAATAGCAAAAAATATATTTCTAGGATTTAGTAAATAATATGATAATTCAGCCTATTTCAACACAATATAAAACTTATACCCCTAAAATTTCCAGCCAAAATAAAACATATTCTTACAAAAGTATTGATAATAACACTAATCAAAAATATTTATTGGGATACAATGCAACATTTAATAATATAAATTTTGGTAAAAGACTAAATTACAATGATTTTCTAATATCATTACATAAAGCATATAAAAACAAGTCATTAAAAAATGTTATTCTTTCTACAATATCTAATCCTAAAAACTTTATAGGACGAGGATTCAATGCAGATGTCTATGAAATTCCAATGGTTGAAGATTATCTTATACGAATAGAAAGAAAACATTTTACACCTAGAGATTTTATAAGAACACCTATCATTTCAGAGCCACAAAACGAATTAGCACCGAACTTCGGTCAATATGTTGCCACTAATAATAAGGGATTTTATATAACCAAAAAAAATTTAGGAAAAAGCCACTCATTACCAGATTGGGCAGAAAAAATAAAAGGAATTGAGCAGGGAACAGATTCATTAACATATAACAATGCAAAACTTATTGCTCGTAAAATTAATGAACTTTCAGAATTTCCACAAAATAGTTTTGATATTCTCGCTGAAAATATTCATAAATTAAATAAGTATACTGATTGTGAAATAGATATAATGAACCCTAACAACTTAATTGTTGATAATGATAAAAAGAATATCAGCATAATAGATTTATGGTATCATCACAGTGATAATGGTTCTATTGAACCTTTTAACGGCACAGACAGCATGATTAACCTTATGCTAGATCCACTTACACATAAACTTGTTTACGATAAACTGAATATAAAAGAAAAAGAAACCCTTCTAACATCCTCACAAAAAATAATTCAAAAAGTATTCACAGCATCTGAAAAACATGACCTGCAACGCACTAATGGCAACGCTGCCATTATTTATAAAGATTTTGACAGACACTCTAACCTTGAGTTTGCACAACCCGCATATCAAGAATTTATAAATCTTTATCCTGAATTATTATAAAAAATTGTAAAAACTAACTTGCAAAACAAATATGTATCTGCTAATCTGGTAGCAGGAAAAACTTATGGAAATTTTAGAAAATTTAAAATTGCATCATAACCATCATAGCATCCTGAAAAGGCTGTAGAGTTGATGGTGCGCAATTTTAATTAGTTCAATTCTTTTTAACAGTCTTTTCAGGAACCCCGCGTAAAAGATTGTATAGACAAAAGAATTGGAGATAATTTATGATACTAACTAAAATAATATCAGCTATTGGCAATAATAACAGCATATACCCCCTACTGGTCAGAGATTGCGGGATAGAAGTTCCGTCAAAAATTTATTTAACTCACAAGCAAAATAAAGATGATCCAGAAATAGATAAACTTGCAACAAGAGAAAGATTCTTAGATGAATACGCCACTTCTGCAGTATGGCTTGGTGGTATACCATTAATAGACAAAATTGTAAATATATTAATAAAAAAACAAGGGTTTAATCCTAAAGTAAACCTAAAACTATTTAAAGAAGAAAAAGGTATTCAGGGAATAAATGAAAATATCAAACGATTCACTAAAATAGCAAATAAAAATTCAAAATCAAAACAAGCTATAGAAAATGCTCTTAATGATTTAAAAAAAGTTGCTGGAAACAAAAATGTTTATGAAAAAATGCTTGCTGCTAAATTTATAGCTGCTACAGCAATTCCTATAGCATTTATTGGATTTATACTTCCAAAAATGATTTTTGCATCATCCGCTAATAAAATTGCAAAACTTAAAGCTCAAAAAGAAAAACAAAATCAAAATCAATATACCAATTTTGAAGGTCTAAATAACGACACATTTGCAAGAATGTCATTAAAAAAACAAAATAAAATAAGTTTTGGAAACAATTTCATTTCAAATATAGCAAACTTTTCAACACTTGAAAAAATGGAAACTATAGATGGCGGATATGCTTTAGGTAGGATTTTAACAGCAAGAAAAGGAGCTGATGGTAATAGAAATGAGGCCATTGATATAAGTTTCAAAATGGCAGGAATGATGTATCTTAATTATGTTGCACCAAAACAAATTGAAAAAATACTTAATAAAGCCTCCCTAAAAGCATTTAATCTTGATGTAAAGCTTGATCCGCTTATACTTGAGGATAAAGAATTTCTTAAACAGATAAAAGAAGGGAAATTAGAACTTCCAAAATCAGCAAATCCAAAAGAAATGCTTGATTATATTGATAACAATCCAAAAAGTCTTTTTGTAAAGTATGCAAATAAATTTGAAAAAATAAC
Source organism: Candidatus Gastranaerophilales bacterium (assembly GCA_944323725.1). Taxonomy (GTDB): domain Bacteria; phylum Cyanobacteriota; class Vampirovibrionia; order Gastranaerophilales; family Gastranaerophilaceae; genus Scatousia. The sequence continues at coordinate 7,860 of CALUTP010000010.1, read as the reverse complement.
AATGCTAAATGAAGAGGTAAGAGACCCAAGAGCTTACATTAATATGAAAAAACTAGCAGAATTTCGCAATGACATAGAAGCCTTTGCTAAAAAAGCACTTGGAACACCTTCTGGTACCAAAATGGTTGATAAATTTGCAAAACGTGCAAAGTTTGTCAAATCGATAAATATTTTAGCAAATGTAGGCCTAAGTAGTTTCTTACTAGCGTACTGCCTGCCAAAAGCTCAATTTGCTTTCAGAAAACTCGTTACTGGTTCGGATCTAGAACCTGGAATTCTCAACGCAGAAAGTAATACAACAAAAAAATAGACTTCCTAAAAGGAAGTCTATTTTTTAATAAATATATACCTTATAACATAACAAGTTCACGATTTTCATCAATAATTTTATCAGGGAAAATAGTATTTTTAATTTCTGATAAATCTTGTTGCATAAGTCTTCTTGGAGAACCCTCTTCCATAGAGTGATTCCTTAAAAGATAAGATGGATGGAAAATTGTCATAGCTTTATATTCAACACCATCTACCATAATATTCATCCATTTACCTCTGACCTTTGAAATAGTTTGTTTTTTATCCAATTCAACAAATGATTTCAAAGCAGTAGCACCACATAGAATAATTGCCTGAGGCTTTATAATATCAATTTGAGCAACAAGGAATTTATGACATGCTGATTTTTCTTCATCAGTAGGTACTCTATTTTCAGGAGGTCTGCATTTAACCGTATTTATAATATACAAATCTTCATCTCTTGAAATACCAGCATCAGCTAAAAATTCATTCAACAATTGCCCTGCTCTGCCGACAAATGGTCTTCCGCATTCATCTTCCATCTCGCCCGGAGCTTCTCCGATTAAAACGATTTTTGCAGTTGACGGATTTCCATCAGAGAAAACCACATTATTACGTGATTTTGCAAGGGCACAGCCATTACAGCTTTCACATTTTTGTCTTACTATCTCCAGACAATTTTTCTTCATATTCTTCTATCTCCTCTTTTTCGCTTTTATTTTTAAATAAGCCTACATTATATTTTCTACAATAACGCTTCAATTCTTTCATAACAACATCCGAAAGTATGAAAACTGCTATCAAGTTTGGAACAGCTAAAAACAAAGTAAAGGCATCCGAAAGATTTATTATACTTTTAAAGTTCATTGCTGAACCAATTACAATGAATATACAATATATAACCTGAAAAGTCCTAGTTGTCAATTTTGTATCGCCAAATAAAAACGTCCATCCCTTAATTCCATAATATGAACCGCATAGCATAGTCGACAAAACAAAACAGCTTGCCATAAAAGTTAATAATATAGGGAAAAACGGACAAACAGTTCCAAAAGCTTTTGAAGTAAGCTCAATCCCTGCAAGCCCTGTATTTTGCAAATAGACACCACTCACAACAATCACAAAAGCCGTAGCTGATCCAACAATTACCGTATCTACAAATGGCTGAAGCATGGCAATGAAAGCTTGCGCAACTGGCTTATTAGTTTTAACCGCCGAAAACGCAATAGGAGCAGTGCCTAAACCAGCTTCATTTGCAAACATTGCACGCCTAAATCCCCATAACATACAAGCAAACATTCCACCTTCCATTGCTCTTGGCTTAAATGCCTCAGTTATAATCGTATGAATTGTATGCGGTAAATGATGAATATTCATAATACAAACAACAAAAGCTGAAGCGACATACAATGTACACATAGCAGGAGTTACTTTTGACGTAAACTTACCTATAGCCTTAATACCACCAATAATAGTGAAATAAGTAATCACTGCCACTATCAATCCTAAAAGCCAACTTTGATTTGCAAAAAAACTTTTATCGCCGCCTGTAACCTCAGTAATTTGAGTAGTCATAGCATTTATCTGGAATAAATTCCATCCGCCTATCATTGCAAAAATACAACATACTGCATAAATTTTTGCAAGATACGGAGAAAATTTACCGAGTATTTTATGATTTTTTAGCCCTGATTGAATATAATACATAGGACCGCCTGCAACAGTACCGTCTTTATTAATCTGACGGAATTTTAACCCTAACAAAACCTCTGCAAATTTTAACGCCATAGAGAAAAAACCTGCAATAATCATCCAAAAAATTACACCCGGTCCGCCTACTGAAACTGCAGCGGCTGAACCTGCAACATTTCCAATACCTGCCGACGCTGAAATTGTAGCTGTCAATGCTTGAAAAGATGAGACTTCACCTTTTTTCTTTTTTATAATAATGTCTTTATGCTCATAATTTTTTGTAATAAGATTTAACGCATGCCTAAATCCCCACACTCCGATAAACTTGGTACGGAAAGTAAAATAAAATGCTGCAATCATTAATAGAGCAATAAGAAATTCAACCCTGACCCCATGAATTGTCACGTGGCTGAATATAATCCCTGAAATCTTATCGGCTATCGGTGATAAAAAACTATCTATCGCACTATCTAAATTCATTGCAATCTAATTCTATCATAAACATATCAGTTTACCAACTAGGGTAATCATCCTTAAATTCCCAATTGTCAATCAATAATAGACTCGTACATCTTGATAATTTAATTTGACACCACAGAACAACCGCAGATGACATCTTCAGAAAAACATGCATCGACAAATCAACACTTTCAACTTTTAGAAATAACAAAAACATCAACATAAACATTCACACATTAAATAAACTATGTAAATACTTTGAGTGTAAAATATCAGATTTAATAGAATATGTTCCTGACAAGACCTAACACAAGCACATTTCAAATAAATTTAAACATATAATTCACTGTCAGTAACTTCTGTTATATTTGCATAATCTACAAGTGCCTTAAAGACAAATGGATGAAGTTTCCCATCTTTCACATCTTTATAAATAATTGTAAGTGCCTGCTTCTTACTCATAGGTTCTTTATATACACGTTTTTCCCTTAATGCTGAATACTTATCTGCCATTGAAAGAATTTGTAAATTCAAATCTGCATTGAAAGAATTATCTACAAATGGATACCCGCTTCGCTTTGCATTTTGATGATGATTTCTTATAAGATTTAAAGTAGTTTTATCAATATTAGTATTTTTTAAGAGTTCATAACTTAATTCAGAATGTCTGTGCATAATTTTAGTTTCCTGCTCATTAAGTTTTCCATTTTTGTTTAAAACCTCCTGAGGAATAAGCACTTTTCCTAAATCATGTAAATATGCCGCATCGTTAATAGCTTTAGCATTAACTTTATTTTTTAAAGAAAAAGGTAAATTTTCAATAATTCCATATGCAACATTTTGCACATCAGCAGCATGTCCTATTAAAAGCTCATTAAGCTCTTTCATATTAAGTTTTACTGGGGCATTAATTTCTGCTAAAATAGCTTTTATTTTTGGATTCGATTCAATAGCTTTATTTAATGTAAATTCAGAAGTATAACGTTTTGGGGATGTACTTTCAAACGTATCCGCAGAAAGTTCTCCAAATTTTACACTACTATTCTTTGGGTAATTATACCCCGGATTTAAATATGTACTGCCTGCACCATACAGCCTGGTAACATCTAGTCCCATTTAATTTCCACTACACCTTAAATATAACTACACTACCTATATATTTATATAAAGTAATGTTGTATAATTAAATTTACAGTTTTTTAAAGAATATTAAGAAAAATAAAAATTAAGATTTTATTCAGAAAATAAAAAGATAAAAGAATAAGTGTTAAAATTACAATCATGAAAGAAATTAAAAATATACTATTGTGCGGGCTAGGTGCAGTCGGAACAATTTATGCAGACAAAATCCAACAACATTCACCTGAAAATTTTAGAGTACTTGTAGATGAACAAAGACTTTTAAAATATAAGGCAAATCCGATTATATTTAACGATAGAAAATTAGACTTTAACTACGTATTACCAATTACCAAAGATTTCAAAGCTGATTTAGTAATCATTGCAACAAAATATTCTGGACTCGACGATGCAGTGAAAAATATTAAAAACTTTATAAAAGATGATACGATAATACTTTCATTGCTTAATGGAGTAACTAGTGAAGGAATTATTGCAGCAGCATATGGATGGGATAAGATACTTTATTCTTATTTCATTGGTCATAGTACAATAAGAACAGGCAATAAAATAATACATGATGATGTAAATACCATCGTTTTTGGTTCTGACAAAAATTTAAATAAGAATGTGTTAAGACTAAAAAAATTCTTTGATAATGCAAAAATAAATTATAAAATTCCAGAAGACATTAGACATTCTTTGTGGCTAAAATATATGCTTAATGTATGCGCAAACCAAACAACCGCAATACTGAGGATGACATTTGGGGAAATGCTTGAGAATAAACACTTTATGCAAATGGCTGTTAATATAATGAAAGAAGTACAAGCTATTGCAAAAGCAGAAGGAATAAACAATACTGAAACTATGATTGAGGAAACTCTTGAAAATCTATCTCATATGATACCAGAAGGTAAGACCTCAATGTTACAAGATGTTGAAGCTGGAAGACATACTGAAGTTGATATGTTTGCTGGTACAATGATTCAGTTCGGTAAAAAACATAATATTCCAACGCCATATAATTGCATGATTAAAGAGTTTATTGATATAATCCATGAAAATCAAGATTTTCAAAAAACAAAAATAAAATTATCAGTATAAATCTTTCAAGACTAAAATTTAGATTTATGCTAAGATTTTTTTATGAGCTATAAACAAATAAAATGGACAATGTTTGTAATAACAGCCATAGGTAATTTTATAGCCATGCTGGATTCATCAACTGTAAATCTTGCCCTTTACCCTATGTCACAAGATTTGCACGTTACAATGTCTCAAATTCAGTGGGCGGTAATTGCTTATATGCTTGTACTTACAGTATTTTTACCTTTCTTTGGTAAACTAGGCGATATTTTCCCTAAAAATAAACTTTACGCAACAGGATTTTTAATATTTGCAGCTGGAGCTGGATTAAATATAACCGCGGGTAATTTTATTCAGCTTATATGTTACCGCTGTATAGAAGCATTAGGAGCCTCAATAATGCTTTCTAACGCTCAGGCTATAATTGCTACAATATTTAAAAACGAAAGAAGAGGAAAAGCTCTAGGGCTAAATGGTTGTCTTGTAGCTGTCGGGGGAATGAGCGGGCCTGCACTTGGCGGAATCTTAATTAACTCTTTTGGCTGGCATGCTATATTTATTCCCTGCATTCCTGTTGCCTTAATAGGAGCATACTACGCATATAAAATGCTACCTTCTCACATTGATCAACATAAAAGACCTTTTAAATTTGATTATGCTGGATTTATTTATTTCACAATCAGTCTATTTGCACTTTTGCTCGCAATATCAGAAGGTCATACCTGGGGATGGACATCAATAAAAATAATTATACTTGGAATAACTACATTAATTTTTGGAGCACTTTTTTATTTTAGAGATCACAAAATTAACTATCCACTTATAGATTTCGCAATGTTTAAAATAAAATCTTTTACCTTTGGAAATTTAGCAGTAATGCTTTCATATATGGCAATGTTCACAAACAGCATTTTGCTACCGTTTTTCTTACAAGAAATCCTAAAATATAATGCACTTATTACAGGGTTATTGATACTTCCATATTCAGTTACACTTTCATTTATCGCACCAATCGCAGGCAGACTAGCCGGAAAATACGGCAGCAGATGGCTAACAATTGCAGGGCCTATAGTTTACATAATAGCGCTATTTTTATTTACTATTTATGATAAAAATGTCCCAATGTGGCAAATAGTTTTTGCATCAGGCATAATGGGGATAGGCAATGGATTGTTCCAATCTCCTTCTAACAATGCAATCATGACTAGCGTTAAGCATGAAGAACTTGGAATTGCTTCTGGTATTCTAGCACTATCAAGAAACATGGGGAATATACTAGGAGTAGCTGTCACTATTACATTATTTGAAAGTTTTAAAACTACATTTATAGAAAACGGCAAAATTTATGATACAGCCTTTTTAATTTCTTATAGAACCACAATGTGTTTCGGCATTTTATTCGGATTACTATGTATGATATGTGCATATATTGCATACAAACCTTTAAAAACTAAATTTTGATTTGTTACAACAAGAAATCTCTTGAAAAATTATTATTAGCAAACTAAAATATATATGGAAATTTACCCTTTAATACAAGATAAAAAGAAAGACTGGGATATATGACAAACACTAACGAAAATATAAGAAATATAGCAATTATTGCTCACGTTGATCACGGGAAAACAACTCTTGTAGATTGTCTTTTAAAACAAGCAGGAGCTTTTCGAGAAAACCAACAAGTACAGGAACGAGTGCTTGACAGCAACGACTTGGAAAGAGAACGTGGAATTACAATTTTATCAAAAAACATTTCAATAAATTATAAAAATACAAAAATTAATGTCGTGGATACACCAGGACACGCTGATTTTGGTGGAGAAGTTGAACGTGTACTCGGTATGGTAGATGGTGCACTTTTAATCGTAGACGCTGCTGAAGGACCAATGCCTCAAACTAGATTTGTCTTATCAAAAGCTTTAGAGTTAGGGCTAAAAATTATCGTTGTAATTAACAAAATTGATAAACCAGCAGGAGAGCCTCTAACAGCATTAGATAAGGTTTTTGATTTATTTACAGAACTTACTGATAGAGAAGATTTAATTGATTTTCCTTTTATATTTGCAAGCAGTTTGAATGGATTTGCTATAAAAGATTTAGATGATGAAAGAAAAGATATGATACCTCTATTAGACTGTATCCTAGAAAATATTCAACCGCCAAAGGGGGATGCTTCTAAACCTTTCCAATTCAGAGCTACAACTCTTGATTATAATGAATATGTAGGAAGAATTGTAATTGGACGCATTGAAAATGGAAAAGTTAAATCTCAAGAACAGGTTTGCGTAATCCACGCAAATGGAACTCAAGAAAAAGGGAAAATTACAAAACTATTTGGATTTCATGATCTTGGCAGGACTGAAATCCAAGAAGCTTCCGCTGGAGATATTGTAGGTATTGCTGGATTTTCAGATGTACAAATTGGTGAAAGCATTTGTGCATTAGATAACCCGCAGCCATTACCTCTAATTAAGGTTGATGAACCTACTTTACAAATGAATTTTTCCGTAAACGACAGTCCATTTGCAGGTCAGGAAGGCAAATTCGTCACATCAAGACAAATTAGAAAACGTCTATATGATGAACTTGAAAAAAATGTAAGCTTACGAGTCGAAGACACTGATAGTACAGATGTTTTCAGAGTATCAGGCAGGGGTGAACTTCATTTAGGAATCTTAATCGAGACTATGCGACGTGAAGGGTATGAATTTCAGGTCTCAAAACCAGAAGTTATTTATAAAACTATTGATGGTAAACAATGTGAACCTTTTGAGAATTTAATAGTGGATGTACCTGAAGAATATGTTGGCAGCTGCATTGATAGACTTTCTGGAAGAAAAGCTGAAATGAAGGAAATGCAAAATTCTAAAGGCAGAACAAATATGACATTCCATATCCCCGCAAGAGGTTTGATAGGTTTCAGAAGTGAATTTATAAGAATGACAAGAGGTGAAGGGATTATGTATCACACATTCCTTCATTATAGGCCGTATGCTGGAGATATACCACGTCAAAGAAGCGGATCAATTATAGCCCATGAACAGGGCGAAGCTATACCTTATGCTTTAGCTCAATATGAAGATAGAGGGGTATTCTTTGTAACACCTAAGACAAAAGTCTACCGTGGAATGATTATTGGAGAATGCAACAAGCCTCAAGATATTGTAGTTAATATTTGTAAGACAAAAAAACTTACCAATATGCGAA
>CALUTP010000009.1 GCA_944323725.1 Candidatus Gastranaerophilales bacterium | reverse complement strand
ATTATCTTTTCCATCATTTAAAATGTTTTTTATTGAATTTAAAAATTTTACATTACCTGTTTTTCGAGCATGATCAAATGCATCTCGCAAAGTATTATTTGGAACTAATTTTGACGAAAATGACGGGCTATTATTATAGGCATTAATTGATTGAATATTCATATTTATACTCCTTTTTATAAACATTGTATAATAAATTAAATTATATCCTACTGCTATATTACTACAAAACTCCTGAATATTTTTTGCTATTTAAATTAATATAATATTTATAACATTAATTTAAGTTTCTAAAATTATATTTCTCCCAAAATTCCCGAACTGATTGTCAAATATTCCTGAACTGGTTGTTCTTTTACACCTACTATTAATATTGTTTTATAGCAAATATTTTTATGTTTAGTTTTTAAAATAACATATTTAATAAAAAGGAGAAATTATGACAGATACAATGATTAGCGGAAACCGTTTTGGCAGAATAAATCAAAATGCTTATTGGGCGAATGCACATCTTGATACAAAATTTCACATAGATACCGATAACATAGAAGACAATTTGAAACATATAAAAGATTGTATAGAAAATCCAACAAGAGGTCTTTTAGCAGCCAAAAAACACAAAACTACTAACTATCCAGATTGTTATACCAGAAATTATAATAAATTACTCAAAATCCCTTCAATAAAAAAAGCTGTTGATAACTTTGATAAACAATTTAATAATTTATATCCAAAAACTGCTAAAGCTAGAAAGTTTTTAATAAATAATGAAAGCATTAAACTTGATTATGTAAAGCCAATAAAACATAATCTTAAACGGATGTTTTTCAAATTAGGTCTAATATGTAGACATTAAATTATTATACAAATTTTAAAATCTGCCATCACATTTTGTTCCACAAAAGATACATTTATCATCTTTTAAATTATATTCTAAAAGATTATAACCATCTCTTACAATGATAGCTCTATGGCAATTTTGGCAATATGTACTTGAAGTTTGAACATTTTTAATATTTCCGGTATAGACATATTTTAATCCTGAATTGATAGCAATATTTCTAGCTCTAACTAAAGTCGCAAAATCTGTTGCTGAATGATTAATAAATTTATAATTTGGGGAAAAAGCACTAAAATGGACAGGGACATGACAGCCCAAATTTTTTAAAACCCACTCACATTCAGCTTTTAACATCTCATCAGAATCATTTTCACCGCGAATAAGTAACGTAGTTAATTCAAGCCAGCAATCAGTTTCATTTTTTACATATTTTATAGTATCAAGAACTGGCTGAAGATGAGCTAGGCAATTTTTTTGATAAAATTTATCACTAAACGCTTTTAAATCAATATTTGCAGCATCCATATATGAAAAGAATTCTTTTGCTGGCTCAGGATTAATATATCCAGAAGTTACAGCAACCGTTTTTATTCCATTTTGTCTGCATAACTTAGCAGTATCTATCGCATATTCAAAAAATATTATCGGATCATTATATGTAAAAGCTACGCTTTTGCAGTTATAATACTTTGCAATCTGAATTATTTCTTCAGGAGATGTCTTATTTAAACAAGAAATATCTCCCTTATTTTTAGTCGTTTCCCAATTCTGACAAAATTGACAGCCCATATTACACCCTAAAGTTCCGAAAGATAATACTGATGTATCTGGATAAAATTGATATAGAGGTTTTTTCTCAACAGGATCAATTGCTAGCCCAGTATTATAGCCATAAGTTGTCAGAACAATTTCGCCATCTATATTTTTTCTTACATAACAAAATCCTTCTTGCCCATTTTTTAGAATACAATTTCGCGGACAAATAGTACATTGTATTTTTTTATTATTCAATAAGATTTGATATTTCATAAGATATATTATAATACTATCTTTGCAACAATAAAAGACTGCTATAAAAATATTGACTTTTATTGTTGCAATTTAACCCATTTTGTTTATAATAAATAATGTACCTATTCCCGGATCGTCTAGTGGCAGGACTGAAGATTCTGGCTCTTCCAACGGTGGTTCGAATCCATCTCCGGGAATTTTTAATATATTATTGAATTAATACCTCAAAAGATTGAATATAAAAAGGGTATTTTTTTACATTTTCTCTTGATATGGTTATCTTATCAGAAGAATCCCACGGATTTAACAAATATATATTTTCTTTATCACTACCAATAATAGAATATGAATGTCTTGTATTAAACGAATAATCTTTTTGACTATTACTTGTTGCAATACCTGTCACATTAATATCATCAGAACCACTTAAGCTGATTGTATAGAGTTTATTTGGAGTATTAAAATCTTCCTTAAGGACATCAACCGGCTCTAAAGATTTGTCCAAATTATCTCCAAATAGGGTTTGCCAGAAAAAACTTGAATTATTCCCATTTATATCAACATTAGTAACATGATTAAAATCAGAATCAATATATCTTAAAGATTCATCTTCATATGCCATATCTCGGATATACTTATCCATTGCAATCTCAATAGCGTTAACCTTTTCACTCCCTGTTGCTAATCCTTGGTAAGCATTTAAATCTTCATTTGTTATTGTATATAATTTATTTGACGCACCTTTAAATTTGACACTGTAACTATCAGTTTTAGGATCATACACTACAAGTTGATTTAATTGTTTTAAAATTTCAGGCTTTGCAATAATAGAGATTAACCCTGCCAAAAGCCAACAATCTCCATAATTTCCTTGTTTTATATTTGCATAAAGAGTTTTCATATTATTATTTATTAATTTTTTTTGATTATTATTAGGATTTCTAAAATCTCCATTACCAGAATTTAAGGTTCTATAAACATCAATTTCAACTTTATGATAATCATTATCATGAGTTGAGATATCCCTAGAAAATCTTGATTTTATATTATCTGGACAATCATCTAATGAAATATCTATAATTTGCTTGATAAGTTCATTTCTCTGAACTTGAGATATTCCCCACTCATTAGAAATAGCAGTAAGCAAATTTTCAATAGGAGAAATTAACTCAACTAAATCTTCAGATATTTTCTCACCTAAATCAATACTTAAAATATTGCCTATCATATCATTAAAATTATAAAAGCTATTTGTCAAGTGAAAATACAAATCAAGATTATCATCTCTAGACAAGGACTTATACTGGATAAGCAGATATTTTAAATTATCAGGAGTAATCATTTTTATATGCTCTGACAGCTGACCACTTCCTAAACCCTGTATATCTTCATAGAGTTTTGTTCCAAGATAAGTACCACTATCTTTTGCAGACGCTTTTTGGCAATACAAAGTCTCTATATGATTTATCAAATTTTTCCTTAAATTTCTAGATAGACCAATCTCGTCATTAATATCATCAACAAGATTACGCCCTGTTTTATCTTTATATATATTAACTGTATCCAAAATATTATCAGGAACAATCCTATTTAACACATCTGAAGATAAAGAACTTTTTGTTGTAGGAAACCCTAACTTAGTTTTTGCACTTATATCACCAATCAGATCATTTACAAGAATATATTCTATGTTCTTGCCAACCTCTTTTTTATAAGGTTTTCCATCTGAATAATTTATACTTATTTCAGCAGTATTACCCTCTTTTTGCCAATATTGGTAATATTCAATTTTACCTGACTTTTCATCAAATCTTGTTTGTTTAGTATCTCCATTAGGTAATATTTCAACCTTTTTAATTGGAAATTTAGCTGAATTTGAATAATAAGTTAAGCTTTTAGAAGCTTCATTTTCTTCAGTAATATTAAATGAAATTATATTGCCATCTTTATCAACAAAAGCCTGCTCAATTGTATTTTTATCGTAGAAAGTTATAATAGACAAACCACTCCGAACAAAATCATGAATTGAAAAAACTAAAGAATTATCAGTTTTATTTTTCACATCTATACGACTCATATTAATTTGATCTATTACATACTCATTTGTATTGTATTTTTCTTGAAGTGCATTTAAAGAAAATTGAGAAAGATCAACTTTTCCTTCTGAAGTTAACATAAATGAAGTTAATATCGGATGTCTTTTCTTTGGAAGCTCTACATAATTATCAGGTTCAACATAATCTGTTTCAGAAGAATTAATAAATAATCCCATTGACTTATATGCAGAATCAAAATTATCCAAACCAGAAGGTATATAAGTAAATAAAGGGTTTTTAAGTTCTTCAATTTCAGATGAGGTAAGAATTTTTTCTTTCAACATAATTGAGCAAATCTGATCAATACTCATCTTTTTATATTGGGGATTCGACTTACAAAATTGCTCTATTTTCTGCCTTGATGACATTTCTGGAATTTGCATAAAAATACTAGTATCCTATTAACCTCTACAAAGTTATCTACGGATAAAATAGTCACAAAATTGAATATTTATTATATTATTTTACATAATGTAATATAATAAACATAATTAATAAATTTTACCTTTTTCGTATCTTTTAATTAATTTTGGGAGCCATTCTTCAAGCATAACATTATATTTTTTAATAAACTTCTCATCGCAAATTTTACAAGGATAATTACCTGTAGAATATAATGAAAAATCATTGTCAGCTTTAACATGTAATATTTCAAATTCATTCAATTCAACACCTTTTTTAGATAATCTAACCTTATGCCAAGCTGAATTATTAAATATAAATTCAAATTCTTTATTCCCATTTTTAACATTTAAATTAACTACCTGCGGGGTTGCTGGATTATAGAAATTTCTTGCAATTTCTGCACATCTAGTAACATTATTTTGATTTTGAACAGATAATATCTCCTTTGGTTTTACCATTTTATCTATTAATTTATCAATTCGACCAAGCCAATTACCGTTAAAAGCCAATTTAACATTATTCTGCGGGGTAGTATTTTGTATTTTCATAATCATCCTTTATAAAAAATTTCCAAATCTGGTATTATATTCTATCAAATTAACTATATTACAAAAAAAACAAATAATACAACATTAATAATAAATTTAAAGCAAAAATTTTCGTTCTTTGCTTTGATATATGTATGATAAAAATTACAAACAAAATAACACAAAATGCAAAACTTCCTTATGAAATATGCAAAGGCTCAGAAAAAGACCGGAATAAATTAGCCCATCAAATGTTCATTAAATTTTGCAAAGAACTAGATAAAGATGCTATAGATTCAGTATGTAGCGCAGATGGATTCGTCAATTCTATAAACAGCATTTTAGAGCCTCATAAAATAAACTTTAAACTAACTAATAGTGAAAACACTAAAAGCTATGGAACTCTTACAACCCAATATTCTACATTAACAGACGGTAAAAATATAATTATACAAAGTGATGGTTTTGAAATTCAAGTACCCCTATGTGAAGATAACCAGATTATAATTGACAAATATTGTGCAGCACACGAAGTAAGACATCTTTTAGATCATATTTTGAATCCCAAAATAACAACCTGGAGGTTCCACAATCAAATAAACCATCCTCAATATATGGATACGATAGATGAGATTAACAAAAAATTTCTTATAGAGTTTGACAATCCTGTAAATATAAAAAAGCTTAAATCAGATACCCGAGAACAATTCTCTAAATTACCTGATGAAATTTCAATTGAAGTCCTTCAAAGGATGAGACATCAACTTAAATCAGAAATTAATGCGTACAATGATGAAATAATTTATTTAAAAAAAGGTTTTGGATATATTAAAAATTTATTACAAATTAAACTTATTAAAAATTTTCTTAAAAATAATGCTAAGTTTCAACAAAAATTAGATTTTATAAATGAACTTTTACGAGAAAAACTAATAAACGCAAGAAATACTAATAAAGAGCATTTTAAATAATGTAAACTTTTATAAACTAAATACATAAATTAGTTAATTTTATATTATCAGGAACATTAAGTGAGATATGATTAGTAATATAACAGGATTAGCATCGCAAAAGTTCCAATACCTCCCAAATTTTAAAGGCAAATACGAAGTAGATACATCTTCTGCAATAAGCAGGAACCAAGTATTTACACTTGGGATGCTGATGAATAATTTTTGGATTTTTGATGCTCGCTCTACATTTAACCGAATAAGATATAATAGCGTCTACGGTAAAGCAACAGTCAATGTAAATGTAAATAAAGAAGCCTTGTTTGAAAGAATATTAAAAATGAATAACATTAAATATACAAAACTCGATACCAATGTTTAATTTTCAGTTCTTGCAAAAGTATGCCTGTCAAGTAAAACCATAAGAACAGAAATATCAGCAGGCTTCACACCGCCAATACGAGAAGCTTGAGCAAGAGTTTTAGGGCGAATTTTATTTAATTTTTCTTTAGTTTCAGAAGAAATATGCTCCATCGCCATATAATCAATATTATCAGGGATTTTGTACTTCTCTAATTTTCCTGCCTGATCTACTTGAAATTCCTGACGCTTAAGATAACCATCATATTTAATTAAAACCTCTACTTGTTCATATACATCTCTTGAAAGATTAATTTCACGAGTACTACGATCAACTTCCTGTATAATCTTATAATTAATATTTGGACGCTTTAACAAATCAGCAAGCTTTATGCCACGTTCAATATGCTCTCCATATTTAGCAAGAATCGAATTAACCTCATCAGTTGGAGATAATTTAGAATCTTTCATTCTTGAAATTTCTCGTTCAATACTCTCCTGCTTTTCTTTGAATACATTAAACTGAATATCGTCAATTAAACCAATTTTATATCCAATAGGAGTCAATCTTGAATCTGCATTATCCTGACGTAAAAGTAATCTATACTCAGAACGTGAAGTAAGCATTCTATATGGGTCATCAATATCTTTTGTAACTAAATCATCAATAAGTGTACCAATATAAGAAGAACTTCTAGATAACTCAAGCATGTCTGAATTATTCAAATAATTTATAGCATTAATTCCTGCAATCAAACCCTGTGCAGCAGCTTCCTCATATCCGCTTGTACCGTTAATCTGCCCTGCAAAGAACAACCCCTTGATTTTTTTAGACATAAGTGAATGACTTGTCTGAACGGCAGGCACATAATCATATTCTACAGCATAAGCCGGTTTAATAACATGCGCTTTTTCTAATCCAGGCAATGTTCTAAGCATTTTAAGCTGAACATCTGCAGGAAGTGAACTTGAAAATCCTTGTATATACACTTCATAAGTATTCAATCCTTCCGGCTCAATAAAAATATGATGAGAAGGATTTTCGCTAAATCTAACAACCTTATCCTCTATAGATGGACAATAACGAGGCCCTACTCCATGAATTAAACCTTTATACATAGGCGACTTATCAAGATTAGCTTTTATAATAGCATGTGTGTCCTCATTAGTTCTCGTCAAATAACAAGGGTACTGCTGTCTTATAGGACGATTTGGCTTAAATGAATAGAAATTTAAAACATCATCTCCAGGTTGAAGTTTCATTTTTGAATAATCAATAGTTCGCTTATCAACTCTTGGAGGGGTGCCCGTTTTTAGCTTTTTAATGTTAATACCTAATTTCATAAGCGACTCAGAAAGTCCAATAGCAGCTTTTTCACCTAATCTACCCGCACTGTATGATTTTAATCCTACAAAAATTCTACCAGAAAGCGAAGTTCCAGTAGTAAGTATAATAGAACGAGCTTTATACTCAATACCAAACTCATCTACCGCACCAATAATAACATCATCTTCTGCTAACAAATCAGTTATGCACGCCTGACGAAGAAATATATTTTCATTACATTCAATAATATTACGCATGTATTCAATATACTGTTTCTTATCAGACTGAGCACGCAAAGCTCTCACTGCAGGGCCTTTAGATGAATTAAGCATCTTCATCTGAATATAAGTAGCATCAGCAACTTCTCCCATAACACCGCCAAGAGCATCAATTTCTCTTACAAGAGTGGACTTTGCAGGACCTCCAATTGCAGGATTACAAGGCATCATTGCAATATGATCAACATTCAAAGTCGCAAGCATCACCTTTGCACCGAGTCTTGCACAAGATATAGCAGCCTCACATCCAGCATGTCCCGCACCTACTACTATTACGTCGTATTCATTATTTAAATATCCCATAACCTCATTATAATACAAAGGAAAATAAATATTTATCATAAAAGAAATTAAACAAAATTTAACTTCATAAATTATTAAATCCCCCAACAATCTAATACATTTAGAGGATATTTTATAAAAATAATAAAGAAAGAAAAATTTTAAAACGATTAACTAAATACACATATTTTATTTGGAGCTCACAAATGTCAGAACAAATTTTAATATCGCCAAATGCGGCAGTAGATAGCGAAAAAAGCAAAAAAGCGCAAATTGCACTAGAAAAAGCAAGAATTGCGCATGAGAAATATTTAATCAGACAAGATAATAATGATTTACAGGAAGCTATCACAAATTATATAGATGCAGTCAAATTTGATCCATCAATTCCTGAATCATACTACAGACTCGCAACATTAATGTGGGAACAGGGGCAAATAAGTGTTAACACTGCAATAGATCAGTGCAAGACAGCAGTTTCATTAGCTCCAAAAAATATGAATGCTCATCTTTACACTGGTTTTTTCATGAAAATGGCTGAAAATTATCCAGAAGCAATGGAAGAAATAAAATCAGCAATCAAAATGGGGAAATTAAAATCTGCACGCCCGAGATTAGTTCTATCACAGACAATATTACAGAAAATCAATGCAGAAAACGGCTCTATTACTGACTATATACAATTTGTATATTATTTTCTTTCAGGAAGTCTTATGCTTGCATGGGATAGGCCATCCTTAAAAATGTTCTACAAAAATATTTCAGATGATTTTTCAGTATTTACATTCAATACAGTAGGAAAATTTTTAGAAAAATTCAAACTATACCCAGTAGCTGAAAGTATTTATAAAAAAGCAATAATAGAAACAAATCATAGCCAAGTATTTTATAATAAAATGGGAGATTTAGCTCTTAAAAACAACGAAATAGATTTAACCATTGACTGCTACAAAAAAGTACTTGAATCAAACCCCCTTAATAGAGAGGTCTTGGTCAAATTAGCAACAGTAATGCAGACATATTTTCCTGAAAATATAGATGAAACAATCGAATACTATGAAAAACTTTTAGAATTCGATATAGATACAGCACAAATATACTATGAATTAGGTCATTTATATCTAAAAAAAGAAGATAAAATTAACTCAATCAGTGCATTTAAACTTGCATGTGAAAGAGATAGTGAGAATCCATTTTATAATAATTCACTGGCATATGCATTTTCAAAAGCTGAATTATATGATGATGCAATTGAATTTTATCAAAAAGCAATAGCAATAAATCCAGATAATGAATGGACGGCAATAGTATGTCAGGCACTTGGAGCTATATATGGAGAAGTAAAAGGCAATATCGAAGCCTCAGTTGCAACATATCAAGCTGGAATAATTTTAGATCCTAATAATTATGAACTGCATATATCATTAGGCGATATACATATGGCAGAATATGATCTTGATAAAGCAATTAGAGCATATTGTGACGCAATAATGCTTAATCCTGAGGACTATAGAGGATATTTTAAAGCAGGAACTGCACTATGGGAAAAAGATTACCTAGAAGAAGCACTAGTAGCTTATCATAAAGCAGTAGAGCTTAATCCTGAAAATGCCTATGCGCAAAACAATCTTGGGATAATATACCTTGATGGACTAGGTGATGCTGAAGAAGCCCTAGAATACTTTGAAGAAGCAATAGCCTTGAATGCTAATTACACAATCGCATATTTTAATGCTGGAAGAGCCAGTCAAATGATGGATTTTACAAATGATGCAGCCAATTACTATCAAATGGCTATTGATTTAAATAAAGTAACAAATGAATTAGATGAAGAAGATATAAAACATCGCCTTCATAAACTTTTTGAAGCTTAGAAAGGAGAAAAATGATGCAAAACACAGAATTGACAAGGACTCCAGTAGGTGGGGGGGGGGCTCAGTTCCTTACTAATTAAGGAAATAAAAGGATTTACTCTTGCTGAAACTCTTATTACACTCGGGATTATTGGGATTGTTGCTGCTTTAACTCTA
>CALUTP010000008.1 GCA_944323725.1 Candidatus Gastranaerophilales bacterium | reverse complement strand
AACGACTTACTCCGTATCAAGAAGAACCGCACAGCGAATGAAAGATATCGTTCTTTCTCTTTATCCGCAGGTAACGGAATTGCAAACAAACAGCAAAGTAAAACGCTGGGGTTTTAAAGGCAAACCCGTAAATCTTTCAAACTTTTCGGCAGATGATATAGCTGACTTAACAAGCATTAAAGAATTATGCAAAATTAATAATATGCAAGACAAACTGCCTGTGCTGGATAAAGTTATCAATACTATAAAAATGTGCAATAATCCGAACCTGCATTCTATCGAAAACGACACCGGTATCTTACTTGAAACAGAAGGCTTTGCCGTAAGACAGAGTGCCTGTTTTGATATAAATCCCAAGATACTTTTAACAATCAGAAACGCAATTAAATCAATGAAAAAACTTGAATTTGATTATCAGGCAAAAGATTATTATCCTCTGGAAGAAAAGAATCTTGCAGGATTCCGTATACAAAAAGGACTTAAACCGAAGAAAACAATCATTGTTGAACCTTATGGCATTCTGTATGGTGAAAGACACTATCTTGTAGCCAAAGAGAACGGCAAAATCAAACAATACTTACTTCACAGAATTTCGGATATAAAAATTACAGAGGAATACTTTACTCCGGATACTTCATTTAACCTGAAAAAATGGTCTGAATCATCTTTTGGGATTTTTCATGATAATCCGGTGCAGGTTAAATTAAAATTCACAAAAGAAATCGCAGATGATGTAATGAAATACAAATTCCACCCGACCCAACAAATAAAACAGCAGAAAAACGGGGCTGTAATTGTAACATTCAAATCCTCCGGCACAAAATCAATCCTCTGGAACATTTTTAAATGGGGTACAAATGTAGAAATCATTGCCCCGAAAGAGTTGAGAGAAAAGTATATCAATATGTTAAATACAATCATACTGAACAGCAAATAGTATTACTCAATAATTTCATCTTGATTTATATCTTCGTAATCTAAATTTTCAGAATTTACAATAATTTCTTGGCTAACAGTTGGCAAGTACCAAATTTGACATGCCATTGAAGATAATTGTTCCGCTCGCTTTAAAATCTTTTGTTCGGTATATGAATCCCATTCAGCCAAAGATTTATTTAATTTTAACCTACTCTTCTTATAACCATTTTTCATATCTCGTTTTTTTATAAATCTATAATTTTGGTATTCTTGATTGTAGCCACTCAATGTTAGATTACCAATCGTATGCAAATATTTTTTATATATTTCTTTATAATTGTTACCTAAGTCTTCTTTCCAATCATCATTTAAACTTTGAGGCATTATATGTTCAATACTTAAATTAGTATCATCAACAATTTCTTTATTATCATAATTTTCGATTTTTAATAATAAATATTTAGTTTTTTCCACACTACTTGTGTATATTTCCTTAACTTTAAGTGCCTCACCGAACTCTGAATCTCTCGGAAAGCGTTTATAACTTGGCTTTGTAAGTAAAGTTACTCCAAGAGATTCTCTTATATTTTCTATATTTATTTCTTTATATAATGTCGCAAATGTTTTGTTTAATGAATTCGTTGGAATGCCACAAATTGAACGCCGAAATACATAATTTTCTATGAGTTCTAAAACATAAATAAAGTCTGCTTTAGATATTTTCCCATTAGTATAATCCATATAAATTGCAAGAATAAATGGATACGCAACACTAACTTTTAGTAAAGATATATTTTTTAGAATACTGCTAATGTTATAATCTGTATCTTTTTGATCAATTATCTTGATATAGTTTTGATAATAAGAAAACATATCTTTTAAGACATTACTTTTATCAAGACTTTTTGATGTCACATAATCTTTAAACTCCTCATATATTTTTCCAAAACTTGGAATTCTACCATCATTTTTTATTGTTAGGTATGTTCTTATGAAGAAATCAAATTGACCATCTTCTTTATAAGGTTTTTGAGAAAATTTTTTATCCATTTTTTCCCAGTAATCATCATATAAATTTTTTTGAACATCTGATGGTAAGTCCATTAATATATAGTTTCTAATAAGATCTGCCTGCGTAAGATCCATACCTGTTGAATTTAGACTTTCAAAAATTAATTGAGGATTGTCACACTCCGCCTCTAATGCAGTATCTACTATAATTAATTTGGAAATTCCCTTAAATATTTCTTCAAATGATAGTTGCGTATTTTGAATTTTCTTTTTAAAGAAATAATAATTTAATAGAATATTTGATTTTTCAGTTAATATGTCGTCGTTTATATCTCTTAATAAATTTGCAAAAACTTCCTGATCCCTTTTATTTAATACTAATTTAAAATAATTTTCATCTTTCTGATACCTATTGAAAATGTAAGAATTTTTAATTTGTTCAGAAAATTCAGACGGCATATTATTCTCATTTGCAACATCACATAAAGCTTTTAACAATATAATTACTGTCGTTAATCTTTGTTGTCCATCAATTAATAGTAATTTCTGTAAATCTGTTGCACTAAAAACTTTTTCTTGTATATAAACAATAGCTCCAATAAAATGAGTTATTTTATCTTTAGCTTTAGAAATATATTCTACATCCTTCCATAAGGTATTACATTCTTTTTCAGTCCAGTTATAATCTCTTTGATATATTGGAATTATAAATTGCTTTTCATTGCCCGATAATAGTTTAAACAAAAATTCAGCACGAGCTTGCATATATACATTCTCCTTTTTGCTTTTTTATATCACAAACAAATTTCTATGTATATGGCGGGTAATGAATTTATAAAAAGAGAATCTAATCAGATTCAACCACTATAAACAGCATAAAAAAGAAAAGAGAAATTCTCTTATTAAATTAAATATTACAAAAGCCTGTACAGTGCGGATTTTTGCACTAAAAAAGAGGCTTTAAACAAGCCTCTTGATTAAATGGTGGAGGTTAGGAGATTCGAACTCCTGACCCCCTGCGTGCAAAGCAGGTGCTCTACCAGCTGAGCTAAACCCCCACAAGATCTATTATATTTTCAGCAACCAAATTTATTGGCTACATCTTTTATTTTACATGCTGATTTTTTTTTGTAAAGACTTTTTTTATTTAATAGCAAAAATTTTTATATTTTATTTTTAATTTTATTAACAAAAAGGAGTTTTTATGATTAGCAAAATTAATTTCAACAATGCCAGTGATATTAGATTTCAAGGAAATACTAATCTTTTAGAAAAATTTAAAGAAAATTTAAAGAATCAAAATACTTCTACTGTTAACCTTAATGGTAGTGAAGCTCTTTCTAACTATAACAAATCTATTGTAAAAACTAACAATAATGAATTTAGACCTGTGGAAAACTTAGATGATTTAATTATAAAAGATATTCCAAAACCAATTAAACTACATGAAAACGCAATTGAAACACTTTCAGGAGATAGAATTCTCAATAGCGACGGGAATTTAGAAACTATTATAACTAAAGGTGATAATACTACAAAAGAATATTATATTGATACAGAAAATAAAAGTATAACAAAAGTCATTGAACGTGATAATACAACAAATATGCCTATTCGAAAAGATATTTTCGGAATTCAATATAATACATTAACAAGTGCACTAACACAGGAATTTGTTCCAGGAACAAATAAAATTGCTAAAGAAACTCTATTCAATGAAGGAAAAGTATCCAGCATAAAATTATTCAATCAAAATGATAATAAAATTATAGAAAACCGTTTTGGAAATAATGAAACAGTTAATTGGATAGATATTACCAATAACAAAACCGGTATTACAGAAAGCTATACACTTAATAGTAAAAATGGAATTGAATACTTGAATTTATATGACAAAAATTTCAATACTCTAAAAAATATTGACTATGAAGATGGGAAAATTAAAAAAATTACCAACTATAATTACAAACCAATCAAAAATATTTACGGAATTACTCCAGAAAATATAAATATAAAACCAGCTGACCTTGTAAAGATTCCAGATATCATAACTCTTGATGGTGAAAAAAAATTCCGCTCCAATAACTCTCTTGAATCTATTACTGTTAAAGATGGAGATAATAAAACTATCTATTTGATGAGTCTTGACGGTAAAAATATTGAAACTATAAATGAATTTAATAAAGGAAACTTAATAAAAAGTACATATTTTAATGATGATTCCAGTTGCAACATAAAAGAATTTAAAAATGGAAAGCAATATCAAACAACATATTATAATTCCTTTAATAAGCTTGATTCTGTAATACAATTCTCAGAAAATGATGACAAAAAATTAGAAAAGTATATTGATTATTCGTCAGATGGTTCTTTCATTAGAAGATATTCTGAAGAAAATAACCCTGAATTTGGAAGAATTACATTGGAATTTGATGAAAATAAAAATCTTATCAAAATCAATAATGAAAATAGAGAAACTATTGAAGAAGATTTAAAAAATTAAATAAGTTTCTATAATATTTGAAATTTCACATAATCGATCTTTATTATGGATATACCACCAGCCGATTAGCGTTTCAAAAGCAGTCGCCTGCCTATATTCTGACTGATTTTGGCGTCGAGCAATCGGAATAGATAGATTCCTGCCTCGACGTGCAATTTCATGTTCTTCTTCAGTTAGCTTGGAATCTAATAAATGAAGGAGCTCTGCTTGATAGGAAGCTTTTACTTTATCTGTTGTTAACTTATGGAGCTTTTTAGCATTATCAGTAATAAGTATTGTCTTAGATCTTATAAACAATTCCCATACCGCATCACCAATATATGCATAATTTTTTAAATTCATATTCTCCATATCATCAATGTAACATGAAAACAAAATTATGTTGCAATTACAACACATTTATGTAACAATAGACACACTAATAAATGGATTTCAATAAGGAGAGTTTATGAAAAAAAGACTTATTGTTCTGGGGTTATGTGCAACATTAACTTCTAGTCCTGTATTTGCAGACTATCCAGAAGGCGCAACCGGAAGCGATACCCGTCAATATGAAGTCGGAACGACTCAAAATTACAATTATTCATATCAACTTCTTGTAAGAATAAAAAAACAAAGAGAAATTTTATATAATGCTTTAAATATGACTCAAGAACAAATTAAATGTAAAAATGAAATTGACAAAAAAAGATACGCTGAACTTGAGCCTGCTTTAGAAAAATTATGCTTGGAAGATAAAAAATTCAAAGATTTAAAACAAAGATGCGCTGATAAAAAAACACTTAAACAACAAGAAAAAGGATTAAATTCTGCACGTAAAAATATTCAGGAAATTTCAGCAAAATATGATAAGGAATTCTATAAAATTCTTACTCACAATCAACGTTCAAAGTATAGTATGATTAGAAAACTGAAAAGAGATGATTTAAAAAAATATAGAAAAGTACAAGAAAAAGGAAGAAAACCTTCTGATTTAAAACCATTTGGGGAGAATGTCCTACAGCCTGAGTACAATCAAGAACAACATGGGAATAATTGTATTTGGCATAAAATGATTAATAAAATAAAAAAAGATGATGAAAAGAAGGTTAATTAAAAGTTAACCTTTTTTTATTGCATAGAACCCGAAAATTTGATAAAATCGTACTATGGATGAAATTATTGAAAGCTTAAAACAAATCGGATTAAACGGATATGAGGCAAAGGTTTATCTGGCATTATTGAAAAAGTATCCTGCAACAGGATATGAAGTAAGTAAACTAGCAAATATTCCCCAAGCAAGAGCTTATGATACACTAAAAGCTTTGGAAATTTCAAATATCGTTATAGGATCTAATACAAAACCTACAACATATACTCCAATAAAACCAAAAGAATTGACAAAACGTTATAAAAGAAAAATTACATCTACGTTAGATTTTTTAGAAAAAAAGCTCCCAAACGTAAAAGAAGACCATACAGAACCAATTTTAACAATCAATGGACATACAGCAATTCATTCTAAAATAATTGAAATTATCAAAAACGCTTCAAAAGAAATCTATATAGAAGTATGGTCACAGGATTTTAAATATTTTGAAGATTATCTATTTGATGCATACAATCGAGGACTTGATATAAAAATAGTAGGTTATGACAACTTTAACTGTAATTTTGGGACAGTTTTTAAACATGCCGGAGGGAGAGAAATTGAATATTCACTAGGTGGCAAAATGATTTTCCTAGCTGCAGACAACAGTGAAGGCTTATTTGGAAAAACTCAAACAACAAAAGGACAAGATAGTCATATCATCTGGACTAAAAATGAGGATATAGTTTTTCTAATAAAAGAATTTATTGTGCATGATATGTATTTAATAGATATAGAAGAACAATTCCCTGAACAATTAAAATACTTCTATGGCAAGGGGATGAAAAAATTAAAAGATAAAGTGCTTGGTGGAAGTGGATTTTACAAAATACATTAGAATTGAAGATTTTCAATTTATTACCAATAATAAATTTTCAAAGTAACATTTTCTTTACTTTTAATTTCCAAAAGAGAAATTAAGGACTATAATAAAAATGTTTGAAAAATAAAAGAAATAATATTGGGGAAAACGGAGATATAATGGAAGGTTATAGTTTTGAATTAATCACCGGACCTATGAGTTGCGGAAAAACAGAAGAGCTTTTGAGAAGAATCAGACGTTGTATTATTGCAAAGAAAAAAGTAAAAGTAATTTCTCCGGAAGTTGATACACGTTCAAAGGGGGATTATATAGAATCAAGAAACGGACTATGGCTTGATGCAATAAAAGTAAAACATGCAATTCAAATTATGAGTGTAGTAAAACCTGAAGATGAAGTTATTGCAATTGATGAATTACAATTTTTTGACAGTAATATCATTAAAGTAATATCAAAACTTATGGATGAAGGTAAAAAAATAATCGGCACAGGTCTAGAACTTGATTTCAAATCGGAACCATTTGGACACATGCCAGAATTAATGTGTATTGCAACTAAAGTGGATAAATTGCACGCAATTTGTATGAAATGTGGATGTGAACATGCTACGAGAACTCAAAGATTAATTGATGGAAAGCCTGCTGATAAAAATTCTCCACTTATTATGATTGGCGGAGATGAAACTTATGAAGCACGCTGTATCAAATGCTATGAACTTCCTGATCATAAACATGAAACTCAAAAACGAGGACTTAAAGTTTTACCATTTATCAAATAAATAATATTTTAGACTGCTTATAAAAAGCAGTCTTTTTAAATAATGTAAAATTTTTATATTAAATATTTACTATTCAATTTTTTCTAGCTTTGAAAAATCAATATGACAGTATCCATTTGGATTTTTTTTAAGATATTTTTGATGATATTCTTCTGCTTCATAGAAATTTTCTAATTTCTTAACTTCAGTAACAATTGGACATTCATATCTTTTTTGCACTTCCGATATTTTTGATTGGATAATTTTCAAATCTTCATCATCAATATAGTAAATTCCACTTCTATATTGAGTTCCAATATCATTACCTTGCCTATTAAGTGTCGTTGGATTTATAATATCAAAAAAATGGTCAAGAATTCTTGAAAGAGTAATAATTTCAGGATTATATTCTATCAAGACAGTTTCAGCGAAATTGGTAGTACCACTGCAAACTTCTTCATAAGTTGGATTTTGAGTTATACCATTTGCATAGCCTGCAATGGTTTTTTTCACCCCGCTTAGCCTCGAGTAATATTCCTCAATCCCCCAAAAACATCCGCCTGCTAGATATATTTTTTTTATCATAATTCGCCCTCAAAAAATTATACACAAATTATAATAATACAAATTTTCAAAAAATATCTTATGCAAAAGGGTAATCTATGTTAAAATATAATTAGCAAAGGGAGTTAAGATATTAATATGAAAAAGAAATATCAGGTCTTTATAAGTGCAACATTTCAGGATTTACAAAAAGAAAGAACTTCAGCTATTGAAGCAGTATTAATGGCAAAACAACTTCCTGTTGCAATGGAAGCTTTTGTAGCATCAAGTGATGAGCAATTCGACTATATTAAAGACTGTATCGACGGAAGTGATTATTACATACTTATTCTTGGAGGATGTTACGGGTCAATTAATCCGACTACAGGTAAAAGCTATACTGAAATGGAATTTGATTATGCAGTAGAAAAGAAAATTCCCATACTTGCTTTTTTATATAATGATATTACTAGACTTAAATATAAAGATAAAGATCTTACACTAATTACAAATTTTCGTAACAAAGTCACAAAAGACAGATTATGCAAATTTTTTACCAAAAAAGGTAATCTAAAAGGTGACATCCTTGCTGCTTTAATGCAGGAAATTGAACGTAACCCCCAAATTGGATGGGTAAAAGCTGATTCATTTCACACCCATATAAATCCACTGTTGGAAAAACAAAAGTCAAATCTTCAATCAATTATTTCAGAAGGTCAAAAACTATATGCTGAAGCAGAAACTTATCATCATTATCCACTAACCGGCGGGTTTGGAGGCCCTTTTAACGGGGAATATCATTTCAAAATCTGGTATAATCAAATTTTAGAATTTATTGACCAAAATAAATTCGATAAAAAATATATTTATGATTTTAAAAATAACGAACCTCACTATATAATTATAAAAGAACAACTGATAAAACTTCACCAGCTTCTTGCTGCTTTAGAATATTCAAACAAAATTTAAACATAATAATTTAAACAAATGATGATTTTTTTATAAAAATTATTATAATTAAGTTATGAAGAAATTGTCTGTTTTATTAATAATATTTTCAATGACATGCACAAATTGCTTTGCAGCACGCTCAATGGGGAATTTTGAAGGGCAAGGCTATGTAGGTACCTTACCGGATTTAACAAAAAGTTTTCACAGCACAGAACCAGCTGAAGCAAAACCAGTTTATGATAAAACAAAACAATTTAACTCTGAAAATCAACTAAAACCAATTCCAAGAGATAATCCAGCCTTCGTGAATATTATTTTAAAACAGGATAAAACTTCTCCATACCTAAATGATATTAATGACTTTATCGCAATACTGGAAAAAATATATGACTCCATAGAAAATCAAGAAGATGTCCAAAAATTTGCAGCAAGAGTATATTTTTTCACAAAAAACGCAGATTATTTTAGAGATAAATATACAGGCAAACCAGAAAGCAGTTATATTTCTTTTGAAAAAATTATGGAATTAAGCCTGCATGCTTCAACAGTATCACAGTTGCGTTCAGAAGCCGAAAGATATAGTCCTTATCTTGCATATACAGGTGCAGGGAAAATTTATAATGCTAATAATATTAATGAACAACTTGAATATTTGAAAGCTGAAATAGAACAAACAATAGCTGTATTAAAAGATGCTAATTAAACAATGATTTAATCATTACGGGGATTTTTTCAATTTAGAAAAATTTTATGATAATATCTAAATGTAGAAAAAAGGACTTAATTAATGTTTGACAATAGAGTAAATGTATTAAAAGCACTTGCAATCCTGCTTGTAGTATCAGGTCATCTCGAATTTTCACTTCTTGGAATGTTTACGCCTTATTCATTCCAACTTGCATTATTTTTCTTTATTTCAGGCTATTTGTTTAAGGATAAATACCTTGATAATGTTGCAAGTTTTTTTGAAAGGAGAGTAAAAACCCTATTACAACCTTATTTTCTATACAACATTTTTTATCTTGGAGTAACAGCTCTAATTGCAAAACTCACTGGAAAATGGTGGGGAATGCCTTTAAGTTTTAAAAACTTTTTTATAACACCATTTTTAAACGGACATCAATTTGATTTGTCTTGCCCATTATGGTTTGTTACTCAATTATTTATGACAATGATAACATTTTTGTTTGCATTTAGAATTTTAAAAGGGATTAAGGATAATAAACTTTTTCATCTTGCAGTATTTGGTATTTTAGGACTTTTGGCAATTCCATTTTCCAAAATTTTTCCTGTAACTCCTGTTATGCTGATTATTATAAGAATAATGTTTTCAATGTTCTTTGTTTATCTCGGGTACTTTTATAAAAACTATATTGAAGATAAATATGATATTTTTACCCTGAAATGGTTCTGGTCTGTTATTATTTTACAGTCAATTTTATGGCTATTTAATAGAGATTATGATCCTGAACATGGCATAGGATTAAGTTATGTACTGGTATGGGCAAGATTTGATCAGCAGATTATAGTACCAATAATTACAGCTTTAACTGGGATTTGGGCATCCCTGTTTACTGTCAAAATTCTCTATCCATATGTAAAAGATAGTAAATTTGTTAATTATATGGGAAAAACAACTTATCATATAATGGCCAACCACTTGCTTGTAATGTATATAATTACTGCTATATTTTTAAAAGTTAATGGAATCCCGATTGAAGAAAGAGCAAACCACGATATTTACTGGATTTATAACCCAATTCAGACAACATACCTATATTTTGTCCTAACTATGGTAATTACAACATATATTGGAGTTGGCCAGCAAAAGATTTGGAAAAAAATTAAAGAATTATTTTCTTCCAAGTACAATGTCTAATTCATTTAAAAGTTTATCAAGAGCAAAAAGAATTTTCTGACTTGATGCTGATTTTATAACATTCTCAACATCAGCTTTAAAATCCTCCGGTTGAATTGGACATAATTTCTCTACATACCCTATAAGCTTTTTTTCTCCAGGATGAGTCTGCTTATTAACGGCAAATAAAATATCAAAATAACTTGCAAGTAAAGCAGATACTCTATGGTTCATACTAACATAATCCTCTCGTTTCAAAGCAATTTCAATCTGTTCATAATAGGATGCTCGTTTAGTTCTCAATAGCGGATAATTTTTATCTATTATATTGTTTTTCAACTCTTCTGGATAAGGCTCAGTTAATTCATTAATAAGTTTTTGAAACTTACAATTTTTGTCGAATAATATCTGAGAAGTTTTTATATTATGTAAAAAA
Organism: Candidatus Gastranaerophilales bacterium; assembly: GCA_944323725.1. Classification (GTDB taxonomy): domain Bacteria; phylum Cyanobacteriota; class Vampirovibrionia; order Gastranaerophilales; family Gastranaerophilaceae; genus Scatousia. The sequence goes on along the minus strand of CALUTP010000008.1, from coordinate 89,180 downwards.
CATGTTGTATAACCAATTTTTGCATTATGTTTTCGCCATACCCAGTCAATTTCATTTTCTGCCCAATCAAATCGTCTATACATTAAGTCAATATCATATCCAGATTTAACTATTGACCATTCATCACCATCTTCAAAAAAAGTATTGCCAGCCTCAAATTTATCAGTATACTGCTTAGCTAGTTTTTTTCGGAAATCAATATCTACAGGCTCTTTTGAATATATGTATAAATCAAAATCAGACATCTCATCATGAATAAGTCCTGTTTTTGAACCCGAAATTACAACAGCTTCTACTGACTCCAGTTTTGAAAATTGACAGGCAATATCTTCTATAATATCAATATTCATTTTTATTTAACATCGTCTTTGATAACGATAAGATTATTCATAATTTTCATAGCACAGGTAGGTAGCACAACATGTTCCAAACCATCTGCTATACTGATAATTTTACCAGCACCAAGAACTACATCTTCACCCTTATACATGAATTTGTAATCTGTTTTTCTGTCTGAACGGATAGTAACTTTGTCCATTTTGTGTCCCTTTCTTTTTCATTAAATAATAACAATTTTATTTATCTTCCATAATCCCCAGAGGGTTAAAAAATACTCCCTCCTGCATTACTTCATCATACAAATCTTCATCAGCTTTAAATTGCTCTTGTGTATATGGATATAAATCTATACAAACATCAAGTTCTGTTTCAATTTTACCAACAATAGGCCATATTTGTTCGCGTTTTGATTTATCTTCAATTTCGAACAAAGCAACTATTTCAATATCTTCATCTTCATGTTCTTTACCGTCAAGATATGCTCCAAATAAATATAACCCTTTGTAATCTTCAAAGTTTTTTCTAAAGGCATTTGAAAGCCTTTTAATAACTTCATGAACCTGACTTGCCATAGTTTTTTACCCCTTATTTTTCGAGTTGATTGAAAATCAATTTTCTATCAATTGTGACCTGTTCAGATGTTTCAAGATTTTTTACAGAAACTTTATTAGCATTAATTTCATCTTCGCCTAGAATAATTGCATATTTTGCAACTTTTGAAGCTTTTTCAAGTTGTTTTGTAAATTTTTTATTAGCAAGATCAAACTCTACCTTTTTACCTGCATCTCGCAATTCTTGAGCTAGAGCAAAGGCTTCTATTGGAGAATTTGAAACAATATATCCATCAAGTTTTTCACTCTCAACTTCAGGTAAAAGAGAATTAAGTCTTTCCATACCCATAGCCCATCCGACAGCAGGAGTATCTTCTCCGCCTAAATTTCTTACAAGGCTGTCATATCTTCCACCGCCACATACAGCGTTTTGGGAACCTAAATTATTAGATTTAATTTCAAAAACTGTTCTATTATAATAATCCAATCCTCTTACTAGAAGTTTATTTTCCACATACTTAACACCCAGTTTATCCAAATATAATTTCAACTGGCTGTAATGCTGTGCACATTCTTCACAAATAAAATCAGACTGAATAACTTTTTGAATTTCAGGTTTTTCAAAAATTGCCTTACAAGATTCAACTTTACAATCTAAAAGACGTAAAGGGTTTTTTTCATATCTATTTTGACAATCTTCACATAAGTGCTCAAATTCTGGTTTCAAAACTTCCTTAATTTTAGCTTTATATTCTTCTCTACACTTAGGACATCCAAGAGAATTCAATTCAACTTCCAAATCATTCAGCCCAAGTGATTTTAAATAGTCAACTGCTAACATAATCACTTCAGCATCAGCACTGGGCTGTTTTACCCCAAACATTTCAACACCTACTTGATGAAATTGTCTTTGTCTGCCTGCCTGAGGACGTTCATATCTAAACATCGGCCCCTTATACCATAATTTTACAGGGGCAGAAAGTCTTATCATCCCATTTTCTATAAATGAACGGACAACACCGGCTGTATTTTCAGGACGTAATGTTAAAGAACGATCACTCTTTTCAAATGTGTACATTTCTTTATTTACAATATCTGTTGTATCACCAACACCACGTGCAAAAAGTTCTGTCGCTTCAAAAATAGGAGTGCGGATTTCTTTATAACCATATTTCGTAAAGACTTCCATAGCTTTTTGTTCTAATCTATGCCAAGCCTCTATATCTTGAGGTAAAATGTCTTTTGTCCCTTTAATAACTTTTATAATAGCCATAAAGCAATTATAGCCATTTAAGCAGTAATTGTCAACCAGAAAAGCCTCAATTATGTATTATTATCTTTCTTTTTCAAGGCATCTAAATCAGATTGAATTTCACGGGCTTTTTCATTCAGCTTGTTATAAACTTGAGAATTTATTTCCCCGCCTATAAGTATCAAAATAGACGTATAATAAAGCCATACCATCAAAACTGCAAATGCACCAATCGTACCATATACCATATTATAAGTTCTCAAATTATTGACATAAATTGAAAAACCCCAAGAACCTGCCAGCCAGAACATAGTAAAAAAGAAAGTCCCTGGTATAGCACTTTTACGTTTAAAACGCTCATTCCCACGTAAATCCGGCAGGATATAATAACTTAAAAATGCCATTAAATAAAGCGCAGCAAACGCAACAGGCCAACGAAGCGTCAATAATATAATAGCAAGCACTTTTGAAATATGAATATGGGTTATTAAAAATCCTATAATAACTTTACCAAATACAATAAGGTTGATAGTTAAAAACAAAACCATAGTATCTACAAATACCATAAGCAGTGAAAGAATTCTGGTATATACAAAATTTCTAGTCTCTTCAACTTTATAAGCTCTATTTAAACCTTTCAACACCACAGCCATAGCATTTGTTGAAAGAATAAGGGTAACACAAAAACCAATAATTGCCATTAATCTTCCATGTGAAAAAATCATAGCCTCAGAAAGAACTGTTATTATAAGTTCCATAGCCTGCTCTGGCATAAATGTTGAAAGAAAACCTAAAATAGGATCCATAAGAGATTTATTCCCCATCCAGCCAAATACTGCTGTAAGAAATAGCATGAACGGGAAAATTCCTATTACCATCATAAATCCCATTTCAGCTGCCATTCCGTAAAAATCATTTTTGATTACGGAAATAACAAGACGAGTCAATGCTCTATAAAATCCATCTATTTTTAATCCGAATTTCTTCATGATTTCTGTTTTCTAATTTCTTCTAACAATTTTTTTACAGCATCCTTAGTATTAGACTTTATAACACAACCTGCTGCAAGTTTGTGACCGCCTCCACCAAATACAGAGCATATTTCTGCTACATCTGTATTTTTGCTGCGCATTGAAATTTTTGACATATTAGAATTTAATTCTTTAACAACAAAAGCTACCTCCGTTGTATTAATTGCTCTAAGTTTTTCAGTCAAACCTTCAGTGCAATCCTCGCCAGCACAAAATTTTTCCATATCTTTTTTATAAACAATTGTATATACAATTCTGTTATCATCTTCAAACATTGCTTTACCAATACAATGAGCCTGAAATAACACTAATGCCTTTGAATTACTTTCATAACAGTATTTATAAATTTGAGACGGTTTTACTCCTATATTTACAAGTTCTGACGCAAAATTCAAAGCCCTAGGTGACGTATTATCAAATCTGAACGAACCTGTATCTGTTAAAATTGCAGTATAAAGACAAATAGCTGTATCAAGGCTTATTTTCCATTCCATTTCTTTCATAAGCCCGAATAATACTTCACCTGTTGAACTCGCATTAGGTTCTACAAAATTTATTTTTGCATATCCTTCATTTGTCTTGTGATGATCAATATTTGCTGTATTTGCGGCTTTTTCGAAAAATATCGAAGAATCACACATTCTATCATATGATGCTACATCCACATTAATAACTAAATCATATTCTCTTGATTTATCAAATTCCGAAATATGTTTCGCCTCTTTTATAAATGGAAGAAATTCATATACTGACGGTAGTTTTGATAATAAAAGCATATCAGCTTTCTTTTTAAAATTATCCTTTATCCCTGAATACAGCCCGCACATTGAACCTAGGGTATCTCCATCCGGATTTAAATGTGAAATAATCAATATATTTTTAGAGGCTTTTATGATATTATTTAATTGAATACAATCCATTCAATTATTTTATCATAAAAAATTTGGGGATGCAAAATTGAAGAAAGTATTATACACAGATTTTGTAGGAACAGATGCTATTATTGCAGAATTACTTGAAGACAAGACCTTCAAAAAAGCAATGACCCGAAGTAATTTATATAAATTCTGGGGAAAAGCTGCAGGTGCAAAATTTGCTTCAAAATCAAGACCATATTCCATGATAGGTGGAGGAGTTATGGTTATTGCCTGTGAAAATTCAATTGTTGCACAAGAATTAATGCTTAAAAAAACTCAAATATTAGTAAAGTTAAAACCTTATTTAGAATCTTTAAAGCTTAATGTTAAAGATTTAAAATTTGATGCTAAACGGTGGGAAAGTGAATAGAAAGTTTTCATTTTTATCACAATAAAAAAAACCGGTAATTTCTTACCGGCAAGCTTTACTTCTAATAAGTAAAGAGGTGATGATTATTTAAGTGTTATATAGTTATATTTTACTTGCTGTCGCTTTATACAAGCCGACAGAATTTACCATACATTCGACTTTTTGTTGAGCAACCAGCTGGTCAATTGCAAGGAGGTTTTCTTTAAACTGAAGTAAATCCAATTTAGAAATTGTGCCATGGTTAAATTTATCTTCGTTATAACTATAATCGGCTTTTTCAAGTTTAGCTTGTTTTAATGTTTGATCCATTTTTGTCTTGTCCATTTTTGATATAACCAGAGCATCATTTACTTCCTGAATAGCTGTTAAATTAGTTTTGTAGTAATCTTGCAATATTCTTTCATATGTTGCCTTTTTTAATCTTAAATTTGCAACCCTTGAACCGCCTGTGAATACAGGGAGTAGAAGTCCGCCAGCTAATGAGAGCAGCATATTTTTTGTAGTAAAAATATTGCCAAAATCCCCAGCGTTAAAAAATGCTAAACCTGTCAGATTTATTGTAGGCAAAAATTCTTTCTTTGCTACTTTTACATCAATACCCGCTTTTTCTACCATTAATTCTGCTCTTAAATAATCAGGTCTTTGCACAATTATATCTGATGAAATTGATTCAGGTATTGTTCTGTCAAATTTTATGCTATCCAAAGAACTTCTTTTTATTTCAGAAGCATTTTCCGGACTTTCACCTATTAGCACACAAAATTGATTTAAAAGAGTTTCTCTTTGTTTTTCTAACTCTACTAGATCTGTTTGCCCTTTTACTAGAGCTTTATTAGCTTTAACAGTATCTGCTGTTGAGGTCAAACCTTCTTTATTGCTTAATAACATTAAATCATATATATTTTGTCTTGCATCAACTATTTCTTTTTGAAGTTCAATTGTCTTATCAAGTTTCACAATATTTAAATATACTGTACCGACTGATGAAGCTATTGAAATATATGCCGCTCTTTCATCTAATTTTGAACCTTCATAAAGTTTTTTAACAGATTTTGTTTTATCATGATTTTTTAAGAAAATATCAGCTTCATAATTCACAAGTGCTGGTGCTACAAATAACATATGAGTATTTGTCTGTCCAGGCATTTTGGTTAAAGCTGGAGAAAAACCTATACCTGCCATAGGTAATTCATTTGCGAATTGAAGTTTTACATTTTGATAATATTCTTCAACATTTAATGTTGCCATTTTTAAGTCATAATTATTTTTTATAGCTTTATCAATATAATCACTTAAAATCGGATCATTAAATTCAGACCACCAATCCATATTGACATAAGCATATTTATAATCATCTGAAACTTTTTTATCTTTACTTTTCTTAACAGTACTTTTAAATTGTTTAGGGGCAGAGGTATTTGTTTTATCTTTTGCAAATACAGCAAGAGGCATGAAATTCATCGCCGTAAAACTTGCCAAAAGTGTTAATGTTAATATCTTTTTCAACTTTTTTTCCTTCTAATAATATTACTTGCTTTTTTTATAATACTATGTTAGCATAATGTTGTTGTAAATGCAACATATTTTTTTTACAACAGATATTTAAAATTTGAAACGGAAATAGAATGACTGAAGAACTTAGAAAACACTATACTGATACTATATATTATGATATAGAATTAACAGCAAGAGTTATGAAACTTTTAGGAGTACAAATTTTTGATAGATTAGCATTAGGGCTATCTCCAGAAGAGCATGCTGCACTTGATACAATTTTTTGTCACCCCGGAATTTGTCAAAGAGATTTAGCTAAATTAATCCTTAAAGATAGAGCTAATACTGGTAGAATTTTAAATTCTCTTGAAGAAAAGAAATTTATAACAAGAGTTGTTGATATTAAAAATAATAGATTAATTAAAAAGATGATAATTACAGATGAGGGAAATAAAAAATTATCTGAAACTAATCAAAAAATTAAATCATATCTTCAAAATAATGTTTCATGTGACTTTTCACAAGAAGAAATTGACAAATTACAAGAAGCATTAAGAATATTTAGAAAACATTTAGAAGAACTTGTAAATATGAATATATAATAATACTGATAATGAGGTTAAAAATGGAAGACGAAAAAACAACAGAAATTAAAGAAGATGAGAAAAAAGAAGCCCCAAAAGGCAGAAAAAGAACAATCGGAGCAATTATAGGCATAATATTGCTAGGAGCAGTTGGATACTTTGTACATGATGCTTTGATATACCAGACTACAGACGATGCTTATGTTGAAACTACAACAGTGCAAGTATCTCCAAAAATTTCAGGACATATAACTAAAGTATATGTAAAAGATAACCAACCAATTAAAGCAGGTATGGTTGTTGCAGAAATTGATGATACTGATTATAAAATTGCATTAGATAAAGCAGAAGCTAATTATCAAAGGACTTTATTAAATCAAAAAAATGCAAAAGCTAATTTTAAAGCAATGCAGACAAATATAGAAGTAGCAAAAAAAGATTTAGATAGATATACAAAACTATTTGAATCAGGAGCAGTATCAAAACAGACTTTGGATGCAGCTCAAGCGAAATATGATGCTGCGCAGGCTAATTTAACACAAGCTGAAGAATCATTACTTTCATCATCCAATGATAAAGTTGCTGATGCTGATTTAAGAGCAGTAAAAGCTGAAAGGGATAAAGCTTTACAAAATCTTAAATATACAAAAGTTATAGCACCTCAAGATGGAACTGTATCTAATAGAAGAGTTGAAGTAGGTATGTATGTACAACCTGGTTCACCTTTATTTGTGATTGTTCCAAATAATGTATGGGTTGTTGCAAACTACAAAGAAAACCAATTAAGACATATGAAACCAGAACAGCCTGTTGATATTAAAATTGATACATATCCTAATCACGTTTTCAAAGGTAAAATTGATAGTATCCAAAGAAGTTCCGGTGCAAAATCAAGTTTGTTCCCGCCAGAAAATGCAGTAGGATCATTCGTAAAAATTGTACAAAGAATTCCAGTAAAAATTGTATTCACCGAAAAAATAGACCCGAATGAATATAACATAGTACCAGGAATGTCAGTTGTACCAAAAGTTAAAGTTAAATAATATAATAAGAAGGAGAGTTTTAAAAAGTGAGTAACGGGGAATCATCCGGCTCACTTTTTTAAAAAGGATAATTATATGAAACAAGAAGAAATAATACAGCAAGAAGAATGGAAACCTAAAACAAACCCTTGGTTTATTATCATGCCTGTTATGATAGCAACTTTTATGTATGCATTAGATGAGACAGTTGCAAACGTAGCTTTACCGCATATTGCAGGTACATACTCTGTCAGTAATCAAGAATCCATATGGGTTTTAACGAGTTATTTAATGGCAAGCAGTATTGTAATTCCTATGATTGACTTTTTTTGTAAATTTATGGGAAGAAAAAACTTTTTTATGCTTGGTGTATTTATCTTTACAATAGCATCATTCATGTGCGGAACAGCACAATCGATTGGGATGATAGTTATTGCAAGAGCATTACAGGGCTTTGGCGGAGGATGTTTAATGCCTATGGCGCAGGCTATATGTATGGAAAGCTTTAAAGGTGAAGCACGTAATAAAGCAATGGCTGTTTTTGGACTTGTAGTAGTTGTAGCACCTATTCTTGGGCCTGTTATGGGCGGTTATATAACTGAAAACTGGTCTTGGCCTTACATATTTTTCATTAATGTACCTGTAGGATTTTTATGTATAGCACTTGCAAAAAAATTCCTTGAAGATCCGCCTTATGCAAGGCGTCAGCCAAATACTCACTTAGATAAATTCGGGTTTTTATGGCTTTGTGTCTGGTTAATTCCATTACAGATTGTATTTGATAAAGGGAATGACGCTGACTGGTTTAATGCACCTTGGATTTGCTGGTTAAGTGCAATCGCTTTAATAGGTTGTATTTCATTTTTCATATCACAAATTAAAGGTAAAAAACCACTTATTAAATTAGATGTATTAAAAGATATTAATTTTCTTTTTGGAACAATTATGCTTATATTAATTAACGCAGTATTGCTTGCATCACTAGCGATATTACCTCAAATGCTTCAAAACATGATGGGATATGACGCTTTTACAAGCGGAGTTGCAATTATGCCTAGAGGTTTGGGAGCTTTTACTGCATTAGCAATATTCGGCGGAATAGGAGGCCGAATAAGCTACAAAAATTATGGTATTGTAGGATTAACTTGTTTAGGCATCGGAGGTTGGATGCTTAGTGATTTAAATTTACAAATAAGCATGATGAATATTGTCATACCAAATTTCATATTTGGGGTAGGACTTGTCTTTACGATGATGCCAATTACAACTTTATCATGTATAACTTTAAAAGATGAACAAATGACAAATGCTTCAGGTTTTCAAAATCTTTTAAAAACTATTGGAGGTGCAATTGGTACATCTCTTGTAGCAACTATGATTTCTAGATTTTCACAAGTGCATCAACATGGACTTGTAAAATCTTTAACCGGATTAAATAATGTATATGCAGAAAGATTGAGTTCATATGCAAACTCATTTATTCATCAAGCTGGGGATATGATGAATGCAACATATATGGCAGGGAAAATGCTTTATAACCAGCTTATACAACAATCTACTTTGTGTGCATATATGACAACATTTAAAGTTTTTGCAATTGCATGTTTTATTTTAATTCCGATTATGTTTTTATTAAAAAGTGAAAAAAAAGCTGAAGGAAAAAATTAAGGAATTATAATGCAAGAAAACCAAAATCAAAGTGAAATAATTCAAGAATGGAAACCAACAGTTAATCCTTGGATAATGGTTATCCCTGTAATGCTTGCAGTATTTATATATGTTTTGGACGGAACAATTGGAAACGTAGCATTGCCTCACATGGCTGGGAGCTTTTCAGCTACCAGAGATGAATCCATGTGGATTTTAACAAGCTATCTTATAGCTGCAGGGATTGTAATTCCGGCTGTAGATTTTTTTAGTAAAGTATTTGGAAGAAAAAATTTTTTCATAATAAGTATTTTGCTTTTTACAATTGCATCAATGCTTTGCGGAATGGCAAAAAATATTGAATTTATGATATTTGCAAGAGTCTTACAAGGCTTTGGCGGGGGAGGAATACTTCCAATATCTCAGGCTATAATGGTAGAGAGTTTTGATAAAGAAAAACGCGGCTTAGCAATGTCCGTATTTGGTATGGGAGTAATTTTAGCCCCCATTATAGGACCAGTTCTTGGTGGATGGATTACAGATAACTGGACTTGGCCTTGGATTTTTTATATAAATGTCCCTTTCGGCTGTGCTGCAGCGATTCTTTGTCATAAATTGCTTGAAGACCCACCTTATGCAAAAAAACAAAAAAATGTAAAAATTGATGGTAGAGGCTTTTTCTATCTTACCGTATGGCTTGTAACCTTACAGACCGTACTTGATAAGGGGAATAATGCCGATTGGTTTAATGCTACTTGGATTAGATGGACATTTGGAGTGTCAGTGGTTGCTTGCATATTATTTTTCCATTCACAAATTACAAATAAAGAATCTCTAGTTGATTTAAGGGTATTTAAAGATAGGAACTTTACTGCGGGTACAATTATACAGGTAGTAATCCAAGCTGTTTTATATGCTTCACTAGCAATATTACCTCAATTTTTGCAGAGTATGATGGGATATACTGCATTTTTAAGCGGAGAAACCATGATGCCTAGAGGATTTGGAAGTATGACAGCAATGATAATGACTGCAACATTATCAAACAGAATTGATAATAGATTTCTTGTTGTCGCAGGGTTATCACTTATAGGTGGTGCTGGATTAGCTTTTGGTGCTTTAAATTTGCAAATTTCAAATATGAATATCGCTATTCCAAACTTTTTTATGGGAATGGGGATGGGACTTTCAATGGTTCCAATTATGAATTTATCACTTGATACCTTAAAAAATGAGCAAATGACAAACGCAACCGGTATTCAGAATTTATTAAAAAATATTGGTAGTGCAATTGGTACATCTCTTGTGGCAACTATGCTTACAAGATTTGCTCAAATTCATCAATATATGATGGTAGGGAAACTTAATGATCTCAACCCTGTATTTATAGCAAAAATGCAATCTACTACAGGAGCACTTTCTGCTTATACACATCAAAGTGTTGCAGAATATATGTCACAATATTCTTTATATGGAGAACTTGTTAAACAGTCAACACTTTGGGCATTTATAGATTCTTTTAGAATTTTCGGCATTATATGCTTTTTAGTAATACCATTAATGCTATTAATGAAGAAACCTAAAATCGCTAAAATTACTGTCGATGTAGAAAAAAATCCTGTAAAAAGTTAATAGATTCTATTTAATTATATAAATTCAATTACTACAATTTCAGGGAAACAGTTAAATCGCACAGGCAATATACTTGTTCCCAGTCCGCGAGAAACAAATATTTTTTTATTTTTATTATAAGAAAGTCCATAAGCATATTTTCTTCCATATTTTGAAGGAACTATCAAAGGCTTATGTAAAACAACCTGTCCGCCATGAGTATGCCCTGCAAGTGTTAGTTCAACAGATGAAGGGATACTTTCTATCATATCAGGAGTATGTGTAAGCATTATGACAGGATAGAAAGCTCCTGATAATGCTTTTTTAACATCCGGATTTGCAGTTTGCATATCCTCTAGACCTGCTATTGTAATATTATCAAAGTTTTTGTTTGCGTTTTCAAGAACAGTAATGCCTGCTCTTTCAAATGCCTCTATAACTTCTTTTTTACCTTGCCAGCCATCATGATTACCCATTATTGCAATTGTTCCATATTTAGATTTTAAATTAGATAATTCGCCTGAAATTTTATCTATACTAAGAGTACTGCCTTTTTTATGCCCGTTCACATAATCTCCGCCAAGCAATATTATATCAGGATTTTGCAAATTAATTTTCCTAACAATTCTTTTAAGTCTATATAACTCGTATGGTTTCATATGAAAGTCGCTTGCAAAAACAATTTTCATACCTCTTAATTCATTACTTTCAAGTTTTAGGTATTTCACCGTTAAAATATTTGGCTCAATAAAAGTAATATAAAAAATTAAAATTATAAATAATATAAAAATCCATTTCATAGGTAATATCATACACTAAATATTTATTGTATGATTAATTTGGTTATTAAAAGATTAATTATGAAAAAAGATAATATAGCACTAATAGGAATGATGGGCAGCGGGAAAACAACTGTTGCGGAAGAATTACATAAGGTTTTAACTGATTATAGCCTTGTAGATATCGACAATGAAATTGAAAAAGGAACTAGTAGAAAAATTTCAGAAATTTTTCTAAGATTTGGAGAACCTCATTTTCGAGCTTTAGAACAAGAAAAAATTAAAAAATTTACTACACAAACTCATCAAATTATAGCACTTGGAGGCGGTGCATTCGAAAATGAAATCAATCGCTATCTTTTGCTAGAAAATTGTTTTGTTATTTATTTAAAAGCTTCTCCTGAAGAAATTTTTAATAGAATTAAACAGGAAACACACCGCCCATTATTAGCTAAAAATTTTTCACTGGAAAGGATTAGACAATTATCACAAAACCGAGCTATAAATTATGAAAAAGCCAATGTTACAATTGACACAGATAATAAAACTCCTTATGATATAGTTAATGAAATTTTAGGAGTTATAAATGGCTAATATATTTGTAAATATTAATTCCTCTACACAAAATTATCCAATTATTATATGCAATGAAGATATTTCTGATTTAAAGAAAAAAATTTTATCATATGCGACAGGAAAAAAATTCCTCGTTGTTATATCTGAAAAAGTAAATAAATTATACGGTAAAGCTCTAGGATTTGAAAATTGTGAAAAATTTATACTTAAAGATGGAGAAAAAGAAAAAAATTTCCATAACTACCAAAAAATTCTCAATAGAGCCTTCAAAATGCAGTTAAGTAGAAATGATGCCCTAATAGCGATTGGTGGCGGAGTTGTTGGAGATATTGCCGGATTTGCAGCTTCTACATATATGCGTGGTATAAAATTTATACAAGTACCTACAACATTATTAGCTTGTGTCGACAGCTCTGTTGGAGGGAAAACTGGAATAGATACTAATTTTGGTAAAAATCTTATAGGAAGTTTTTATCAGCCTAAAGCTGTCATTATCAATACTAATTTTCTAAATACACTTGATGATAGACAATTTAAAACCGGACTTGGTGAAGTTGTTAAATATGCTTTTATAGAAAAAAGTTGTAAATGTGAAGAAGAATTAAACCTCACAAATTTTATAAGCGAAAATTTTGAAAACATTCTTTTAAAAAACCCTGATAGTTTAAAAAATCTAATTACAATTTGTATAAAACTTAAAGTTTCTGTTGTTCAAAAAGATGAAAAAGAGGGTAATCTAAGAAAAATTTTAAACTTTGGACATACCTATGGACACGCTATAGAAAAATATACAAATTATAAGAAATACACACATGGTGAAGCTATTGTCAAAGGTATAATTTTTGCATTTAACCTTGCTGTCAAAAGAAATCTTATTGATATAAATTACAAATACTTTGCAGATGATGTAATAAAAAAATTTAATTTTAAAACAATACCAGATTACCCTATAGAAAAGATGGTGAAATTAATGAAAATGGACAAAAAGGCAGATTCAGATTATATAACATTTATTTTGCCTGTTGATTACTCTATTGTTGAAGAATTTAAATTCACTGAAAAAGACTTGTTATATTAAAAATTTTTCTATAAATTGTAATCTTCTATTGCATCACCGCCGAATTTCAATAAAATTTCATTTGCAAGTACACAAGCAATACGGGATTCAGCAACAACTGCACAGGCTTCGACTGCACATGTATCAGAGCGTTCAAAATGTGCTTCTGTTTGTTCTAAAGTTGAAGCATCTACCGTATTTAAAGATTTTTTTAATGTTGGTATCGGCTTCATTACAGCTTTTACAATTAAATCTTCTCCATTTGTCATGCCACCTTCAATACCGCCTGCATTATTAGTTTTACGGACTATTTTATCATCCACGAGGAACAGTTCATCATGAAACTCACTGCCAAACATTTTATAAGCATGATTTTCGCCAATAGAAACGGCTTTTACAGCAGGAATGCTCATAACTGCCTGAGCTATTCGGCCATCAAGCGCTTTATCCCAGTGTACGTAAGAACCTAAACCTATAGGAAGCCCTTTATAAATAACCTCAAATTTTCCACCTAATGTATCACCCATTTCTTTAGCTTTATCAATTTGTGCATGTATTTCTTCTTCTGTTTTGCCTTGACCAACTTGAATAATTCGAGATGAACATTCTATGCCAAAATATTTAAGGTAAAGTTTTGCAACAGCTCCTACAGCAACTTCAATAGCTGTTTTCCTTGCACTTGAACGCTCTAAAATATTTCTTAAATCTTTTTGGTGATATTTAATACTTCCAGCATAATCTGCATGACCTGGTCTGTATTTTGTAAAAGATTTTTCATCAGTTTCATCAGCAGGACTTACACTCATAATTTTTTGCCAGTTTTCAAAATCTTTATTATAAATTACAAGTGTAATTGGTGCGCCAAATGTTTTACCAAAGCGCACACCTGAAGTAATCTCTACTGTATCACTTTCAATTTTCATTCGTCCGCCACGTCCATAACCGCATTGACGGCGTTTTAGTTCCTCGTTAATAAAATCTACATCTATTTCAAGGTTTGCAGGTAAACCTTCAATAATTGCAGTTAAACACTTTCCGTGGCTTTCGCCTGCTGTCAAAAATCTAAACTTTTCCATATTCTAATTATATTATAAACATAATATATGTTATTGGTACTATTCACTTTTTCTTTTTGTTGCGAAGCAAAAAGAAAAAGTGAACCAGCTCACAACTAAAAACCTAAGTGAGGCCATTTTGCACGTTTCAAGCAAAGCTTTCAACTGCAAAAGAAGGCAAAAAGAAAAACTCGCTGAGTTTCCAGCAATGCCATTCTGGCATTGCAAGATTAAATTGTTGTTCGTGAAAAGCTAAAGCTTTTCACCTCTTTGCTCACTATCGTGCTTCGTACACGCTCGCTTAAAATTTGCCGAACGTGCACAATTTATTGTGCGATAGTGAGGCTTGAACGGTTAAATGCTGACGCATTTAACGACAGCCATTTGATTTTCGCATCGCTTTGCGATGCTGTGAGCTTAGCGTTTTTCTCTTTCTTTGGTTCATTTCTTTCTCTTTTACTCGCAATAAAAGAGAAAGAAATGAACATATTAATAACATATATTATGTTATTTCTTGGCATATTTTAAGAAAGTTTGGACTTTAGTCTGCATCATCTCTTCAGTAATCAACCATTTTCCTGATGGCTGTTTTTGGACAATCATATAAGTTTTAAGCTTATATTTTTCTCCCGCAGGCTGTCTTAAAGAGCTGATTTTATAGCCATTTTCGATTTTTGCAGCCTTTATATCAGTATAAGTATTTTTATATTTCCTTAATTTTGCACCCTTTTGTCCGAGTCTCATCTGAGAAATATATGTATCCATATCAGTTTCCACATCAACAAGTCCGCCATCGGGTTTTACAACTTGTCTGATAATCCTTGCTTCAGGCGAATACATCTGTATAATTTCAGGACTATAATTATTAGCCGCATTCACGTAGCTTTTAAAAAACTTTAATGCTTCCTGCTGCTCATCTGCAAAAACCTGCGAACCAAATAAAAATACCACCCCTGTTATAACAAATAACAAAAATTTTTTCATAACGCCTCCTGAATTTATTTAATAGAATAAATTCAGAAAACAAATTTTCCATTAGACAACTATACTTAGCTATATACTATTTTTTTCTTATAACCAGTTCATATTCAAGCACATCAAAGATTTCTAAAAGCTCTGTCACTTTTATCGTCTTATTTCTTAACTTATTTGCAAGATTTTCCAAAGAATCTGTCTTATTATATTTATGGTTAATATCAACCTTTAATCTGGTTAAAGTCTTACCCTCAGCCGTAGCCAAAAGCTTTATCAACTTTCTTATATTTTCTTTTTCTAAAATATATTCATTCTTCATTTCATAACTATATATTGATAAAAGCTTGACAATCTAATTATTGAATTATATTATCTAACTATATAGTTAGATAACTAAGGATATAATAATTATGAGGAATAATAATAATGGCTTTATATTAGCAGAAGTGCTTATCACACTGGGTATAATCGGAATAGTTTCAGCGATGACACTGCCGGCACTTATAGCAAAACATAAGAAAACAGTTACTGCAACACAGCTAAAAAAAGCTTATTCAACAATATTACAAGCATTTACAATGGCTCAAAAGGATTATGGTGACATTTCCAACTGGGAATTTATAAAAACAAAATCTGTAAGCGGAGATTTATCACCTTTAAAAGATTCTCTGAATATATTTGCAAACCGTTATTTGATACCTTATATAAAAATCGTTGAAGATTGCGGAGTTGGCAAAAATTCTTCCAAACAATGCTACTATGACTGGTATTATCCTAACGGAACAGTTACAAGATACCAACCCAGTGATAATATTTACCGTTTTATAATAAATAATTCTACTCTAATACATTTAGCTTATGATAATAATAATGGCAATTACGGCGAAAGAATTTTATTATTTGTTGATATAAACGGATTTCAAAAACCGAATACTTTTAGCAAAGATGTATTCTTAATGGGAATAACACAAAGTAATTCAAAATTTAATATGTTTGGATATGAACAAAAGTCAAGAGATACTCTTATGACTCATTCAAGCTGGGGGTGTAAGACCTCAACCAGAACATATTACTGCGGTGCTTTAATCCAACAGGACGGATGGGAAATCAAAGACGATTACCCTTGGTTTTAATTTAGCTCCTCACTATTACCTTTAGAATTTTTTCAACTTAGCATAGGCGGCATCCATAGCTTTTTTACCCTGTTTTCCAAAGTCTATGGTGTACATCATACTATCACCGACTTTAATCACATCTGTAATATGTCCTATGCCAAGCTTATCATGGAAAACTCGCTCCCCTACATTAAATACATATTCTATGGTAGAAGTGCCTTGAATAGCTTTTTCACGTTCCTGAGCTTCTATTGCTTGTTTTTGTTCTTTTTGCTTCTTTTCTTCCAACATACGTTTTATGGCATTATCTTTGAAAAATTCTTTAACTTTTTCTTCATCACGTTGCTTATTTGCATGTGACTTAACTAAAATGGTTCGCTGTGGGGTACGTTTTGGCTGTTCATAGTTATATGATATTTTGTTAGCTGCTGTATTATTCGCAAGCCCTTTTGTAGGAGCAACAAAACCTTTACCAAATCCTGTAGAAGGTTTCACATAACCATAGCTATCACTTTGTGCTGCAGAATATGAATAATCAGATTTTCCTGTTTTTGCTTTAGAAACAGCATTTCTAAATGTTGAACCATCTGAAATACTCCCTTCAAATGAAGTCATATTCATTAACTGGCGAGGAATCTCCTCTATAAATCTTGATGGATTGTAATATTTAAATTCACCCCACATCTGACGACGTTTTGCAGATGTTAAATATAGTTTTTCCTCAGCACGAGTGACTCCCACATACATAAGTCTGCGTTCTTCTTCCAATTCTGAATTTGAATTGAAAGTTCTTTGATGCGGAAAGACCCCCTCATCCATCCCTGCCATAAATACAACAGGGAACTCAAGACCTTTAGCGGCATGTAATGTCATAAGGGTTACATTATTGGCTATTGTATCCATATTATCAATATCTGATACTAGAGCTACTTGTGCTAAAAATTCCCCAAGAACATTATCATCTTCTTCAGGAACAAACTCTTCTGCTACGTTTACAAGTTCTTGCAAGTTTTCAATATCAGCTTCTGCTTCAGGAGTATTCTGGAGTTGTAATTCTGCTAAATATCCTGATTTTTCGATTACAAGCGTTACAAATTCACGAAGATTATAATTATCCTTTGCGTCACGGAATTTGGTAATCAGATTTACGAAATCGGTAATTTTTGATTTAGTTCTTTGAGGGATTTCATCGTCCTCTTGAACTCTTTGAGCTGCTGCAAACAGCGAAATATCTTCTCTATCCGCAAAATCCTGCAATCTTTTAATTGTAGTATCTCCGATAGAACGCTTTGGAACGTTTACTATTCTTCTAAAACTTTGAGAATCATCCGTATTATAAATTAATTTGAGATAGGCAATAATATCTTTAATTTCTTTACGGTCATAGAATTTTAGACCGCCATATATTCTATATGGAATACCCGCAGCCATACAGGCTTCTTCTATTGAACGGGATTGAGAATTCGTTCTATATAAAATGGCATATTGATTGTAATTCCCACCACTATCCTGTTTAATTTTACTTACAATAAAATTTGCTTCATCTGACTCATCTTGAGCTTCAAAATAATCTATCAGCTCTCCTTCACCCTTATTTGAGTATAAAACTTTATCTACACGCTCAGTATTATTTTCAATAATCGCATTCGCAACATTTAAAATATTAGCAGTAGAGCGGTAATTCTGTTCAAGCTTTATTAACTTTGTGTTTTTGAAATCCTTTTGGAAATTCATAATTATTGTATAATCAGCACCTCTCCAGCTATATATTGATTGGTCAACGTCACCTACCACACATAATGAGCGCTCTGATGGGATTTCAGGTAATTTGTTTGTATATAACATATTAACTAATTTGTACTGAGCTAAGTTTGTATCCTGATACTCATCGACCATTATATGCTTAAATCTTTCATAATATTCAGTCCTAATTTCAGTATTATGATCAAGTAGTTTTACTGTCAACATAAGCATATCATCAAAATCAATTGCATTATTATTATTTAAAGCATTTTCGTACTCTTCATATATTTGAGCAATTTTTTGGGATTTAAAATCTTTTGCAAAAGTCGCAAATGTGTATGCGTCTTGCATTTTGTTCTTTGCATTTGAAATAACAGCTTTTACAAGTTTTGGCTGATAAATTTTATCATCTAAATTTAATTTTTTAACAGCTTGTTTAATTACAGCACTAGTATCATTATCATCATAAATCGTAAAATTCTTATCAAGTTTTTTCCCCGAAGGAAAACTGTAACGGTCAATGTTTTCCCTTAAAATTCGGCCACAAATGCCATGAAATGTACCTACCCACATATATTTTACTGTGGTTTCACCAATCATACTCCCAAGACGAGCTTTCATCTCCTTTGCTGCCTTATTGGTAAATGTAACAGCCATAATGTTTTTAGGTTTCACACCTTTTTTTATCATATATGCAATTCTTGTAGTTAATACTTTAGTCTTTCCACTACCTGCTCCTGCAAGTATTAATAGCGGCCCTGTCACTGTTTGGACAGCTTCTTTTTGCTCTCTGTTAAGATTCTCCAATATATTTTCCATATCCCTATTCCCAAAATTGATTTTTTATGTTATAATCAGCATAATCGAAAAAAATTTTTATTTCAATTATTAGGATTTATTTAGAAAGTAGGAAATAATGGCAGATTTTGAAACCAAAATTACAATGAGTGCTGATGATGATAAAAAAAGTGAACAACCTTCAATTGTTGTTCCAATGGATGATTTAGATACTGTAAAATCGGATTCTCCACATACAGTTGACGAATTAGCCCAAGAACTCGCAACTATTAGACAATCAGCTAAAAAAATCGCTATTATTGGAAGTCGTAATCTTCCTATTACTCATCAACAGATGATTGAAACTCTTACTACAGCCCTTGTAATGCAAGGTAATACCATTATTACATCTGGCGGATCTTCAGGTACCAACGCAGCAGCTATCAGAGGTGCTATGAAGGCTAATCCTGATAAATTAAAAGTCATTTTACCTCAAACTATTGGTCAACAGCCTTCGGATGTACAAAATCAACTTATTGGTGTCCCTAATATTATTGAGCACGCTGATAGAGCTATGATGACTCTTGCTGATGCTTCTAGAGTTTGCAATAGAGAAATTATTGACGATTGCAACCAATTAATTTGCTTCCTTTCTCATACCAGCAAAACCCTTCATAATGCTGTTCAATATGCTGAAGAAGGTCATAAGGTTATTACTGTTTTTTATCTTGACTAACTATGGGTGAAGATCTAATCAAAAAACTCACAGGCAAAAATAAAAGTGATTATGAACAGGCTGCTGCTCACTTAGTTGATGATGCTGATGTAGATTTATTTAAGGAACTTGTTGCAAAGGATAATTTTTTGTTTGATTTTATTAAACAAAATGTTGCTCAACGAATTTTTAATGCTTGCAATAAAACTAATTATAAAAATCTTTTAAAATTTTTTAATTATTATTCACCATATTATGATGATGTTATAATTTCTGTTTTAGCAAAGTATGCTGATGAAGATTTAACTGATGAAATATTAGAAATATTTGAAACTGGCAGTAATGCACAAAAAACATATTGTGCAAAGTATTTTTCATATATTCAAGATCCTCTTGCTCTTGAGTATTTGAGAGAAAATTCTTATTCTGCTGATGATAGTCTTAATGCAAATTGTGCTGCAACTCTTGGGATGTTTCAGGACGAAATTTCCTATAATAATGCTATTGAAAAGCTCTCATTTGATGATGACTTTGAAAAATTATCAGCAGTAAAATTTCTTATTATGTATGGGAATAAAGAGGCTCTTAATCAAATATTTAAAGCGATGAAAAATTCTTCTATGGCAGAAAACATTGCAGGAGAAATACCATATCTTTCAGATCTATTCGAATTATTAAATAATCATTATGAAGATGCTCTTTTAACTATCAATTATATTATTAATGGTCTTGGCGAAATTCTAAGTCCTGCAATTGTTTTAGATTTTGAATTAAAAGAAGTCTTTGATAATTTAATTTCCTCAGAACCAGACAGCAAAATAGCTGCTGTGATGCTTAATGCTCAGGAAAAGTTTGAAACTCTTACTGAAAATGATGAATATTTGTTTGATGAAGACAAAGATACAAAAAATGAAATCCAAAATATTAAAAAACTCCTTTCTGGGATTAATAAAAAACATTTTAAGCAGCTTTTGAAAGAGGAGTTAAATGAGGACAGCTACTTTGTATATACAGCTTTAGATTTTTCAGATGACATTTTTGCTATAAGAGAACTTTTAAAATGTAATAATCAGACAATTATTCTAAAAACAGCCGAAACTTTAAAACGATTGAATTCTTTAGATGATACTGCAAAAACAGTTGCATTAGTAAAAATTACTGATGAAAACATAAAATCAATAATTCGCTCTTTATAAGAATTTATGTTATTATTATTATATGAAATTTGAAGAAAAAGAATTGGCATCTGAATGTGTTTACGACGGCAAAATAATTAGAGTATGTCGTGATGAAGTTGAACTCGCCAATGGGAAAAAGTCTTTTCGAGAAATAGTTCACCACTCAGGCGGAGTAGTAATTCTGGCATTCAAAGATGAAAGTACTATTCTTTTTGTAAAACAATATAGATACCCTTTAAAACAAACTATATATGAACTTCCGGCAGGAAAATTAGAAAAGGACGAAAATCCTGACCTAGCTGCTCAAAGAGAACTGGAAGAAGAAACCGGTTATAAAGCCAAAGATTGGACATCTTTAGGATTTATATACACCTCTGCAGGTTATAGTACTGAAAAATTATATCTGTACAAAGCTACTAATCTTGAATTTGTAGGGGAACATCCCGATGAAGGGGAAATTATAAAGACTTTTGAATTTAATATAAGTAATATCTGCAATATGGTTAAAAATGGCGAAATTAGCGACGCAAAAACATTATGCGCGATCCTTAGAGGTCTTAAATTATGATAAAAATGGTTGCTACAGATATTGATGGAACCATCGTCAAGTGGGATACCGGAATTACAGAAAATGTCAAATGCTGTATAAAAAAACTGTGCGAAAATAATATTAAAGTCGTTCTTGTCACAGGCAGAATGCACTGTGCAACCAAACATATTGCTGATATACTTGGGCTTAATACCCCCATTGTATCTTATCAGGGAGGACTCATAAAATCACAATCTGGTGACACTCTATACCAGCAAAACTTATGTAATGACTACGCTAATAAAATAATTAAATGGGCAAAAGACAATAATATTCATATAAATCTGTATCTTGATGATAAATTATATGTAGAAAAAGATAATGATTTTGTGAAAAAATATACTGATGGTAAATTTGTATCCTACACAGTATGTCCATTTTCCAGATTAAAAATTGATAATGTAAATAAAATTCTCGCAATTGATTATAATGATGCTGAAAGAGTAACAAGCTGGGTAGAAGAGCTTCATAAGACTTTTCCTGAATTATACGTTGTAAAATCAACTCCATATTTTTGTGAAATAGGGAATCCTAACGCAACAAAATGCGCAGGAGTTGAATTCCTAGCAGATATGTGGGGTATTAAAAAAGAAGAAATTCTCACAATCGGAGATCAAGATAATGATATAGAACTTTTAAAAGCTGGAGGAATTGCTGTTGCTATGGGCAATGCAACTGAAGAACTCAAAAAATATGCTGATTTTATAACTGATTCTGTCGAAAATGACGGTTTTGCTGAAGCTATGGATAAATTTGTTTTTTCTAATCTAAAAGTATAATAATATTAGGGATTTACACTGTTTTTATTATTTAAATCTATTGTAAACAAATGTAAAGTATATGTAAATTTTATATACGCTTTGCGCAATTTTTAAATACGAAATTACTTTATATAAATACAAGAGAAAATTAATTCACAGGAAAAAGAATCGCAGAGTATAAGAATGTAAACATTTGTTACAAAACCAGACAAATTCGGCTTAATCATTAAAGAAAAAATATAAAAGTGACGATTAAGAGAATGTGAGTAAATAATTAAATGGAGAAAGAAAAGATGGCAATCGACAAATTTAACGGAAATTTAGGAAACGTAAACAATTTTCTGTTCGGCAAAAAAGTTGAAAAGGAAGAACCTAAAAAAGCTGCACCAAAAGAAAATGTACCTGTAGGACAAACTCAGGCAGCAGCTGAATCTGCAAAAGTTGATAAGACAAATTTAAACCTTGATGCAAATGCTATTTGGGGTCTGCATTTAACAGCTCAAGCTAAAAAGGTTGATACTTCCGATAAAGCAGTAGAAGCAAGAGCTTCACAATTTTTTAAAGCTGAACCTGACATTTATGCTTTGAAACATGAAGCAGGTATCCCTGCAGAAGTTGAAGGGCTTGATGAAGATATAGCAGCATTTTTGAGTCCTAAAACCTTATCATATATAGCTCAAGCTCCAGCAGAACAAGCTGAAAGAATCGGTGCTGGTGCAGTTGATGAATATGATAAAATGATTGCTTTCGCATAATAACAACTTATAAATAAACATTTACTCACACAAATATTGTGGCTGACAAATTTTATGTCAGCCATTTTATTTTTCTGGATTTTTAAAGGCTATTGAGCTAAAATAAATATATGTATGAAATAAAAAAACAAATATACCTTGAACTAACTAAAAATCAAAAAAGCGCATTATGTAATTTTTTACGTGCACTTGTAAAGAAATCTCCAGAACTTGATGTTCAAGAAATTCTTGCAAAATTTATTGAAGATGAAAAGTATTATCTTGAAATAAATTCTTCCAGATTTGAGTTTTTAAAAGAACTAATAGATAATAACCAATTTTTAAAAGATACAGAATTGTATCTAAAAGAATGTCGTAAGTATTATGATTACAAGAAAAAGCAGGAACCTATTATTCAAGCGCAAAAAGAATTTGAAAAAAAGAAAAGAAAATTTCTACAAGAAGTAAAAATGAGCAAAGAAGCCCCAACTAAAAAACAGCTTTATTATTATGAAAAATTGTGTAAAAAGTATAATATTGAAAAAAAGGAACTTTCGTCAAAATTGGAAGCTAAAAATGAAATAGATTATATAATAACAGCACATGAAAAAGAGAATACTATAATTGAATGAATAAATAAAAATTAAAATACTGTAATATTAAAAAATGGAATTTAACAACATACAAGATTTTAAAAGCAATTTTGCAAAAATATACCATAGCAAAGTAGTACCATCACTTCAAACTTTAGAAACTGATAGAACAAAAACTCTAAAGAGTGCAATTATATACACTATTATTGGGCTTACAATTTGCATCCCCACATTGATATATTGTATAAATATTAATCAAGGATTTATTGGTAGTTTAGCATTTATTGGGATATTTATTTCATGCATAATATATGTGTGTATGCAAAAGAACTTTGAAACCCGATTTAAAACAAGAATTATGCCTATAATAATGCAGGCATTTGGGAACTTTAGCTGGACAAACTTAACCGTAATAGATACTGAATTTATCAGAACATCAGAAGTTTTTGGCTATTTTGAAAATAGAAGTGTTGATGACAATTTTACAGGTATATATAATAATATGCCAATAGATATTTCAGAAACAGAACTTACATATACAACAAGGGATTCAAAAGGTAGAAGGCATACGCATACAACATTTAAAGGGGTAATAATTCTAATTGGAACAGGTAAAAAATTTACAGGACATACAATTGTAAGGTGCAGGGGGCTAATCGGTAATAAGAAAGTTTATGATGAAGTAAAACTAGAAGATCCTGAATTTACTAAACAATTTTTCGTTGATGCAAATGATCAGGTAGAAGCAAGATATATTTTAACAACAGCCTTTATGGAACGATTTAAAAAAATATCAAATACTTTTGGAACAAAACATGCAGAATGCTCGTTTAAAGATGGCAAACTACTTATTGCTCTTGCTACATCAAAAGATTTATTTAAACTAGGTTCCTTACATAGACCTGTGACAGATACCGAACCTTTTATGAATTTTTTAAAAGAAATTATATCAATCTTTGAAATGATTGATTATCTTAAAGTAACACAAAAAACCGGATTATAACTATGACAAGCATACATGAAATAATAAAAATTTTGACAGACAGTGGAATTGAACCTAATGAGGCTAATATAGAAGTAAAATTACTCATTGAACACTTTGCAGGCTACAGTGTAAAAGATATTATTATCAGTAACAAAATTGATAGTGAAAAACTAAAAATAGTTGAAGAAAAAGCAAAACTACGTGCTCAAACGAAGCAACCAATACAGCATATAATAGGCTTTGCGGACTTTATGGGTGAAAAATTTATTGTTAATCCTCATGTACTTATCCCAAGGGATGAAACTGAATTACTTGTAAGAAAAGCTATAGAAATTATAAATAAAAATAATTATAAAATGGCATTAGATATTGGTACTGGAAGTGGATGTATAGCTTGTATGATTGCAAAACATACAGAATGTCATATTATTGGTCTTGATATTTCGACAGATGCATTAAATACTGCATTAGACAATGCTTCTAGATTAAATTTATATAATAAAGCAATATTTAGAAAATCAGACATTTTCTCTAATATAAAACCAAATGAAAGTTTTGATATAATAATTTCTAATCCGCCATATATACCAATTTCACAAAAATCTGATGTGCAAAAAGAAGTATCCTTTGACCCTGAAATTGCTTTATATACAAAGGATGAGCTAGGGTTAGAATTTTATGAAAAAATCACATCTGGAGCTTTTGAAATTTTAAATAAAGACGGATATTTGCTATATGAATTAGGTATAGGACAAGCTCAGGATGTAAAAAAATTAATGGAAAAGGCTGGATTTACTTCAATAGAAATTATAAAAGACCTTGCAAACATAGATAGAGTTATTTGTGGAAAATTAAATAATTGATATTATTTCGTTAATTTTATCAGAAATATTTCGATGAGATTGTTCAATAATTAAAAGAATAGGATAAATTTTATTTACTTCACTTGAATTTTCCATTCTATTTTCACAATAAACTTTTAAAATTTCAATATAATTTTGTTCTTCGTTTATACAGTTTTGAGCTGTATAAAGCTTATTAAGAAGCTGTTGTTCTCCATGCATATTTTTATTCCTTAATTCCAATAATAAATATATTATACATGAAATTTTAAAAAACGGAAGTATTATTAATGAAAATTAATCAAATTATTTTTATATTGAGTTCACTTGATGTCAGGGATTTTTTACATATAATTAAAGTTATGAAATACAGAGAAAATGTAAGAAATTTTTGTATAATTGCCCATATAGACCATGGAAAATCAACACTAGCAGATAGATTATTGGAATTCACAGGTACAGTAGCTCAGCGTGATATGCAGAATCAGATTATGGATTCTATGGATATTGAACGTGAAAGAGGAATTACTATAAAACTTAATGCTGCAAGAATGAATTATAAAGCTAAAAATGGGAAAGAATATGTTCTTAACCTCATTGATACACCAGGACATGTTGATTTCTCTTATGAAGTTTCACGCTCTCTTGCAGCCTGTGAGGGTGCACTTTTGATAGTTGATTCCACTCAAGGTGTAGAAGCTCAAACCTTAGCAAATGTATATCTTGCAGCAGAACAAAATCTGGAAATTATTCCTGTAATTAATAAAATTGATTTGCCTTCTGCAGATGTAGAACGCGTAAGAGAAGAAATTGAAGAAGTATTAGGTATTGACGCCTCACTTGCAATTCCAGTAAGTGCTAAAGCCGGTATTGGGATAGAAGAAGTATTAGAATCAATTGTAGATTTAATTCCTCCGCCTGAAGATACAGTTGAAAAGCCTCTTAGAGCATTAGTATTTGACAGTGCTTATGATCAATATCTTGGTACTTTATGTTTCTTTAAAGTAATTGATGGCAAAATTAGACGTGGCGATAAAGTTAAATTTATGGCATCAGGAAAAGAATATGAAGTTGTTGAACTCGGTTATCAAACTCCGTCAAGAGTTCCTGTAGATGAACTTGTATGCGGGGATGTAGGATATTTTGCCGGCTCAATAAAAGAATTAACAAGGTTTGTCGGTGATACACTCACAACTGTTGAAAATTCAGCTAAAGAACCCCTTCCTGGATACAAAGAAGCTCTTCCTATGGTATTTTCCGGTATGTATCCTGTTGATAATGATGACTATGCAGACCTAAAAGAAGCCCTAGAAAAACTTAAACTTAATGATAGTAGTATAACTTTTGAGCCAGAAACATCAAGTGCATTGGGTTTTGGTTTCAGATGCGGATTTTTAGGTATGCTTCATATGGAAATTGCACAGGAACGTCTAGAAAGAGAATATAATTTAGACCTTGTAACGACTGCTCCATCTGTAGTTTATAAAGTTCACAAAACAAATGGAGAAGTTATTGAAATTGATAATCCTGCAAATCTTCCACCTGCTCAAGTAAGAGATTATATTGAAGAACCTTATGTGAAAGTACAAATAATTACACCGAATGATTATGTTGGGACTTTAATGGATTTAGCGCAGACAAAGCGCGGAATATTTAAAAATATGTCATATCTTGATAAAATTCGTGCAAGTCTTGATTATGAAATTCCTTTAAGTGAAGTTATTACAGACTTTTATGATCAGTTAAAATCCCGTTCAAAAGGTTATGCGAGTATGGATTATGAATTTTGTGATTATAAGCGCTCAAAATTAGTCAAACTTGATATTATGCTTGCTGGAGAAATTGTTGATGCTCTTTCTGTTATTTGTCATGAAGACAGCGCATTTTATATAGGACAAAAGCTTACTACAAAACTAAAAGAAATCATCCCTCGTCAGTTGTTCGAAGTTCCAGTACAGGCAGCAGTCGGTGGCAGGGTAATCGCAAGAACAAATATTAAAGCTATGAGAAAAAATGTTCTTGATAAATGCTATGGCGGAGATATTTCACGTAAACGTAAATTGCTTGAAAAACAGAAAAAAGGTAAAAAACGTATGAAATCCGTAGGTCGTGTAGAAGTACCTCAGGAAGCTTTTATGGCTGTATTAAGTCTTGATGAAGAATAAAAAAAGTCAATTTCCTTTCTGTAATTGTTTTTATAATATTATAAGGAAGGTTATTCGTGCCAATATTAAATTTAACAAGAAAAATTTTACCTAAATTATCAAAACTAACAAGTGAAAATAGAACTGCAATAAATAACATGCCTGAAATGATTCTGGCAAAAATGGTACGAGAAGGTGACAATAAAATCGTTCATGTAGGAATGAATGAATGTAAAGCTGTAAGAATTTTACCTGATAAAATAAATACAATATATACAGATGCACTTGCAAGCTGTAATGCAGTAGGTATAGTAATCAAAGGAAAGGATGGCTACCCAATTACTATTCTTTCACACTATACACCGTTACCTCAATCAAAAGAATTGCAAGCTTTAGCTATTGATAAACAACTTCAGACATATGAAAAATTTATTGATAAATCAAAAAAACCGAATTTATTTTTTAATGTTCCAGGTTATGACGATGCTGGAATATTAAAACCTTGTGTTAATAATATATTTGAAAAAGTTAGAGCTGTTATGGATAAATATTTTAACAAAAATTATAATGAACAAGTATATTTATACAAAAGTAAACATCGCCCAGCTTTTTTCTCCTCAGCAAATATTTTTCAATTTGATACTAAAAATTCTAATAAACTAAAAATTACAACTGTAGGTGAACAGGAACATTTTTTTGATTTAAATATGTAAAATTCATTAATCTATTAAAGCTACAGGTACTTTACCTTTTAAATCTCGAACAACTTTCATATCAAGGTCTGCATATATCGGAGTTTCAGCAAATCCTGCATTGCAAATTACCTCACCCATCGGTGCTGTAATCATTGAATGTCCTATACTTTCTAGATATGGAACCGTTTTTCCTGTAAGATTTGATGTAATAAAATATACAAGACTTTCTGTTGCTCTGCAAATATTCATAGCCTCCCAAGTTTTTATAAAAATTTCTTTTTCTTTATTTTTTGCAGAAGATAGAATACTCCATGCAGAAGGTGATACGATAATTTCTGCACCTTGTCTTATCAATTCTTTATATAGAAGCGGGAATTTAATGTCAAAGCAGACACTTACACCAACTTTTGCAAAATCTAAATCAACAACTAAAATATCATTACCTGCATCAGTATAAGTTCCTTCATTTCCACCAAAGAAATTGTATAAATGAATCTTTCGATATTTTCCTATAATTTCTCCATTTCTATTTAATACAAAGGCTGTATTATAAAGCTTATCCTCTACTTTTTCACTTACTGTGCCGCATATAATATTAGTATTAAATCTTTTAGCGACTGCTGAAAGAAATTTTACAACCACTCCGCCTTTTGTATCTTCAGGGAAATTTATAAAGGCATCGTCACAGATTCCTGTACTGAAAAATTCTGGTAAAATAATTAAATCAAGTTTTTTGTCACAATATTGTGAAATCATTTGACTAACTTTTTGCAGATTAAATTCCTTATCACCTGATTTTGGTGTAAATTGAAGATTTAAAATTCCAGCCATAAATATCCTTTCTTTTAAATAATCTTTTAAAAATTAAAAGTATCCGGATTAGCTTCAGGCATCATCCGCATATCCTCATTTAAATTATTAATAAGTTTCATATCATCTTTATTAAGTTCAAAATCAAACACTTGAGAATTTTCAAGAATCCTATCAGGACGAATAGATTTTGGAATAGTTATTAAATCTCTTTGGATTTCCCATCTTATTACAACTTGAGAAACTGTTTTGTTATATTTATCAGCAATAGCTTGAAGAGTATCATCAGAAAATACCTTACCTCGTGCAAGCGGTCCCCAGCATTCTGTTGCAATATTGTGTTGTGAATTATATTCTACGAGTTCTACCTGAGAAAGATATGGATGAAGTTCTATTTGATTACAAACTGGTATAATCTCTGCATTTTTCAATAGTTCTTCCATATGTTGTCTATGAAAATTACTTACTCCAATGGCTTTTATACAACCTTTTTTGTAATATTCTTCCATAATTTTCCAAGTTTCAACAAAAACATCCTTTACTGGCCAATGAATTAATAGTAAATCTATATAATCTCCACCAAGATTTTCAATACTCTGTTCTATCACCTCACGTTGATTATGAGCTCGCATATCATCATTCCAAATTTTTGTTGTCACAAAAACTTCTTTTCGCGGAATATTACTATCAGCGATACCTTGAGCTACATCTTTTTCATTACCGTAAAATTTTGCGGTATCTATATGTCTATAACCATTTTCTAAAGCAAATCTTACTGCATTGCGCGTTTCTGATGCCGATTCAAAAACTCCTAGACCTAATACCGGAATTTTAACACCATTGTTCAAAGTTTTGCTCATTGTATATGCCATTTTTTATTATCCCCCTATAAAAATATAACTTGAAAAAACTATTTAGTAAATGTAAAGTTTGTCAATTTAATTACAGTGATAAAGAAGAAAAAGTAAGTTTATTTCTGAATAAATTATCAATAAGTTTTTCCATTTTTGCTTTATCCATTTCATTAATAGGATTTACATCTTCTTTGAATCTTTCTTTTTCAGATAGTGGTTGTGATGTGAAATTTCTGGTTATTGGACTATAATAAAATGTTGTCTTGACTGTTCGATCTTTTTTTACCTCGTAATTTGATATTGAACTTATTGCATTAGAATTTCTTTTATAATTTATACATCTTACAATTTGTTCAGTTTCCGGATTATATTCTTTGACCATACTTATTGACTTACCATCCGAGCGGTATATTAATACTCTGGAAATATTCCCGA
Source organism: Candidatus Gastranaerophilales bacterium (assembly GCA_944323725.1). Lineage (GTDB taxonomy): Bacteria > Cyanobacteriota > Vampirovibrionia > Gastranaerophilales > Gastranaerophilaceae > Scatousia. Next base: position 58,950 of record CALUTP010000008.1, on the reverse strand, counting down.
ATTCTTGATTATATTCATGTACAGATGTAATCCTTCTATCATTTCTTATATCAAAATTTGTTGTTTTAATTTTTTTACCTGAATTTGGATCATATTCATGAATTGATTTAAATAAAACAAAATTTGTAGATTTAATTCTTTTACCTGTTTTTTGGTCATATTCTTCAATTGATTTAATTTTTTTGTCGTCAAAATAGTCAAAATAAGTTGTCCGAATACGTTTACCCGTATCCTGATTAAATTCATGAATACACTCAATTCTAGAACTACGTCTTCTGTACACCACTTCATCTTCGTATTTCAAAGTACTATTTTTTACAACTGCTAAATTCATATAAACCCTCCAATTCAGCATCATATTTGTTTTGAAATATTATAACAACGTAAAATAAGAAGGGTAATTACACAATCGGGTACAGTTTAATCAGTAACTTTGTTTCTTTTTTCAACGAGCTTAAGTAGCTGTCTATATGCAGAACCCCAATCAGCCATAGCATCAAGGATTACAGCCATGCTATATCCAATATCAGAAAGAGTATATTCAACTCTTGGAGGGACTTCTGGAAAAACTTTGCGTTCTACAATACCATTATCTTCCATTTCTCTTAAATTTGATGTCAGAACTTTTTGAGTAATTTTTCCGACAGCCTTCTTTAATTCGCCAAAACGCTTGGTACCAGTAAGAAGTTCTCGCAAAATGAGAAATTTCCACTTTGAATTAAGCATCATAAGAGAGGTCTCAACCGGACATTTTGGAAGGTCTTTTACAAGCATTTTTCTCCTTTAGTATCTTTTAGAAACTATAATACTCAAAAATACCAATTAATTATAACACATATTTTTAACACAAGCAAGCAGAATTATAATAAAAATGACAACCAAAAACTTATAAATTGTATTCTGTTTCAAAAAATTATATTATAACGATAACTATTTGAATGATATAAAACACTATAGGTAATATTTTGTTATTTTGATTTTTTATCTTTTGTAATCTATAATTAAAAAAAAGGAAATCAATATGTATAGAATTGGTATAGGTTATGATATTCACAAACTAACTGCTGGAAGAGATTTAATAATAGGCGGAGTAAAAATTACGCATGAAAAAGGACTTTTAGGGCATTCTGATGCTGATGTACTAATTCATGCAATGATTGATGCAATGCTTGGAGCACTTGCTCTTGCAGATATTGGAACCCTCTTTCCTGATACTGATAAGAAATATAAAAATGCAGATAGTACAGTTCTTTTAAAACATGTTTACAAAAAAATTACAGAATTAGGTTGGCAAATTGAAAATATTGACAGCAATATTATTGCCCAACAACCTAAAATGATGCCTTATATACCAAAAATGAAGGAAATGCTGGCTTCTATATTACAAACTGATTTAGACAGAATTTCTATAAAAGCGAAAACAAAGGAAAAAATGGATGCAGTAGGTCAAGAATTAGCAATAGAAGCCAATGCTGTAATTTTGCTGAAAAAGGTGAATAATGCCCTCTGATATCAAAGATTTTGTAAAACAACGCATTAATGAAGAAATAGATGAAAAATACAGAGATTTTTCAGCCAAACTTATTCCAAACATATCTAACGTAGCTGGAGTAAGGCTTCCAATTTTGAGAAAGATAGCAAAAGAAATCTATAAAAAAGATTACCAAAACTTTATTAACTGTAAAAATTTTGATTATATGGAAGAAACAATGCTTAAAGGTATGGTAATCGGGCTTTTAAAAGAAAATCCTCTCACTCTTTTGCCTATTATAAAAGATTTTGTAAACGAAATTGATAATTGGTCTGTATGTGATTGTTTTTGCTGCGGTTTAAAATTCACAAAAAATAATAAAGAACTTATGTGGAATTTTATACAGCCATATTTTAAATCAAAAAAAGAATATGAAATACGTTTTGGCTGTGTTATGCTGCTTAATTATTTTGTAGAAGAAAAATATCTTGATAGAATTTTTTGTATAATAGAAAATATTAAAACAGAAGATTACTATGCAAAAATGGCAATAGCCTGGTTATTGTCAATTTGCTACATAAAATTTCCACAAATAACTATGAATTTTTTGCGGATTACAAAAATCAATAACTGGATTTATAACAAAACTATTCAAAAAATTACGGAATCTTATCGAATTACAACTGATACAAAACAGATTTTAAAAAGCTTGAAACGGTAAATTATTCTATAATATTCATTCTTGACAATTTACTGATATGTGATTTAACTGTATGAACACTTATATTTAATTTTTCTGCAATATCTTTAGCATCACAATCGTGTCTAATCATTTCTATTATAATCTTTTCGCTGTCATTCAATAGATCATCTTCCATATCATTATTCATTCAGGCACTCTCCCAAATCATTAATATTTTTATTGTAATAAAAATAATCAATAGAAAATATTAGGCATATGGCTAATTTTATTACTAGAACTCTATAAAAAACAAGATTTTAAACCAATTTAAAATATTATATTGTTTGAAAATGCTTAATAATACTTTATATAATAATCTTTTTTCTAAAGTTTTAAAAATTAATTGCCGATATTTCTTTCAGATAAAATTTTTATAGGTGAAAGGATTTTTGCGTGAGTGATCTAAAACTTGGTAGAAATGGTAAACAGGGAAGTGTAAATCCCGAAACAATTAAAGCCGGTATAAAAAAAGAACAAATTGAAGATAAGAAACTTCAAACTATATTTGACAGTATTGATGGTAGTATTGATGGTAAAAAAGATGGAATTATTGATGCTGATGAAATGAAAGAGTTTAAAAAACAGCTAATGTTAGCTGCTGGTAACGACACTCTTTCAACTCGTGAAGCTGGTAAATTCCTTAAAAAAGCAGGTATCAAAAATCTTGATAAAAAAGAATTATTTGAATTTCTAGATATACTTTCACAATCAAGTGAAAATATTGAGCAATCTACTGTTGAAGAAAAAAACGGGCAAAAATATATCCACATTAAATATAAAGACGGTTCTGTAGAAACTATAAACCCAGATAAATCCGCTCAGATAGCCACTTTCACTGAAGGGGGGGGGGGTCCCGGCAAATTAATTAAATACGACAAAGATCGTAAGATTACAGAAGAAATAATAGAAACTAAAGATGGTAAAAAAGCAGTAACAAGTTTTAATAGAGAAGAGAAAGCTGTAGAAACAGTAATAACTGATTCAAATACTCCAGGTATTATCCAGACAGTAAAATACAATGAAAATGAAGAACCTGAGAGTTTAAAAATAGAAAATGGAACTACAACAGAAAATTATATATATGTAGAAAATGGTATTCAGCTTACATCAAAAATAGAAAATAAAGGAATTCCAGCAAAAGAAAAAATAACAAATTATACATACAACGAAGATGGTACAACAACAGCAGTAACACAAGAATATGGTAAAGAAACTACACGAATAACAAAAGGTGAAACACTTTTATCAGAAACAATAAAAGAACAGACCTCAAATGGACAAACTAAAGTCACAGAAAATAAACTAACAGAAAATGGAAGAGAAGTAATTGTTACAGAAGGAAATAATGTAACAACAACAACTTATAACAATGAAAATAAAGCTCTTAGCCAAACAAAAACTGTGGATGGACAAGAATATAATGTAGAATATGACGGTAATGGCAATACTAAAGTCATACTTCAAAATGGTGAAAGTATAGAAGCCTTAGCTAAAAAATTCGGATGCACAAAACAGGAATTATTAGACGCTAATGGCGGAAAAATTAGAGGCTGGGCTGGAGATGATGTAGTTGTTCCTGGAGAACTACAAGCAGATGATCCACGATTGCAGGGCAGACAAACTAAAGAAGAAGCAATTGCTGCTTATCAAGTTGTTGCTGCAGAAATTCAAGCGGTCGAAGATGAAGTTGCGGCAAGAAAACCTATTAGTTTTACAAATAAAGATTATGATACATATGAACAACTTGCAGAAGCTCTTTTTAAACGTGAAGGTATAGAAAATCCTAGCAAGCGCCAAATGAAAGCTAGAATAGAGGATTTACAAAAAACAAACCCTAATATAAAAGATGGTGAATTAAAAGGTAAAAAAGTTACTGCAAATGTAGCTCAAGAAATGCATAATCGTATTGCAGATAAAGAAAAATCATTACAAGAATACAATGAAAACATAAAAACAAGAAAAGAATCAGAAAGTATTGTAAAGAGATTTTACCAAATTGCTGATGATAATTCTGGACATGTAAGTATGGTAAAAATGCAAAAACTTCTTGATGAAGAAGTAAATGAGAATAATATTCTTTCAGTACTTGATGCTTATGATAAAGAAAAACATAATGACTCTTCAATTATAGATACGATAACAAGTGAAGTAGGTGCAGGAGGAACAGAAGCACAGAAAAAAGTTTTATTGACAATACTGGATAAACTCTGCAAAGCAGCAGAAAATGCCGGAGTATCCGCAGATGATATAAAACATGCTCGTACAGAATTTGAAACAAGCATGAATAAAGAAATGAAAGCAGTGAGAAGAACTAACCCTAAAGATATGGAAAAAGCTGTCGATTTTCTAAGAGGAGCTATTGTTGCAAAAAATACGGGTAATATTCAAGATATTTCTGACGAAGATGCCATAGCTGCATTTAATGCAGATTTTGCAGCTAATGATACTGAAGCTCAAAAATCGTACGCCGACGCAAGAGAAGCTGAAGGATGGACTGCAAAAGTTGGAGATACTGTATGTGGTTGGTTTGGTTGTACAACTATAGAAGATATGGATAAAAAACTCGGTAAAAATGCAGAAGATGTAAAAAGACTTGCATCTGCCGCCGGAGATGAGGCTGAGTTTAAAAAGATTTATAAAGAAGTTTTTGGTGTCGAATTTGATAAAAATAAAATCGCAGCAAGAGATGCTGCTTTAGGTAACTACCAAAGAGCAAATGCTCTTTCCTCTTCAATTAATATAACATCTAATCTTCTTAAACAATCAGATTCTCTTGATTATTCAGGATTAAGAAATGAAATTAAAAATAAATTACAATTTGATGATGCTACAATTGACAGTGTAATTGAACAATATTCAGATTTATTTAACAAAAATATTTCTTCAGATTCTGATAAAAAAGAAATGTTAGTCAGATTTTTACAAGAAACACAAAATCAAACAACTGCTGAATATAGAGAAGTAACAAAAGGTAAATCTTTGGAACAAATGGGTAAAGATTTAGATTTACTAACCAAAAGTGCCTTCGGTACAAATGATATAGTCAAAGATGTTATGCAATTCAATGAAAATCAGCAAATGACAGAAATGATAACAGATTCTGCATTTGAAATTGCTGGTACTATAGCATTACAATTTGTACCGGGCTTAGGACAAATGGCAGCAGCTAGACTAGCAGTAAGTGCGGCTAAGTGGGGTACAAAAGCTGTTAAAGTAGTTAACTATGCAGCAAAAGCCGAAAAAGCATTCGCAACTGCTAAAAAATTCCAAAACTTGAATAAAGCAACTCAAATAGGAACGCAAATGGCTAATGCTGGTATTGCGACTGCAACAGTAGAAACAACTAGCGGTAAAGATGCTAAAACTATCATGAAAAAGACCTTAATGAACATGTCTTTTGCTGGTGTTGGTGCAAGCTCAAGCTTACTTGCTCCTAAACTAATGCAGTCTTTTGGAATAACTAACAAAGCCCTTGCAAATGAAATTGCTGAAGAAATAATGAATGCAGCTGGTTCATATGGAGTAACAAAAGTTGCAGGAGATAACTATGGTTCACAAGATGCCTTTATTGATTTTGCAACTGGCATAATAATGTCTAGAATTTCCCATATAAAAACACCATCCCAAAAACAAGGAGTAAAAATTGATACACCAGCTGCTACATCAGAACCATCTTTGCGTAATAACAAACCTACTGCTGATCCTCCTAGAACACCTAAAGCAACTCCACAAACCGATGCTCCTACCCTTGATATTGCTTCTTCTAATGGTAATGCTACCACTGCAAGTGTAAAAGTTGGAGAAAATAAAGCAAATCAAATTAGAGAAGAAATAGATCAAGTAGTTTCAAATCCTGACGTATCAGGAGAAGATCTTGCTCAAATTCGTCAAGAAGCTGGAAGCATCCAAAATAGAGATTTACGCAGAGAAATTGAACAAAAATTTGATGATGCAGTTGAAAATCTACCAGCAGACCAAAAAGCTGCATTTGATGCTATAAATAGTGCTAATACTCAGAAAAATATTGATCATATCTTCGAAAAACATAGTGAATTAAATAATGCTGATACACGTGTTATGAATGAATATATAAATAACACTAATGATATTGATGTATTGAACGATTTAAAAAATAAATTAAATAAAAAAGAACATACATATGGTGGAGTAACTGCTAATTATGACAGATTAAGAAAAGCAATTGATGATAAAATAGAAAGTTTAAAACCTAAAAATGTAAAAACTAATACTCAACAACATGATGATATTGTTTCAATGTTAAAAGAAAAAGCCACTACAGGTAAAGGCTTAAATGAAGATGAATTTAAGAAAATTAATGACTATATTGCTACTATTTCAAGTGATGCTGAACTTAAAGAAATAAGAAGTCTTTTAGGCGGCAAAAAAATGACTTCTGCTCAGAAAAAACAATTAAAAGAAAGTCTTGTTAATAAAGCTGATGAAATAAAAAATATGCAGGTAAATCCTAACATTGAAGATACGCCTGTAGCTGACGTGGAAGCTCAACCTGTTTCCAAACCTGAGGTTGAAGATACACCTGTAGCTGACGTGGAAGCTCAACTTGTTTCCAAACCTGAGGTTGAAGAACCTGTAATTTATTATCCTACGCCTCAAGAAAGAATGGAAATGGGACAAATTGGCAACAATATCAATAGAGCAAAATCTCTTGGTGATTTAGATAAAGCTCAAAAATGGCTGGATAAAATGCCTGATTGTGACCAGAAAAAACATTTAATAAATCAATTAAAAGAAAAACGTAATAAAATATCTGCAGCAAATGATAATGTTGAGATAAATAGAGGTAAAAAACCTGATAATCAATCTTCTAAAGTTCAAGAAAATCAGAATATCAGCAAACAACAAAGTGAAGCTGAAATTAGAAAACAAAATATTGAAGCTCAAAAAGTAAAAATTAAAGAACTTGATAGTAAATATAAATCAGAAATTTCTACAGCTACAATTAATGGTAAAAAAACTCAGGTAAAAATTTATAGAAATTCTCAACAAGGCTCAAATTATGGATATTGGATGCAGAACCTCAATACTGGCGAATTAACATATGTTAAATTCCCTCCTGAAGGCAGATTGCTTAATCCTGAAACATTAACTTATTTTGATGCAAGATTTAATCAACAAAGAAGTATAAGAATTGATTTTGATGAAATAGCTGATATTGAAACCCAATTATATGGAGTTTCTGCTCAGGCAAAATCAGAAGCTCTTGCTGCTGACTTATACAGAGCTGCTGGTGTTAATGCCCCTGAAATTACCTTAGTTTCTGATGCTGCGGGCAACATTGGAACATCTAGTAAATTTATGGATAATCTTGAAACCCCTGATGCAAAAAATATTGCGGATATAAGAAAAGGTTTTGCCGCAGATTGCTGGCTTGCTAATTGGGATGCTCTTAAAGATGGAAATATAATGACTCAAAATGGTAAAGCAATTAGAACTGATGTTGGTGGTTCTCTTTGCTATAGGGCTAGAGGTGCTAGAAAAGGAAATGCCTTTGGTGAAAATGTTAATGAGCTTACATCTTTCTTTTCAAGTAAATCACTTTCAAGAAAATATCTTGAAGGAATGTCTAGAGATGAATTAATTAGTTCTCTTAAAACAGTTACAACTATTGATGATAAAACTATTACATCTCTTGTAAAAAAAGCTGAAGCTAATGGTATTTCTAATCCTGAATTTTTGAAAGAAATGCTTATTGAAAGAAGAAATTATATGAAACGCTTCCAAGATATTTGCGAAGCTACTCCACAAAAAGCTGGTGAATCTATTGCTGATTATGTAGCTAGAATTCAAAAAGCTACACCAAAAACTACTTATAATATTGGCGGAAGAAGTTTTGATGAAATCCCTATTTCTTCTCGTATTTATGGAAATTTAACTGCTAAACATGCAAAAGAATTAGAATTTATTAATAAACATATTAGTATGTCAGAACACCTTACACCTTCTCAAAAACGTATTTTTGAATCTTCCTATCAAGCTCTTGAAAATAGCAAAAGTAGAAAAATTCGTCATAATGCAAATGATATTTTAACTAATGACAATTTACTTCATGCTACAAGTCCTAGAAATTTAGAGGGTATTCTTGAAAACGGTCTTGTTAGTAGAGAATATTCTGGTGCTATTGGAGCTGGAAGAAGTGACGGAGATCCTGGTTCTATGACGCCTATGTGCTCTGATTTGTGGGATGTTCAAGAAAATTATTCTATTAAAGATTATTTCTCTAAAGGAGCAAAACATTGGTCTAACAATGGAGAAACAAACTTTTTACCTAATCCATATGAAAAAAGAGGTACCATAGTTATTGTATTTGATAAAAAGTCTGTCGATCCAACACTTATAGATAATTCATTCAGTGTTAGCAAACAAGATAGCGATCTTTATAAAGATGGTAATATGAGCGGACATAGATCATACACGACCCATAGAGCAGTTCCTGTTGGATTACCTTCTAATTCAATAGATAGAATTATTGTTCCTACTGATATTTATGGTCAATCCTATATTGATAAAATCAAAGAACAAATAACTGCAAGTGGTCTTGATATAAAAGTTTATGATACAAACGGAAATGAACTTTTCAATCCTTCTAAACATAGAAAATTCTTCTAAAAATAACATATTAAGCCTTGTTTTCTAAACTTGTACTGTGTTATTTTCTGCAAGTTGGACAATCTGGTTCTGCATGAATTGATATTGCTGAATTTCCAAGTCTTTCCCTAATCTTTTCTTCTATATCATCACAATAATTATGACATTCTGATATTGTCATATCTTTAGGAAATAAAAGCGTGAATTCTATATCTTTAGATGGACCAACCCGTCTTGCTTTTAAATCTTTAAAACCTTTAACTCCTTTTTGTTCAAAGTTTCTTATTATTTCTTCTATTTCTGCTAATTCTTCTACTGGCAACGAACCATCCAGTAAATTATTTAGAGTGCTTTTTGATATTTTTACTCCTGCATGAAGAATAAACATTGCAACTATAATTGCAATTATTGGATCTAGTATTATTAATCCGGTAAGTTTTATTAAAATTAATCCTATTAAAATTCCAAAGGATGACCATATATCAGTTCTTAAATGTTCTCCATCTGCATAGAGAGATACTGAATCCGTTTTTTTTGCTACATAAAATAGGTAAGAACTAACAAGAAAATTAGCAACAACCGCAAATGCCATCACTCCAATTCCTAAAAATGATTCAGTCTCCATTGTATAACCAAAAATTAATTTCTTTGAAGCTTCATATATTATGTATAGACCTGCAAAGACAATCAATCCGCCTTCTATAAATCCAGACATATCTTCATATCTGCCATGTCCAAAGGGATGAGCCTTATCTGCAGGTTCTGAAGAGCGCATTACTGCAAAAAAAGTTAATACGGATGCTAAAAAGTCACTTAAGGAATGGATTGCTTCTGATATTATACTTATACTGCCAGAAATTATTCCTGCTATTAATTTTAATATTATAATTGCTGCATTTGAGGTGATTGATAACCCTGCAGCAAATTTTTTTTCTGTTTCTTTGCGCATAAAAAAATTATGTCACTTTTTACTATAATTGTAAAGATTTTATTATTTATTTTAAAATTTTATATCTGTATGTGTAACTTTTAAATCTTCTTTTTTTATTTTTTCTAATATTTTACCATATTTTTGTGCATTCGGGCCTAGTACATGTGCTGGTGCCACAAATAATCCATTTAATTTCGCTGAATCTAAAGGTGTTTCCATATTTTTTACATATGATTTTTTCATTGTTAAAATGTAATTTTTTACATAGGGCATTTGTTCTTCCCTTGACAGTTTTTTAAACTGGGCAAATGTAATTTTTTGATTTATTCCTTCTTTTTCTTCTGGATGTTTTTTTGCGTATTCTTTACTTAATTTTAATGATATACTTGTCATTTGACCTAGACCTGCATATTCTCCATTTATTGCTTTCGGGTTAAATTTAGATTCTTTATAAATTAATGCTGTCAAATCTTCAGGAGTACATTTTACTTTAGCTGAAGTTTCTAATATTTGATTGATGAATTCGTCTGAAACTGATGGTAAGATTTTCAATATCATTGATTTGACTGTATTATAACTTTCTGTTTTCTCTTCTTTATTGGATTTAAAGTTTATATTTATATTGTCTTTCTCTTTTACTTTTTGTACTTTTTGAGAATTTGTTACATTAAATAAACTATCTACTTTATTTATATACATAAATACTTGCCTTTCTACAGATATTTTATCGGCAAAAAGGATTTAAAACTTTAACTTTTATGAATTTTTCTTAAATTAAAAATTTACCTATATTTTTTACCATTTGAATATCCTCATTTGGAGCTTTACCTACCGTTGTAAGATAATTTCCTATCAAAATCCCCTCTACACAATTTTTCAAAGCTTTTTCCTGATTCTCTTGAGACAATCTCATTCTCCCGCCACAAAAACGCAGTATTGAATTAGGATTCGCTATTTTAAATACAGCAAGAGTTCTCAAAACATTTTCTTCATCAATTTTATCAAAATAATTTTCAAAAGGGGTTTCTGGTATAGGCATTAATATATTAATAGGAATACTCTCTGGCTCTATTTCTGCGAGTTCCATTGCCATTTCTATACGATGCTCTATACTTTCTCCCATCCCTAAGATTACCCCGCAGCATAACTCCATTCCATATTTTTTTACTAATTTACAAGTATTTAATCTATCTTGCCATGTATGAGTCGTACATACTTCTGGATAATATGACTCTGATGTATTTATATTGTGGTGAAACCTTTTTAATCCTGCTTTTGATAAAGCTTTTGCCTGTTCTTCATCTAATATTCCTATTGAAGCACAGCTTTTTATTCCTTCTACTCCATTGACCGCTTTTATTAAGTCCAATACTTTATTAAAATCTTCTTCTGCCGGAGTTTTACCAGAAGTTACTACCGCAAATCTTGTTGCATTATTTGCTTTTGATTCTTCTGCTGCTTTTATTACATCTTCTGTTGGAATTAAAGGATAGCTTTCTATATTCGTCCTATAATGCAAACTTTGGGCACAATATTTACAATTTTGTGAACATTTTCCATTTCTTGCATTTACTATAGAACAAAATTCCACTGTGTCTTTTACATATTTTGAAGAAATTTTAAGTAATTCATCTAAATCAAGATTATATAATCTTAGTAATTCTTCTTTTGATATTTTGTTTTCTGTAATCATTTTTATATTCTCCAGCATCTTTTATGATAGTAAAGCGAAGAATATTACATGTCAAACCTTTGTAAACTATGGTTTCTTCTTAAATTTTCCAAAAAATCCTTTTACCCAGCTCCAGCATTGTGAACATTTTTTTGTAACTGCTGACCAGCCATCTTTTATAAATTGTGGAGTTGTTATTTTTTTATTCTTAAAAAAGGTTTTTACCCCTTTGATTTTAGAAATACCAAATATTCCTCCTGCAATCACTAACCCTGCAAAAAGAATCTTTTTCCACGCAGGATTTCCTGACTGCTCTGGCTGGGTTTTGGGTAGACCCGTATTAGGATCCATAAATGTATCTGATTTCGGTTGATTTAGCTGACCTTTATTTATTGGAATTTCTGTTGGAGGAAGCATTGGTATTTGAGGATTACCCACATATCGTGGTGATGCTCCTGTTAACAGCGCTGCCGCATCAAAATCAATAACTCCTTCTGCTGCTAGTCTGTCTAGGTCATTTACTACATTTAATGGTAACATTTAATTACTCCAACCTTTTTCACATGTATATAAAGTTTTTTTCTCTTTATAAATTGCTTTTTTGTTCTGTGTTTGTTACTTTTATTAATATGAAAAGATTTTTTACTGAAAATAAATACCTTTGTGTATTATGGATTTTATGTTTTTTGGCGCTTTTAATTTTTACAGGACATTATTCTAATATTCTCCTTGATGTTGGACGAGAGGTTTATTATCCTGAACAAATACTTAATGGAAAGGTTATTTATAAAGACTTGTTTGTCATTTATGGTCCTGCTTCTTATTTATTGAACGCTTTTTTATACAAAATTTTTGGGACTAATCTTTCTACGTTATATTTTTCTGGAGCTGTATGTTCTTTTGGTATTATAAGTGGGATTTATCTTATTGCTAGAAAATTTCTATCTGAATTTTTCAGTTTTGCTTTCGGTATATTTACTATTGTAACTGGAGTCTGTGCTTACCATTTGTTTAATTTCACTTTTCCATACTGTTGGGGCATGTTATATGGAACTTTTGCGTTTATTTATTCTTTATTTTTTCTTATTAAATATAAGGAAACTGATTTAAGTAAATATTTATACATTTCATCTTTCCTTGCCGGTTTCTGTGCAGTATGCAAATATGATTTTTTAATATATTGTGCTTTTCTTTTTATTGTTGCTCTGTTTTCTAAAAATCTTAAAATTATACTTAATTTCATCACTTGTTTTATTATTATCCCATTACTTTCTTTTGGAATTCTTTTTGCACAGGGCTTAAATTTAAACAATCTGTCCGACACTGCAAACATCATACATAAAATGACAGAATGCAAAACACTTGAATTTTTCTATAAATCTCAGGGGGTTTTCTTTAATAAACTTGTTTTTGAAGTCTGGGCTGTTAATATTTTAAAAACTGCTATTGGACTTATTGGTCTGCTTTTTTCTGGTTTTATTTTTCATAAAAATAAATTTGCTGGAATCTTTATTGCTATTATTTTTTCTATTGTTACCTATTATTTTGCAGGATTTCAATCTTTTGTATTCCTTATCCCTTTACTTTTCATTTTCGCTATCTTTTCATTTAAAGAATTAAAAAATAATATTCCACTGTTTATATTGGTACTTTCTTCTATTGCTGTTAGTATGAAATCTTTTTGGGGACTTACTCCTGCAAATTATGGAAATTACTATTCTTCTATATTATTAGTTGCATTTTTCTCTTTATTATTTTTACACCTTGATAAAAAATATCAAAAATACTCAGCTGTTTTTATTATTTGTATAAGTCTGAGTTATTTTGTTGCATACAGCATTCAAAGAACTTCATTAAATACTAAAATTTCTACTGAAAAAGGAACTATATACACTTCAAAACCTTATGCTGATTCAACTAATCAATTATTAAAGTTTTTGGAAAATAAAGAAAATACTGATATGATAATATTTCCGGAAGGGCTTATTATTAATTTTCTATCTAAACACTCTACTCCTTCTGATGATTATTATAACTCACTTATTCCTTTATACTCTGAGACTTTCACTGACAAAGCTTTTATTAATCACTTTGAAAAAACAAAACCTGTGTATATTGTATTTAATAACCAAAGTATGAAAGACTACTTTTTCCCATATATTTGCGAAAATTATGCTTTTGAATTTTGCGGATACGTAAAAGATAATTATACAAAAGTTAAAGATATATATAGCGGACTTAATTATTTGATTTTTCAAAGAAATCATAATAATTAATATTTCGTGATAAAATTTTTATATAAAAAAGAGGAACTAAGAATGGATAAATTTTATTTAACAACAGCAATTGATTATGTAAACGGTGCTCCGCATATTGGACATGCTTATGAAAAAATATTAACTGATATTATCGCTAGACATTTTTCTCAAAGAACTGATGATATGTTCTTTTTAACTGGTACTGATGAACATGGTATAAAAATTCAAAAAACTGCCGCTTCTAAGGGTTTGACTCCAAAAGAATTATGCGACGAAAATGCTCAAAAATTTAAAGATGCTTGGAAAGCTCTTGATATAGATTATTCAAAGTTTATAAGAACAACTGACGATTATCACGAAAAAGCTGTTCAAAAAATCTTTAAAAAATTAGTTGAAAAAGGTGATATTTATAAACATTCTTATGAAGGCCTATATTGCACAGGTTGTGAATGTTTCCTTAATCCTAAAGATTTAACAGAAGATGGTCTTTGTCCTGATCACTTGAAAAAACCAGAAGTTGTAAGCGAAGAAAATTACTTCTTTAAACTAACAAAATATAAAGATGCTATTATTAAACACATAAAAGATAATCCTGATTTTATTATCCCATCATTTAGAGCAAATGAAGTACTTAATCAACTTGAAGATATTCAAGATATATCTGTATCAAGAGCAAAATCAAATGTTCAATGGGGTATTGACGTTCTTGAGGATGATGAACAATCTATTTATGTATGGATTGATGCTCTATCAAATTATATCACTGCTTTAGGTTATGATACAGAAAGCAATTCTGGTGAATTTAACAAATACTGGCCAGCAGATGTTCAGGTTATTGGTAAAGATATTTTGAAATTTCATAGTATCTATTGGCCTGCATTCTTGCTTGCTTTGGATTTGCCATTACCTAAACATATTCTTGCTCACGGCTGGATTACTATTGATGAAACAAAAATGTCAAAATCATTAGGCAACGTAATTTCTCCAACGTCTGTTCTTGAAACTTTTGAACTTAAAGAGCCTGATGCTTTCAGATATTACATGGCAACTTCTGCTCCTTGCGGACGTGACGGAAACTATTCCGATGATGACTTTAAAGAAAAAGTTAACGCTCATCTCGCAAATAGTATGGGAAATCTTTTAAACAGAACTTTATCAATGTTAGTAAAATATTTTGACGGAGTTGTTCAACCTAAAAACTTATCACTTGTTGATGGTGCTGTTGAATTAACTAAAAAAGCTTTGGGTACCGTTAAAATTGTAGAAAACCACTTCAACCATTTTGAAGTTGCTGAAGCTGCTCAAGAAATTATTGGTATCGTTGATATGACAAATAAATTTGTCACTGATAATGCGCCTTGGACATTAGCAAAAGAAGGCAAAATGGATGAATGTGCACAAGTGATTACTACTGTATTAGAAATTATGTGCATTGTATCAGCTCTTATTTATCCATATTGTCCAAATATTGCTAAATCTATGGCTAAACAATTATCATTCAATTTGGATACAAAATTAGACGATTTAACAGCTGATAACATTAATGAAGGTAAACTTATATCAAAAGAAGATATCTCACCTGTATTCCTTCGTGTGGACTCTGAGTTAGCTGATAAATCTGCTAAAATATAAATTTATTATTTTTTATTTGGTTATATTGTTTATTTTAAAAGCGGACAAATATATTGTCCGCTTTTAATTTTTATTTACTCAATTTTTTGTCCTTCACTTGAATATTTTTCTTTTGTTCCGTCAGGCTTTGTAATCGTCAAACTGCCATCTCCAACCAAAAATTGATTATCCATATAAATCATACTTCCATCATTTAATCTTATTTCTAAGGATCCGCCGTCTCTCATTGTATCTATTGACTTTAAGTTATCGCCAAATATTTTTGAAATAACTTCATCAAAGGCCTCTGAACCTTCTTTTCCGCCTACCGGAAGTTTATTACGTGCATCATTCATTGTTTTGGATATTTCTGCCATATTACCATCATCATAACTTGGAATATCTCCAGTATATGAAATGGTTCGATTTTTTAAATTTTCATTTGCGTCATATTCTTCATTGACTATATATCCGTCATTATAACCGGTTGCTCTGACTGATTTACCATTTTCATATTCAATATACAAATTCATATTACCTTTATCGTCATAGCCTACAAAATTATCTATTTCATTATCCTTATAATTGTAAGCATGTTTCAAATTTCCATCAGCATTTACAGATACTTTCGATGATATATTTCCATTTTCATCATAATCAAGATTTATAATTTCATCTATACTTCCATCTGCCTTATAGTATGTTCTTTTTATTTCTTGTCCGTTCTTTATATCGGCTTTATAATTTTCTTTCGTTGCTTCATTGTATCTTGTTTCACTTGTTAAACCTTTTTCTTTTGCATTTGTATTAATAAGTTTTGCTATTGATTCTTTTACGGATTCCCATTTTCTGCCAATTAGCCCTTTTTCTTGAGCTATTTGTGCAGTTTTTTCATCTGCAAAATCGTTTTTATCCACTATCCCGTTATTATTTTTATCTCCAAATATGGAAACTTGTTGTTGATTTTTTTTAGATGAACCTGATGTTTGTGCAGTACCTGCATTTAGTCCATTTGTTGTGTTTATACCATCTAAACTCATAATTAAGCCTCTCTTTATAAAAAAACTTCACGCATATTTACATGAAGTTTTTTTAAATATTAAATTTCAATAATTATTTTTTCTGTAACAAATCTTTACTATCTGATTTGAACCGGCATTATCAAACAAACAAAATCTTCTTCGCTGTTTGGTCTTAATACTGTTGCTGATAATGGTGTATTTAGACCAATATTTACTTCTTCGCAATCTATATTTTTCAATGCTTCTAGTACAAATTTATAATTAAAAGCAATAGTTAAATCTTCTGCACTATAGTTTATTGCTAATTCTTCTTCGGATTTTCCTGAATCAGGAGTATCTGCCATTAATTTTAATGTATTTTGTGAAAATTCCATTTTTACTATACTTGTTTTTTCGTTTACCATAATTGATACTCGTTCTAATGCTGAAATTAACTGAGAGACATTTACTGCAGCTACTTTTGGACTTTCTGATGGTATCAACTGATTATATTTCGGAAATTGACCTTCTAATAATCTTGAAATTGTTGTTGTTTTTTCTGATTTTATTATTATTTTTGTTTTTTCAGTATATACTTTCACAGAATCCTCTTCTATGAATGATGACATTTTTATAAATTCATTTAATGTTTTTGATGGAATAATTAATTGTTTTGATTTGTTTTCTTTATTTTTTATTGTTTCTCTAACTCTAGCTAGCCTATTACCATCTGTAGATGCAATCTCTAATACTTCGCCTTGAATATCTAATACAATACCTGATAATAGATTACTTGTTTCATAACTTGCAGCTGCAAATCCTGCCTGTCTTACTGCTTTTGTTAATGGTTTTACTTCTATTTCAAAACTTTCTTCCTCGTTGGTTTCTATATTATAGACTTCTGGAGGAAATTCTGATGCAGAAATTCCTATTATATCAAATTTAGAATTTTGACATGTTATATTTACAGAATTTGAATCTTCTAGCATTTCAAATGTAATTAATTTATCACCAAGCTTTGATACTATCTCATTCAGTGTTTTTGAAGGTAATGTAATTTTTCCTTCTTCTTCTACCTGAGCATCAACTTCTGCTATTACAGTCAAATCCAAATCTGTAGCAACAAGTTTTATTGTACTGTTATTAATAGTTTCTATTAATATATTTAATAAAACTGGCTGTAGTGCTCTCACACTAGTTGCTCTTTCTACTATTTTTATGCCATTGTACAAATCTTCCTTTTTAATTACAAATTTCATCCCTTACTCCTTTTATTATTTTTATTCTAAAATAAAAATTTTTCCAAAAAAACTATATATAAACAAATTTTTACTTATAAATTATTACTCAATGAAATAAATATAAAAAATATGTTTTGAACAGCTATTTCTTTATAAATATATTAAATATAATATTATATAAATAAATAATAGTAATAATAAGTATAAATTATTTGTAGAAAACTCTCTGAAACTATTGATATATAATAAAATTCATATGTAGAAAAACAGTAGAAAACTTTCTGTTGTTTTCTACAGAGAAAAATAAATAAATTAATTTAAAAAAAAAACAGTAGAAAACAAAAAAGTTTTCTACTGTTTTGAACAGAGTTTTCTACAATATTATTAAGTCAAGAATTTTACATTTCATATAACTTGACAAAAATTTGGTTTTATGATATAACATATGTGGGGTAAATGTATATTTATAAGTCTTGTCAATTGACGAGACTTTCTTTTTCGAATTTACAGATATTAAAATATTATTTTAGTGGAATTAAAGTATTTAAATCTACATCAAGAGCTTTTGCTATTGAAATAATAGTAAATAATGTAGGATTACCTACTGCTCTTTCTATCATATTTATTGTATCAAGGGATATTCCAGCTTTTGTTGCTAAATTTGGTAGGATAAGTTATGAAGACTGTAATAAAGACTCTTTTTGCGGAGATTTTTTGGTGGTATTTCCTAGTAAAGAAATGAAATTAGGAAAGGATGTTTTTAATTTTTATTTTGGAATGAATGGTTTTGTTCCAAGAGGAATGGAAAATGATAAGAATTATGTATTTAATGACTATTGTGATACAAGAAATATCTCAGGAAAGGAAAAAGATAATCAAGGAAGATGGTGTACAGCTTGGGTAATATACAATAGTAATATGGATTACCTCCATTGTAACGATTTAGATTGGAAAGATAAAACAAAAGGTGATAAAAAGTAAAAAAGCTCCCAATTTGGGAGCTTTTCAAATAAATAATTAAAAAAATTATGATTCAACATATTCTCTAAGACGTTTACTTCTATTTGGATGACGAAGTTTTCTTAGAGCTTTTGCTTCGATTTGTCTGATTCTTTCACGAGTTACACCAAATAATTGGCCAACCTCTTCTAAGGTTCTTTGACGTCCATCGTCCATTCCAAAACGAAGTCTAAGAACATCTCTTTCTCGAGGAGATAATGTGCAGAGAACTTCTGCCAAGTCTTCTCTTAATAGTTCTGATGCTACTGTCTTTATTGGAGCATCTGCTTCTTTATCTTCTATAAAATCACCCAATCTGGAATCTTCTTCTTTACCAATAGGTGTTTCAAGAGATAATGGTTCTTGAGCAATTTTTATAATTTCACGAAGTTTTGGTATAGATACATTCATTTCTATTGCTAATTCATCTTCGGTAGGTTTCCTTGAAAGCTCTTGAGCTAATCTTCGGGTAACTTTTTTAAGTTTATTTATTGTTTCTACCATATGTACAGGGATACGAATAGTACGGGCCTGATCAGCTATAGCTCTTGTAATTGCCTGTCTAATCCACCATGTTGCATATGTTGAAAATTTAAAACCTCTTTCGTGATCAAATTTTTCAGCCGCACGAATTAGACCTAAATTGCCTTCTTGAATTAAATCAAGAAATAACATACCGCGACCTACATATTTTTTAGCAATACTTACAACCAAACGTAAGTTAGCTTGAACAAGTTTTCTTTTTGCTATTGCACCAGGAGTACCGCCTTCAAGAATTTTTCTTGCAAGTTCTATTTCTTCATTTGCAGAAAGTAATTTTATTCTTCCAATTTCTCTTAAGTAAAGTCTTACAGGATCATCAACTGCAATACCTTTTGGTACATCTAAATCATTTTGAGAATCTTCTTCGCTTGAATTCATCATATAAATGTCATCAAGATTAATTTTATGTTCCATTTTTTCAGTAACGATATCTTCAATATTATCAGTACTGATGTCCATATTCATATAATTAACACCATCTGCTTCTGCATCAAGCGGGGAATCCTCGTCAATTTCATGTAAATCCAAGTTTTCTTCTTCAAGAACACTTATGATAGAGGAGTTTGGTTGTCTTTTTTTAGTCATTCATTTTCTCCAATTTTATTTTATTATTTATCTTATCTCTAAGCTGCATCTGAATTTTTAGGGCTTCTGTTTCGTCTTCATCTGCATTTTTATATAATTTTCGCATTTTTTCTTTTTCTTCTTCCCATTGACAGCGTTTTATTCGTGCAATATTTTCTTGAATTGCACATTCAAAGTCTTCGGGTTTCAGATTTGTAAAAGCTTCTGATATACTGATTAGGTCAGTTAAAACTGTCTGTATTTCAGAATTTTCAATATATTCAGTGTACAATTGCTCAATTAATTCCTTTACATTATTTACGGTACAAATTAATTTGTCAATTGTAGATTTTACATTTATTAATGTTTTATTGGAAAAGTACGAATTATCAATCATTTCATTGATTTGGGCAAATGTAAAATGACTGTCGGGTACAAAAAAAACACTCAACAAATTTTTTTGCGCTTTTTCCGAAATTGTTAAACTTTTTGTAACAATTTTTTTAATTTCCTTATCTTCGTTGACCTCTAAATTGTCTACGGAATTAATTTTTTGGATTTCTTTTTCAAGTGCAATTTCATCTATTCCAATTGCATCGGCTACCATTTTTGTGTATTCTGAACGGATTATTTCATTATTTATTTCATTCAAAACAGGTATAATCATTTTAATATATTTAGTTTTTTCCTGTGGAGTTTTATAGTTATTTTTTTCTTTTAATAAATTATTTAGCTGAAAATCAATTAAAAGAGGCGCGTGTTTGACAAAATTCTTATAACTTTCAGCACCAACAGAACGAATAAATTCATCAGGATCTTTCCCTTCTGGTGGTGAAATAACTCGTATTTCACAGGAATATTTATCTTCTGAAGCGGATATATAACTTTCATCAAATTGTTTGATATTGCCTAATCCTTCAAAAGCTTCTTTAATAATATGAGCACCTCTATCAGTTGCCTTTTGTCCAGCAGAGTCAGTATCAAAGGAAAGGTAAATTCTTCTTGATTTTGTAAAACGAGAAAGAAGTTTTACATGGTCAGAAGTCAATGCTGTACCACAAGAAGCTACTGCATTTTCTATCCCATGAGCTTGAGCAGAAATGACATCAAAATATCCTTCCATAAGTATAACACCATCTTCTGCTTTTATAGCCTCTTTTGCTGTATATAGTCCATATAAAAGTTTACTTTTATTATATATTATGGAATCTGATGAATTTAAATATTTTGGGCTTTGGTCTTTTTCTAGTGCTCTTGCTCCAAAGGCAACATAATCTCCATTTTCATTTTGTATAGGAATGATCACTCTATTTCTAAAACGGTCTATATAGGGACTTTCTCTGCCAGGAACTATCAATCCTGCTTTTTCTAATATTTCTTCAGAAAAATCTTTTTTTAATAAATTATAAAGCGTAGTATAAGATTTTGGAGCGATACCAAGTGTAAATTTTTTAATTATATCTCTGGAAATTCCACGATTAGTTAAATATTCAAGAGCAGTATCCCCTTCATTAGAATGTTTATTTAACAGTAAATCATGATAAAATTCAGCAGCTTTTTGAGTTGCTTTCATCATTTCTTCTCTTAGTCCGCGGGATTTATCTGCTCTTTTGTAATTATCTGGAAGTTCAAGATTAAATCTTGCAGCAAGTTCTTTAATCAAATCAAAAAACTCAATTCCCTTTGTTTGCATAATAAACCTGAGAGCATCTCCACCAGCTCCACAGCCAAAACATTTATAAATTCCAAGTTGAGGATTTACTGAAAAAGAAGGGGTTTTTTCTTTATGAAAAGGACATAACCCCCAATAATGGGAGCCATTTTTTTTCAATATGACCTGTTCTGATACTACTTCAACTATATCAAGGCGGTTTTTTATTTCTGCAACCAGTTCTTCTAATGTTTTTGTCATATATCCACCCGCAATAAAATATTATCATTAATAAAAATAATCTTCAACAAACATATAAATCCCTATAAATAATATATAAAAAATATACCCTGTCAGGTAATTGAATTAATAAAATTAATAAATAGAATTGTCGTATTATGCAAAAGTTAATAGATGAGTCTTACGACAAAAAGGTTGTATTTTTGGAAAATATAAAAACTGCCAATGCGGTTAAAGACTTATCCTCCAAAAAACTTTGCATTATAAAAACAAATTTTAAAGATTTAAATTTATTAAAAGGTTTGAAAAAACAAAATCCAGATTTGGAAATATGGTTAACTTCAGAAAAAGTTTCAAGAAAAGAAATCCTCACTGCAAATAAATTTGGAATTAAAACAGTTATCCCCTATCCTTTTGAGAAAAAAATAGTCAATAATTTTTTTAAAGAAAAAATTAAAATAGAACCAAAATCTCCTATTTGTAATTGTCAAAGCTGGTTAGACGGGTTAAAAGTAATGATAGTGGATGATAACCGTCAAAATGTAGAACTTCTTGCTGAGACTCTTGCTTCATCAGGTTTAAATATTTCGACTTTCATTAATCCGCACGACGCTGCAGAAGCTGTTAAAAAAGAAAAATTTGACTTATTTCTTCTTGATATAATGATGCCTGAAATATCAGGATTTGATCTTGCTAAAATCATCAAAGAAACAGAATTAAATTCAAATGCTTTAATAATGTTTATATCAGCACTGTCAGATTCAGAAACTAAAATTCAAGGGTATGATTTAGGTTCCTGTGCATATATAGAAAAACCTTTTGATATTAATGTTGTGCGTTCTCAGATTTTTAATGCGTTGAAAACAAAGTGTTTGAATGATGCAATAAACAGTAGAAAAGAATCCTTTTTTGCAATGATAACACATGATTTAAAATCTCCTATCAATTCAGAAATAGCAGCATTAGAACTTTTGATAAAGACTTATGAAAGTACAACTGAAGGGTTTAAAAAAGATATTGTATGTGATGTGATTGCAGCTTCAAAATATATAAAGAATTTGCTAGAGAATGTATTAAACAAATATAAATATGAAAATAATGCAACAATTCTCACAAAAGAAAATCATTCATTAAATCTTTTGATAATAGAAAGCATAGAAGAAACAAAATATTTGATGATGGAGAAAAGACAAAAAGCTGTTTTTAATAATAAAACAAAAAAGAATACAGCATTAATAGATTTTATTGAAATAAAAAGAGTTATACATAACCTATTAATGAATGCAATAGAAAATTCTCCAAAAGATTCAATAATCGAAATGGAACTTTCTGAAAATAAGAAATATTTTATATTTTCGATAAAAAATGAAACAAACGGTTATACAAAAATAAATCCAGAAGAAATATTCAAAAAATTTGTATCCTATGCAATTGAAAATAAAAGAGTAGGTTCAGGCTTAGGTCTGTATATAGCCAAAAGAATAATAGAAGCACATAACGGAACAATTAAAGCAGAGGTAAGAGATTCAAAAAATGTAAGATTTGTATTTACTCTTCCCAAATAAAAAAGTTAATTCAAATAAAGCATTAAATATAAAACAAAAAAATATATAATATAAAATATGAATTTACAAATATTATCAGAATATCTGGAATTTTTAGAAATAGAAAAAGGACTGTCCAAAAACACAATGGAGGCCTATAGGAGAGATTTGAGCAGTTTTTTAGAATATTGTTCTACACGAGCCATAGACTTTCTTGAACAAATTCAGCGTACGGATATAAATGCTTATATTTTGAAATTGCATGATGAAAAATATACAACAACAAGTGTTTTAAGAAAAATAGCGTCACTAAGAGGTTTTTTCAAATGGCTTTGCGCAAATGATTTTTGTAAAAATAATCCCACACTCACTCTTGAACAGCCAAAACTCCCGAAACGTCTGCCTAAAGTAATGACAGTTCAAGAAATAGAAACAATACTAAATCAAGACTTATCTAAAATCCAGAGTGTAATTCTTGAACTATTATATGGTTGCGGTTTAAGAGTTTCAGAACTTTCAGGACTAAAAGTGAGTGATATAAATATTAATGGTAGATACCTTGAATGCACAGGAAAGGGTTCTAAAGAAAGACTTGTTCCACTAGGGAAAAAAGCTATATTAGCACTGAAAAAGTATCTTCCTGAGCGTGATTATACAATGCAAAAGTATAATATAGCGTCAAAAAATCTTTTGATAAATGAAGAAGGAAGAGTTTTAACCAGACAGGACATCTATTCTTTTATAAGAGCTCAGGGTGAAAAAATTCATAAACATATTTCACCTCATACACTAAGACATAGTTTTGCCACTCATCTTTTAGAAAATGGAGCAGATCTGCGTGTGGTACAAGAATTGCTAGGTCACAGCGATGTATCAACAACCCAATTATATACTCATATAAGTAAAAAAAGATTAAAAGAGGTGTACTTTGCAATCAATAGCTGAGCGTGATAGGATAAATTTATGCTAGAACTATTTGTGACCGGTGCAAAACCCCATTCGGGAAAAACATTTATTACTGCAGGACTAGCCGCTACTATGCAAAGTCTGGGCTATTCTACGGGGGTATATCTGCCTGTGCAAACTGGTGCTGTGCATGAAGAAGGTTATATCTGTGCACCAGATTTAGTTTTTGTTAAAAGTATGGATTGCAATATAAAAACTTGGTGCAGTTATATTTTTACAAGTAAAAATCTTCCCTGTATAGCGGCAAAAGAAGAAAATCAGATTATAGAAAAAGATGTTATTCTTCAAGATTTTTTAAGTATTTCAGAAAAATATGAATGTTTAATGGTAAATGGAACAGAAGGACTTTCAACGCCTTATGGTAAGGATTTTTTAGAAGAAGATTTAGTAAAAACTCTTAATCTTCCGCTTTTATTAATAGCCTCACCTCGTCAGTCTTCTTTTAATGATATTCTTATGACTATAAATCATGCACGCGAACAAAATATTCTTATTCGTGGTGTAATTCTTAATGATTGTCCATTTAATACAAATGATGCAAATATTAAGAATCTACCAAGAATGATTGAAGAATATTCTGATACAAAAGTTCTTGGAATTATTCCGCATATTGATAATATACGATATTTTAAACCGCAGGATATAATATCTTATATTCTTGCTGGTGTAGATATTGAAACTGTTTTTGATGTTAAAATTGCTAAATTAAGTTTGTAATTACTAGCAAAAAATTTTATTTTCTGATTTTTGTGTTATTAATTTTATAACTCGAAAGGATTTTTATGGGTGTTTCTGCTATAAAAAGTTTTTATTTAAGTCAAGCTCAAACTCAAAAAATAAAATCTGCATCAAAAAATTCGCAATTTGATATAAATGTTAAAAAATCGGATAATAAACAAACAGAAAAAAACAAAATAGATAAAAAAATAGCTGCTTTTTATGCCGGCTCAGCACTTATTGTTGGTGCAGCTATTGGAAGTACAATAGCTCTGAAAGGAAGAAGATGGCATATAAGAAGGTTAGAAGAACATGTATTTGATCTGATTTCTCAAAAAGAAAATACAGCAAAATCTTTAAAAAAATATCAAAAAAGTGTTGAATCTTTGATAGATGGTACATCTTCACCTGCTGAAATTCAAGAAAGAATATTTAATATATATAAAAATAAAATAAAAGAACCTCTTGATTATAATCCAGTTCAACCGCCTATTTTAGGAAAAAAACAAAAAATTTATGTTCAAGATGCAATAAATCTTCCAGAACAACATATTCCGACATATTATAGAGCAAATATGCAGCCATTAAGTATACCTGATTTTCATATGGGACAAAGGTTTGATTTCGAGCTTCCAATGAGTAATGAAGTAAAAATTACCAAAATGGCAAATGGAAATTTTACCCCTCAACCTCTCCATGAAACAACTATTACTGAATCCTATGCAGATTCTGTTATATGGGATAATGATAAAATTGCACGAGATATCATGCAAAATTTTTATGATGGACATGGTCAAACAATTGATGGTGTAAAAATGTCATTTATGCCAGTTGAAAAAGGCAAATATAAAGTAAGAATAGAGGGTAAGTCTACATATACTCCAGATAAAGCAATACTTCTCGGAGAATCCTCAAAACAGAATGATGCAAAAGCTGCTGGAAATTTTGGTGAAGGTTTAAAAATTACAGTATTGAAAATCCTTAAAGATTCAGGTGCCGAGAATTTTAAGGTAGGATCTGATGACTGGAATGTTACCTGGCAGTTTATTTCAGGCAATTTAAATAATAAAAGAGTTTTGGGATATAAACTAGATAAAGTAAATAAATTTGACGGGAATTACATAGAATTTGAAACAGAAAATAAAAATCTATTACTTTCTTTAAGAAAAACAATAAATAGATTTTATCATTCTCATAATACCGATTTTAAAAATCCGGATTTTGAAAATAATATACTTGGGATAAAAATTCTTCCTGAAAATGAATGTGGAGCTTTTTATATAGCAGGTCAGCGTTATCAGGTTTCCAATTCATATGATGGTTTGAAGGGTTTAACTATTTTCTTAAAAGAAAAACCGCCAGCAAAAAGTAAAGACAAAATAATTTTTGACCCATCCAGAGATAGAACATCTTTAAATAATGCTCATTTAAAATCAATAGGTAATTATATTACAGGAGAATGTGGACTTCCAAAAAATGATGTTGTAAGAATTATTCATTCAATGGAGAAATTCTGGTCAACATCTGAAAAATATAATCCTAATGAATGTAGTCTTCTTTCAGGATTTATAGAAGGAGCATCTGCAAGGAATATATATATTAATTTTCCAGATAAATATGTAGCTAGAACATGGTATGATTCTCCAGAAATGTTGGAATCACTGCAACAAAGTGGTTATGTCATATGTTCAAAAGACTTTAAACTACTAGGAATGCAGGATATTAATGAATTATTAACAAGAATAAGAAAGCATAAACCAATTAGTCCAACAGAAGTTCAAAAGCAAAAGATAATCCTTATAAAAGAGGGAGTAAAATCTTTTACACCATACTTGGAAAATAAATACTTTAATCCAGAAGAATTAGATACAAAAATATACATATTTAATAAAGAAGCCTCAGATGAAAGTCGTTACTATGAAGATACTATGGCAGAAGCAATTACAGATTATGCTAATAATGGAGAAATCCAATCTAAAGGTTTTTGGATTAATCAGGATTATCTAGACAAAGGTACTTTCTCCGAAATTCTTGGCACAGCTCTCCATGAATTATGTCATAAATATGGTGGAGATGAGTCTTCCTCTTTTTCTTATAAACTGACTGATATATTAAAAGAGTTAATTTCTTCAAGCATAGATGATGCTAAACTCCGAACTGAGCTTAGACAGCTCCAGACTTTGTGGGATGGATTAAAGTAAAAATGTTAACAAATGTAACAGTATATATTTTTTATATAAAATGAAGACAATTTTTTATAAATAATATTTTTTATAAAAGTATAAGAGGTATAATTTCTGTATGGATGAAAAAAAAGAGAGAAAATTAACAGTGATAGAAAATACAGAAACTGAGACTGAAGTTGTTGAAAAACATACATCAAAGTATCAGACAAATCCTGTTGTAAAAAAATTACTTTCTTTTCATATGGAAAAAGTATCCAAGTTTAGTGTAAAAGATTTGTTTAAAAAGTAGCTTTTTAAATTGGATAACATTTTTTGCAAAAGGCCCGAGTGAAAAAATAATAAGCTTTTTAACTGTTCTAAACAGGATTTTCATACGAATGTAATTGTTAATATTTGTATTTATGTCGGTTTTTATATATTTAACAGGATAATGTAGAAACTTTAACATTTGTATTGAAAATACTGGTGGTATTATAAAAAAATCTCCTAAAAATGCTTTTCGTTTGAGAAACGGACTTTTATTAAGAAATAATTTCAAGTAAAAACTTGTTGCAACAAGTTTTTTATCTAAAAAAGTATCATATGTATAACCAATGTTATATAATAATTTTGTAAGCTGAATTTCATATTTATTTATTACATCAAGCTGGGTTTTTTCAGGTTTAATTTTTTTCATAAAATGTCTAAAAGCTGTTTCTTTAATAATTCTTTTATTAAAAACAATGAAATAACTCTGTATATGTGGAAGTTTAATAAGATTATTTACAGTCGGACCCCAGAAATCTGCAGTTGAATGTTCCATTTTTTCAAACATATTTTCAAACGAAAAAATTGGTGCATAACATGAATCATTTGCAAAAATAAGTCTATCAAACAATTCTATATAATCCCAGCCAAGTATATTTATAAGTTCTTGCCATGAGCCAAAATCATATTTTTTATGATTAAAAGCTAAGGCAGTTTTTACAAAAGGTAGAATTTTGTCAAGTTCTTTTTGTGGAAGATTATTATCTGCAAGATAATGAATTTCACAAATTATAGAAAGATTTTTTAAGTAATAAATAACATAATCAGGTATTATGCCATTTTTACAGTATCCAGCAAAAAGGCATAAATAAGAAGGTTTGCCCCCCCCCCCCTATACAAGAAGGTACATATAATTGACTTTTAGACAGTTTACCTTTAAAAAATTTTTGCATAACAGATTTTCAGTATAAATTATAACTACAAAATTGACAATTTGTTAAGCTCTCGGATGGGTTTCGTTGTAAACCTCTTTCAAATGCTGGGTGGATACGTGGGTATATATTTGTGTATTAGAAATGCTGGCATGACCCAGAAGCTCTTGTACAACACGTAAATCAGCACCATTTTCAATAAGATGTGTTGCAAAACTATGTCTAAAAACGTGTGGAGTAACATGTTTTGGCAATTCAATTTTTTCTACAATTTCATTTATTACATTTCTTACAGTTCTTGGTTGGAGCCTATATCCTGTATTATTAATAAATACAGGAGAATCTTCGTCTTCTTCTACTCTATAGCCTTTGGCAACAAGTGCTCTTGCCGTTTTAATGTATCTTTCCAAATAAGATTTCGCTCTATCGGTTACAAGAATAATTCTTTCTTTTGCACCTTTACCAAAAACTCTTATTTCATTATTCTCAAGGTTTAAATCCCCGAAATTTAATCCGCTAAGTTCTGAAATTCGCATTCCTGATGCCCATAATAACTCAAGAATAGCTTTATTTCTATAACCTGCAGGAGTTTCGATATTGATATTATTTAAGATTTGCTCTACCTCATAAGGTGTCAAGAATTTTGGAAGCTGTTTTGGTCGTTTAGGTGCATTAATATTCATTGCAGGATTTGAATCAACTTTTTTTTCTCTATATAAAAACTTGTAAAAAGTTCTTAATGAAGCAATTTTTCTAGCAATAGTATTTTTTCGATATTGAAATTTTTGAATAAAATGTAAATATTCTCGAACTTTAGAAAAATTCACATCCTCACATTGTATATCTCCAAGCCACAAAAGGTAGTCTAAAATGTCTGAACAGTACGCTTTAGCTGTGTGTTTGGAAAAATTTCTTTCCACCAAAATATATGTTCGAAAATCTTCTAAATTGTTTTTTGAGCTTGAATTTAAACCGGTCATTTGCATTATTGATTTTTTCCAATATGTATTATACAATACTTTTAGTAGAATTAAAATAGTGAAAATGTAGTAGTCGGGAGAAAAAATGAATTATAAAAAATTATTAATAGCATCAATTGTTTTCGCAAACCTGTTATGTGTTTCTTCTGTAAACTCACAGGAATTGCAAGCAAAAGTTGCTAAAGGTGAGACACTTAATAATACAAAATATGCTTCTATTGATAAAATGATAGAATATAATAACTATGAAGAAGCCGATACTGCATTAAGAGAAGTTTTGAATGCTCATCCTGATGATATTGAAGCTCAGACATTACGTGTAATATGGATGGCGAAACAACATAAACTTGCTCCAGCTCAAACTGAACTAGATAAAATGCTTAAAGCATATCCTAAAAATCCAGGATTACATTATGCACAAGGTATTGTTTATATGAAACGCCAAACATCATCTGATGTTGAATATATAAGAGATACCCAAGAACTTTTAAATAATGCAATAAAAGAATTTGTAAATGCTGTAAATTTAGATAGTAACTACTATCAAGCATATAATGCTATGGGTGTTGCTACCTTAAAATTAGGTAATAAAAAAGATGCAAAAGAATTATTTCAAACTGCATTGCAAATAAACCCTCAGTACGCTACTGCATATGACAATTTAGGCAACCTTGAATTAATGGATGGAAACCTTGATGAGGCAGAAAAATTATTCCAAAAATCTTTAAAATACAACTCTCATAACCCGACTGCAATGTACCATTTAGGACAAGTTGCTGTAAGACAAAAAGATTATTCAAAAGCCTTGACTTGGTTAAATCACTCTTTGCATATTAATCCAAATTCTTCTCCAGCATTGACATTGCAGGGTGAATGTTATCTTGTACAGGGTAATCAGGCTGCGGCAATAAACTCATTCAAAAAAGCCGTAACCGTTAAGCCAGAAAATTCTCGTCCATATTTAAATTTGGCAAATGTATACCAAAAACGTTCAGATGCTGAATTTGCAATGGAGCAATTAAAGACAGTGCTTGCAATTAACCCAGGTTATAAAGATGCAATAATGCGTGTAGCTGATCTTTCTCTTGAGACAAGAAAGTATGAACAAGCTCTTGATTACTACTCAAAATTGGTAGATGACAGTAAATATGGCAATGATGCAATTGTTGGTCTAGCGAATACATATTATGAAATGTCAAAAGATCGCGGTGGAAATGGTGATATGACTACAAATAAAGAACTATATCTTGCTTATGATTATATAAATCAGGCAATTGAAAGAGTTCCATATAGATTAGACTTGCATCTTGCTAAAATTAAACTAGCAAAACTGACTCACCAGCTTCCAATGTCCAAAGAAAGCTTGAATTATATTGTGCAGTCTGCTTCAAATAACCTTATGGATTCTGTAATTAAAGGTGAAGCATACCTTGCACTAGGCAGAGAAAAAGATGCTGTATATACATTTGAAAATGCCATAAATTTTGCTGATAATGTAGATGATGAATTGTATCTTGCAGAAGTACTTGTTCATAATAAACAATTTAGAACAGCAAGAGTTGCGTTGAAAAAAGCTCTTATGAAAGATCCGGATAATATTATTGCTAAAAATGGTCTTTCATATATTGATTTATGTGAAATTAAATCAAATGAATTCTTTGATGTAGCTCAAAGACAATATAAAGAAGAAAATTATGCATCAGCAATTGAATATTGTAATAGAGCGATTGACTTCTATCATAACGGCCCGGCTATTGCTAAATT
The DNA here is from genome assembly GCA_944323725.1 of Candidatus Gastranaerophilales bacterium. Lineage (GTDB taxonomy): Bacteria > Cyanobacteriota > Vampirovibrionia > Gastranaerophilales > Gastranaerophilaceae > Scatousia. The sequence continues at coordinate 28,064 of CALUTP010000008.1, read as the reverse complement.
GAAGGCTATGTCTTATGAAAAAGAATTAAATTATCAAGGGGCAATAAAATATTATAATCAATACCTGCAATTTAGCCCAAATGCCTCTGATAAAGAAGCAGTTTTGAAAAAAATTGCTAAATTCAAAAAGAAAGTATAACCAGATTAGGATATGAAAAAATTTGATATAAGAAAAACATTTGAAATATTTTGGAAAGAACCGCTAAGTATTTTGAAAGTAGGTCTGTTCCAAATTGTTAGTTTGCAATCAAATATTTTCAATCAAAAGCCAACAGTTAATATTGATTTTATGAAGGATAAAACACAAATAACTGTAGTTGACAGTGATAAAATGTATAATTTATTTCAAACAGTTTTGTTTAAACAAAAACTAAAAGAGCAGCAACAAAAAGCATTATCAACAAAATGAATACAAAGTTTATGAATGCAAAATTTATAATAAGTGCTGAAAAACTCAGTCAATGTCCGACATTTAATCTGCCGGAATTTCCATTACTCGGGCGTTCAAATGTAGGTAAATCATCATTTATTAATGCACTTGCTAATCACAAAAAACTTGCCAAAACTTCAAATACTCCGGGAAAGACAAGATTAATAAATTTTTTTAATTTTTCAAATAATTTTATTATAGCTGATTTGCCGGGTTATGGTTATGCAAAAGTATCTAAAGAGGCTCAAAATCGCTGGCAAAAGTATCTTGAAGAATATTTATTAAAACGAGAAGAGATAAGTTCTTTAATTCAACTTATAGATGGGCGCCATGAAATTCAAAAAAATGATTACCAGATGCGTGAGTGGGTTAAGGTCTATAAGTTACCTATAATAACAATTGTAACAAAAATGGATTATGTTCCTAAAAACAAAATATTAAATGTTATTAAAAATGTAGAAAAATCTTTTGGCGGGCTAGTACTTCCTTTCAGTGCTGTTGATAGCAGATATAATGCTGAAATTTTTGATTTTTTACTAGATAATAATTCAACTAAATAGAGGATTAAAACACACTTTATTACAGTTATAATAATAATGGGTATAGAACATCCTTAAAGCAATCTGCTAAAAGGACGGGAGGTTAGTGTGGAAATGAATTATCTGCATGAGGATGAAGAATTTTATCCTAATACTAACGGTGAAATTTCAACTTCTATCACTCAAAGTTGGACTGAACAGGCTATGGAGTGCTATTCTATTGGGTGTGATTGTAAAAAATGTTCACTCTCTAAGGGAAATTATTCATTTGTCTGTCAGATGCCAAAAGTTATTGATGTATTGATTAATATGGTTGGAAAACCCCGAATTGATATGGCATAGAAACTCCTTTTTTCGTTTAAAGCAGATAAAATTTTTATCTGCTTTTTTATATTAACTAAGTAAAAGCTCTCTATAGCATAGAGAGCTTTATTTTGTACATAAAGAAATAATAAATAACTATCCTTAAATCTCGACTTTTATATTCTTAACGGGTTGAAAAGCCTTCTTGATGAAATTTTATTAATTTAGCAAGATACCATTGTTTAGCTTTAATTTCTTCAATATTATTTTTTATATCTTCAAGTTCAGCAAGGAGTGTGGTTAAATTTTTTCTTTGCGGAACATAAGTTTGCTTTTCCTGTAAAATTTCTTTTGATTCAGAAGACCAGCTCATTGGAAAACAATTGTTTTCAAATAATTCTTTCATATCCATAAGCACATACCCTCAATTTTTTAAATTAATCTTTTTGTGAAATAAATGAATGGAATAAATCAACTAAATCAAATTTGCCATATTTAAACGGAATTGGTTGATTATCATATTCGCTTCCTGTAATTTTGTGTAAGTCTTGTATTTGTCTATAATCAAGCGAATCAAAATTAAAGCTTGTCATTTCAGCAAAATCTACCATTAAATCTTCCATTTCTAAAACTTTTTTTTCTTTCATTACACACTCCTTTTTTATGTGACTAAAATAATTACATTTTTTATGTCGGAACTTTTTATTAGAACTTTAGAATATTTAATTTGTTTGTTACAAAAATTTACTAAGGCTATTTTGATATTTATAAGGTATAATTTTGTTAAAGGAGAAAAAAATGTTAAAAGAAAAAGCAGTTCAATATTATAAACAAGGGTATTCTTGTTCAGAAAGTGTTGTAATGTCAGCAATAGATGAGGGATTATGTGATAAAGCCTTATTAGCTTGTGCTACACCATTTAGTGGTGGAATGATGAGTGGTTGTGTTTGCGGAGCTGTTGCTGGAGCACAATTAGTTATAGGTTATAATACAGGTAGAGAAAATATTAAAGGGAATGAAGTTATTGCAAGAAAATTATCTGCATCTGTTGTAGAAGAATTCAAATCTAGAAATAAGGTGACATGTTGTAAGGTGTTAACTGCAGGTTTAGAAGGTATGCAAAGAAAAGAGCACTGTTGTAAAATGGTTGCTGATGGTGCTGAAATATTGGAAAATCTTATTGGATTAAAGGTATAATATTATGTTAAATGTTTTAGCGGTATTTTTAGGTGGTGGAATTGGCGCTTTGAGTAGATATTTGACGGGGATACTTTTTATGCGTAATTTTCACTTTAATCTTCCACTTGCGACTTTTCTTGTCAATATAGTTGGCTGTTTTTTAATCGGTTTTTTATATATTATTTTTATTGATCGTCAAGAAATCAATCCTGCATTAAAATTTGCACTAACTATCGGTTTTTGTGGCGGGTTAACTACATTTAGTACTTTTTCTTTGGAAATTTTTGAAATGTTGAAGAATGCTCAATTTTTGCAAGCATTTTTATATGCGGCTTTAAGTGTTATAATATGCACTATATCAGTATGGATTGGAGTAAGTTGTGCAAAACTTTGTATTTGATAAATTGAATTTTCTTACAGCGGGCATGCCATTAAGAACTGGTAAAGGCAGTTATCCTCAAGCATTTAAAGTTCTTGAAGAAATGAATTTAGATGGTATGGAACTAGAATTTGTTCATGGCGTCAGAATGAGTGATGAAAATATAGATTTTGTCTATAAAATGAATAAGGATAAAAATTTTATCATTACAGCTCATGCACCTTTTTATATAAATCTAAATTCTCTAGAGGCTGAAAAAGTTGATGCAAGTGTTCAAAGAATTATTGAAACAGGGATAACTGCAGGTGCTGCTGGAGCTTTTAGTATCACTTTTCATGCTGCATATTATCATGGTCATGACAAAGAAAAAGTTTTTAATCAGGTTAAAACCAGAATTGAAAAAATAGTTGAAGTTTTGAAACAGGAAAAAGTTAATGTATGGGTTCGTCCGGAAACCACTGGAAAAGGAACTCAGTGGGGTGATTTAGATGAAATTATAAAACTTTCTAAAGAGATAGATAATGTTCTTCCTTGTATAGATTTTTCGCATTTACATGCTAGATTTGCAGGAATTTATAATACATACGATGAATTCTGTGCAATATTTGAAAAAGTAGGAAATGAACTTGGGCAGTATGCTTTGGATAATTTCCATGGTCATCTTGCCGGAATTGATTACGGTCTTAAAGGAGAGAAAAAACATCTTATGCTTGAAGAATCTGATATGAATTATAAAGATTTACTAAAATGTATGAAAGAATTTAATATTAAGGGCGCCCTTGTGTGTGAAAGCCCGAATATAGAAGATGATGCTAAACTTTTGAAAGATTATTATTACTCATTGTAAAATTTATTGATTAATTTTAAATTATATAGCAAAAATTTCATATCTTTTGTTTTACTATTATTGTAGGTAAAAATAACAAGGAGTACATTCAATGTCATTGAGTGTAAACAAAGTTAATTTTTCAAACCCTTCGTCTTTGGACAGTGTGGATGGATGTAACAATTCAAAAGTAATAAATAATACGCATCTTCTTGAACAAAATGCTCCGATGGATATGGTACAATTTAAAGGAAGTGACATTCCTGAGGATGAACAAAAAGAAATTATCCGTTCTGCAAGAACAGATGCAGCAGGCTGGTCAATATTAGGAGATGTATTTAGTACATTATATTATGGTTTAAGGTCTAATAAAACTGTTGCTAAAAAATATGATTTAGATCCTGAAAAAGATAAAAGTCTAATTAAAGAAATTAAAACACAACAAACTCTTTGGACATTACCTGGTGCAGTATTTCCTTTCTTTGGAGGTGTTTTTGCTTGGCTGTATAATAAAAATATGAATCCAGAAAAGATTGATTTATAATCATATAAATAATTGAAATTTTAAAGAAAATAATAAAAAATACCGTATTAATGAATACGGTATTTTTCTGCAATATGGCTTGAAAGGCGGTGTTTAAAATGTTTAATTCAGTGAACAATCCTTTTAATAGACAAATAGAATCTTCTACATCATCAGGTGACGGAAATCAGCATAGACAAAGAGAACAAGAACAAAAAGAACGAAAACTGCTTGAAGAAGAAGAACAAGATGAAGTAAAAATTGGCGGAAGACCTGTATTATCTGAAGATGAAATAAAATATATGGTCAATGAATATATACGAAAAATTAAAGCTGAACATGAAAATGATTCTAAAATTATTCAAAAAGCTGATAAATATCTTGAAAAATTTAATATCCAAAAATTTATGAAAAATAATCCTAATATTACAGCACCTGATTTTTATATTATTATGTATTCTGAAACTGAATATATTACAAGGTAAATATATTTAAAAAATCTTAATATTTTCTAAAGTTTTAAAAAAATATAGCCGTAGAAAATATTGTAAAAGTTTTAGAAAGGATGGACTTTATGGAAATTACAAGTGCAACAAGCGCAAAAGCGACTTATGTGAAAGGTCTTGACGATGAAGAAGAAGAGAACGAAGAACAAGAAGTTCAGGAAGAACAGGAACCTGCCGTAACATCTAAAGAAGAAGGCGATCAGGTTTCTTTTGCTTCGGAGGATTTGGATGAATCAACTGTTAATGATAAGGTTACAGGATTTGTTCAGAATTTGATTGCAGCTTCCAACATTACTGATGCTTCAAGAGAGCAGCTCCAGAGGTATTTAGACACATTTGATGTTGCAAAATTTATTAAAGATTACGGCCCGTTTGAATCGGTTCGTGATATTTCAGCAGCAATGTATGCAGTGACATCAGGGTTGATTAAATACAAAGAACAGGAAGAATAGTTTTAAGAATTTATAATGTCAGGCGGGAATTTGAAAAATTCCCGCCTGTATTTTTTTATTTGGTCCATTCTTCTTCCGTAATGGGGCGGTGCAGATAGTCCATGTTGCCGTTATTAATCAACCATATTGCACAGCCTCCTCCGTTTTTCCAGTAGCTTGTACTGTCAGAATCAATAGAGCAGCTGTTTTTACCTACCCACCATTTCGGATAGCCTGTTATTACCGGCGAATTGTTTTTTGTATTCAGATAGAGCATAAAAAAATCTTTTCCAAACTGGTTCGGCCCTTTTGCACCGTTTGTATCAAGATAAATTCCGATAAGGTATCTGTCTCCAACCCCGTCTTTACCTAGAAGCCCTGTTCCTGAAACGCCGGCTGTTGCACCGTTTGCCAGTGCAAATACATAATGTGCAGCTTCCCAGCCATTCCAGTTATTAACTATTTTCCTGCCGTTTAGTCCGAGATAATTTACTGGCAGCTGGTGAGAACTTCGTGTATCATTTTGTCCAAAATCTTTTGCCAGCTTGAGATAAGGAAGCAGATATGATGCAGCTTGTTTGCAGCTTTCCTCCTGATTGTCGTCAGGAAGTCCCCATTCTTCCGGTATTCCATATTTTTGATAGGCTCTTAAATAAGCCTGAGAGAGTATGGAGTAGCTTGTCTTAAACTGGGTGAGCCAGACTTTTTCCTGATATTTGTTTATAAGAGTTGGCAGCGTCATGGCCGCAACTATTCCAATAATACCGAGAGTGATTAAAACCTCTGCAAGAGTAAAAGCTTTTTCACAAAATCTTCCTGTAAGGCCGGAAAAGATCGCGGTTTGAGTAAAAGCGTCCGTAAAGGAAAAAGCCATTAAAAAAGCTTTGCGCTTGCTATTTTGTAGAATGCTCCATCTAAAACCTTTGTCCGGAGTGGCATTCAGACTGTCAGTACCCCCCCCCCCATCTGAGTTTTGAAGCTATAACTGTGTTTTGCATAATGTTTCTCCTTTTATTTTTTATCTTTTTCACTGCGTTCACGTACGGAAATCTTTATCGGTGTTCCGAAAAACCCAAAGGCTTCCCGGAGTTTGTTTTCAATATATCGTTTGTAGTGGTCTTTCAGCAGGTCTGAATTGTTCGCAAACAGCACAAACATCGGAGGCTGTATGCCTATCTGTGTTGCATACAAAAGTTTAAGACGTTTGCCCTTTACTGTTGCAGGCGGATTAAGTGCATAAAGTTCTTTTATGACTTTGTTCAAAAGTCCTGTTGAAACTCGTTTGGTGCATTGTTCATATACATCAGAAGCTTTATCAAATATTTGATTTAATCTTTGTTTTGTTTTTGCACTTATGTAAATTTTGGGTGCAAATTCTAAAAATGGTATATCATTGGAAAGTTTTTTGTCAAATTGATTTATTGTATTTGATTTTTTATCTTCAATTAGATCCCATTTATTAATTGCTATAATTAATCCTTTTCCTGCTTCTGTAATGATTGATGAAATTTTTTTATCTTGATCAGAAATTCCCTCTGTTGCGTCAATTACAAGCAGTGCAACATCACAATCTCTAATTGAGCGGATTGCTCTATCTACAGCAAATTTTTCTACACCATAATCCACTTTAGATTTTTTTCTAATTCCTGCTGTATCAACAATAACATATTCTTTATCATTGTAATTAATAAAACTATCAATACTATCACGTGTTGTACCTGATATATCTGAGACTATTACTCTATCTTCATTTAATAAAGCATTAACAATAGATGATTTACCAGCATTTGGGCGTCCTACTATTGCAATTTTTATAGTTTTATCTTCTTCTTTATTCCCATCAAATTCTTCAAAATCTTCAGTAATCAAATCTAAAAGATCACCAACACCTCCGCTCCCATGAAGTGCTGAAATTCCAATAGGTTCACCTAAAGCAAGTGAATAAAAATCATTCACCATCATATAGGATTCAGGATTGTCAAGTTTGTTTACGGCAAGAAAAACCGGTTTGCCAGATTGTCTTAGGATATTTGCAATATCGTAATCAACAGGGTTTACGCCATCTTTTCCATCTACAAGGAAAATAATTTTATCAGCTTCATCGCAAGCAATTCTTGCCTGATCAAAGATTGATACCATAATTTCATCTTCATCACCTGGTACAATACCGCCTGTATCAATTACTGTAAAAATTTTATTCATCCACTCAACATCAAAGTAAATTCTATCACGAGTTACTCCAGGCAAATCGTCTACAATAGAATTTCTTGAACCGACAAGACGATTAACAAATGTCGATTTACCGACATTCGGGCGTCCTACTATTGCAACTATTGGTTTTCTTTCCATACGAAAAGTATATCATGAACATAAAAAAAGAACTGTTATTCAAATAACAGCTCTTTTGATAATTTTCAAAATACACTTCATTAATCAAAAGTATATCCGATAATAGCAGCTTCTCTTGCGCGTTTAATTGCTTTTGCAATCATTCTTTGGTGTTCTGCGCAGTTACCTGTAATTCTGCGAGGAATAATTTTTCCTGCTTCTGTCAGGTATCTTTTTAATTTTGCTGCATCTTTGTAATCAATTTCAGTTACTTTATCTGCACAAAGACTGCAATTCTTACGTTTTTTCTTATCCTGAGCATCTTGTTTTGCCATTTTTATCAATTTACCTTTCTATTTTGCCGGAATTTCCAGCTCGACCTATTTCTATTTTTATTTAGTACTTTTATTAAATATTCTGTCTGTTATTTCTTGAGATATTGATTTTCTGAAAACATTTGTTTTATTATTTTCACTTTTTACAAATAAATCAGGTTTTTGATTATTTAAAGATTTATTTTGAAAATATTTATAATTTGATTTGTTTTGTATTTGTTTGACTTTTTTTGTCTGTGCTTCAATATTTTGTGCTATTGCAAGACCAAACTTTGCTTTACTCACTTTGGGGTATCCTTTCTAGAATGGAATTTCATCTTCGCCAATCAGTTCATTTGAAAAGTCATCAGACTCAAATTTTACGATTTCTTCGGTACCAAATTTTGAATTTCCTGATTCTACAGATGAAATACCGGAATCTTCTCCAAGTTTTTCAATTGTGTTAGCATCAATTTCATAAATTCTTTTTTCAGTTCCGTCGTCCATTTTAACTGCTGCTGTTTGAAGTCTGCCTTCGACTAAGACTCGTTCTCCTTTTGTAAGTGAAGAAACTATATCATCAAGAGCATTCCTTTTTGATATAACTCTTAATAACATTTCTTCTCTTTCTCCAATATTAAGAACAAATGCAGATACTGCAACATTGTTTTGTGAAAAACGTTTTTCAGGTTGTCTGTATACTGTTCCTGTTACTACTGATTTTGCTAATGACATTTTATTTCCTTTTCTTGTACTTATACAGAAGCTTTTGTTGATACTTCCATAAACATTGTTCTGATGATGTTATCGCTTAATCTTAATTGTCTTTTAAATTCAGCAACTTTGTCAGCAGGTAATGCAAGTACCATTGAAACAAAAAATCCATCTCTAAAGTTTTGGATGTCATATGCTAATTTTTTTCTGCCCATTTTGTCTGTAGATTCAACTTTTCCACCAAATTCAACAATTGTATCGTTGATTTTTGTGATTAATTTATCTACTTCTTCTGCATCTAAGTTTGGTTTAAATACAGTTAATAATTCATAATTTTTCATTTTTAATTCTCCTTTTGTATTTTCATGTAACCCAATGATAACATGAAAAGACAAATTATTACAACATGTATTCCGCTGTAAAACTGTAAGTTGCTGGTCCTATGAGGAAAATATTTTTTTGTGGATTATCCTTATTCCCTTGCCATTCAACGAATACAGACCCTCCAAGCAGATTTACTTTTACATTTTGTTCTGTTAAGTTATTTAAAACACATGCTACGACTGATGCACAGGCACCTGTTCCGCAGGCAAGTGTGATTCCGCATCCTCTTTCAAATACACGCATTTCTATTTCTTTTTTAGAAATTACTTTTACAAATTCTGTATTTGTTTTTTCTGGAAAATATTCATGTTTTTCAATTATAGGGCCATATTCTGTTGCCATATCCATTGGATTTTCATTACCTATAATTACACAATGAGGATTTCCCATTGATACTGGTGTTATTTCGAATTCTTTATCAAGTGCTTTTAATTTTCTTTCCCCTTTAAATGGGATTAGACTATCTTCTAAAATTGGTGTTCCCATATTTACTTTTACAGTTTCATTATCGAGAAGTTGAGGTTTTATTATTCCAGCACCAGTTTTTACTGAAAATTCTTTTTTATTTATTAACCCTTTATCAAATACATATCTTGCAAAACACCTCATTCCATTCCCGCACATTTGTGCAATTGAGCCATCTGAATTGTAAAAATACCAACCTATATCAGCATCATTAATATCTGTTTTTGGTATTATCATTCCATCTGCACCTATACCAAAATGCCTGTCACATATTTTTTTAGCAAGTTTATCCATTGGTATATTTATTTTTTTATATTCATCAAAATCAATTATTACAAAATCGTTTCCACAGCCTTGCATTTTAGTAATTTGTATTTTTGTCATAATATCCTCTTTTCTTATTTTATTATAGCATAAACCCCCTGATTATCAGGAGGTTTATGTGATTAATCTTTTAGGCTTTGAATTGCTCTTTCTAGTGCTTCAGTTTCTGTAATATTATTTTGACGGGCAAATTCTTTTATTAGATTAATACTTTCTTCACTTAGTCTGCGGTTAAATGGAATTTTTTCACAATTTTTTTTACGGCCTGCTCCTTCTCTTCGTCCACCATGTCCACAACATCCATGACCTCGATTTCCTTCTTTTTCTCCATGATGATGACAATGTCCTTCTACATGGCAATGTTCCCCGTTGTGTTCATGTCTGCATTGATGTTCTTCTCCATTGTGTCTGCATTGCTTTTCGCATCCTTTTTTTTCAAAAAACATTATTCTTCCTCCTTTCAGTTATTAATATTATAACTCTTATCTTGATTTTGTCAATACAAATTCAAGATATTTAACTAGCAAAAAAATTTTTGTTAGGATTTACTATATTTACAACAAAAAAGGAGAAATATATGCAAGTTCAATCTTTAAACTCATATCAGCCAGATTTTCAAGCATTAAAATTAAGTTCAATAACAAAAAATGCAAAAAAAATAGATATTTATTCTTTAACTTCAGAAGATAAAACTTTCGCAAAAAAAATGTTAAATGTTGCAAAAAGCCAGGTTTTTCCTCAAGATAATAAACTTTTAGGTGAACTGACAACTAGAGAGGTATATGATAAAGCGTTAAAAAAAGTAGGTCAAATGCGAGCTGATATTGGAGATAGAGTTTTTATTGCAGTAGAAAATGATAACCAGATTACAGGCATTTTGAATGTAAGTGGCAAGGGTGATTCTGTAGTAGATGGCCTTGCTATATGGAATAATGATAATTTAACAAGAGATAGTCTTGTAGTTACCGCTTTAAAAGATACTCAACATGCATTTAAAGATTTTACAGCTTTAATATTGCCTACAGCACAAAAAAATAGAGGCGTTAAGGATTATTTTAGAAGACTTGGTTTTGTAACTCCGAAGGACTTTGGTAATAAAAATTTAATGGTTGAAGGAGATAAATTGTCTGAGGCAATTCCAAAAGCTCAAAAAGTTCTTGATGCAAAAGTACATGATTATAATTATAAAAATAAGGTGAATTTAGAGAAAATATTTAATTTAGAAGCGTAATTTGTTATTTATATAAAAAATCAGACTCTAATATTATAGAGTCTGATTTTTGTATATATTTTTTAGTTTATTTTATATCTTTAAGATGTACAGCATTTCTTTGTCTTATACTATCAAAAAGAATTTTAACTCCATTATACTGAGGACAATATGAGTATGGTTTCATATATTTTTCTGCATCTTCCAATTCTTTTTTAAGTGTTGTGTAATCTTGGTATTGGGCTGAAAGATTAATTAAAAATCCAGAAGCGCTAGCTGCATCTTCAAACATATCACAATTTTCCATTTTTTTATAAATTTTTGTTTCATTTTTATGAGATCTCAATAGGACTTTACACTGATCACTTCTTTTTTGTGCAAAAGCTTTTAACGCAAGAATATCATCTTTATCTTTAGCATAATGTTCATTAGCTAAATCTCTATCTTGACAGATATTATTTACATTTACACTTGAAAAAGGTTCTGTAATAATTAAATAAACTATGGCTAATACAATAGTTGTAGCTGTCAAAAAGAAAAGTCTAGGATTTTTAATTTTCATAATTACTCCAAAATTCCTTACCCATATACTATTTTAACTAATATTGCATAAATTGTCAATTTCAGTTAAATTATCTTCTAAAATACTTTTTTGAAACATTTCACATTCTTCAACCAAATCAATGATTTTGACATATTTAGGATTATGTAGAATTTTTGCGAGTTCATCAATACTTATAAATTCTATTAAATAATAAACAGTAGTTTTTTGTTTAATTTTAATAAAATTGCATTCTTCAAATAATTCAAGAAGTAAAGATATTAATGGGATTGATTTTCCTAAATGACTTGCACATCGTCTAAGTTCAACTTTGCCTGCGTTATTATTAGCTGCGTATTTAAGCATTCCAGCAAAAGTTTTTAGGAATTCTTTTTCATCAAAATATTTTATATTATAATTCATAAGATGAATGCTATTTGGAGAAGTCCCTTTGATAATTGTCTCAAGAGTTTCTTTATCCGCTGGATAATCAAAAAACATCACAGAATCACAATGTGAAAGTTGTTCTCTGTTAAATATTTTTTCTGAAATATTTTTGAATGGTCTGAGCATTTCAATAATTTGTCTACTTTCAGCAAATACCATAATATTTTGTTTTGTATTTTTTATGTAATCATTTACCTGTGGTAGAATATCTGTTTTTTTACGATGGTCATAAATTTTTAATTTGTTAGGAATTTCAGCCTCTTCCTCTTTTAGATATTCAGAATGTATATCATCTATAATTAATTGTACACTTACATTTCCTTTGTATTCATTGATTTGCGGATGAAATGCAACATCAAGTGTATCTCCATTAACAAGTGAAATATCACCTTTTTGCCACCAAATGCAGTTGAATTCAGTGCTATCTTTTTGTACTGTAAGTCTAAGGTGATTTTTATTTTCACCCATAAGTTTTTTTTCTTTAATTTTAAGATTTTTCATTGCAAAAATCGGACTTGGGTTAGATGCCCCAAATGGTTCAAGGCGGGAAATTTGCTCTACTAAATCTATACTTATATCATCTGGTGTAAGTTCTAAATCAATTTTAATAAATGGTTTTAGCTCTTTTCCGGTAGATATTTCTTTTATTGTTTTGTTGAGGAGCTCTTTTACATTTTTGAAAGGTGTTTTATCTGGTGTGAATGCAAGACCTGCTGCCATTGAATGTCCACCAAATCCATCAAGTACTTCTGATATTGAGCTTATTACCTCATATAAATGAACTCCTTCAATACTTCTTGCTGAGCATTTTATTTGTTTTGTTTCTTCAGAATATGTCATTAAAAATGTTGGTTTATAATATTTTTCAACTAATTTTGAGGCAACAATACCAATAATTCCAACATGCCATTTTGAGTTAAATAAAATAATTGCAGGGTTATGATTGCCTTCTTTTTGTACCATAGCATCAGCTTCTAGAAATGTATCTTGACAAAGAGTTTGACGAATTTTATTAAATTCTTCAAGATTATTAATTGCCATTTCAATTTCCTGTGGATTATCAGAAATCATAACTTTGATAGCTTCTTCAACAGTATCAAGTCTTCCAGAGGCATTGATTCTTGGTGCAACTCCAAAAGCAATAGTTTCTGCAGTGAGTCCTTTTTCAATAGTATATCCAGCATTTTCGATTAGTCTTTTTAATCCATAATGTTTTCCTTGCGATATAAGGTTAAGGCCTTTTGTCACAATATATCTATTTTCTCCTACAAGTGGAACTACGTCTGCAATTGTTCCTACTGCTGCATATGGAAGAATTGAGGAAATAAATTCAGTTTTTTCATAATGTTGTAAAAGGGCTGTTGCAACTTTAAATGCTACACCTACCCCTGCAAGTGATGTAAGAGAAGTAATTTCTTTAGTGGAAAGATTTTCATCAAGGGCATTTGGAGCTTTTGGATTAATTATTCCATAAGCTTTTGGGAGTTCATCTGGTGCCTCATGGTGGTCTGTTATTATAACATCAATTTTGAAACTGTTTATAAAATTAACTGCTTCAGCATCTGAAATTCCGCAATCAACAGAAATTATTAATTTAGGTTTAAGTGCTGTCATAAGTTTTACTAAAGCTTTTGTATCAAAGCCATGACCTTCTTTTTCACGATCCGGAATAAAATAACTTACATTTGCACCAAGAAAGGTAAATGTTCTATATAAAAGTGATGTAGACGTTACCCCATCAGCATCAAAATCACCATATATTACTATTTTTTCTCCATTATCAATAGCTTTAGCCAATCTTTCAATGCATTTTGGCATATCTGTGAAAACATTTGGATTTGATGGAGTTACTGAAAGCGGGTTTAAAAATTCTTCGATATCTTTTTCTTCAGTTACACCTCTGGATGCTAACAGTCTTTTTATCAAAGACTTTTCACCTGTTTCGTTTTTATTATAAATCCATTCCTTAAAAGTCATTATCTCACCCAATCTTTATTAAATAATAACATAAAAACTGTAAAATTTCTGAGTGTTAAGCTATGGCAACAATATAGAATACTTGTAAATTTTTATTAAACTGATAACAAAAAGAATTTTTTTGGTGTTTTTTTGAGAAGTATTGTTAGTAAGGAGTAATTTAATGATAAATAAAATAGGTCTAGAATTTGGAAAAGGTAGCTTTTACAGCAATATTAAAAATAAAAAAACAAATGAAAGTATAAGATATAATTCTATACCGAAATCTTTAGAACAAAATAATTATCAGAGTATTCAATTATATAATTCTGGTTATTTCGTTAAATTTACTGGGACAAATAATCAAAATTCTAGTATTCATAAAATGTCAAAACTAGAAAATATCCTCTATTATTCTGATACTCCTGCTAAAAATCTTATTAATACATTAAAAATAGAGGCCAAAGAATCAGGATTTGATCAAATTACAACTTTACACGTGATAAAACATGGACTTGTAGAACTAAATAAATACATTGAAGATCTTGATAGTGGCAAAAAAGATTATGATTATAATAATCAACCCCCTCTTGCCTTGTTTTTTTGTATAGTGTCCTGCTATAAAATGATTTCTGATCCTGAATTACGAAAACTTATTCATCCTTTGATAAAAGATGAAATTGTAAGATTGGATAAAATAATATCAAGTTTTAAATCTGAAAGTCATAGTTCGAATAAAAATAGTTTTTTATCTGATGATTTGACTGATTCAATATGGGCACTTCGCAAAGAAGACGAACCGGTAAATGCTTATACTATTATGAGAGGAGCTCTGGTCAGTGATGACGATGTTACTAAAGATATAGTTGAAAACTTTAAATTAGAACTTAATTCTAAAATAATGATTAATAATAAAAAATTGAAAGAAAGAGCATCTTTTACAGAATATGAAAAAAAAGCTAATAATGTATTAAAAAATCTTACTCTTGGTACAAATATTTTTCTTACATATGATAATGATAAAGATAGTCCTGATAATTTTTTAGATACGCTTTATAAAGTAAGTCAAAAAAATAAAGATAAAATTACATATACAGAATTAAATCAAAATGCAAAATCAGAATATTTTAATCATATAATAAAAACACTTGCAAAAGATAAATCTAAACAACATATAGTAGCGGCCAATCCTATAATGATGCATATGCATGATTCTACAGAAGAGCAACGTGCTAATGGTTTATATAATTTAACAAAGGATTTCGCTGAATTTCTATTAAATCCTCCATCAAATGTTAGATTTCTGTTTTATGATACAAAAAATAATTATTATTCATTTGTATCATCACCTTTTTCAATATATTACAAAAATTTTGTAGAAACTTCAGTACCTTCTCTTAATACGATGCAAATGGTGAAATCGTTTAAAGAAAATCCTGTATTGATGAAAGATATACAAAAACCATTTTCTAAAAATGCTATTGAAAAAGTTGTAGAAGCTTCTACCCAATTAGAAGGTGCATTCCCTGAAAAAACTCAAAATTTAATGAAAAAAATTGTTTCATACTATATAGATAAAAAAGAAATTAATGATAAAGATGTTTCAAATTATTTAAAAGAAGCAACAAATCTTTTTAAAAGAAATAATGACGATAGTTCAATAGATGTAATATTTGATACCGGTAAAAGTTTAAATAATATATTGGGCAAAACTTCTACCAAAAAAGAGGCAGCTGCTATAGTAAAACAGATTAAATCAAATAAAATGGGTACTAAAGGGATAATAATATATTCACAGGATGGTATGCCAGGTAGTGGCAGACGATTTACTACAAAAGCAATAGCAGGAGAGGCAAAAGTACCTTACATTGAAATGAATACTATGGACTTTGGTACAAAAGAAGTTAGTATTTTCGATGGAAATGTTTTGTCCCCAGAAGCTTCTATAAAAAAATTATTTTCAATGGTAAAAACTCAAGCTGAAGCAAATGCTAATAAATCGGCAGTGTTATTTATAGATAATTTTGAGTATTTTTCAATTGGTGAATTAGTTTCTATATATCACCAAAAAGCTATGGCTCAATTACTTAGAGAAATGGAAAAAGCTGAAGCAGAAGGGCTAAATATTCTTGTAGTAGGTTCTGTTTCAAATCCTTACCTAATTGGAAAATCTGCAATGAAATCTTTTAAATTTACAGATAGTATTGAAGTATCCTCACCTGCATTTAATCAAGATGAAAGAGCAATTATAATTGAACATGATTTAAAAGAAAAAAAATATAAGCTTGCGGGAACACCTCAGGAACAACAGGAGATAATTGATTCCGCAGCTCAAATAACTATTGGATTGCCGTTTATTTCTCTAAAAAATCTTGTCAATAAAGCTCATTCAGTTGCTGCAGAAAGAGGCCATAAAAAAATCGAAAAAGCAGATTTTACTGAAGCATATTTGCAAATTACAACTGGAAGGCCGGCAATTACAAAAATTAATGACCATGAAAAATTAATTACTGCTTCTCATGAATGCGGGCATGCAACAAATCTTGAAGTTATGAATAATCTTGCTAAGACAATGGGAAAACCTTGGCATATACCTAATAAAGTTAATTTTGTAACACTTGATCCAAGAGGTTTTTATGGAGGTGCTGTATATCATGGGAAAGACATTAATAAAGAAACTTCTTTTGAGAATGTCTTTGCAGCAATAATAGCTTCATTTGGGGGAAATTCTTCTGAGAGTCGTTTCTTTGGGATGGAAGGCTCACTTGGCATAAGCTGTGATATGGAAAGTATTAGAGGTTATGCAGAAAGTATGGTTAAAGTTATGGGCTTAGGTG
Organism: Candidatus Gastranaerophilales bacterium; assembly: GCA_944323725.1. Lineage (GTDB taxonomy): Bacteria > Cyanobacteriota > Vampirovibrionia > Gastranaerophilales > Gastranaerophilaceae > Scatousia. The sequence continues at coordinate 11,428 of CALUTP010000008.1, read as the reverse complement.
CAAAAACTGGTAAAATGGCAATTGATTATGGTGAAAATTTATCTGACAAAATGAAATCAATTATAGAAGATGATGAGCGTGTAATTATTAATAATGCAAAAATTGCATCTGATCTAATTACTGAAGTGTATGAAGACTTTAATAAAGAGTTTACAAAAAAATATGCAATGCTCGTAGGTACAGGAGAATGTTTGATTGATGGTAATGATTTCAGAAAAGAGTTAAATAATTGGAAATCTAGTCAGACTCCTGAAAAACAAGAAGAATTAAAACTTTGTGATGAATTGCTCTTGAAAATTATAGAATGCACTAAAAAAGGCTTAGAAGTAAAGAAAAAATAAGGTTTATCAATTTTGATAAACCCCATTAAACTTCCCTTTTTCTTGCACATAAAGTGCATTATCAGAATATGTCACTAAATAAATTTATGATGAACTACTGTTTTTGTATCTATAGCTTAGAATACTATAGCTGTCAGAATCAGAGCTGGATTCACTGCCATAAAAAACAGACATATCAGTAGCTCTTCGATTTGCAAATTCATCCATTTTTTCTTGTTTAGATGAATCGACATTGTATGCTGTAATTTCTGCACTTGTAATTCTTCCATCATGATTTGCATCCATTTCATCAAAATGTTCAAGAATATTATTAATTGTATCTGCAGAAAGTCCGCTTGCACCAGAAGCATACATTTGAGTTAATTCTTCTCGTGTTAATCCTTGACTTGACATCCGATTAGTTAGATTTTGCATTTCTTCTGAAGAAATAATACCGTCATTGTCCTTATCTATACTGTTAAAATTTGATTGCAAATAAGATGCAAATGTTTGATTGATGTAAGGGGATTTTGTAGAATCCGCTCTTGCTTCTGTAATATTATCCAAGGTAAGACCGTTTGGATATTGTGAAGCAAGATATGAGTATGTATTTGATAATCCAGCATATATTCCAGTTAATAATGAATTTCCATTTAAGTTTGCCATAACGCTCTCCTGATTTTTTAAGTCATGATTATTTTAATGATTTTTTGTAAAATGTCAACCATGCAAATGCAGTAAATATCTAAATTATAATAAAATTTGAGTACCAAAAATAATTCTATGACTGTCCTGTTCCATTTCATTTTGGCAGTAAACGTAGTTAAGAATTAGACGCATAGCCTGTCCTTTAATAAAATAGTTTATTCCTGCGGTATATTCTCTTCTTAGGTCATTGCCTATATCCATATTAGGATCAAATTGGTCATAACGAGCAAGAACGTGTAATTTTTGAGTAATCCTATAGCTCACTGTGCTATAAAAACCGTTGGCTCTATCTTGACTAAGTGCTCTTCCATTATATCCGTCTGCGTATGAATATTCAAAATTTGCCATAAATTTTTTGTAATGATAGGCAGCATAAAATCCAGTAGTTGTATATGTAAAATCATTATGTCCGGCATTTAATCCGCCGCCTAAAATTAATGTTCCATATTTACCGTCAGTTTTTCCAAGCGGTTTAAAGTTTACCCAGCCTGTGAACTCTGCTCCTGGAAAGAATTGACGCCAAAATCTATCAGAACTATTCAGTGCTAAGCTGTAATCAACTAAATCATAATTTCCTACAACACGTATTCCTAAAGCTCTTGTATTCGCAAATGTTCTTGCAATTTGTGATCTAAATGCAAATGGTAATGTATATGAACTTGCACCCCCGTCTACACCTACTTGGTTTCTAGAATTACCAACGATAATTTTATGATGAGGTATTCTTGAGTTAACTACATAAGCGTCAGTAATAAGATTTTGCATAAAACTACGGTCACTTGCTTGTTTGAAATTGAATTGCAGTTTAAAATCAGTGTTCTGATCCTTAAAATCCCCAACGATCCCCGCTTCTAAAATATTTAAATCATATTCTGTATCATAATCACTGCCTTGAAAAAAACTATTGAAATTCCCTTGAAAAGCGCCGTAAAACCTTATTTTATCAATTGGCCCTTTTTGAAATTTATGTGTTAATTCATCTTCCAAAAGATAAGATGGAATAGAGGTTCTTTCAAGTTTTTTCTTATAAATTCTGCCAAATAAAGATTCTTCCTCTATTTTAAAAGGGTGTTCTTCTTCTTTATTAGTATCAATTAAACTGTCAAAAATAGAAAATTCAACATTAGTATTATCAAGTACATCATCATCATTTTTAGGAGTAAATGAATTTTTAGGTAATTTTTTAATTTCATCTTTTGAAACATCAAGCATAATGACATCTGATTTATTATTTTTGCCATCAGACTCAGCGCTGTTTTCTAATGCAAATACACTTGGGGCAAGCATTACAGCTAAAAATATCATTGCTATTCTTAAAAGACTGTTCACAAATATTAATTATACCATAAAATGCTTGCAAATCATGATTTTTTTATTGTATATTTTTATTATGACAAATGTAATAAAAAATAAAAAAGTTGTAAAAGTAAAAGCCCCAATAGTAGATGCCCTAAAAAAAGCTTATGAAAACCCAACATATCAATTTCATATTCCAGGACATACAAAGGGAAATGGCTCATTACCTGAGTTTAAAAAACTTGTAGGGAAAAAAGCTTTATCTGTTGATACTACAGATGAATTTGATAATTTGGGTACTCTTCATCCAGCAACTGGCCCGATAAAAGAGGCGCAAGAACTTGCTGCAAAAGCTTTTGGAGCGAAAAAGACATTTTTCTTATTAAACGGTTCTACAGCAGGAAATCTTGCTATTGCTATGGGCTTGACTAAAAAAGGTCAAAAAATTATTACAAATAGAAATTGTCATCGCTCAGTATTAACAGGAATGATTATTTCTGGAGCAGAACCGCTTTGGCTTATTCCAGAGAGGTTTGAAGAATGGGGAATATGGGGTAATGTTAATCCTGAACGGGTTGAAGAACTTTTAAAAACTCATGATGATGTGGCTATGGTATGGATTACTAACCCTACTTATGAAGGTGTTGTATCGGATGTTAAATCAATTTCAACGATATGTAAACGCTATGGTGTACCTTTAATTGTGGATGAAGCTCATGCTTGTTTGTGGAATTTTAATAAACATCTTCCAACACCTGCATTACAATTAGGTGCAGATGCGGTAGTGCATTCCCTTCATAAAACCGGTGGAAGTATGAGTCAGAGTTCAATGCTTCATATAGCTGAGGGTTCAATGCTTGATGTTGGTGCTGTTGAAAAAGCTTTGAAATTGTTGCATACTACAAGTCCATCTTTGATGTTACTTGCAAGTCTGGATGCAGCTCGTGCAAATCTTGATAGTGTGCGAGGAAAAAAACAGCTCGAGAGAGCTATTTCTAATGCAAAATATTTGAGAAGAGAAATTGAAAAACTTGAGCATATTCATGATTTGAAACCGGATTTCGGTTATATGACAGATGTGACAAAAGTGTTTATAAGAGCTGATGGATTATCTGGCAAGCGTTTGGAATCAATTTTGGAAATTGATTTCAATATAGAAGTGGAAAGCGCATCTGATGCAGGGTTGTTACTTTTATCCAATATTGGTAATACAAGAAGAGATATGGAATATCTTGTAAAATGTCTGCAACAGATTGATAAGACTAAATATTCTGATATTTGCTATTTGGAAAATAAAAAACACATGCCTATGCTTACTCCAATAATAAAAATGAGTCTAAGAGAAGCATTTTATTCAGAAAAAGAAACAATTCCAAAAGATTTAGCAATAGGAAGAATTTCAGCAGAAGTGATAGCGGAATGTCCTCCAGGTATAGCAGTATTGCTGCCAGGAGAACTTATTACGGAAGCTCATTTACCTTATCTTGCTGATTATGACTTTATTGAAGTAATTAAATAAAATTTTAAGTATCATTAACAATAAAATTATTTTTCATATTAAATTTAGCTATCTTTGAAGAGTTTAACTGAAACTTTAAAAAAACTTGAATATGAAAGTATTTTTTTAAAATAAAGGTTAAATTTAATAAAAAGAGTTTTGAAAGAAATATAAAATCGAGTACTTTTTTCAATTATGTAAAAACTAAAGCCAAGTTTAAAATCTTCATTTTGTAATAATTTAATTGTAAGGCTCTTATCTTATAAAATTTGTATAAATTTTATCTTCTGTTTCTGGGAGGTTTATACCAGAATTTTTCCCTGCCTCTATACATTTTAGAATCCAGCTCATATTTTTGCCAAGAATTTTCATAATTTGACAGCCTTCTTCATCTTTTAAGACATCTTCAGCTTTTGAACCATGAACCATATTCCAATAATTCGAAGAAATTACAGGCATTTGGTTAATTGTAAAATGTTTTGTTATTGCATCCAATGACGCGGTTGTACCTGCTCGTCTTGCGGAAACTACTGCTGCGGCAGGTTTATATTTGAATGCTGCTGAGCCTGCATAAAATAATCTATCCATTACTGATAGAAGTCTTCCACTTGGATGTGCGTAATATACAGGTGAACCAAATATGAAACCATCTGCATCTTTAGCTTTTTGTATGATTTCATTAATAATATCATCTTTAAAAATACATTGATTATCTAGTTTTTTACAGGCACCACAACCTATGCAGTCACGAATATTTTCTGAACCTAGCTGGATTATTTCTGTTTCAATATTTGCATTATTTAATTCTTTTGCAATTATTGTCAATGCTGTATAAGTACAACCTTCTTTATGTGAACTACTGTTAAATAATAATACTTTCATTATTACTGCTCTGCTATTCTACTATCTATCATATCAGTTGCAGCTTCTGCTTTTTCTAGCTTTTTAGCTTTAGCAATATCTGCTTCTGCTCCTTTAAAATCTTTCAAAGCTTTTTTTAGTTTTGCTCTTTCATAATATGGCCAAGCTTCATTTGGCATATAACTTACTAATGTATTCAAATCCACAAGGGCTTCATAATACCTTCCCATTTGCATTTGAATTTTTGCTCTTGTTAGATATTTATAATATTTTTTATTTGATTTATCTTCTACTGCTGTATTAGAAAATTTTAATGCTATTTCAAGCTCATTCATATCAAAATATACTTTTGCAATTTCATTAGGCATTTCAGATTTTTGTGCATATGCCAATGCTTTTGGCCAATCTTTTTTCTTTCTGTAGCAATTAGCAAGCATAGCATAATCATCTACTTCGGTAAATTTCATTTTTTCAATTTTTTGTAAATCTGCAACACAATTTTCAATTTGTCCATTTACATAAAACCACATTGCACGTTCTCTCAACATTATAGCTTTTGTTGATGGGATAATTGAGGCACTTATAGCTGAATTCCTATATGTAAATTCCATATTAGGATTGTTGTATGAAAGATATGCTTTATATTGGTAATAATATGGTAAAGATAGAATACAGCAACATAGTATAATAAATGTAAGTAGAGTATAAATCCGTTTTTTAATATTTTTATCCATATTGGTATGTTACATTTTTTTTTTATAATTGTCAATATAATTATACAAAATGAAAATTGTAAAATAAAGAATTGACTTATAGTCTTTACAGGTTTTAAAATATTTAAAAAAAGGAGATATTTATGAGTAGTAAAAAAATTTTGATAATATCTGCAAGTCCTCGAAAAGATGGTAATTCTGATATTTTATGTAATAAATTCCTTGAGGGTGCTATTGAAGCTGGAAATAATGCTGAAAAAATTTTTTTGAAGGATAAAAAAATTAATTACTGCACAGGATGTGGACTATGTAATAATAATGGTTATAACGGCTGTTCCCAAAGAGACGATATGGAGGAAATCCTTGATAAGATGATAAAAGCTGATGTAATTGTTATGGCAACACCTGTTTATTTTTATACAATGAATGCGCAGATGAAAACTTTTATTGATAGATGTTGTGCAAAATATACAAAGATTATTAATAAAGAATTTTATTTTATTGCAACAGCAGCAGACGGGAATCGCAGATCATTAGAGCGCACATTTGAAAGTTTCAGAGGCTTTACTGCATGTCTTTCAGGAGCTACAGAAAAAGGTTTGATATATGGAACAGGAGTTTGGGAAAAAGGTGAAATTAATCAGACTCCTCTTGTTGAACAGGCTTATGAATTAGGTAAAGCTGTTTAGTATTATTTCATATTTTTTAAGCATTTTATAATGGTTTTATTATTATTAGTTAGTTCTATATTGTCTTTACCTATAGTCCATCTAAATCCTGCTGTTAATGCAATACCGTTTCTGCCGCCATTTCTTATCATTGCTTGAATAAATCCGGTAAATTTATCTTTCCATCTTTTTTGAACTCCAACTCCATATTGTACATATGGTTTTATACTCATTTCTGGTAATCTAACATCATTTGCCTTTACTTTGGTAACATTCAACAGATTCCAAATCATTCCTACACTTAAATATGGCTGCCAGCCATTTTTCATGTTTGCTATAAGTCTGATATTAGGATTAATTTGTATTGCATGTAAAGGATCACTATTAATTTTTACTCCTGCAGAATTTTTATAATCAAATGTATTTATAAAACTGTAAGATAAAAGCATTGTTGGTTGAATTATGAATTTCCCTTCTTGAAATTCAAGATTATAACCACTTTTACTTGCTATACCAGCCATCAGCATTGTAAAATATTCGTTACCATACATATTCTGACTTTCACCGGCACTAGCTCCAACACTTGCAGTTATGGCTGTAAAGAAATTATTTTTGTAGAATGTTTGTGTTAGACCAATTATACCACCATTTTGATAGGTATTTATACCGCTATAGCTTTGTGAGGAGCCATTATAACCTATATATGCAGATGAAACAGTTCCCCAACCATGCTTTAGTCTATAAAAATCACTATCTCCGCCTATCAGCGTACCATAAGTTATAGTGTCAACTTTAGGCCCATTTTTTAATGGTATATTTTCAAAACTTGTATATGGTTTTACCCATATAGATTTATTATGAAATTCATTATCGTTATATAATAATTCCTTATAATCTGTAATTGCATATTTATTTGAATTTATTAAGCTGAATCTTTCGTTGAAAGGCAGAGGCATAAAACTGTCAGCATGCTGAAAAGCATAATTAAAAGTTGCAATTTGGGTAGCATAAGCTCCTGCTTGCGAAGCAACAGGAGTAGATAATACACTTGGATTAAATGCTTCTGAAGGATTTCCAGATGAACTTATTGATATACTACCGTCAGAATTATAGTTAAGTTTAGTGTTCCCTTTTGCAAATATAAAATAACCAGCATCATCTCGGTTATCATAAAATACATTATATCTGTATATAGGGGTTTGTAATTCTGTTTGATATTTTATAGAATTTTCATTTACGTTATTTATTACAGAATCTTTCAGGCCGGGTTGAGCAAAATAAATTTCTGTATAGTTCCTATTTGAAGGAATATCATTTATTAAATTCATTCCTATAACATTAAGGTTGCCATTATGTTTTCCATAGATATTTGCAGTAATTCTATCCATCGATTGATTTATTAAATCAACATCCGCTACAAAATTTGTATCACCGTTTAATGTAAATGAATTAAAATCATATACATGGATTTTTTGATTAATAGTGTTTAATGTTACATTATTAACTCTCAAATCAGCTTTTCTAATGTCGTTAAGCAAATAGAAAGTTGTTAAATCTTTGTTATCTCCAGTTATATTAACATTATAAGAGTCAATTATGCCTGTAGTTGCGTCCTTAACTGAGTCTCCATCAATATTGTCCTGCATTAAGATGGAACCTCCGTTTTTAAGTATAAAATTTAAGTCTGTATTACTTGAATGCATGTAAATAGCATTATCGTCTATTACACCTGCAGAATCAGTATAATTACCGCTGAATACTATTTTCTTGTTATCCGCTGAAATTTTTAGGTCATTATAAGAGGAAATTGCACCTCCTAATGCTTTGCTGTTATAAGATTTTGTGTAATTATTTATAAAATTTCCTGTTATTTCCCCTATTGTACCATAATTGTCGATTGCCCCGCCAATAGCATCAGCATTGGATATGACATGATTTCCAATAAAATCTGCATTAATATAATCAATAGTAGAAGTTGTATTTTCAATAGCTCCGCCATAGGCTGTTAAATTTGAACTTATATGATTATCAATAAAAATTCCTGTAATTGTTCCAATATATGAACTGTTTGTATTTTCTATTGCTCCACCAAAAGACATTCCTTTTGGACTTTCTGCTGAATTGTTGATAAACTTACCATTTATATTGTTTATAGTTCCATATATATTAAATATAGTACCATCAGAATAACAGTCGCTATATTCATTATTATTTATAGTAATTGATTTATTATTATAAAAATCAGCATTTAGGTTTTCAATTGTGCCATAAAGGTTAAAAATGGCACTACCCATAGATTGGTGGTCTGCTTGTACAAGATTATCTTTAAAAGTGCCATTAAGATTAATGATTTTACCTCCATTAAGGTATATTGTAGCTTGTGCATTATCATTCTTTGATATAACTGTATTGGAAATAAAATTGGCATTTAATTCTTTAATAGTACCTAAAGCATGAATTAATCCGCTTCCTCCTGCATCGGAAACTGAACCATCTGTGAGTGTTTTATTTAAAATGAAATTAGCGTTTATATAATCTATGTCACCTTCATTATATATAGTTCCTCCAGAATAGCCATTTACTTTAGAGTAAGTTTGGTTACCAATAAAATTACCTTCTATGTAACCAATTTTGCCACTAAGATTGATTATTGCGGAGCCTAATGCACCATTACTTCCTGTATATCCATCTATATAGTTCCCAATAAAGTTTCCCTTAATACTTCCTATGGTACCTGTTTCAAGATATATTGCTCCGCCAAATCCGTAAGTTTTATCTGTTTTTATTGAATTACCTATAAAATTGCCATTAATTTCTTCTATTATATTATTGTTAAAAATAGCGCCACCATTAACATTTGAGTTAACAGAGTAAGAATTATTACCAATAAAGTTACCTGTTATATTTTTTATTTCTCCCTCATTATAAATGGCACCTCCATATGTCTTTTTTGTTTCATTATATGTAGAATTCCCAATGAAATTACCTGTTATATTTCCAATAGAATTATTTTGATTATATATTGCACCTCCTTTTTCGGAACTGGTTTTATCAATAAAATTTCTTTCTATGTTACTATTTGCAACCCAATTCCCTATTGTTGTATCAATTCTATCTGTAGATAAGTCTTGTGAATCATAATTTACTTTAATTTGTGCTTGTGATGCTTCGACATTGATAAAGTTATTAAGTGCATAATTTGGTTTATCTTCCCAAGCATAGTATCTACTGGAATCTCCTGTTCCATAAGTAGTATTATTAAGGGTTAGCATATAATATACAGGTGTTTTTGCTCCTGTAATTTCATTATAAATATATGTTGTAATTATATTATTACCATTTGGTTTTTCTCCACCTTCTTGAATTTCAATTAGGGTATATACCTGATTATTTTGTTTATAGTCAGTGTTATTTTCGGAAGCATATACTTTTAAATTATTTGGTATGGTAATAAAGCAAAATATAAATAAAAATAGTATAAAAGTTTTTTGTATTGAAAGAGAAATTTTTATCATATAAACATCCTCACTTTCAAAAAATTTTTAACTTTTTGTTTAATTCATATTTTTAATACAAAATTACAATAGGTTTAAGCATATTTTGATATCTTTAATATATATTTAATATATTTATTCCATTTTTTTTAAGTTTTATAATCATAAATATTTAATTTTTTACAATTGATAATATAATTTATATTAATTAGCAAATTAAGAAAAACTTGTTGTCTAAAAAATAATTGATACATAATGAAACTAAATATAAGTTTTAAAAAGGTTTAAAAGCAACTTTTACTTCCAAAGAAGAATTTTATATTAATTTGTTATTAATAAAGCTTTTGCAAATAAATTAAAAAATAGTAAATGATAAATCTATTGTAAATGAATGGACTCGTTTATGCACAATGAAACTATTTAACATAGAAGGTATATTTTAATAATTTTAACAAATGTAATTATTATAAAGAAACACCCTAGATGACTACTTGTAACAGCAATAATGAGAATTTAATGCTACAAGTTTGAGATAAAATGAACCACAGTTCAATTTTAAAAAGCTTAGTTTGAATGATTACCATTTAAAATGATGAATGTCTCAAATAGAATAATATAAAATTCTAAAATAATTTTTAAATGTTATCTCAAACTCTCTGTGATTTTTCCTTAGACACAATGTAATTAACACTAACATTAAGAAAAAGTAAACAGAAAATTATATAAATGTAGGTTAACACCGAATAAATATAGAAGGAATAATTATGAATTCAAATAAAATGTCCCGTTAAATTACATTTGTAAAGAACAACATGGTTTGATTTTTTCGGCAACTTATGCCTGTAAATTAAAATAAATCAGAAATATTTAATCTATATTCCCTTTATATAAACACGGAATATTTTCTTCCTTCAGATAATTCAGACCCCATTTATTTAATTCAATAATTGCAGGGATAAGACTTTCCCCTCTTTTTGTCAGTGAATATTCCGTTTTTGGTGGCACAACAGGGTATAGTTTTCTTTTAATAATACCATCAGCCTCAAGCTCTTTTAATTGTTGGATAAGCATTTTTGGAGTTGCATGGGATATTAATTTTTGTAATTCATTATATCTTAAGGTTTTATTTATCAAATGACCGATAATAACTCCTTTATATTTTCCGCCTATAATTTCCATCGTAACTTCAAGAGGACATTTATATTCGCTCTGTTTTCTTTTTGCCATAACATTCCTTATTTACTTTTTAGTAAGTATTATACTAAATTGTAAGTACTTGTCAAAAAGAAAAGAAATAATAAAATACATATTTAAGGGGGTATAATTATGAAAATTACTCAAGTAAGAAATGCAACAATTATAGTAGAATATAATGAAACAAAATTTTTAATTGACCCTTGGCTTGGTCCAAAAAATTATATGGAAGGTTTTGAAAGTGCACTTAACTCGCAAATCCGCCAGCCAAGAGTTGAACTGCCCTTTGAAATTGAAAAAATTGTTGATGTTGATGCTGTAATTTTAACCCATTTTCATCCTGACCACTTTGATGAATATGCAGTGAATGCATTAAATAAAGATATTAAATTCTTTGTTCAATCGCAAAATGATTTTGAAATAATTCAATCCTACGGGTTTAAAAATCTTGAAATAATAACGCAACAAGGAATTGATTATAAAAATATAAAATTATACAAAACTAACTGCCAACATGGTAAAAGAGAAATCATAAAGCCTTTATGCGAGTCAATCGGTATGCCTTATGATGCTATGGGAGTTATATTTAAGTTCGAAAAAGAAAAAACTTTATATATAGCGGGTGACACTATTTGGTGCAGTGAAGTGAGTGAAGCTATTGAGAATTTCAATCCCG
>CALUTP010000007.1 GCA_944323725.1 Candidatus Gastranaerophilales bacterium | reverse complement strand
GAAATATTAAAAGTGCTGGCTAATTTTGTAGGTAACTACGGACTTGCCATTGTAGTATTAACACTTATCGTAAGAGCGGCATTATGGCCATTGAATACATCTCAACAGCGCTCAATGAGAATGATGCAGACATTACAGCCAAAATTAAAGGCTATTCAAGATAGATATCAAAATAACCCACAGGTTATGCAGCAGAAAATGATGGAATTTTACAAAGAACACAACTTTAACCCTATGGGGGGATGCCTTCCATTATTAATACAAATGCCAATATTTATTTTGTTATACTCAGCATTAATGAGTCCGCAATTTATACAAATGGCAGGAAATTCTAAATTCCTTTTTATTAACCGCCTTGATACTACACTTAGAGCAAGTGCTGGGATTTCTAATGATGGAGTAATGGGAATTTCAAAATATGATATATTTATCCCTGGTAAAACTGCTCGTGTATATTTACCAACTGAAGTACTTGATAATGTAAAAATAAATAATCAGAAAAAAGCTCTTGAAGTGCAAGGTGAAATTAAACCGGGAGAAAATGTCGATTTAAAAATGAGTCTAGACAATCTAGGACTTAAATTTAACCAGCTTGATCAAATTCAAAAGGCTGAAATTACAGTTACTGACCAAAATACAAGAGAAAATGAAAAACTTACTTTCACTAGAAACGGCGGATATTTAACAACATCTATGCCTACAGTTGAAGTTAAAAAGTCATTCCACTGGGATGTATTTACTCTAATTGTATTGTTTGGTCTATCAATAGTTCTTTCCCAAAAATTAATGATGGCAACATCTAATAAAAACAAAGACTCTATGGATCCAACACAAGCAGCCATCCAAAAATCAATGGGTACTTTCATGCCAATCATGATTATTGGTACATTTGTGATAATCCCAATTCCAGCTGGCGTATTGATTTATTTAATTGTAAGTAATATTGTTCAAGTCTTGCAAACCGTTCTAATTAACAAACAAATGGAAATTGAAGAAGCTAATAAAAAAGTTAAAGCAACAGACGGCTCTAAAGTTATTGAAGCAGAAGTTGTTATAGATGGTCAACCTCAAAAGACCGGATTACTTGATAAATTAAAACAAATTTATAAAAAATAATAGAGGCAGTAATGAAACTATCAGAATACGATTACAATTTACCCGAAGAATTAATTGCGCAACTGCCTGCTGATAAAAGAGAAAACTCAAGAATGCTTGTACTTAACAGAGACAAGCATTCTATTTTGCATAAACATTTTTATGACATAGTTGATTTAATTGATTCAAATTCAATAATTGTTTTGAATAATACAAAAGTAATTCCAGCAAGACTATATGGAACAAAGGATACAGGAGCGAAGATTGAAATATTTCTTCTAAAACAGCTTGAAAACAAGAAATGGGAAGTGCTAATAAAGCCATCCAAGAGAGTTAAAAATGGAACAATCATAAAAATTAGTGATGAACTTTCCGTTGAAGTGCTAAAACGACTTGAAGATGATGGAGAATGGATTGTAAGACTTATTTATCAAGGTAATATTCTTGAAATTCTTCACAGAAACGGCAACATACCACTTCCACCCTATATAGAAAGAAAATTGCAAACAGAAGATATAAAAAAGCTGGATTTTGAAAGATACCAAACTGTATATGCAAAAGATGAAGGTTCTGTAGCTGCACCAACTGCCGGATTACATTTTACAAAAGAAATTTTACAAAGACTTAAAGAAAAAGGAGTCGAAATTGTCTATGTAACTCTAAATGTCGGGCTTGGAACCTTTCGTCCAGTAAAATGTGAAAACATCCTAGAACATAAAATGCACTCTGAAACTTTTGAAATTACAGAAGATGCCGCAAATATCATTAATAAAGCAAAAGAAAGTGGTAAAAAAATTATAGCAGTAGGAACAACAACTGTTAGAACATTAGAAACTGCATATCAAAAATTTGGAGAAATAAAAGCATGTCATGACCATTCTGAACTTTTTATATATCCTCCATACAAATTTAAAGTAGTAGATAAATTAATTACAAACTTTCATTTGCCAAAATCAACTCTTTTAATGCTAGTTAGCGCACTTGCAGGAAAAGATTTCATATTTGAAGCCTATGAAGAAGCCATAAAAAATAAATATAGATTCTACAGTTACGGCGATTGCATGTTTATATCTTAATATTTATAATACACATTTGACTTCCTATAAAAAATCATTAATTCAAACGATAACAGGGTAGTAGTTTAATTCTATAATAGAATTGCTAGATAAGGGAAGAATTTATGTTTTCACAATTTATACAAGGCTTGTTATCAAATGGAGGAAAATCTGCTGCTATGCAGAGATATGCAGCATTGAATCGACAAGTAGATTATATAAGCGGTAATAATCAACCAGCTTCAATGAATCCAATAGATACAATATATCCTGCAAATAATCCAAATACAATTGAATCATTTGAAAACATTTTACAATCTTCTACCAAGAGTAACTTTGGCTCATTACTTCTAGGGCCTCAGGCAATGAAAGTCAATGCTAATATTATAAAAAATAATTCGATAAATTCACTAAATACAACACTAAACGAAATAAACGGAACAAATGCAATAAACAATTATCAAACGACTACAAACGCCTCCAAAACGCAGATATTAAGTATGGTATCTAAAATTTCAGAAAAATATGGTGTTGATGAAAAATTGGTTAAAGCTTTAATCAAACAAGAATCCGGATTTAACCCTAATGCAACATCAAAAGCTGGAGCAATGGGACTTATGCAGCTTATGCCGACAACTGCAAAACATCTAGGAGTTAAAGATGCCTATAATCCTGTGCAAAATGTTGAAGGTGGCGTAAAATACTTAAAATCAATGCTTGACAAATACAATGGGAATATAATTTTAGCTCTAGCTGCATATAATGCAGGACCAGGCGCAGTTGATAAATATTCAGGCGTTCCACCATATCAGGAAACTCAAAATTATGTAAAAAATATACTAGCTAATTATTTATAATTTTGCATTAATAAATTTTTTCTGTTACACTACCTTTATAATCTGTTTTAGTAAGGAAAGGTAGCTAATGAAAATATCATCATCATTTAAAGTAGGTCTTTTAACACTAATAGCACTAATATTACTCATAGGTGTTGTATTTAGGGTAAAAGGCAGAGCCTTTTCTTCAGCAAAAAGAATCGAAGTACAATTCAAAGATGTCAATGGCATGCGACCTGGCTCAGGAGTACAAATGATGGGACTTAAAGTAGGTCAGGTTGAAGAAATTACTCCAGTCCTAAATGGCGATAACAGCTATGTAAATGTAAAATTTGTTATTACTGAACCTGATATAGAAATTCCAACAGCCTCAGTATTTTCAATACAACAATCCGGACTAATAGGAGAATTATTCTTAGAAATCACTCCACCAAAGACAAGAACACTTTATATTCCAATGTATAATAAAGATGTATTGTTCAAAGATGATCCAGTTCAAATGAAATTAAGCGATAGCTACTATGATGTCGGAAAAATAAATAATATAGAAGTTGTTCCAACAGCAGCAATTCCATATAGTTTTAGAGATAGAATTAAGACAAAATATGCTTATAAAGTTGATTATGTAGTAAATTTACCAGGTCTAATCCTTCCAGATTTTATAAAAGGTGAAGCTGTAAAAGGGAAAGATAATATAAAAAAATTAAGAATATCCCCTCTAGATGATAGTGTATTACCATATCCAAAACAAAAATCAAAATACACAGTCATAGAACCGATGAGAATAGCAGACTTTATGGATTGGCAGTACAAAGCCGCTGAAACGCTTACTGAGACAAATTTAAAAATTAATACACTACTTTCAGACCAAACTATAGCTGAACTAAAAGACACAGTTAACCATATAAATGATTTAACAATAAGTGCTAATACGACAGTTGAGAAAGTAAATAAACTTCTTGATGATTCTAGAAATGACATAGATCAACTCATGGCATTAATAGATCAAGCGACAAAAGACTTTAACGAACTTGCTGCAAATATTAATTCATTTATTGGTGATCCGAAATTTAAGCAATCAATATATACAACAGCAGATTCAGTTGATAAACTAGCTAAGAATTTTAACAAAATTATGGGAAATGAAGAAGAAGCAGAGCAAATGGCAAAAGACATTCGAACAATTTCTCATAACATAAATGAAATAAGTACATTTGTTAATTCTATGACAAAAGATACTCATTTGAAAAAAGAATTAACAGAAACAGTTGAAAATGCAAATAAAGCAATGATTCAAATTACAACAACACTTGCTACAGTAAATCAAGTAACACCTGAAAATAAAACTCAATTGCAGACACTTTTAGAAGAAACCACTGCTACAACCTGCAATTTAAGAAAATTCTCAGAAAAATTAAATAAGAGATTTTTATTATTTAGATTAATGTTCTAAAGTTTAAAAATAAGAATAATAAAAACTTATGAAAAATTTAAAAACAGAAATTACCAAAATTCATTATGATAAAGAAGCAAAAGGAGCATTAGTAAAACTTCTTGAAATTGCATCCATTTTTTATGGAATAGGAAGCGGATTAAAAAATCTTCTCTATGATAAAAAAATTATTAAACCGAAAAAAGTTAATGCCTATGTAATTTCTGTAGGAAATATCACAACAGGCGGGGTTGGAAAAACTCCAGTTGTAGCTGAAATCGCAAAATATTTACTAGCAAGAGGTGAAAAACCTGCCATTATATCAAGAGGCTATGGGGGAAAACTTTCTAATAAGCAAATAAATCTAATTTCAGATGGGGAAAAAACATATTACAATGCAAACTTAGCAGGCGATGAGCCATTTTGGCTTTCTCAAAACGCAAAAGGTGCAATAGTTGTCACGTCTAAAAATCGTTATAAAGCATCAAAATATGCTATAGAGAAGTTCGGAGCAAATTATATAATTCTCGATGACGGTTTCCAACATCGAAAACTCCACAGAGATATCGACATAGTTCTCTCAGATAGTGAAAAAGGCGTCGGAAATGAAAAACTGCTTCCTGCAGGCCCGCTAAGAGAAGGTCCTGACGCATTCAAAAGAATAGATAAAATGGTTATAGTAAGCAAAAATCTTGACCATACAAGAGCTGAAAAAATTGCAAAAATCACAGCAAAAAAAATGAAAATTCCGACATTTGTCTGCAAAACCGAACCTGATTATATTTATAATATTAAAACAGGAGAAAAACTTTTACAAGATAGTGAAATTACTGCAATATGCGCAATAGGACAGCCCGAGCAGTTTTTTGATTTTCTTGAAAACTATACAATAAAAGAAATGATTCCTTTTGATGACCATCATCAATATGAATTAAAGGATATAGAAAATATCAAAGGCAATATAGTTACAACGGAAAAAGATGCGGTTAAATTACAAAAATTCAATAAAGATAATATCTACGCACTAAAACTAAAAATTAATATAAATATAGAAGCCCTACTTTCTTAATTGAATTTTATAGGATAATCGTCAGAAATATCCCAATTATTTTTCTCTATAACGAGTCCACATCCAGTAGCATTAGCATTTTTGCAATATGTATAAACACCGCCAGTTTTATATGACCACTGATAAGTAGACATTTTTACTACATTTTTCTCAGGAACAAGCTCAAATGAAAATAATTCATAACCGTAAAGATTAGGCTTATTCACTCCATTTAAATCCACATGGAACGTCATTTGACCATAACCATTATGACCCGAATAATAAAAAATCCCATTTAACAATCCAATAGGATAATAGTTTGCAGAACTCATACCGACAAGACTACCATTAGGTTGATGTGGGTAATAAGGTGAAGTTGATTTAGGATATTCCATTTGTGATGCTTCATAAGCTGCTCTTTCTGAAGGTTTAGCATTTTTCACATACGGAATTAAATATTTATCAATAAAAGCCTTTCTTGCTTCAGGTTGGTCGAAATTGTCAATATAATCCCAATTCCTCATATCTCCAGAATCAGCAACGGCAAGTTTAAAAGCATTATTAATTGTTGCATAAGCGGTCTTTAATCTTGTAATAGTCTCTACCTTTTTATGCTTACCAATCAGTGCTGACAAAGTCATAGCAGCAACAACCCCTATAATTCCGAGCGTAATTAGCACCTCTGCAAGAGTAAAACCTTTTTTCACAAAACCTCACAATTAAAATTTATTAAATTTTATTTAACTACACATGAATTTATTCTATTGTAATTTATTTTTATGTCAAGTTCAAAACAGAAATGTATAATGTTAAATATGATTACAGTAAAGTTATATGAATTAATCTGGCAGCATAAAGTAAAAGGGTATGAAGTAGCAGAAGCAACTGACCTAAGTAAGGCTACAATTTCAAAGCTTGTAAAAGGTGAAAATATTGATGTCAAATTAAGTACAATAAATAAACTTTGTAACTATTTTAAATGCGATATTAAAGATTTAATTGAATATAAACCGGATTAATGCTATTATTCAAATCTAACTAGGATTCTAAATAATGCAAGCAAAAATTGAAACTGACAATATTGATGAAATAGTAGATTTATTGAAAAAATCAGACTTACCAAGAAGTGATTTTGTGAAATTAATGGATACTTTTCAAGACCCATATCTCGTATTAATTTCATGTATTCTAAGTCTAAGAACCAATGATAAAACAACATACCCCGCAACATTAAGAATGCTTAAGCTAGGCAAAACACCGGCAGATTTTGCAAAATGTGATGTAAAAACCCTAGAAAACGCAATATATCCAGTAGGATTCTATTCAAATAAGGCAAAACAAATAATTGAGCTGTCAAAAATCATTATAGAAAAGCTTAATGGAAAAATTCCTGATACAATAGATGAACTAATAAAATTTAACGGAGTCGGCAGAAAAACCGCAAACCTTGTAATGAGCAGAGGCTTTAATAAACCAGCCATATGTGTCGATGTCCATGTACATAGAATTTTTAACCGCATAGGATACGTAAAAACTAAAACCCCAGAAGAAACCGAATTTGCATTAAGGAAAAAACTCCCAGTTAAACATTGGATAGATATAAATACACTGCTTGTCACACATGGACAGAATATTTGTAAGCCGCAATCACCAAAATGTAATAATTGCCCAATAAATCAATATTGCAAAAAATTAATATAATAGCAAAAATTTTTATTATCAGTTTTAAATAAATTAAAATAATAAAAATTACAATATAAGGGGTATTAATATGCAAACTTCTAAGTTATTAAATAGAATTCATCAAAATACTGCTCTAAAAAAATATGAAAAACATAAAAAAATAATAAATAAATTAGTTAATACATCACAACTAAATATAAATTCAGATGCATATAAAGAAATTGAATTAGCTAAAGAAACTATCGCTAATTTTGCAAAGAAAAATGGTGTTAGCATAGACTTTTTTGAACCGAAAGAACACCAAACAAACAAAAAAAATATTATACTAAAAGTTTCGAATATGCTCAACGGGAAAAATAAAGAATGTGCAATTTCACCTGACACAACATTGAATATTACAATTTCAAACAATAATCTTAGAGTATTACGAAATAGAGAAACCGGAACTGAATATATTGCTATAGGACAAATCACAACAGAAGATACTTTTCTAAGAAACATATACAGAAATATATCCAATCTAACAAAAGCTGTAAAAAACAAAAAATAATATTACGAACTTGATTTTCAAGGCTCATTATGCGATAATTCCAGTAAGATTGTATGTTTTTGGGTAAATAAATAATACAATCGGAGTATAAATAATAATATATTAATAGGAGTTCGAAATGAGTGTAGAAAATCCTCAAAGAATCGACACCCGTAAATTAGATGAAATTATCAGCCAATATGATAGCAAAAAATCTAATTTAATTGCGATTCTTCAAAAAGTTCAGGAAGTATATAAATATTTACCTGAAGATGCAATGATTTACATAGGAACAAAAATTGAAGGGCTATCCCCAGCAACAGTTTATGGTGTAGCAACATTTTATGCACAATTTTCATTAGAACCGAAAGGTAAATATGAAATCAAAGTATGCGATGGTACAGCTTGCCATGTAAGAGGTTCAATGCCTGTATTAAATGCAATAAAAGCAAGATTAAGCTTAACCGACGGACAAATGACAACAAATGATGGGATGTTTTCATTAGAAACTGTAAGCTGTCTAGGTGCCTGCGGTCTTGCACCTGTAGTGGTAATTAATGGAAAAGTATATCCGCAAATGACTTCTGATGCAATCAGAATAGTTCTTGATACACTTTTAAAAGAGGGCAGATAATATGGAAAAAACAGCATTAAATATAGATATCAAACAAGAACAATTAAAAGCTCAAGAAGAAATAAAAAAACAAGGATTAAGAGTACTAGTATGTGCTGGAACTGGATGTGTAGCTAATGGTTCACTAAAAGTTATTGAAAAATTCAAAGAATTAGGTGCAGATGTCTCAACACTAACAGACTATGACAAAGTAACCATAGTACCTACAGGTTGTCATGGATTCTGTGAACAAGGAGTTCTTGTAATAATTCCAGACAAACATGTTACCTATGTAAAAGTTAAAGTAGAAGATGTAGAGGAAATTTATGAAAGCCATGTTCAAAATAACAAACCGGTAGAAAGATTACTCTATACAGATCCAAAAACACATGAACATGTTCATAAAAATGAAGATATTAACTTCTATGCAAAACAAACAAGGACAGCACTTGCTAATTGTGGTCATATAAATGCAGAGTGTATAGATGAAGCAATTGCAGTAAGGGGTTATGAAGCACTTGCAAATGTACTAGAAGCAAATAATCCTGATGCAGTAATAGAAGAAATAGAAAAATCAGGTCTAAGAGGCAGAGGTGGCGGAGGATTTCCTACAGGAAGGAAATGGAGATTTACAGCAGCAAATAAAGGTGGAAAATCCTACGTTGTATGTAATGGAGATGAAGGTGATCCAGGAGCCTTTATGGATAGAAGTATTATGGAAGGAGATCCTCATAAACTTTTAGAAGGTATGGCAATAGCAGCTTTTGCAATTGGCGCAGATGAAGGATATATATATGTTCGTGCAGAATATCCACTAGCAATAAAAAGGCTAAGAAAAGCAATTGCAGATGCTGAAGCTAGAAATTTTCTTGGCAAAAATATTATGGGTAGTGATTTTTCATTTACTCTTCACATAAAAGAAGGTGCTGGTGCCTTTGTATGTGGTGAAGAAACTGCTCTTATAGCCTCTATAGAAGGTGAAAGAGGAATGCCAAGACCAAAACCGCCATTTCCAGCGAACAAAGGCTTATTTGGCAGACCGACCCTAATTAACAATGTAGAGACTCTTGCAAATGTACCAGTAATATTATTAAAAGGTGCAGACTGGTTCTCTTCATTCGGAACAGAGACTTCAAAAGGAACAAAAACATTTGCGCTAACCGGTGAAGTTAACAACACTGGACTAATTGAAGTACCAATGGGCACCACATTAAGAGAAATCGTATTTGATATAGGCGGTGGTATTAGAGGCGGCAAAAAATTCAAAGCGGTACAAATTGGTGGCCCTTCTGGAGGCTGTCTAACTGAAGAACATTTAGACATTCCTATGGATTACGACAGTCTGATAAAAGCCGGAGCAATGGTCGGATCTGGCGGATTAGTAGTTATGGCGGAAAATACTTGTATTGTTGAAGTTGCAAGATTTTTCATGAATTTCACTCAACATGAAAGCTGTGGAAAATGTGTTCCTTGTCGTGAAGGGACTAAAAATATGCTAAAAATTTTAGAAAAAATCGTCGCAGGTAAAGGCGAAATGAAAGATTTAGAAACTCTTGAAGAACTAGCACTTTCTGTAAAAGAAGGCTCTTTATGCGGACTTGGCAAAACTGCACCAAATCCAGTACTTTCAACTTTAAAATATTTTAAAGATGAATATATTGCGCATATTAAAGATAAAAAATGTCCTGCAGGGGTTTGTACTGCAATGAAAAAAGTAGTAATTCAAGAAGAACTCTGTAAAGGTTGTACAAAATGTGCAAGAACCTGCCCGGTAGGTGCTATCGAAGGAACAGTCAAACAGCCTCATCACATTAATCAAGCAAAATGTATTAAATGTGAAGCTTGTTTAACAAATTGTCCATTCAGAGCAATTGTTTTGGAATAAATTAAAAAAAGGATTAAATTATGACAGATAAAAAAACATTATTCATAGACGGAAAAGAAGTTGAATTCACAGATGAGCCAAATTTACTAGAAGTAATAAGAAAGGCTGGAATGAATGTTCCAACATTTTGCTACCGTCCTGACTTGACAATCTTTGGAGCTTGCAGGATGTGTGTAGTAGAAGTTGAAGGCAGAGGTATTCAATCTTCCTGCACAATGCCTCCTGAAAATGGATTAAGAATTCACCTAAATACAGAAAAAACAAGAAGAATTAGAAAAACTGTACTTGAATTACTTCTTGCAAACCATGATAAAGAGTGTTTAACTTGTGAAAAATCAGGGAATTGCGAACTGCAAAAATATGCAGAAGAATATGGTATCCGCAGAATTCGCTACGCAGAAAAACAGCCTGATGAATATCTTCCAATAGATGACAGTTCTCCATCATTAGTCAGAGATCCTAACAAATGTATTTTATGCGGAGCTTGTGTAAGAGCTTGTTCAGAATTTCAAGGACATGCAGTTTTAGGCTTTGCCAATAGAGGGTCAAAAACAATTGTTCAGCCAATGAATGGAAGACCTCTTGGTCAAGTTGACTGCGTTAATTGTGGACAATGTGCAGCAGTATGTCCTACAGGAGCTTTAACTATTAAATCAGATATAGAAAATGTATGGAATGAAATTACTAATAAAACCAAAACAGTTGTAGTACAAATGGCTCCTGCAACACGTGTAGCACTTGGTGAAATGTTTGGGCTTAAACCCGGTGAAAATAGCATAGGTATAATGAATGCAGCCTTGAGAAAAATAGGCTTTGATAAAATATATGATACTAATTTCTCAGCTGATTTAACTATTATGGAAGAAGCTACTGAGTTTTTAGAAAGATTAAAATCTGGGCAAAATTTACCATTATTTACATCTTGCTGTCCTGCATGGGTAAAATATTTGGAAGACCAACATCCTGATATGCTTAAGCATCTTTCTAGCTGCAAATCACCTATGTCAATGCTTTCTCCTGTATTAGTCGAATTAGTACCAAAACAACTTGGGATTTCTAGAGAAGATCTAGTTGTTGTTGCGATTATGCCTTGTACTGCTAAAAAATATGAATGTAAACGTCCAGAGCTTTCACATAATGGCAGACCTGATACTGATTATGTATTAACAACTCAAGAATTAGGCAGAATGATTAAAGAAGCTGGAATTAGCTTTGAATCATTAGAACCAGAAGAACATGACTCACCTTTTGGAGAATATTCAGGTGCTGCAACCATATTTGGAGCCTCTGGCGGAGTAGCAGAAGCGGCGGTAAGAACTGCTTATGAATTTGCAACAGGAGAACCTCTAAAAGATGTTGATTTCAAACCACTAAGGGGTACAGCTAATAGATCTCGTGATGTTGAACTTGACATCAAAGGTACTAAACTTATAGTTAGAGTAGTTTCTACATTAAAAGAAGCAGAAAAATCTATACAAGAAATAAAAGAAGGTAAAGCTCCTTTCCAAATGCTAGAAGTGATGGCTTGTCCTGGAGGTTGTATCAATGGCGGAGGGCAACCTAGAAGTTGTGACGATAGCAAAATAAAAGGAGAAAGAGCTGAAGGTCTATATAAAGAAGACAGTGAACTTCCTTTAAGGAAATCTCACATGAATCCATCCATTCAAAAGCTTTATCAAGAATATTTGGAACATCCTAATTCTCATAAAGCACATGAAATCTTGCATACTATTTATACAAATAAATTTGCAGGTTCATACAAAGATATCTAGCATATCTATAACATACAAAAAAGCCTCCTTATTTAAAGGAGGCTTTTTATAATTCAAAATAAACTATTTTACAGCTTTAATTATATTAGAAGTAATATCAGTTCCGCCATATAGCACTACACCTTTTGCAAGAACAATATCATACCCAGCAGTTTTAGCCTCTGCTGAAATTTTATCAGAAATACTCTTATCAATAGCAGCTAATTTAGCCGCATAATCTTTTTCTAATTTATCTCTTTTAGATACGAGTTCTTTATTGTACTTATCTTCCAAAGCTTTCTTTTTCTTTTCATCAGTAACTGAAGCTACATCTTTTCTAGCATTTTCGACATATTTAATTATTTCAGAAGCCTTAGCTTGTTGTTCCTTTTTCAATGCTTTTACCTGAGATGATGAAGCTACAACTTTTTGAACATCAACTACTGCAATTTTTGAAGGTACATCTGACATAGCAAAGTGCTGCACTGACATACCAATAACAAAAGCAGCTACACCCAAAACTAAAAATTTAATCTTACTCATATTTTCTCCTTTTCACTAAATACGATTGTATATTCAACCTACAAGAAAATTCTACACTAAACATATGATTTTTGACAATTCGATACAACAATAATGTGAACTTTTTATAAAAATCTTTACAAGGCTAAAAATATACTCTATAATAGAAAATATAAATATTATATGATTTTATTGAGTTATATAAAGTTTTGTAAAAATTGTAGCAAGAAAAAATTTTTCCAAGTTTTATTTTTATTATCTGAAGGTGAATAATGAAAAAGAGTAAAAAACATATAAATATTTTAAAATTAATACTAGGTATTTCAGCAATATGTGCAATTGCACTTCCAACATATAGTGCCCCAGATTTAGGTAATATTAATGTTGATTCTTTGAATAGAAATATACAAGACTTAAATAACTATAACCACGAAATTAATTCTATTAGAGATAGACAATATCAACAGGAATTAAAAGAAGATTACCAAAGATATGAGCGAGAAAGAAATTATCAAAACAATCCAACAAAAGAAAATCAGATAATAAAAAATTACAATCCAAATGGATCTTTTATGCAAGCTCAAGTCGAAGATATAGATACTAAGGGTGTTTATATTGACTCTGTTGAAGTCGCTCCGTCACAAATTCTTACAAAAGAGGAAATTAATAAAATAGTTCGTCCAATTGTTGGCAAAAATGTATTTATGAATGACATTGTTAATGTAATAAATGAAATTAACAATTTATACGCAAGTAAAGGTTTTGTCACAGCAAAAGCCTTTTTACCAGAACAGACCGTTACTAATGGTAAAATTTATATTGAATTAGTAGAAAGTAAAGTTGGTAATATTACTGTTAATCAAAATAGATGGACAAAATCTAAATATATTACTGATAGAATGCCTCAAAAGCAAAATGATTTATTTGATATCGTAGAATTAGAAAAAGATATACTTGATTTCAATAGATACAATGAAGGAGTTAACCTTACAGCTAATTTGAAAGCTGGTGAAGCTGAAGGGACTACAGATATAGAACTCACAGCTCACGAAAACTTTCCATTCCATCTTGTAGGTGTATTTGATAATGCTGGTAGATATTCCACAGGTAGTCTAAGAGGCGGTGCAATGCTATATGCAGACAGCTTATTCGGACGTAGAGATCGTATGAGCATAGGTTCTTATTTTAGCGGTGGTGCCATAAGCCCATTCTTTGACTATAATGTACCTGTAAACAAAAAAGACGGTCGTATAGGTTTCTTGTATTCTTCAAGTTTTGCAAAAATCAGATATGGTGAACTTGCAGATTTAGATCTTAAAAGTAAATCATATGTATATTCATTATACTATTCTCAACCTCTAATCAGAAAACCTGGTTTAGAATTAAAAGGATATACAGCTTTAAACTACAAAAGAGCACGCACAAGTGTGTTTGATGATGCTATACAGCTAGGGACAGATGAAGTTACAAGTGTTGATGTAGCCTTAAACTTAAGAAAAGATACCAAATATGGTATTTGGTACTTAAATCAAGGCGTAGGCTACGCAATACCAATACTTGGAAAAGAATCTAATTACTTCAAGATATCCGGTGGCGCTGTTAGATTACATGACTTTTCACATGGTGTAATTGGTCAATTAAGAAGCAGTTACCAAGTAATTCCAAATAACAAACATATTCCATACCTCGATCAATTCCAAGCCGGGGGTCTTGCAACAGTTAGAGGTTATTCAGAAGGCTTAATGATTGGTAAAAATGGTTACTATTTAAGTGGAGAACTAATGTTTCCTCTGTTACCTAGAACAATTACAAGTCCAAGAAGCGGTGAGAAAGTACCATTTATTGGTAAATATGTAAAAGGTGCTGTATTCGTTGACCATGGCGGAATATTCCCTTCAACTGGTGAAGATTACTATGATGATAACTACTTCATGACTTCAATTGGTATGGGATTAAGAGTTCAATTACCTGGTGATTTAAGTGCTAGATTATATTGGGGCTATCCATTAATAAATCACTCTTGGGAAACTGACCATAAAATCGGACGTTTCCACTTTGAGTTAACAATGGAACCTAATTTTGATGCATTATTACGTAATAGAAGCACAGTTGCTAGGGTTGAAGAAAAGCATGTCGAAGCTGAACCTGTTAATAATTATGATGATATTAGACATTACGATTATTACAATGATGGTGGCGGAGGCTCATTATAATAATAAAAATAAAACTTGAAAAATAACACTTTTAGTTCTAAACTGAAAGTGTTATTTTTTTGGAGAATAAAAATGGCAAAAGGGATATTTATAACAGCAACTGGTACTGATGTTGGTAAAACTTTTATTTCAGCACTAATAGTAAAAAAAATTAGACAAGCAGGCATAAACTGCGGATATTACAAACCCGTATTAAGCGGAGCAGAAATTATTAATGGTAATTTAGTACCAGGAGATTGTGCTCACGTCGTTAAAACCGCAAAACTGGATGGAAAACCAGAAGATTATGCCTCTTATATATTCAAAACCGCTGTATCCCCACATCTTGCAGCCCAAATTGAAGGAATAAGTATTTCTAAAGACAAAATAAAAAAAGATTTTGAAAATAAAAAACAAAATTTCGAATATTTAGTTGTGGAAGGCGCTGGAGGTATTATTTGCCCATTTAACTTAAAAGAAGATAAAATGATACTTCCTGACATAATAAAAATGCTTAATCTTGATGTAATAGTCGTTGCATCGGCAGAATTAGGCTCAATAAATAGTGCAGTTTTAACAACTGAATATTTAAAACAAAAAGGGATTAAAACTCAAGGCATAATACTTAATCATTACAAAGAAAATGATTTAATGCAAAAAGATAATAAATTTCAGATAGAAAATCTAACTGGAATAAAAGTAATTGCTGATGTCAAAGACAATGAAAAAGACTTAAATATAGACTGCAATGAACTTATATCATTATTTAAGGAGATATAAAATGATACTAGATCAAACAAAAAACTGGGCTGAAACAGATTTGAAATATATATGGCACCCTTGCTCACAAATGAAGGATTATGAGGATTTTCCCCCAATAGTAATCGATCATGGAAAAGGTATTTATCTATATGATACAGAGGGCAATAAATATCTAGATGTGATAAGTTCATGGTGGTGTAACCTTTTGGGGCATTGTAACCCCATAATAAATGCCTCTGTAAAAAAACAAATTGACAATCTGGAGCATGTAATTTTTGCAAACTTTTCACATAAACCTGCAATAGAACTATGTGAAAGACTAGCGCAAGTTTTACCCAAAGGACTTTGTAAATTCAATTTTACAGATAATGGCTCATCCGCAATTGAAGCAGCTATGAAAGTAAGTTTTCAATATCACGCACAGACTGGAAACCCTCAAAAAACAAGGTTTATGGCGTTATCAGAGGCCTACCATGGTGAAACTATAGGAGCTCTTTCTGTTGGGGATTGTGACTTATACACAAAGTTATACAAACCTATTTTAATGGATGTAGTAAGAATTCAAGGACCAGACTGCTACAGATGCCCATATGGAAAAGATAGAGATCATTGTAATTGTGAATGTGCACAAAAAGCTGCAGAAACATTTAAAAAATATGGTAATGAAACAGCTGGACTCCTAGTTGAACCACTATTACAAGGCTCCGCAGGAATGAAAGTATATCCTCCAATGTATTTAAAAAAATTGAGAGAATTATGTGACGAATACAATGTTCACCTAATAGCAGATGAAATTGCAACAGGATATGGGCGCACAGGCAAAATGTTTGCATTCGATCATGCCGGAGTATCTCCAGACATAATGTGCCTATCAAAAGGTTTAACTGGGGGGTACATGCCTATGGCATTATTTGTAACAACACAAAAGATTTATGATGCATTTTACGCAGACTACAATACTGGTAAAGCATTTATGCACTCTCACACTTACAGTGGGAACCCCCTTGCCTGCTCTGCAGCAATAGCAGTTTTAGATATATTAAAAGATGGTTCAATCCTAAAACAAGCTAACGAAAAAGCAAAATACTTTACTCAAATAATAAAAGAGAAATTCGCCCCACATAAAAATGTTGGCGATATAAGATCAATAGGATTGATAAATGCTATAGAATTGGTAAAAGATAAGAAAACAAAACAGGCTTTTGATTCTAAACTAAGAATAGGCTATCAAATTTACAGAAAAGCTCTGAAAAAAGGGGTATTACTAAGACCGCTAGGAGATGTAATCTATTTCAATCCACCGCTAATCATAGAAAAACAAGATATGGATTTTGCAACAGATATTGCACTAGAATGCTTAAAAGAAGTTCTTCCTGCCTAAAAATAGGTACAAAACACCATAGCGCTTAGGATTAAGCGTACAACTAACACTTTTAAGAAACCATTCTCACCTGATTTGCAGTGAAAAACTTGAAACAATTTCACACTTCACTACGTCTAAAAAATTAGATAATTAAGATTCTGTAGTTAATTCTTCCCAAATGCTTGGTACTACTATTAAAGCAGTATAAACAATAAAACCGAAAAGAATTAAATTAATAGCTTCCATATAAACTCTCCTATATAGTTTACACATGTATATTATTCCCATGTCGAAATAAATTGTAACACTATTTTCAAAATTTATAAAATAATATTTTAAAATCATCTTATTATGTATAATAGAAGAAAGAGGAAATAATGAAAAAGAAATTAAAAGCACTATTTTCAAATTTATGCTGTTCTCATTGTAAATCAGATTTTGATGAAAATTCATTTGAAATAAAGCGAGAAGAACCAGGATTAACAGTAACTCATCTCATATGCAGGAATTGCGGGAAAAATTTTGGCATAGCATTTCTAGGATTTTCTGGGATAGATGTAAAAAATGACTCTGATATAGCCTTAGAAGTGCAAGAAGGTCCTGAACCGATATCTTATGATGATGTAATAGATGCCCACAGATTTATAAAAAACCTTGATGAACACTGGGCAGATCACTTACCGAAATAGAATTTTATTTCCAGTCTTCGGAAATATCACATATTAGGTAATCTATATTAACCTTGTTTAATACCCAAGCAGTACAGCCAGTACCATTACCACCAGAAGTTCCTTTATACTTTCAAGTATAACCATTAGGACTTCCATCCCACAAACTAATCACATTGGCACTATTCCTTTAGTTGTTATATATAACCCGAAATAATCTACTCCAAAATGATTTGATTAATATAGTTATTTACGATTATAGTAAATAAATAAAGATATTCTAAAATAATTTCGTGGGAATTTAGACTACTTAAGGGAACGCTATAGCTGCTGTCGTAAACAATTATCAGAATATATCGGAGGCAACTCGTCTATATATAAACAAGGTTGAAAACAGCAGAATCATACTGTCGTTAGATAAAATTATTGCTATTGCTGACTTTTTTAAAATCGAGTTTATAGAAATATTTAAAGAGTAATTAATTGAACAATACACCAACAATTGCAGCAGACATATAACAAGTAAGAGTACCACAAATAAGAGCTCTTACACCAAGTCTTGCTAAATTTTTTCTCTGGTTAGGAGCAAGTTCACCAATCCCACCAAGCTGTATAGCAATTGAACCAAAATTACCAAAACTGCAAAGAGCAAAACTTGCTATTAAAAAACTCTTAGGAGATAATGCCTGTGGTAAATGCACTAAATCAACATAAGCTACCATTTCATTTAATACAAGCTTTGTACCCATCAAACTACCAACAGCAGTAGCCTCATGCAGAGGGACTCCCATCAAAAAAGCAAATACAGCAAACAACTTTCCTAATATTAATCTTAGCGAAAGTTGATTTAAATCAAATCCTACTCCTGCAAAATTAATATGCAGATAGTTTACAATAAAAGCACCAAATACGCCCAAGAACCAATCAATCATTGCAACAAGAGCAACAAGAGCTAAAATCATCGCAATAACATTAATAGCTACTTTCATCCCCTCAGATGCTCCGGAAGAAATTGCATCAAAAACATTTATATAAGGTTTTTTCCTTTTACTATAGGCAATAGAAAAATTCTCACTTGTTTCAGGCACATGAGTCTCAGGATAAACTATTTTACTTATAACAAGTGCACCAGGAGCTGCCATAATAGAAGCAGCAAGTAAATACTGAGCAGGAATACCCATGCCAATATATATAGGCATTGTAGCACCAGAAATACAAGCCATACTCCCAGTCATAGAAGCTAAAAGTTCAGAACGCGTCAACTTCGCTAGATATGGTCTAATCATAATTTGAGCTGCTATTTGACCTACAAAAGCACTAGCAACATTTGATAACGCTTCAGCGCCGCTAACTGACATTATTTTATTCATAGCTCTTCCGAATATTGGAACAACTCTTTGCATAATTCCATAGTAATAAAGAATATTAACTAATATCATCATAAATATCAAAGAAGCAATCAATTGGAGCGCAAAAATATTAGCACCACTCCCCCATACAAAACTGAGTTTAATATTATCAATCAATGGACCAAATACAAAAGAGCCACCTTCTTTTGCAAAATCAAGAATTTTTTGGATAAATAGACCAATATTCATGAATAAAGCTCTTCCAAAAGGGACTTTAAAAACAAATACAGCGAGTAAAACCTGTAAAACAAATCCAGTAGCAACTGTTTTATAATTTATAGCTTTCCTATTATTTGACATTAAAAAGGCAATTAAAAATATAAATACTATCCCAAAAATTCCAAAAAATCTGTCCATTTGTCCCCTTTTGTTTAACTACAGAATTAATTCTACTTTAAAGGAATAAAAAAAACTTTAAATATTGAAAAAACTTTACTTAATAATTCTTAACACTTTTAATACAAACTATTGAAAAAATTTTTGTCAGCATTTTAGTATAAAAGCAGAAGATTAGATTTTCTGCAGCATGACTAAAATATAAGAACTAGATAATAGTAAAGGGGTTTCAATTATGCGCATTACACCTATTATGCCTTATATTCAGGCACAAAAATCTGCACAGGGAAGAGAACACACACATATAACTAATACAATTAGTCAAAATAGCCAATATTCATCAAAACAACAAAAACCAACACTGGTACATATTTCATTTACTGGAGTACCTGAAAAGAATGTAAAGCAAGGACTTTCTGTTTCAGTAGAAGACAGTTACATAGGTCTAGATATGTATAAGTGTGGAGGTGCTGGCAGCGTCGCAGACCAAATGCCTACAGCATTAAATAATGATGGACTAGACTTTAGACATGCAGTACCTTTATATAGCTATAACAATCCAAAAGGTCAAATAAAAGTCCTAGTTCTACCTAATGGTGTTGAATATAACCCTAGAAATCCAATGCCGGAAAATTGGTTTCTCTCATATCCTGAGACAATGACAAAAGCCAAAATTGCAGAACAGCTTAAGACCACAGAAGACCAAATCAAATTTGTCGTTCAAGACACGCCAGCAACCCCAAATGATAATATAAAAAAACTATATGACCTCACAGGCAAAAAAGAAGGAATAAAAGTTTCAGCATTTAGAGAATTAATACCTACAGAAACCAAAGGTGTAATTCAAAGAATTGATGAAAATGATTTAAGTAAAATTAAATCAATCCCATATCGTGTTTATAAAATGGTAATTCCACTTAAAGATGGGACATTGGACGATAAAAATGTATATTGTATTCATACCCCTGAACTTGCAAAATTTCAAAAAGCATACACATATTCTCCAGAATTAAAAGACCATCCTCATGTAAACTTATTTACAAGAGATTTTGGGGATGCCGCAGCTGATATGTTACCAAAAATGAATACTGCAGAACATAGATATTTTAACCCTGCAAATGTAATTGCACACTGCAGAACAGGTTTTCCTATTACAGAGTCTATAATAAACAGATCAGTAAATAATGAATACTACAGAGGGTATAAAATTATTGATATATTCCATAATCCTATGCCAGATTATCAAGGTACAGTAGGGAACCCTATGGATTTTTTAAGATATAAAGCTACTGTGGATGATTACCTGAAATTATCACAAATGGCTGAATTCCCTGACTTGCTAGAAATTGATAAACATAAATACACTCTATCTAAAGAAGAAAATGCGCTTGTAGATAGAATCATTAAACCATTTTTACAACACTATGTTGATGATAATGGTAATTATAATCAGTCAATTACACCACTTATTGCAAGAAAAGCTAATCCTACCGCAGTATCCGCAAACCATGTTTCTCATACCTTTGCTAATGAAGTTATACAATATAATGATATGGCAAGAGGTCTCACCTCCTTATTTAGAGAAGCAGAAATTGAAGGAGATAAAATTCCTGGTAGACCAAATGGCTGTAATATAGAGTTTATGCAGATAAATAATCCAAAAGCAACAATGGGCAAGTCAAACGGATTATCTGCAGATATGAGCTGGTACACACCATATAATCCTGCAACTGATACTGGAGAACAAATTGTTGCTGCCAAAAGAAAAAATACAGAAGCATTCTTAAATATGGTAGGAGAAGCAACAGAAAAAAGAATTGATAAATTAGGGGACTATACAAATGCAAGTGTGGATGATGCTCTTAACCAACTACTATATTCGAAAGATTTAATTGAAAAACAAAGATACGTACTTGGAGGACTTTCAAAATTTGATCCAAAAGACATACTACTTATGGGCTGGGGGCGTTCAGATGCACAAAAGGGTTACCCAATAACCTTAAAAGGTTTTCTCAAATTTCTAGAAAGACCAACCGTACCAAAAGAATGGAAAGAACACTTTAAACTAGCACTAGGAAGTGGTCCTGATCCTTGGCAAATGAATGATGGGGGGACTGGAGATTTCCACTTAATAAAAGATATAATGTATAAAATTCAAAACCTTGATGGTGGAGCATATAAAAAGAATTGTATGTATGGTAATGGATTCTTCCCAAATAGACTTGTAACTTGTGCCACATACGGGATATTTACTTCAAGAGGTGAACCACAGGGGCTTTCTGTTCCAGAATCAATTCAATCAGGAACACCTACGGCATCATTAAATACTGGTGGTGCTGGAGAAATGATAATTACAGCAGGAGAAAATGCAGAAAAAGCTAATGGATTCAAGACAGTTGATGCATTTATGCGTAATATTGAAGATTTAAATTGGCCAGAAGGAACAGATTTGACCAAACTAACAGGTGACCAAATTGATAACAGACGTATTGAACTAGCCGCAGAACAAGTAGCCGATATGTTTGAAGACATGGCAAAAACTTATTATGAAAATCCAAAATTATATGAAAAAATGGCGGAAAATGGAGGAAGAGCTAAATTTGATTGGCATAATAATAACATCTTAAATGGAGGACGCTCCACATTACAATTATATACTGAAGATGGGATGGAAATTTCAAAAGGCTGGGCAGGCAGAGATAAAAATCCTATGAAACGTCTTGTAGGTGAATTTGGCGGCTCTTTCGAGAAATTAAAACGTACGGCTATAGACACAATAGAAACTACTGTAGAAAACGCACAAGAAACCCTTAAAAAGCCTAGCGGTTCTAAATGGCAAAAAATGGGAGCTTATATTGCTCTTGGAACAATTGCAGTCTTAGGTGGCAGTATATATATATATAAAAACAAACATAGTTCACAAAACTATCAAGAAAAAAAATCCAACCAATTTAGGAAAGTTGGTTAACAAAAAATAAGTAAAAGCTATTGACAATAAAATATGTTCTTGCTAAATTAATCTTACGGGGTAGTTATTCCCCGTAAGAGGATAGCAAAAGACACTATTTTGCCGAACAAAACAGAATAATATTTGCGCTTGTAGCTCAGCAGGTAGAGCACTCCCCTTTTAAGGGATAGGTCGCGCGTTCGAATCGCGCCAAGCGCAATTTTTTATGCCTTATTTTAAGCTTAATTTTAACAAAATGCCCCCTTAACAAAAATGATATTTAAATAAATAAAAAAATAAAAAAAAGAGCCTTGAAAAAGGCTCGTTGGAATTAAGAATAGCTGGAAGTATGAAAAAGATTTAATTATATTAAACTAATTAAGTGTAAAAAATACAATCACCCATTCAGGTATAAATTTTACAAATTTATTGGAAATTAATATATTTTCTAGCACAATCAAACATAGCATTTATTAAAGCTGCATTAGAATATATGTTCATACCATTAGTTTCTAATACTTGCTTCATCCTGCGTTCCCAAATATTATATATTTCATCTTTATTTAATTCTAAAACTTGCGCTATCATGGTCAATTCTTTATAGTCAATCGGCAAAGGCAAACTTCCCCTTAATATATCAACCATTTCTAGTCTTTTTTTCCTTGGAAAAGCTTTTAAAAAAGTCACTACTGACATATCTTTTGATTTCATTTCTTCTTTTAAATATTCAACAAAATCATCTACAACAATAGGTTCTTGAGGAATTTTATATTCTTCAAAAGCTTCAGGCTCAATTTCCATGACAGTTGCTATACGTTCTAGAGTTGTACTGCGTGTTGAAAACGGTATTGTATCATCAATAAGATTATAAACATAAGAAAGAGTTACCCCAATCATCTCTGCAAAATCTTTCTTATGCAAAGCATTTTTATCCAAAAATCTGGCTACCTTTTCTGAACTTTTTTCCTGAACAATAGGTTTGTCTTTAGAACTCATAATTTTATCCTCACAATGTTTAATTTCACTAACAAAATAAAGCTATTTTATCTTTTTGTTAAGACGATACTTGGCAAACTAGGGCGGTAATATTTATTTAGGTTAAAATAATAAATATAAAAGGTGAAAAATATGAAATTAATAGTAGGCTTAGGCAACATCGGGGATAAATACTGTTTTACAAGGCATAACGCTGGTTTTATGACCGTTGATAAATGGATGTTCAAAGAAAATATATCATTCAAACAAGAAAATAAACTAAAATGTCTTCTAGCCCGATATAAATATGGCAGTGAAGATTTAATCCTTATAAAACCTACAACATTCATGAATTTATCAGGAGAAGCAGTCCGAGCAGTAATTGATTACTACAAAATTAATATAGAAGATATTTTAATAGTATATGATGATATAGCTCTTGATCTAGGGAAAATAAGATTTCGTGCAAACGGTTCTGATGGAGGGCATAATGGAATAAAATCCATTATTCAACATATAGGTACTAAAGAATTTGCAAGACTAAAAATAGGTATTGGTCCACAAATCGGCCCATCTGAAAATTATGTTCTACAAAATTTTCCAAAAGAACAAACTGATGAATTAAAAGAGGTTTTAACAAAAGCCACAGAAGCTATAAAATTTTATATAGATAATGGCATGCAAAAATCACAAAATCTATATAATTAGCCTAACTAACTAAGACAAAGCTTATTTTTCATATATAATATTAAAAAAGGAGTATAAAATGAGCATACAGACAGCTGAACAGTACGAAGAAAACGAACAATACGAACAAGCATACGAAGAATATAAAAACTTATATTCACAAAAACCAGATGATTTAAGTCTTTTAGAACGTCTAGGACACCTTTCTATGGTGCTTGATAAAAAAGAGGAAGCTGCTGAATATTACACAAAAATGCTTGAATTTGATGCAACAAATACACTTTGCTACGAACAACTCATGGATATTTATGTAACAACAGATAAATACAAATATTATATCTATCGTGGTAATATGCACACAGTAAATCATCAATTAGAGCACGCTATTAATGATTACAAAAAAGCATTAAATCATACAGATGATGACCATATAAAAGTATGTACTACAAGATTTGTATTAGGTACACTATATGAACAGACTGGAAATCCAACAAAGGCAATAGATGAATACCTGAAAGTTCTTGATTATGACCATAAACAACAGGAAGTATATATAAGACTCGCTAATATATACGCACTAGAAGATGCTTTACCTAGTGCAATAGAGACGCTTGAAAGAGCTATCAAAGAGGGCTTTGACACCGACAATATCAGAGAAAATCTTGCCAATCTTTATCTTAAAAATAACCAACCCAATAAAGCTGGAGCAGTCACAAAAGATGAACTTACAAAAATAAAATGTTTACTCACAGAAGGAAAAACTTCTGATGCATTTGATGAATTAAAAAAAATAGAAGACAAATACCTGAATACTCCAAAATTATACTCATTGAAAGCAGAATATTACTATCTTGAAAAGGACTTTGAAAAAGCACTTGAAGCTGTAGAAAAGTACGATAAATTTCAACCAAATACAGCACTTGCATTTCAGATGAAAGCTTTAATTTATGATGAGAAACAAGATGAATTTAATTCATACCTTAACTGGGGTAAATATAATTTAGCTAGAGGCAATAAAGATATAGCAGTAAATGAATTTTTAAACGCTTATCAAATAAAAGACAATGATATTAGCCTTGTAAATACCCTAGCAACTTTACTTGAACAAGTTGGAGATAAAAATCACTCTATAGAATTCTATGAAAAACTTCATAAACTAGAACCTGAAAATAAAACTGCATTAGAAAAATTAGCAGATTTTAGAGATAGCATAGGAGACTACAGAACTCAAGCAGAATACCTTGAAAAACTTGTAGAACTTGATAAAAGAAATTCTGGATTAATAAAAAAATTGGCAATACTATATGAAAAATTAAAAGATAAAGAAAATGCAGTTAAATATTACCAGAAATATTTATCAATAGCACCACAATCAGAAGAGACTGAAAAAATTAGACAAAGATTAAATAAATTGGAAAATACAGAAATGGTTCAAGAAGAGGGCTTGATTGATAAAATAATGAGAATATTTTCAAAATAATTTATATTATAGCCTGAAACATACTTCCAAATAATTGAAGCATCGCAATAGCGATATAAGCAACTATAATTCCTATTACTACTGTTAAAACGGGCTCAAAAGCTTTTGCAAGGGCCTCAGTAACTAATTCCAAATTTTTATCAATAGCTAGAGCAATATCTCTAAACATCTCACCTAACCTGCCACTTTTTTCACCAGTAGCAATCATTACATTATATGCAGGCGGTACAAATTCAGTAATAGAAAAAGATTGAGATAATAATTGTCCTTTAGAAGTTAATAATTCAATAGTTCCAGCCTGTTTTCTAATTACGGTATTTGAAATAGATGTTGCAGACATCTCAATTGCCGAATTAATTGGGATTCCTGCTTCATATGACACGTTTAACACTGCAAAAAAAGAAGCTAAATTAACAAATCTTACAAAATCACGTAAAATAGGAATATCAAGAACTAATTTATCAAAAAAACTTTTAACAGAACTTTGTTCCCAAATTTTAATAAGAAAAGTAATACCAGCTGCCAACAGTACTAAAACCACTATCCAATTATGAAAAATAAAATTACAAGAATCAATAATCCAACTAACCGTTAATGGAACATCATCAGGCTTAACATTAGCTGCTTCTATTATTTTAGGAAACACAAGAAAACCACAAAGAAAATATAAAGCTATAATTATTAAAACTAAACAAATAGGATAAATAGACATACTAATAATTTTACTTTTTAAATCACTTTGTTTTTTAAATAAATTAACCATTCGTCCAAGTGTCTTATCCAATTCGCCTGAAGCTTCCCCTGTAATACATAGCCCAATAAAAACATTACCAAAAACTTTTTCATAAGACTTGATTGCATCTGAAAAAGTAGCACCTTTAGAAATTTTAGATTTCAAATCTACAGCCAACAATTTCACTTTTTGTTTATGCGCATGTTCTAAAATAACATCCAAAGCCTCAAGCATAGTTATTCCAGAAGAAAGCATGACCTGCAATTCTGACGCAAAAAATATTTTTTCATCAAGGCTAAGACTGGATATAATAATAGGATTATTAGCTTTATTATCTGGCACTTCCAGAGGATTTTCTTCATAAATATTTGTAGGCAGAAAACCTAACTGTCTAATCTTTTCTCTTGCATCTCTAGGTGATTCAGCATCAATATATCCGCTAATTTGCTCTTTTTGATTCTTAATAAGCGCTTTATAAAAATATTTTTTCATAACAAATCCTGATATTTACTACTTTAATCGATTTTTAAAGAAATATCAAGCAAAAAAAGACCGCCTGATTTTCAAGCGGTCTTTTAAATTCTAAGATTGTGTGACTTCAGTTTCTTCCTTTGCTCTAGATCTTTTTTTTGTAGCTTTTTCAAAAGAAATTTTATCATCGACAAGAGTAATTCTTATAGTATCTCCCTGAGAATATTTACCTGATAAAATTTCCTCAGCAAGATTATCTTCAATTTTACGTTGAATTAATCTTCTCAAAGGTCTAGCCCCATAAGCTTCGGAATAACCGTTTTTGGCAAGATGATCTTTAACTTCATCAGTAACTTCAACAGATAATTCACGTTCAGCAAGACGTTTAAATAGGTCTTTCAACATCAAATCTACAATCTGTCTAATTTCTTCTTGTGTTAAGTGAGCAAAGACAATTGTCTCATCAATACGATTTAGGAATTCAGGTCTAAATGCCTTTTTCATTTCTTCAGTAACAGTTTCTTTCAATTTTTCATATTTATCTTTTGACTCATCATCCGAAGTTGAGAAACCTAATCTTGAAGTAGTAGTAATCATACTTGCACCAACATTTGATGTCATAATTATAATTGTATTCTTGAAGTTAATATGACGTCCTTTAGAGTCAGTTAAACGACCGTCATCAAGAATTTGCAGCATAATATTAAATACATCAGGGTGAGCCTTTTCAATTTCATCAAAAAGGACAACTGAATAAGGTTTTTTTCTAATAAGTTCAGTTAAATGACCACCGTCATCATATCCAACATATCCTGGAGGAGAACCTATAAGTTTAGCAGTTGAATGTTTTTCCATAAACTCAGACATATCAACTCTTATCATGTTATCTTCTGAGCCAAACACAGCCTCAGCAAGCGCCTTAGCAAGTTCAGTTTTACCAACCCCAGTAGGCCCGCAGAAGATAAAACTCCCAATTGGTCTATTAGGGCTTTTCAAACCTACTCTTGCTCGTCTAATAGCTTTTGATATAGCAACAACAGCATCATTTTGCCCGATTACACGTGCATGGAGAGTCTCTTCTAATTTTAAAAGTCTTTCACTTTCACCCTCGGTCAATTTAGTAACCGGAATACCAGTCATTGTAGCAATAACTTCAGCTACATTTTCAGCTGTGACAGTTGGTTTATTAGCCTCATGTTCTTCTTTATACTTTTGAGACATTTCACGAATTCTATCTTTTAAATCTGCTTCATCATCGCGTAATTGAGAAGCTCTTTCAAACTCTTGATTTCTAATCGCATCTTCTTTTTCCTTTATTAGATCTCTAAGCTCTTTTTCAAGTTCTTTTCCTTCTGGAGAAAGGGTAGATACTTTTAGTCTTACTTTTGAACTAGCCTCATCTATTACATCTATTGCTTTGTCAGGCAAAAATCTATCTGTGATATATTTGCTTGACAATTTCACAGAAGCAACAATCGCTTCATCAGAAATAATCAACTTATGATGATCTTCATACTTAGGTTTTAGCCCTTTGATAATTTCAATTGACTCTTCTTCTGTAGGCTCCTCAATGATTACAGATTGAAAACGTCTTTCAAGAGCAGAGTCCTTTTCAACATATTTTCTATATTCATCAAGAGTTGTGGCACCTATAACTTGAATTTCACCTCTTGATAATGCAGGTTTTAGAATATTAGCAGCATCAATAGCGCCCTCTGCAGCTCCTGCACCAATGAGAGTATGCATTTCGTCAATTACAAGAATAATATTTCCAGCCTGACGAATTTCATCCATAATTTTCTTTAAACGTTCTTCAAATTCACCACGATATTTAGTACCAGCAACAAGTAGTCCCATATCTAGCTGGATAACTTTTTTACCATCAAGAATATCTGGCACTTCTGCATTAACAATTCTGATAGCTAAGCCTTCTGCAACTGCGGTCTTACCAACACCAGGTTCACCAATAAGTACAGGATTATTTTTAGTACGTCTCGCTAGAATTTGAATAACACGTTCGATTTCTTTTTCTCTTCCTACAACAGGGTCTAATCTTAATTCTTGAGCAGCAAGAGTTAAGTCTCTACCAAATTCATCTAAACTTGGAGTTTTAGTTTTTCCCCCGCTTGAACTAGAAGAAGATGAGCTTGAGCCTGAAGAAGAACCTGCTGTAGTCTGTGGTTTAGATTCTCCTAGCATTTTTACTACATTACTTCTAATCTTATTTAAATCCACTCCAAGATTTTCAAGAACACGAGCGGCAACCCCCTCACCTTCACGAATTAAGCCTAAAAGTAAATGTTCTGTGCCAATATAATTATGTCCAAGTTGTCTTGCCTCATCCCAAGATAACTCAAGTACTCTTTTAGCTCTTGGTGTAAATGGGATTTCTACAGCAACGAATCCAGAACCTCTACCTATAATCTTTTCTACCTCAGCTCTTGCATCTTTAAGAGTAACACCCATAGACTTAAGAGTTTTTGCAGCGACTCCAGTTCCCTCACCGATAAGTCCAAGCAAAACCTGCTCTGTACCGACAAAATTATGACCAAGCCTGCGAGCTTCCTCTTGAGCCAGCATAATAACTTTTATAGCTTTCTCCGTAAAACGTTCAAACATTAAATTAGCTCCTATTCTTCTTATATGATATATATTTTACATAAAAAATAAAAATCTTTCAAGGGGGTATATGTATATTAGAAACTATTGAAAAATCCGACTAAATATTGTAAAATAATATATGTTATACATAAAAAAAGAAAGGAGCTATTCAAATGGAAACCATTGATATGATTAAATTCCACAGAGGGGGGGGGGGGCTCAGGTCTAGAGATTTGTGCAATAATTTTAGAGCATATTAAGTGCATAGATTTTTTTAAATCTTTTTCATTTGCGAAAGTTACAAATTACAAATTCTGCCTTTTTAATGTGTCTGGGAATAATAAAAAGTCTTTTTGGCTCGGCAAATATCTCCGAACTAGATCATCTAAGAAAGTCTGTCATAGCAGTCCTTTCAGCACACTTAGACCCTCATATCCCGCTTGTCAAAAATCCGGTTTCACTCTTGCCGAAGTGCTTATTACACTCGGAATTATCGGTATAGTTGCTGCACTTACTATGCCCTCAATTGTTGCAAAATATAGGAAAAAAGTTTTAAAAACAGAATTAAAAAAGACATATAACGAATTACAACAGATTAACCTCAACTTTATTAAAGACACTGGCTACAATATCTGTGAATATAACTGGATGCTTGCTAACGGTGGAGAGACGGTAATGACTGCTACTGTAGATACAACAGCAAAAATTGTCAGTTATTATAAAGGAAAAGGCAAAGACCTTCATAATAAATTTAACAATGATGTTAAAAACCTAACAGGTAATAAAGCAAATATTTATATGTTTGACGATGGAAATATGTGGAATTTCATGAGAAAAACTTTTTATAGTGATTATGGCTATCCTTCTGAAAAATGCATGGTAATAACAGTTGATGTAAACGGGTACCACCAAAAACCAAACCAGTTAGGAGTTGATATGTTTTCATTCCGACCTACAAAAGACGGCAGAGTAATCCCACTTGGAAACCCTGATACAAATAATGATGCTGTTATTGGAAGCTATGATTTTACTGAATGCTCAAAGACATCAGCTGATTCAAAAAACGGCATGGGGTGTGCATACTGGGCAAGTATAGATGTAAATCCAGACGACAATACAAAAGATTATTGGAATGATTTCATAAAATATTAAAAAAGTTATTGACAAGAAATTTTGTTTTGATACTATAGAATACGTGAGAGGGGAAACCCCAATAGAGGAAGTAAGAATAACTCAACTTCTCAAAAAGATAGGCTCCCATCGTCTAGAGGCCTAGGACAACACCCTTTCACGGTGTAGACGGGGATTCGAATTCCCCTGGGAGTACCATTTTAGAAAAAGACGCCATTAGGCGTCTTTTTTAATATATTAACACTAAATGTTACATGGGCTTGAATTATTATTACAAAAGTAGTATAATATTTCTGTAAAAGTTAGTGGAGTATAAAATGATTAGTGGTATTGGATTTAAATCATTATATTCATCTTTATTTAGCCAACAAAATCAAGCTAAGCAACAACAAAAACAAGGCTTAATTAACAAAAATTATAATGAAATTTATGCGCATGAAGCTGCACATAAAGCAGCAGGCGGTGCTCTTGCCGGAGCTATTGTTATTGAAAAAAATGCTGATGGCATACCCGTAGGCGGACATGTTGCGATTAAAATGCCGTCTTTAAACCCTGCAAACCCTCAAAAAACTATTGATGATGCTAATACCGTTATACGCTCAGCAATGGCTCCATCAGATCCATCAGACCAAGATTATAGAGTAGCATCACAAGCCCGTTCAATAAAATCCCAAGCTCAAGGGATATTAAATAATAAACAAGGGGAAAAACTTGATTATACCGTCTAATTTGTAATTACTGGATTGTTTATATTTTCATAAAATTTGAACTCCATATCATAATATTTACCATGTTCTTTCTTCTTAAAAAAGAATGATTTATAATGCCTATAACCTTTAATTTTATAAAATAATGGCTCTAGTGAACAAAGGACTTTATAAGGATATTTACCTTTAGAAATTATCAATTTATCTTTTCTATCAAAATAGCCGCAAATAACTCCGTCTACAATATACTTATAATTAGAGTTTACTTTATCAAAATTTACAACATTTGTAGACTGTTGTACATCATCCATTACTAAAATTAAATTATATTTCTTAAAATCAATATTACTTAAATTTTCTATAATATTAAAATCTATACTATAACCTTCAAATTCTAAAAGCTTAATTAAAAGAACTGAATCTGAAGTACTTGATAAAAATAAGATTTTATTTTTCTTATCAATGCTTTTAATATTATCTCTTACAGTACATACTTCATTAAAAATAGGGTAATTATTTATCAACTCAGGATTTTGATCAACAGACTTATAAAAACCAGAACAATGTGCAATTGAACGAACTTGAGATATTGTTGCTCCTTGCTTAAAATATTTATAAATTTTATAAGCAGACCTTGCCCAAAGATTAGTTGATACAAAAATAAGATAAAACAAAGCGAAAAAAACTACAATAAATTTAAATAAACTATTTTTCTTAAAATACGAACAGGCAAGAATCGGAGCTGCAATAATACAAAAACAAGTCAAAAATCTTATAGAAAATACCATATAATTAATCTGTAAAGACATAACTGAAACCGCAAAAAACAAAACCATTGCAAATGAAAAAATTAAAAATACTTGTTTATTTCTAATAAAAATAGGTTTTATAAGGGAAACAAACCAGCAAGGCAAAAACAAAGCAAAGCCTAAAATTCCCATCCCCATAACTGGTTCAATTAATGATTGATTAAGTGAATCAAGTGGTAAAGAATACAGCCCATCACTAACCCCACTAAGTCCTAAGGTTGAAAGTAAAAACTCTTTAAATTGAACAATATAATTTCCTACATACTCATTCCAACGAAACCCTGTAAAATCAAAAAACATAAATATATATTTTATAAAATTTGCAGGCAGAGCAAGCAAACCATCTTCATTGACATGTACTTCCATAAAAGACTTTGAACCTGCGATATTTCCATAATCAATAAAATTTAATACATAATTATATGATGAGAATAAAATAAAACTCAAAAAAGCAAAAGCAATAAAATACCCTAAATATTTACAAAAATCTTTTTTATGATAATAAAAAGCTAAAGCACTCATCCATAGACCTACACCAGGAATAAGCATAATTGCAGGAGTTTTAGTTCCAACAGCCAGAGCATAAGCAAGAGCTGACATAAAAACTAGAATTTTAGAATTTTTCTTCAAATACTCCCAAAACAAGTACATACTAGATATAACAAGTCCAGAAATTATAATATCGGTTTCAGTACCAGAAATTTGGACAATAACCGATGCGAAAGATGAAAGAATTAATATAACCCAGAGCCTTCTTCGAACAGACAGACCTATATTAGTCAAAATTCCCCATAAAGATGCTAGAGTAAGTAAAAATCCCGAAAATGATACAGCACCAAACCACATTTGCTTTTTCAAAAAAATCAAAAGCCAAGCATATAAAATTTCTGAATTAATCGGTAAAACAATAGCTCTTATATCAGAATAATCAAAATGATTCAGATTTCCTTGTGAAATCCAAAAAAGGCTTCTTACAACATGGTAAGCCTCAGCATCAGGATTTACAACCGGCATAAACGAAATTAACCACAAAGATACCCCGCACATAAAAATAAAGGCAAGCCCTAAAACTAATAAATATTTATCAAGCCAAAGCGAATTCCAAATACGAGATAAATAAGCTTTTATCTGGAAAGCTGGCAAAGTTTTTTTATTTTTATACCAAAATAAAAAACAACCTACAGCGAACAACATATTACAAATTAATATTCCAACCTGAGAAATTGAAGAAAATAAAGACAATAACTCAAAAGTAAGAATAACATTAGCAAAAGCAGTTAATAATAAATATATAAAAAATTTAATAAAGCTCTTTTTTTCAAATGTTATTGCTAAAAAAAATGAAGCAGTAAATACAAGCAAAAAAGATAGTATAAATAAAGCCATTTCTCTCTCCCCACAAAAAATATTATCAAACAA
This sequence comes from Candidatus Gastranaerophilales bacterium, assembly GCA_944323725.1. Lineage (GTDB taxonomy): Bacteria > Cyanobacteriota > Vampirovibrionia > Gastranaerophilales > Gastranaerophilaceae > Scatousia. The sequence goes on along the minus strand of CALUTP010000007.1, from coordinate 4,984 downwards.
AATTTTTTTTTGCAATAAAAGGCTTTACAAGAAAATATTTTTTATCTATAATAGTTGAACAATGAAAATTAACATTCAATACCGACGTATAGTAAGTAATAATAAAAGGGCTTGTTTAAAAAAATAAGACACTTACTTTTGTCGAGAATATAAATAAATTCATAAACAAGGCCTTTTTTCAAAAAAGGTCTTCTTTTTTGTTAAAAAAAGTAAAATATACAAAAAAAAAGCGCAATAAAAATTTTTAAGAGTGTTAAATAAAAAGTGAAAGGTTAGAGAACATGACAAAAAGAATCCGACGAAACTCAATCATCAAGGCGAATGCCCCAATCGTCAAACTTATGAATTTAATCTGGGGCTTGTAATACACAGATTGAGGGAATCTAGTGCTATTTAGCATAATGATTTCAGAAGGAAAAGGAAACAAATAAAAATGATTACGGCAATTACAAGCAGCATATATTCAAAATTAGGAAGCAACACATCATTAGTACCCCTAGCAATAAAAGACATTGCAAACAGTATAGGATTAACAGCCGGTTCATATGTTACAGGACAAGAGGTAGAGGGGAAAGACAGATTTATAGATGAATTTGGGACTCAAGCAATCTGGCTTGGAGCAATTCCATTTTTCAAAAAAGTTACAGACCTTACTTTATATAAAATATTAAAGATTGACCCTAAATTTGATGTAAGAAATCTTAAAAACAAAGATATTCTTGCAAAAGCTATAGAAAAAGCTCCTACAGAAAAAATTAAACAAAACATAATTAAAGCAGCTAAAAATCCTAAATATACAAAGAATTTAGCATTAGGAAAATTCGCATTTTCAACAATAGCCGCTATAACTACTTACACTGGACTCACAAAATTCAGACAAAAATATAGACTTAATGAAGCTAAGGAAAAATTAAAGCAACAAAACTCTAAGCATAATAAACTTCAAACTGGGCTTTATCAAAAGACACCACAAGCATTTGAAGGAATCCACAACGCAAAAAGTGGTAATAAAATTTCCTTTAGCGGAAATTGGCAAGAATTTATGTTTAATCCTGCTAAAAATATTATGCTTTTAGATGGTGCAATCACAGAAGAAAGACTAAGAAATTCTGAAAGCGGACAAGAATTTATCAATTACACAATAAAAGAAGGTGGCACTTGGGCATTTATGTACTTTGCCGGTGATATAATAAGAAAACAGTTAGAAAAGAAATCTAAAGTACCTATTGAACTTGATTCGAGAATAATTGAGAGCAAAGACTTAAGAAATGCGCTCAAATTAGGAACTTTGAAATCAAGTCTTAATGATTTCAATAATCTAGAGACAAAATTAAACAGAAAGCCAACAGATTTAGATATTTATAACTTTATCCACGAAAATCCAGATAACTTCATTGTTAAAATGGCAAAAAAAGCTGATATAATTCAAACAATAAAACAAAATAACAAAAAAACTGATATAATTGACACAAGAGCCTACCTAGATATTGAAGAATTTAAAGGACTAAAAGTAAATCTTGAAAAATTATACCAAAAAGCACCAGCAGATAAACTTGATAATTACCTTGATAAAGTAATAAAAAGCAAGAGAATGGCTGTATTAAAGAATATGGGAATTTGTGTAGGAGCCTTAGGTATTGCAGTTCCTCTAATAATGATAGCAATGAGATATATTTTACCAAATAACAAAGAATATAAAGTTATGGAAAAAGCTAAAAAAGAGACAGCAAACACATAATTAAAATATAACTACCTATCTACAGAGAATTACCAGCAATAGCGTTAGCCGCTACATAAGCTGTAGACCAGCAGTTTTGGAGATTGAAACCTCCACAAAACCCGTCAACATCAATAACTTCACCACAGAAATAAACACCCGGAACAATTTTTGATTCCATTGTCTTCGGGTTTATTTCTTTTAAATCAACTCCGCCAGAAGTTACAACTTCACTATCTGGAACGGCACCTATAACTGTAATTTCAAAATTTTGGAATGCTGAAAGAATGCTATCACGAGTTTTACCATTAATTCTATGAGATTTTTCATCAGGATTTATTGGAATACCCATAAGAACAAATTCTGCAAATGACTTTGGAACAAATTCTGAAAGTAAATTTTTAATACTTTTATGAGGATTTCTATTAAGTTCTGACTGTAAGTCAATATTACCTATAAAATTAAATTTAATCTTATAAGGGAATTTTTCTCTAGCTTTTAATGACGATATTTTATAAACTGCAGGCCCTGAGATACCTTTGTGAGTAAAAAGAACATTATTTATAGATACCCCGCTTATTGAAGAAAAATTTTCTTCTGTCCTTAATCCAACAAGCGAAGGACGAGGATCAATAACGCTATGTCCCAACATTTTTACTATATCATAACAACTATGCCCTCCTATTGAAATAACGACTTTGTCAAAATGATAACAGTTCATATCAGTTGTAACTTTAAAATCTTTATCGGTTTTATCAACTCTTAAAACAGTCTCTTTAATAAATTTAGTATATCTTAAGTATTCTAAAAATTTAGCCCTTACCGCTTTAGAACTATTTGATTTAGGAAAAATTCTTAAATCATCTTGAACATAGGACTCTACACCTATTTTGCCAAAAAACTCTACAGTATCAGCACTAGCAAATTTTGAAAAAACAGAATATAAAAATTTTTCACCACGAGGATAATTCTTAACAAGCTCTTTAAAATCATATTCAGCATAAGCAAAATTACATCTACCACCCCCAGTTGGTAAAATAGAATAAAGTGGTGATTTCAATTCAAAAACAGTTACATCACACAGCGTCTGCAATTGAGCAGCACAAAAAGAACCAGCAGGTCCCCCGCCAATGATTGCAACACTAGATTTCAACTCTTGTTCCATACAAAAATACCATCTCAGGATTTTCTAAATCGCTGTGTAAATCAATAATAGACTTGTGCAAAACAGGATGTTCAAAATCTGGAATAAGTTCTAAAAGTGGCACCAGAGTGAACGCTCGCAAGTGCAAGTACTTGTGAGGAATAATAAGATCAGGTTCATTAACAATTTCTTTCCCATAAAAAAGGATATCAATATCAATAGTTCTGTCCAAATATCCATTTTTACTATCATCACGCTCACGTCCTAGCTGAGTTTCAATTCTCTGACAGGCTTCCAGCAATTCTCTTGGAGATAATGATGTCTTAATTTCAACGACAGCATCAACAAACCAAGTATCAGAACTCATACCCCATGGTTCTGACTCATAAAAAGCAGAAGTTCTAATTATATTAACATTATCAAGTCCGCCAATCAGACTTGTTGCCTGTTGAACGTAACCGATTCGATCACCTTTATTAGAGCCTAAACTTAAATAAACTATTGCCATACCTTAATTTTACAGAGTTTTCAACCCGATGTCAATAATACCTTTGAGTACAATAAAAAGTTTTTTCATAAATATTTTTTGTAATATAATTAATTATGAAATGATGTTTTTATATGGAATTATATCAAGTATAGTTTTTTATTTATCGTTACCATTTTATTATGCTGAACGCATAATAAGTGGAAAATCAGCAGGCTGGAAGGAAAAATTTGCAAAACAAAACATGCCAATAAACGCTGATGATAAAGTAATTATGCTTCATGGTGTCTCAGTAGGAGAAGTAATTGCCCTTGAAAACCTTGCAAAACAGATAAAAACTACTTTTCCTGATTACAAACTAGCAGTAACAACAGGCACTAAAACAGGTCAAGAAATTGCACATAAAAAATATGCTCAAATAGCTGACTATATAACCTATTTTCCATTTGATATTCCAAAATGTACAGATAAATTCCTTACAAAATTACATCCAAACGTAGTCCTAATTGCTGAGACTGAACTTTGGCCAAACTTTGCAAACTCATGCAAAAAGAATAATATACCTTTATTTATAATTAATGGAAGAATCTCAGATTCAACATTTACGACATACAAACTGGCAAAATTATTTTTCAAACAAGTATTTAAAAATTTCACAGCCTTTTTAATGCAAAGTAAAGAAGATGCAGACAAAATTCTTACACTAGGAGCAAATAAAGACAAAATAAGTGTAATGGGTAATTTAAAATTTGACATCCAACGAAAAGAAGCTGATATTGACTTAGGACAAAAAGATTATCGCGTGATAATTGCAGGTAGTACTCATAAAGGCGAAGATGAAATATTACTAGAAGTATTCAAAAATCTAAAAAAAGAATTTAACGACATAAAACTTCTTATCGCACCACGCCATTTACAAAGAACTTCTAACGTAATAGAATTGATTAAATCAACAGAATATAATTATGGTCTAAGATCCCAAAACAATAGTTTTATAGAAAAAGATATAATCATACTCGACACTTTAGGGGAACTAAGTAAAATGTATTCAATATGTACTTTTGCATTCATTGGCGGCAGTTTTAATAATACAGGCGGTCATAATCCTCTTGAATCCGTAGTATATAATAAACCCGCCATATCAGGTCCATCAATTCACAATTTTAAAGACATTTATGAAATATTAGGAAGAACAAATGCTGGAAAAGTAGTTAAGTCTGCTAACGAATTAGGAATATACATGAAAAAGCTTCTTTCTAATAAAGAATTCTATGCAAAAGCTTGTAAAGATTGTGAATCAGTATTTGATGCACAAAAAGGTGCTCTGGATTTTGTAATACAGAAATTAAAATCTATTTTATAATAATATCATTCAAAAAAATGATTGATTAGCGTGCGTTTCCGCCTAAAATATTAAGATATATTACAAATCTAAATACCAAAATTAAAGTTTTTTCCTAAAGTATCCGTAAAGGAAAATATAAGGGAAAAACTTGAAAGGGAACATGCTATGGGAATGGCAGCGTCACAGGCTAGATTTTTAGGTCTAACCGCTAGGAAAACAAACGTAGAATATGAAGGACAACAGGTTAACCAGCAGAGAACTACTCTCTCTAACCAGTCTGCTAACTACTAT
>CALUTP010000006.1 GCA_944323725.1 Candidatus Gastranaerophilales bacterium | reverse complement strand
TATCATTATTTTTTGTTGTGTAGTTGATGATATGATCGCTAAAAACATCTGCAATTATTGGGATGTAATTGGAAATAACACTGTTGTTACCATCTGTAATGAGCAAAAAGCGGTTTGTATTTTATTAACCCTTTTGTATTTAGGGGTTGAAAATATAAGATTAGGCCCGACGTTGCCGGCTTTTGTATCTCCACATGTGCTTAAAATATTGGTCGATAAGTTTAAAATAAAACCTATTACAACTCCTGAAAATGACTTGAGGGATATCTTAGGTTAAAAATAGCGCAATTGATAAAAGTGCTAAAAGTGTAGATATTATTATCAATGCAATATTTCTTTTCTTGTATTTTTTAAATTTGCACCTATAATAGTTTACCTCGGCACTTTTATCTATAGGCGTTATTAAAGTTTTGAAAACTTCAGGAAATCTTTGTACTGCTTTTTCAACTATGTCGTATCTTTTAAGATTTATGGCAGAGTCTAGAACTCGCTTCATTGCTTGCTGCGGTGTTTCGTAAGGTAGTGAACAGTTAAATTTGTCTAAAAGTTTTCTTACCTCTATTGGGAAATTTATTATCTCAAGCCAATATTTAATATTTCTTTCGTCTTCAGATTGTTTTAGAGAGTTCCAAATTCCTGAGTTGTTAATTGTTTTAACAGACATTAATTTATCAATATACTTAATTTTTCCTTTTAGTGAGAAGAAATAAATATAATAAGAATCCATGTTGGTAATATCTTTCGGGTATAAATTTAGTAATTCTTCTTTATAGATATCCCACCTATACATAGCAGAGCATGTTTCGATAAAATAGGCACTAAGTGTTTCATGTATTGTAAAAACATCTTTTCCATTTAATTCTTCAACGGATGGCTTAAAGCAAATATCTTCTCCGGTTATTATGTTTTTTCTTAAACTCTTATGAAAACAACCCGAAAAGTCAGGGTTATTATCTAAAAAATCAACTTGGGTTTGAAGTTTGTTTTCATCTGTCCAATAATCGTCACCTTCACAAAAAGCAAAGTATTTGCCTTGTGCCCTAGGTAGATTAAATCTTTCTGTAACAGTCTTTTTTTGTGATAATTGATTTTCTGTTTGGTATATTGGTTTTATAATATGCGGATATTTTTTTTCATATTCTTTAATTATTTCAGTTGTACCATCTGTCGATGCATCATCGTGAATTAAAACCTCAAATTCAAAATTTGTCTTTTGCATGACAAACCCTTCAAGGCATTTTCTAATAAAATCTTTATGATTGTATGTCGCACAGCTAATGCTTACTTTTATCATTTTTTATCCTAAAGCCTTAAAAATCTTTTTTACATACTAAAAATAAACTAGAGCATAGATCAGGATATTTTAATCCTAAGCTATAACATCCATCTAAATATTCTTTTGATATTATGTCTGTTTTCAGTAATTTATCCCACTGGTAATTGGCAAGGGCTTTAAAAAAAATGCCCGATTTGTAAATAACATTTAGTCCTGCCTGTTTTACATCTCGCTCAAGAGTATCAAATGCGTACGTGATTTGATGACCATGTTTCTTTTCACCTTCTGTCACTGCAGAATTATGTGATATTATACCCATGTTTACAGCTATTTGTCTGGATGGGGCATTCGCATTGGGACAAATTATAAAAAATAGTCCATCGTCCGCTAGCCATTCGTTATTTATTTTTTTTAAGACGTTAACAGGATTTTTGACGTGTTCTAAAACGTGAGTCATTATAATATTGTTAAATTTAGAATTTAATGTGGCATCTTCAAAAGATGAATGTATTATTTTTATGTCATCTCTTAATATTTTTTTTGCCTCTGCAATTGCAATATTTGATGCTTCAATACACGTAATATTTTTAAAAATAGGCTCTAATCTTTTAGTAAAAAATCCCTTGTATGAGCCAAGCTCCAATACATCATCTTTTTTAAAGAAAGGTAGCATTGATTTCATATAGTAGGCATGCATTATATCTAAATCAAAATTATAGGCATAATTTCGTTCTTCGATGTCTTTTATCTCTTCATTAAAATTTCTCATTTTTGCCTTTCTATTTATCATATATCAGCTTGGCGAGGCCAAAACCATTTTTGCCAAATTCATTTCCATTATACAATAAAAATATATTTTCCCCCATTTTAAATAAATTAGGATAACACATCATTTCGCTATCCCAGCCTTCCTGTGATAAATCAATTCCGCATTTTGCGTCGTCCCTGACCCAATTAATTAAATCATACGAATATGCATATCCGATTCTGTAACTTCTAGATTTGTTATTTCTAAAATCTAACATATTTCTATAACAAAAATACATATGATAACAATTGTCTATTTTTATTACAGTTGGCAGCGCCTGACATTCGTTCTCATCAATTGTATTGGATATAATTTTTTTGTTAGATTTTTGCCAATCTATACCGTTGTCAGAAACAGCATATGTTATTTTATAAACTCGTTCAGGAAAATTATTGTTATTTTTAATCCATCTTTCCCCGCAAATGTAAAACATATAATATTTGTTTTCAAATTTTCTAACAAAAGCGTCTATTACTAAAAACGGTTCATAAATACTCGCTGTCAAAACCGGGCCCTGCCCTAATCTTGTGAATGTATAGCCGCCATCAAGACTTTGGGCCAATCCAATACCCGAGTCTACATCTACAGAGACTCTTCTAGTCCATCCACTCGTATATGCACATAATTTACCGCCTATAAATGTTGGACTAAATGGGAATATTCCATGTTCATCAAAACATCCTAATTCTCCCTTTGTTATAATTTCTTGTGTTGAATAGTTTATAATAGATTTAAAATCTTTTGAAAAATCAACATATTGAGGGATACTTATGAACTTGTTCTTAATATCTAAAATTCTTGTACTAAAAAACACTCTGATAAAATCGTTAAATTCTATAGCCTGAGGGGATTGAGCATGGCTTACAAATCTTTTTGCAAAAGGTGATTCATAAAAGTTAAAAATTTGTCCTAATTTTTCCCATTTCATTAATTCAAATCTCCATCCAAAACAGCTAAACCTATGCCAAATCTTCCGACTTCGTTTCCAACATACAACATATAAATATTATTATTTAATTCAAATACATGGGGATATGCAACCATTTCGTTATCAAAAGCATTATCTTCTGGGGAAATATCTATCCCTGCTAATTTGTCATTACGTTCCCAATCGAGTAAATTATGTGAATAGGCATATCCTATTCTGTATGAATTTTTTTTATTGTGCCTGTAATCAAAAGCACCTCTATAGCAAAAAAACATGTGATATTTGCCATTTTTATAAAATATATCTGGGCAAGCTTGTGCTTCTAATTCACCTATTTTGTCAGGTATAATATTTCTGTTAAGTTTATTCCAATTTATCCCGTCTTTTGATGTTGCAAGTCTAATTTTATAAACTGGTTCGGAAATATTATTTTTAGTTGCCCATTTATAACCGGCAATATAAAACAAATAGAATAAGTTGTTATACCTTCTTATCTTATGGCTACTGACCAGAAAAGGTTCGTAAAGAGAGTGTGACAAAACGGGGCCGACACCGATTTTTTTAAAGCTGTTGCCGTTGTCATGGCTTATAGCTAGACCTATTGATGAGTTTATAGGAACCGATTCAGTAGCAGTCATGCCAACGTAATATGAATATATTTTATTTTCGTCTATTCTTAACGGTGCAAATAAATATGTTCCGAATTCGTCAAAATGACCCCTGTCGCCCAATTCTAATACTGGTTTTGAAGAAATATTTATTGGTTGAAAAAGATTGTTTTTGTCATAATCTGCATATGCTATCAAGCTTTTTAAACGACCGTTTTCATCCTTGTTCATTCTGGTTGTAAAGTAAATTCTTATAAAGTTATCAAACTCCAGTGTATTTGGTGTTTGCGAAAATTCCTGTATCCAAGAGTTGTTTTTATAATCTAAAGGGTTAAATATTAAGCCAAGTTTTTTCCAAGAAAACATTATTTCTTATCAAGCCTCCATAATAAAGTATTCTCGTTGTCAGATATTTGCTTAAAGTGATGTTTTTTGTAAAAATTAATAGCTTTTTTGTTGTTTTTATTTACTTCTAGTGATATTGTTTGGATTTCTGGATATTTATTTATAAGAAAAGTTAAAAGACTAGAACCTATGCCTTGATTGTTTAGCTCTGGTATAACACTAATATTGGTAATATACGCCTTATTTTTGTCAACATAGACAGCTAATAAGCCTACTAAATTATTCTTATGCCATGCTTCAAGTCTTTGTGATTTATAATATATTTTTTCAATATATTGTTTTAGAATAACCCTTTTTTTTAAGTTTTCTAGAAATATATTATCACAAAGATTAAAGTGCTTACTTATCTCTGTTAAGGTTGAGCAATTTTGTTTATACAAGACATTCATATTAAAGTGTAATCCTTTAGATAATCTTGAACTTTCTTTAAGTCATTATACATTAGCAAGTCTACAATGGAAAGATTTGGAATAAAGTTTGAGGTATTTTGATTATATTTAATTTCGTTTGCTCTCAAAAATTCCAGACTTATATTGTTGTTCTCAAATTCTTTTTTGTCATACAGCTCAACTCCACCTATTGGGTTTATGTATTCGCTGCCGTTTAGGGCCTTTACTATTGCTATAACCTTATCTTTTGATTTTAGCGAATGATCTATATTGATTTGAGAAGAAATAATAATCTCTGTTTTTATTTCAAGATAATTACAAATTTCTAAAACAGAATTGTAGATGTATTTAAAAAGGTTATCGTCTTCATAAAAAATAATTTTTTCCAAAATGGGCATAATTTCCTTTTTAAAAGGTGCCTTGAAATATGCATTTTGAAATTTTGAAATAAGGCCTTTTTTGTCAAAAGTTGGCGATATGTTTCTTTCAATAACATTTTTGTAATCGGAATCCTTTTTTAAAGGAATGGAAAAAATTTCGTCCTTGCCATTTAATAAAAATCGGTTTCTATTTATCCAGCCCTTTTTAGTGTACTGAATGTTGTCATATATAACAAATTCATCTACTGCATTAATTAATTGCCAGTATCCGATATATGGAAAAAAATAAGG
>CALUTP010000005.1 GCA_944323725.1 Candidatus Gastranaerophilales bacterium | reverse complement strand
GTTGATAACATTAGGAATAATAGGCATAGTAGCAGCAATGACAATGCCTGCATTAATGGCAAAGTTTAATGAAAGGGTTTGGTTAACAAGATTTAAGCAGACATATTCAATATTAACTAATGCCTATATAATGGCATCAAAAGACTACGGATATTCCCAAGATTGGGGAGTCACTGGCACTCCAGAAAGTACAGGTGAAGATAGTGAAATAATAGCTTCAATAATGACTAAATATATGAAAGTTACCCCAGGAACTTTTAAATATTATGATACTTATTTATTAGATGGCTCGCCCAGTAATTTTATGAGTTCAAGTGTTAAAGATTTTTCTAGACCATATATCTTAGCTAATGGCTCTACAGTGAGGTTCCCTAGTATATATAGTGCTACTTCATATGATTTAGGGGCTTTTGTTGATGTAAATGGTGCACAAAAGCCTAATACTTTAGGTATGGACATATTTTTATTGTATTTTGCTCCTGATAAACCCAAAATAACTGGATATCAACTTTGGTGGGTAAATGAGCTATCTTGTTCTAAAACAAGATCTCAGGCTTGGTATAAAGGCGGGTCATGTGCTACTTGGATAATAAAAAATGGAAATATGGATTATCTTCATAGAGAGTTAACTCATGATGAGTGGATTAAATAATTTTGATAAAAAATCATAAATTAGCTTATATTTAATTTAAAAGTTTATTAAAAGCTCGTCTTTTTTACATTTTATTGTTGACTTTTTTTATTTGTGGTAAAGTAATTGTGTATAAGAAGGTAAATATTACGTTTTTATAATTTTGACAAAAAGAAGGAGAAAATTATGTCAACAAAAGAATTTTTTACAAATTCTGAAGAACTAAAAGAGCTTTATTCAGCTGCTCGTGCAACTATTACAGCTCCTTTCTTCGGTAACAATGTTGAAGAAGTTAAGTCTGTTTCTGAAGCTTACAAACTTGCTAAAAATAGTCCGGGAACTATTGAATTAACTGGCATGCCTATTTTTAAACCTGAAAAAATCGGTTTACCTCAGGGCGCTAATCAATTATTATTCAACGATGGTACAGTAGTTGGTCGTTGTGCTGCTGCTAGAAAAATCGTTGGTGAGCCAAATTGTGATTTGAAGTACTTACTTCCAATCATTCGTGAAGCTATTTACAACACTCGTGATAAATTAATGTACAAAACTGAAGTTGTTGTTGGTTTGGAAGAAGACTTCATGGTAAAAGCTCACTTGATGATTCCTGAAGGATTTGAAAACATTATGTATTCTTGGATGTTAAATTTCCAATACATTAATGAACAATATGCTCAAATGTACGCTGATTCAAGAGAACTACCTGATGGTGATATTTTTGTATTCTCTGATCCTGATTGGACTCATCCAGACTTCCCATATGGTCTAACATTCTTTGATCCTGAACACAATTGTGCTTGTATTTTAGGTATGAGATACTTCGGGGAACACAAAAAAGGCACATTGACTCTTGCTTGGGGGTGTGCTGCTCGTAATGGTTATGCATCTTGTCATGGTGGTATGAAACGTTATAACCTTGATGGCGGTAAATCATTCCAAGTTGCTGTATTTGGTCTTTCAGGTTCTGGTAAATCAACTATTACTCATGCTAAACACAACAACAAATATGATATTACAGTTCTTCATGATGATGCGTTCATCATTAACGTTCATGACAAATACACAATCGCTTTGGAACCTGCATACTTCGATAAAACAGCAGATTATCCAATCGGATGTGATGACAACAAATATATCTTAACTCAACAAAATGCCGGTGCTATTCAATTAGCTGATGGTAAAGTTGTATCTATTACAGAAGATATTAGAAACGGTAACGGTCGTGCTGTTAAATCAAAACTTTGGTCGCCAAATAGAGTTGACAGAATTGATCAACCAATTAATGCTATTTTCTGGTTGATGAAAGACCCTACAATTCCTCCTGTATTGAAATTGTCAGGAGCTTCATTAGGATCTGCTATGGGTGCAACTCTTGCTACCAAACGGTCTTCAGCTGAAAGATTAGCTGCTGGCGTTGATCCAAATGCTTTAGTTGTTGAACCTTATGCTAACCCATTTAGAGTATATCCATTGTCAACTGACTATACAAGATTCAAACAATTAATCGCTGATGGCGTTGATTGCTACATCTTGAATACAGGTGAATTTATGGGTACTAAGGTTAAACCTGCTCACACATTAGGTATTATTGAAGCTATTGTTGAAGGCTCTGCTAAATTCCATAAATGGGAAAACTTCTCAGATATTGAAATTATGGATGTTGAAGGCTTTGATGCTTCATTCTCTAACAAAGAATACGCTTCTCAATTCGTTGCTCGTATGAACGATAGAATTGAATTCGTAAAATCTAGAGAAACTGAAAAAGCAGGTATAGATAAATTACCTGCTGACGCTTTAGAAGCTCTAGAATCAGTTGTAAAAGAAGCTACAGCTCTTGCTAATGTATAATTAAGCAATATTAATTTCAAAAGCGGACTTATTATTATAAGTCCGCTTATTTTTTTTTAAGGGAATATATTATTAATTTTTATAGGTGTAAATTCCATGTAATCTAATAAAAATAAATTTAAAGTTATAAAATCGCTATTGCTGTTAAAATAGTTTTTTTGATGGAAAAAAATATATAAATTTATGGTATAATCAATGTGTATAAATAAGGAGAATTTGAAAGTATGATAAAAAAGTCTGCATTTACAGTAGGTGAAATTGGTATTGGTTTAATTATTATAACATTTATAATTCTCGCATCAGCTCCTATAATTTCGCATAATAATCAACAAAAGCAGCAAGCGCAGGCTGAGTATATCGCCTCTTTGCATAATGGTGCTGAAAAGTCCGATGTAACTAAATTAAAAATGCAAACTCAAGAAAATGAACAGCAAATAAATCAACTTAACATAAGATTAAGTGGAGTGGAAGAATATGTAAGACAATATGTTGGTAAATCAGTTTCATCTGTTCAAAATAATACATCCAGTAGTTCGGTAAAAATTAATGATGGTAGTTTTGTATGCAGTGTTACGGGATATACTGATGCTGATGGTAAACCTATCGAAATTACTCCGCAAGAACTTATAAATGTCAATCAAGAGTTAGCAAGTGGGAATAAAAAAGTTATAATGACTTGTTCTATATATAGAAAATCGTAAAAATTTTGAGAATTTTTATAATAAAAATAACCTGATTAAATCTTTTATCAGGTTATTTTTATTAATAGCTATAAATGCGCAATATTATTCAATTTCGATAGCGCCAACAGGGCAAGCTTCAGCAGCTTCTTTAACGCAATCCATGTTATCTGCAACAGCAGCTTCATCAACTACTGCAACATCTTCCACTTTAAATACAGCATCGCAAATTGATTCACAAGCACCACATGCGATACAAGAATCGTTAACTTTTACTGTCATTTTTTTCTCCTTTTATTTGTTTATCAACGTAATGTGAAATTTATCACAGAAAAATTATAAAACAAAAATTTTAAAATATCCAGTCTTTTATAACTTTTGCAACATAGTCGAATCCGGTAATTTTTCCAAGATTTTTACCTACTCCTTCTGGAGTGTAAATTAAAATAGGAACCATTTCTCTGGTATGGTCAGTTCCTGGTACTGTTGGATCGCAACCATGGTCTGCGGTTATAATAAGTAAATCATTATTATTAAGTGTAGGAAGTATTTTTGTTAAGTAGCTGTCAATTTCTTCAATAGCTTTACCGTAACCTTTGGCATCATTTCTATGACCGAATAGCATATCTGTATCAACAAGATTTGTAAAGATTAGCTCAAAATCATTACTGCAATTAATGTTTGGGTAGGAAATTTTATTTAAATCAAGTTCATTTTTTATAGCTTTTAGAGTTAGTTCCAGCCCTTCTTTATTTGAGCCAGTATGAATGGCATGAGTTATACCTGATTTGGAGAATATATCTTCAATTTTCCCTATTGCTATAACTTTCCCGCCTTTTTCTTTTATTTCATTTAGAAGTGTATGTTTTGGAATCATTGAATAATCTCTTCTATCTTTTGAAATTCTAGTTGGTTTTCCGTCAATTATTTTATAAGGTCTTGCAATTACTCGGGATACATTATAATTACCTTCGTCAAGGATTTTTCTTGCTATTTCACACCATTTATAAAGAACATCTAGTGGAATTATATCGGTGTCTAATGCTATTTGAAAAACACTATCTGCAGAGGTATATATTATTGGAAAGTTTGTTTTGTGGTGTTCTTCATTTAACTCTTCAATAATTGCAGTTCCACTTGCGGGGCGATTAGCAAGGATTCCTCTACAACCTGTTTCTTCTATAAATTTGTTGATAAGTTTATCTGGAAATCCATCAGGGAATGTTGCAAAAGGTTTTTCTGAAACCAAACCGGCTATTTCCCAGTGCCCAGTCGTTGTATCTTTCCCTTTTGATTTTTCAATCATAGTGCCATATTGAGCTATAGGTGTATTTGTTTTAGCAATACCTTCAAAATCTTGAATATTACCGAGTCCCATTTTCGAAAGTGTTGGGACATTAAGTCCTTTGTTAAATTTACAAACATTTTTTAATGTATTACACTCTGGTATATCATTAAACTCTTTGCAGTCTGGCATCGCTCCAATACCCATAGAATCTATTACAATAACAATAGCTCTTTTCATATTTCCCCCTATGTTTTGTGTATTTATATTTTAGCATAAAACAACATAATATATGTTATGGAAACTATTATTCACTTTTTCTTTTTGAAGTGAAGCAAAAAGAAAAAGTGAACCGAAAAAGAAAAACACACTGATATCACAGCAATGCCAAAATGGCATTGCAAGTTCAAATTGAAATAGTGAAAAG
>CALUTP010000004.1 GCA_944323725.1 Candidatus Gastranaerophilales bacterium | reverse complement strand
TCATCAAAAATTCTAAAATTTTCAGGAAGCCTTTCTTCTATATGTGAAAACAACTCTGCCATAGTCCAGCCAAACCCCTCTGCTATTTTTTTGAGCGTAACAAGTTGTGCCTCATTTTCGCCGCGCTCAATACGTGACATAGTAGATTTTGGAATATCATTTTCATAAGCAAACAGAAGCCCGCTTTTGTTGGTTCTCTCTTTTCTTAATGCTCTAATTGCTTTACCCACATATTTGCAATAAATTTTTTCCCGTTCTTTCATGTAACGTTTTTCCAAATTTTCTTAATATTTATAACCCATATATGGGATTTTAGTTTATACTATAAGTATAATTACCCATATATGGGTTATATAAAGGAGGTAACGGAATATGAAAAAAGCATTCACACTTGCGGAGGTTCTTATCACACTTAGTATCATAGGTATTGTAGCAGCAATGACACTGCCTGCATTAATTCAAAAGAATCAGGATAAAGAACTTATAGCTCGAACGAAAAAAGTTTATTCTGACATAAATAATGCACTTTTACAATGGTCAAATGACAATGGAGTCGTTGGAGACAACTCATTTTTATTTAATGCAACAGATTCTAGTCAAGTAGTAGCGGCAAATCTTATAAAGTATTTTAGCGGGGCTAAATTATGCACAGGCAAAAATCAAAAAGGCTGTAGTAAATATTATTATGAAGTAAAATATGCAACAAAAAGATATGATAACAATGACACCTTAACAGTAGCTACATGGGATGATCCGAGAATCATATTTTCAAACGGGGCAGTTCTTGTTGTAAGATCTAACAGAACAGCCTGTACACCACAAGAATATTCAAAGACAGAGTACGATGAAAATGGCACAGTAATTAAAAACCCTGATGGAAGCGACAAAACAACAACATATATAAGTGAAAATTGCGCTAATTTAATATTTGATGTTAATGGACCCAAAAGACCAAACCAATATGGACATGATACATTCCATCTCTGGGTACTTAAAACAAAGATAAAACCGGCTACAGAGGCTTATGCAGGAGGAAATAGCTTCCTTAACATAATAACAGGATCTGAGAACCTTGAATATGAATATTACAACAAGTGAGAAAGTATACAATTTTAAGAACGAATGTCAAAAGCAGATCTCGCTGTTTACGCCACGCCCACACGTGCCGTGCCTGCGCTCTCTTGCTCGTTAGCTTTAAACGGGTTTCTAACGCCGCCGCCTTCGCGCCGCCGTTTCGCCCTCTCTTGACCGTTTTGCGTTAAACTGGTTCAGCTCCGCCTTGCACCCTCTGCAAAACAATCGTTCTACTCTCTCTCGGTGACTCTTAAATTCCACTATCGTTCCCTTTCACAGTTATTTTATATTAAGCAAGATAATAAGTTTTCGAGACGATAGCGGGAGTAGGGCGGGAGCGTGGTCGAGAAAATTTATTAGCTTGCTTATCTTATTCTCTCTAACGTCTTCGCGGGCCGTGCGCAGCTGCGCTGTCACTCTTATATCCCCCTCACGCTCCTTTTCGCGAAATTTTTTCGGACATTCAGAGCAGGTACTTTTCACAGAAAATTTTTGAACAAATAAAACAAATTTTTACAAAATATTTCTTGTTTGCGGTATAATAATAAGTGAAACTAGAAGAGTATAACTTACAAACGCACGGGAAGTGCGAGAAAGATGAAAGGTAATTATGGTACCGGAAACAAAAAAATTTGAAATTGAAATCGGCGGTAAAAACGTCGTTGTAGAAACCGGGAAGTATGCCCAGTCCACTAATGGTTCAGTTACAGTAAGATGCGGTGATACAATGCTTTTTGTTCACTGCGTTGTTTCAAAAGAACCTAGAGTCGGAATTGATTTCTTCCCTCTGCTTATTGATTACGAAGAAAGAATGTCTGCGATTGGACGTATTCCAGGCGGTTACAACCGCTCTGAAGGTAAAGCAAGCGATAAAGCCATTCTTATTTCAAGATTAATAGATAGACCTATAAGACCTTTATTTCCTAAAGGCTACAGAAATGATATACAAATCGTAGCTCAATTATTCAGCTATGATCAGCAAAATCAGCCTGATACGCTTGCAATGCTCGGTGCTTCCTGTGCATTGATGCTTTCCGGAGCTCCTTTTGAAGGCCCAATTGGAGCAGTTAGAGTTTCCCGCGATGAAAATGGGAATATGATTGCTAACCCGACACATCAGCAGGCTGATAAATCAGATTTAGATATTGTTGTTGCGGGAACTCACGACAGCGTTATTATGGTTGAAGCTGGATGTAAATTTGTTACTGAAGATGATATTATGAATGCTGTTGAATTTGCTCAGGTCGAAATCAGAAAACAATGCGAAGCTCAGCTTGAGTTTGCTAAAGCTTGCGGAGTTGTTAGAGAAGAATTCGTAAACCCTTATGATACAACTGAACTCAAAAATATTATCAATGAAACAGCTCACGATATGATTTTTGACGCATACCACAACTTCGATAGAACATACAGACAGGAAAAGTTAGAAGAAGCTAAAAAACTTGTTAAAGAAAAAGTAGAAGCACTTCCAGAAGATCACGCAATCAGAAAAATGATTGAAGAAACCGGAGTAGACTTTGTTGCAGAAGAATTTAAGGCTGCAGAAAAAAAAGTTATGCGCTCAATGATTTTAGACGAAGGCGTAAGAGCTGACGGAAGAAAACCTACTGAAGTTCGTCCAATCTGGTGCGAAGTAGGAGTTCTGCCAAGAGCTCATGGTTCTGCTGTATTTACAAGAGGTCAGACTCAGGTACTTTCAGTTGCGACATTAGCTGGACCTGCAATGAAACAAGAACTTGATGGTGTTGATCCTGAAACTGAAAAGACATATATGCACAAATATATTTTCCCAGGATTTTCAGTAGGCGAAGTAAAAGCATTAAGAGGTCCTGGAAGAAGGGAAGTAGGTCATGGGCATCTAGCAGAACGAGCAAATGTACCAGCACTTCCATCTCAAGAAGAATTCGGCTATACAATAAGAGTTACTTCTGATGTACTAGAATCAAATGGGTCAACTTCAATGGCTTCTACCTGCGGTTCATCGATGGCACTTATGAATGCTGGTGTTCCAGTTAAGTGTATGATTGGCGGAGTTGCAATGGGTATGATTAAAGAAGAAGGCTATGAGCCTGTTGTATTAACTGACATTCAAGGAATTGAAGACTTCCTAGGAGATATGGACTTTAAAGTCACTGGAAATGATACAGGAATTACAGCTCTTCAAATGGATATGAAAGCTAAAGGTATTCCTAATGAAACATTACGCAGAGCTTTATTCCAAGCAAAAGAAGGCAGACTTCATATTTTAGGTGAAATGAGAAAAGCAATAACCGCACCTGCTGATCATTTATCTCCATTTGCACCAAGTATTACAACAATGACAATACCGACAGAAGATATTGGTACAGTCATTGGACCTGGTGGTAAACAAATTAGAGCAATCATAGATGCTTCAGGAGCTGAAATTGATATTCAAGATAGCGGAGTTGTTACAATTACATCTAATGACCAAGAAGGGGCTGAAATAGCTAAGAAGATGATTAAAGACCTTACATTTAGGCCAGAACCTGGAATGGTTGTTAAAGGTAAAGTAGTTAGAATTATCCCTATTGGAGCATTTGTAGAATTAGCTCCTGGTAAAGATGGAATGGTTCATATCTCTCAAGTTTGCCAAGACCGTATTGAGACAATAGAACCTCATCTTCAAATAGGACAAGAAGTCATTGTGAAAGTTATTAAAATCGATGATAAAGGCAGAGTTAACCTGACAATAAAAGGAGTTTCCGAAGAAGAAAGAGCTAACTGCCAATAATTTGTCAAAATTAAATTATAAGAAAGCGGAAATTTTACAAAATTTCCGCTTTTTGATATTAATAATTATTAATACTCTATATGCCAAGAGGTGAACTATATGAACCTTTATCATAGCAATAATTACACATAAATTCTTCAAACTTTGCCATTTTTAATTCTTCTGGAACTTTTTTATCAAGGAAAAATCTTGCAGCCCCACCATATTCAAAAAGGTATTTTTTCATTTCTTCATTGAACAACTCCTTATGATATTGACTTTCTGAAAGGGTCTCTCGCATTTTAGCGATAACATTATTCAAACCTTTAAACGGTGAATTATCACCTATTATTGTCTTATTTGGATTGTATTTAAACAATAAAGTATCGATTATTTTCAATATTCTATAATTTTCATAATCAGAAAGCGGTTTTTTATATTCATAATACTTATCATTAATAAACTTTGATTCATTTAAGATAAAAGATTTTGCATCTTTACCCATTGAATTAAACAAGTCAGAGAATTCAAATATTCCAAGTCTGAATAACATAGGCGCTGATTTATCATCTACTGCTAATTTTAGAAAAGCTTCAACTACCGCTTGCTTTGCTGCTCTATTTTCCACAGGATACTTATCACTATATTGCTGATATGCGTTTATAGTTAATTCCATAGCATCATCTTCAGGCATAAGTCTTTCATCATTTGGCAATTTTATACCTTTTGCTTGCAATAACGTACTGAGAATATAAGAATCTGATACTTGCGGATTATTAAGCATATAATTCATGTAATTCTTAGCAAACGCAGAAGGCATTATTTTAGTAGTTAATTCTAGATATTCCTTTAAAGCTTCTTTTAGATTTGAAACAATAATAACTTCTCCTGCTTCAGTATCAAAACTATATGAGTCAACTGCATATTCTTTTTTTAGTTCTTCAAACATTTTTTGATATTTTTCAAGAGTACCATCAGCTTCCTCTTCATCGTCAGCAACTACAATATCTTTTGCTACAGGCTTCTTTTCTTCTTCGAAGTCAAAAATACCGAGTTCACGCTCATATTCTTGCTGCAACAAATCATGTTTTTGCTGACGTTCTAGTCTTTTTGATTTTATATTATGAGCATAATCCAATAACTCTTTAAAATCATCATTATTTCCATCAGCTCCGTAAGTATTGAAGAAAAGTCTAATCGTCTCTTTCATAACAATAGATTGAAGTCTATTTAGTTCCGGATTTTTCCAGTATGTTTCAAATTTTTCTTTTTGAGGAGTTGACAAATTTTCATAATTTTCAAAATAAGTTCTCATTTCATCAGATACATGGAGTCTGTGCATTACAATTGAATTTATCTCAGAAAAATATCTTGACACAAAGTTTAAGGAATCCTCATCTCTTATGTTAGTATTCTTTAATTCTTTTTTGGTTGCACTCTTACTTCCTCTACCTTTTATAAAAGCTTTTGCAAGCTTATCAATTTCCCAATCTTTTACATTATTAAACTTTTTCTTTTCACTAACCGGCTTGTGCTCTGATTGTAACTTTTGCATTGCTGGAGTTGTCATTTCCTTATCAAAACGAGAGGCGTTCACTTTCCTAGGCTTATATTCATAAGGGAACTCTTCTCGTGTTGCTGTTAAAGATTTCCAAAAGGAATTATTAGGGTATTTAATACCATAAGCAGAAATTGTATCATATTGTATAGGACTCAAACCTTGATATTCCATTGAAATATCCTTTGAAAAATCTGTATTAATTTCCTTTAGAGTTTTACCTTCCTGATAGATTTTCCTTAAAAGATACATCCCTAAGTTATCACTACCGTCTTTAAATAGTGGGATATTATCATCTTTCATTAAATCAATTTCAGCAAGTACACCAGTTCTTGATTTTCTATTTGGAATGTCAGTTAAATTACTAAACAATGGCTCATCTTTATAAAGTTTTCTTGCTTCTTCCAAAGAGTCTGTCTCTTTAATATCATTAAATACAATCTTTAGCATTTGAGCAGGAGGCATATTCTGACGATCCTCATAATCCTCAAATAAATATTCTTTCATAGTATCAGGCATACCTTCACGATTGAAAGGCTGAGCATAAAAATTGGCAGGAGTCCTAAATAAACGTGCTGTGAAATTAATATTATAATCTCTATATGCAATCGGCTTATAGTCCTTATGGACAGCTGGTTCTGCATTAATAGAATGCTTTTCATTATTTTTATTTTGAATAAAACGAATAGGACTATAATTTAGCTTTTCTATTTTCATCGGGGTATCCTTATCATGTATATCTACATAAATATTTTAAACTGCTAAAATATTTTTTTTGCTTATAATTAATATAAATTAACAATAAAATCTATTTATGCTAGTATAAAAATATAAGGAATTATTAATGGGAGAAGAATAAATGTGTGACGTAATAACAATTGGAAGTGCGACAATGGATGTTTTTGTAGAAAGCGATGACGCTAACATTGTATCTGTATACACAAAAAATAAAAAATCAGAATTTATGAGTTACCCATATGGAGCTAAAGTTGAAATAACAGATTTTGCTTCAAACGTCGGTGGCGGCGGAGTTAACACTGCGATGAATTTTAATAACTTAGGATTTAAAACTAGTGCAATATTTAAAATAGGTGACGATATCTATTCTGAGGGTGTATTAGAAGCATTTAAAGATAAAAAGGTAGATTTAAGTAATATTATTCAAGACCCTAAAATAAGTACAGGATTTTCAATTATTCTGGTAAGCTTTCAAGGAGATAGGACAGTTCTTGCTCATAGGGGAGCAAATGCAAAAATCAAAAAATCTGATATAAACTTTGAAGCAATCAAAAATGCCAAATTATTATATATAGCTCCAATGAATGGCGATAGTACTAAAGTTCTTGATGATATTGCAACCTTTGCTCATGAAAATAACGTGTATGTATGCTTTAATGCTGGCTCATCCAGTATAAAAAAGGGGTTTAATTATCTTAAAAAGATTTTAGCAAACGCAAATATCGTCGTTATGAACAAAGAAGAAGCATCACTTGCTACTCAAATTCAGGTAAGACCTGATACAAGCAAAGAAAAATTTTCAGAAGAACTCATTCATCCTGACGTTAAAGAAATGTTTCAGAAACTAAAAATCAGAGATTATCAAATTATTGTAATAACAGATGGAAATAAAGGGGCTTATGCTTATGACGGTAAGTGTTATTACTATTGTCCTGTATTTGAAGGTCCTGTAGTATCGACACTTGGGGCAGGAGATGCTTTTGCTTCAACCTTCTGTGCCGCACTTGGCAGAACAAACAAAAATATCGGTGAATCTTTAATGTACGCTTCAATTAATTCTGCCGGAGTTGTATCAGCTTTTGGTGCTACGCAAGGACTAAAAACTTTTGATGAAATAGAAAAAACAATTACTCAAAATCCTAATTATACATTTACAATTATTGAAAAATAACAAAAGATTTAATCTTTAAATGTAGAAAAGAATTCGGCAATAGATATATTTAAACCTTTACAAATAGCTTCTATTGTCGATATTCTTATATCACGCTGCGCTTTTTCAGCATAAGTCACACAACTTTTTGACAAATCAGAATACCAAGCAAGTTTTTCAGCTGTTAAATGTTTTTCAGCCCTTAACTCTTTATCCGTTTTGATATTTTTTCATTTATATTCATTATATTAATACCTTATTATTAATATCTTGACATTAGTATCAACATAAAATACAACAATTAACATAATTGGTATTAATATTGTGAACTAAAATGGGATATTGAGGATAATTATGAAAAAAGGCTTTACGCTTGCTGAAGTACTAATTACTCTGGAGATTATAGGTATAGTAGCAGCGATGACACTACCCGCTTTAATAACTAATGCTCAAGACAAAGAGCTGCACAATCAGTTATTAAAAGCATATTCTGTAATACAAGCTACAATTAATAAAATGAATTATGGTGAAGGTCAAATTATTAATGGAAAAAATTATCCTAAAGGCAAATTTATGCCCATATTTAAAAAATATTTTATTAGCACGAATGAATCATACAGAGAAAATCCAACATTTGAAGATAATACTTGGTCATATATTTCAAAAATTTATAAAACATATAATAATAACGATTGTAATATGTCGCGTTTTGATGATGGACAGGTCTTTGTTAATGGAGGAATGCTCATTTTAGTAGAAAATGGAGGGGAATAATCTCCATAAGTATAGATGTAAACGGACACAATAAAAAGCCAAATAAATGGGGACATGATGTATTTTCCTTTGAACTCCAAGACAATGGGAAATTATTACCTATGGGTGCTCCTGGTACCAGGCAAAACAACGATAATTATTGTTCCAAGACATCGACTAGTGTCTATAATGGAATGGATTGTACGTATAAAGCTTTAACAGACAAAAACTATTTTAAAAATTTACCAAAATAAAACAGTAATTTATACTACTTCTTGTAAAATTGCTGTAGAATTGAATTTTTTCACAGAATGTGCATTTATATAGGATTTCAGCAATTCGAAAGATACAAGGCATATTTTTTCATTAGCCTTTTCTTCATATTCAGAGATGGAATCAAATTCAGAATTTGCAAGTACAGAAAGAAAATCTCTTAATTTATAGTGCATAACATCAGTTAGACCATAATGAGAATTACACTCTTTGCAAACAACACCACCTAAACGACCTGAAAAATACATGCTTTCATTCTCAATTGCATTACCGCAGCACAAACATTTATCAAGTTCTAATGAAAAACCTGAGATTCGCATCATTTTCAATTGAAATTTTAAAACAGCTATAAGTATTCTTACTTTATCCTCAGCTTTAGAAATTGCACTTAAAGCCTCGTAAAGTAAATCATAAACAACAGCAGAACAAGGATCATCTTCTATTCCGAAATTATTAACCACCTCTGAAATATACATGGAATAAAAAATTTTATCCATATTCCTTCTTGTTTCGTTAAAAGTATTTAATGCTTCTGCTTGGGAAATAGTATCAAGATTTTTACCCTTATGAAGCATTAATTTATTAGCAACAAGCAAATCCATACGAGCACCGAGTTTGCTTTTAGGCTTTTTCACACCTTTAGCAACACCTCTTATTAACCCTTTATCACGTGAATACATAATAACAATTTTATCTGCTTCACTAAGATTATAGGATTTCAGATTAATCGCATCTGTAACAAAAGTTTCCATCTTGCTTAATCTCTTGAAGAACTTGCCGTACCGTGGAAAACACCTTTTAACATCTGCGTAAGTTCAGTCTTATCATCTGAAAAACTCAAAGCAACTTCTTCAGTAATATAATCGTTTACACATAAGTTGTATAAAGACATATTCATAGTAATCATACTATTAAATGAACCATTTTTTACAAGATCATAAATCTTCTCAAGTTCATCTTTGTCAATAAAATCTTTAACAGTAGAAGTGACAACTAGAACCTCACATGCAGGACGACGTCCAGAACCATCTTTTAAAGGCAGCAATCTTTGAGAAATAGTGCCTCGAAGAATTTGTGCTAACTGATGTCTTACAAAATCTCTATCTGATGGTTCATACATGTTTACAATTCTATCTACAGTTTGTACCGCATCATTAGTATGAATAGTAGCAAAAACTAAATGTCCTGTTTCAGCAGCCTTTAATGCTGAAGAGATAGTTTCTCTATCTCGAATTTCACCAATGAATATAACATCAGGATCCTGTCTTAATGCATACTTAACTCCATCTGGAAATGATGCTGTATCAACTAGAATTTGACGTTGAGAAACAATACTTTTTTTATTATTAAAAATAAATTCAATAGGATCCTCAATAGTAATAATATGTTTTGGATAATTAGAATTTATATAATCAATCATAGAAGCTATAGTAGTAGATTTACCACTACCAGTAGGACCTGTTACCAACACAAGACCATGATTCAATTTTGCAAACTGCTCTATAGATGATGGTAAATTTAATTCAGGAATTTTTCTTACATAATAAGGTATAAGACGAATAACAAGCTTATTTTTACCTAGCTGACGACTCAAATTAACCCTAAAACGAGAAAACCCTGGAATTTCATAAGCAAAATCTAAATCATAAACATTCTCTAAATTATCTTTTGCACTTCTTGGTAAGAGAACTTCATATGCATGATCTATATCATCATCTGTCAAAATCGGCATGTTAATTTTTAGAATCTTACCATCTTTACGTACAGTCGGATGTTCGCCAACAGCAAGGTGAACGTCAGACGCTGCAATAGAAACCGCTTTTCTTAGAAAATCTTCAATATCAAAATCCATAACTATCCTATCTAATATTCTCTCACCTACATTTTTTATTATACCATTATATTTTTGATATGACAAGAATTATTTATAAATCATATATTTGTGGTATAAAATGAACTTTTTGTTAAAATTTCTTTACAAAATATACTTCTTTGTAAATTTCAGAGCATGAAAATACTTTATATAAATGTAAGGGAAAATTTAAAACACTTTAATTGGATAACAAAAACATCAATAGCAATACTTTAATATCTCATAATATATGAGCCGAAATATAAAATAGACTTTATACTCTCTCTCTTAATATCCTCGTGTTTATTTAATGTTGCCATCTTTCTGGCAACTTTTTTTTGCTTTAGCTAAAGAAAAAGCAGCACATAAAAAATTATATTAAAATTAAAAAACACTAAAACTTTCTTATTTTACCTCTTG
The DNA here is from genome assembly GCA_944323725.1 of Candidatus Gastranaerophilales bacterium. Classification (GTDB taxonomy): domain Bacteria; phylum Cyanobacteriota; class Vampirovibrionia; order Gastranaerophilales; family Gastranaerophilaceae; genus Scatousia. The sequence goes on along the minus strand of CALUTP010000004.1, from coordinate 10,310 downwards.
AGGTAATTCAGCTAGAGTTTCAAGGTATTTTACCGCATATACAGCTCCAACAGCTCCATCTGAGGCTGCTGTAATAACTTGTCTTAGCGGGGTAGTCCTCACATCTCCCACCGCAAAAACTCCATCAATTGAAGTTTTCATTGTATCATCTGTAACAATGAAGCCTTTAGCATCTTGTTCTATTTGTCCATTAAAATTTTCTACATTAGGAACCATGCCTATATAAGGAAAAACTCCATCAACAGGCAAATCTTTCTTTTCAGAAGTTTTCACATTTTCAATGAGTAAAGTACTAACGACAGAATCACCTTTAATTTCTTTAACAACACTATTCCATAGAAATTCTATTTTATCATTTTTAAATGCTCTTTCCTGAACAATCTTATCAGCTCTCAAAGCATCACGTCTATGGATTACATATACTTTATTTGCAAATTTTGTTAAATACATTGCTTCTTCAATAGCGGCATTTCCCCCACCAACGACTGCAACGACTTTACCTTTATAAAAAGCTCCATCACAGACGGCACAATAACTAACTCCGCGACCTACAAACTCTTTTTCTCCAGAAACACCTAATTTCATAGGCTGTGCCCCAGTTGCAATAATAACAGTTTTTGCCCTGAATTCTGATTCTCTAGTTAATATAATTTTTGGAGTAGAAATTAAATCAACATTTTCAATTTCTTGCATTGGGAACTTTTGTACTCCAAACCTATCAGCATGCTCTTCAAACTTTTCCATCAAATCATAGCCACCAACAATCGGAAATCCTGGATAATTTTCCAGTTCTAAATAATTAGATGGCTGACCTCCCATCATATTAATATCTATCAAAGCAGTAGAAACAGCGCCTCTACTTGCATAAATTCCAGCTGAAAGCCCTGCTGGGCCCCCACCTAAAATGACTGTATCAAAATCATAAACTTTTTGCATTTTTTATAATCCTCATTTTCCTACTATACTTGAACCTGAAATTTTATCTCCTCTAAGCTGGTAAATTGCCTGCTTTGTTTTTATAACAGAATTATCAACATCAGAATATGTAACAAGAGTAAGAGTGTTAACTCCCGTAAAAGTATCACCCTTTAAACTTATCTCAACTGTATCTGTAAGCTTTTGATTATCATAATTCCCCACTTTGGTAAATTTTATAGAACTTCTATCTACATAACTAACATTAATAGATGCACTAGCTCCAGTAAATGGGTTACTTAAATTAATGACGCTGCCTTTTTTAGATAAGTTCCAAATATCCACACTAGTCGACTTAAAATTTTGCGGACTATCTGTATTTTTTAATTTAGCATATACACGCCACGTTCCCATAAAAGACATAGGAACCTGTTCTACCAATGAAACTCCCGCCTGCAAAACCGGTGTTTGTTGTGCATGCACACTGATTTGAGATATAATAATTAATAAAATTATAATAAAAATTTTATACATATAAGCCTTATTAATTATTTAATCATAAATATCAAGTTATATCAATCATAATTGATTATCAATTATTTTAAGCTAAACAACTGACATTTTTTCATTAAGGACATGGGCTGATTCTTCATAACCAGCTCTACCCATAAGTGCATATGTGTAATTTTTCGCTTGCTCAACTCCTGGTTGGTTAAAAGTATTTATGTTATATAATTCACCAGCAATTGCGGTTTGCACTTCTAGCATATACAATAATTGTCCTACATTATAACCATCTACTTTAGGTAGTGTTATCGTAACATTAGGCCTATTATAATCAGAAAGTGCAACTCTTGTTGAATCAGCCTCGGCATTTATTAGCTGATTAATAGTTTTGCCGCCAAGATATCCAATACCTGTATATTCAAAGATATTAGGAATTTCTAGTGTATTATCAAATTCTTCCACCCTAATAAAATTAATAATTTTATTATTTGGTCCTTCATTATACAACTGAATTTGTGAATGCTGATCAGTTGCACCTAGAGCTTTTATCGGTGTAGGCCCTACATTAACATCATTTCCATCATTGTCTTTATTTTTACCCAAAGATTCTGCCCATAACTGTACATACCAATCTGAAACATACTTTAATCTGCTAGAATAAGGCATCATAACAGATAAATTTTTGCCTTTTCTGGTATCTAATAAATAGTGAATTAAAGCATTTTGTGCAGCGATATTTTCTCTTATATCAGTATTTTTAAGTGCCAAATCCATATCTTTAACACCTTTTAAAATTGCATCAATATCAATTCCTACAAGAGCAAGTGGAAGTAGACCTACTGCAGAAAAAACAGAGAATCTACCCCCGACATCATCTGGAACAACAAAAGTTTTATATCCCTCCTGCTCTGCAATTTGTCTTAATACACCTGTTTTTTTGTCGGTTGTTGCAACAAAATTATATCGATAATTATCACCAAGCTCTTTTTCTAAACGGTCTTTAACTATCATAAACTGCGACATAGTTTCTGCAGTTGAACCGGATTTTGTAATAACATTTACCAAAGTTTTTTTCAAATCTAAAATATCAAGCAAACCAGAAATTGAATCAGGATCAATATTATCTAAGAAAAATATTCTAGGAAGCCCTTCTCTTTGCTCTTCCGACAAAAGGTTCCAGTATGGCTTAAGTAAAGCCTCAGTAACAGCAAGCCCGCCAAGAGCAGACCCTCCAATCCCTAAGACAAGAATATTTTCAAAACGATTTTTTACCATAGATGCATACTCTTTAACATACCAAAGAGTTTCTTCATTATACCCTAAATTCATCCACTGAAGCCACTGACCAGGCTTATCTTTCCTTTGATTTAAGTTAGCAATAATTTTTGTAATAGTTTCTTGATAATTATCAAATTCTTTTTCTAACTCTAACCCATTCTCCGTTCCAATTATTGAAGCCTCAACATTTCTGCAGTTCAACCTAATCATATTTAACCCTCGTCAAACAACCTTTCTTATAAAAACTTTAGTAATACATATTTTGCTATTTATAAACACGTACGTTATGTATTAATTATATGTACTAAAGGTTAAATTACAATAGGAAAGTGGATTATTTAATAATTATTTACCAAGGATAATCATCTTTTATTTTCCATCCATCCTGCATTATCAATATTCCACATCCCCATCCATTACCTTTATAATTTTTTGAACAATCACCATTATCTTTTAAAAGGAGATCTCTTGAGTTCAGATAACTATTACCATAGCCTAATCTTAGATATGGTTTCTTTTGTGAAATTGTCATTACAAACAAATCTCGTCCCATCCTATTTGGATTCTTAAATCCATTGATATCAATTGAGACAATTAAAGAATGATTATCAGTATAACCCCAACTGCCAAAATATGAAAAAGTCATTTCATTTGTTAATTTATATTTTGGTGTATATAGATAAATCGAAGTTCCACTAGATACACTACTACCATCTAAATTTTTTCCAATATTATAAAAGTTTAAAACTTTATCTACATGCATATATGGTATAAAATACTTGTTAATAAAAGCTTCTCCGTTCGTTGGTCCAGCATTACTCTCCGTTAATAAGTCCCAGTCCCAACCGCTAACCTCGCCATAATCCAATTCGGCCTTTTTTATAACTTCAGAAAATAGAGAATAGGCTTTTTTTAAACCAACTACAGTACATTTCTTTTCATAAGCATTTATAATAGTTGGTAACGTCATTGCTGCAAGTACACCAATAATACCTAATGTTATCAATACTTCCGCCAACGTGAATGCTTTTTTCATAAATCCTCCGTTATGTATATATACAGGAATATATTACCATTATATTCATTATACTGTATGTATGCAATATAAAAATGAAAAAACGTTACATTTAATTAAAGAATTCGGGAAAACCATTAAGTTAAAAAGAGAGACCCTCACAAAAAAGTCACAAACCCTTTTAGCATATGAATACGAGCTTGATTCGGGTAATCTTAGCCGAATTGAAAATGGCAAAATTGACCCAAAACTAACTATGTTATGGAGAATCGCTGAGGCTCTGGACATACCGCTTTCAGAACTAATCAGGTCACTGGAAGATAAACTAGGAAATAGTTTTCACATTACCGAACAATAAGTTTTTCAACTTTTTTTTGCATATCAAATCTTTTTTGCTCTTCAATACGTTTTTGTTTATACCCGTAAGCAACATAAATCATTACACCCATTACTAACCATAACGGGAAATATAATGATGATGTTTTTAGAAACTTCATAGAATACAGCATTAAACCCCCACAAGTTAAAATTCCTAAAATAGGAAATATAGGACAAAATGGAACTTTAAATGGCCTTTCTCTATTAGGTTCAGTTTTTCTCAATATTAATACAGCAATACAAATTATAATAAATGAAGTAAAAGTTCCAAAATTACATAATTCTGCTGATATATTCAAATCCATAAATAAAGAACATACAATAACAACAATACCTGAAATCCAAGTTAATACATGGGGAGTTCTAAACTTTTTATGTATTAATCTTAAAGACTTAGGCAAAAATCTATCTCTGCTCATTGCATATAAAATTCTGGTAGTTCCAAGCTGATATATTAACAACACAGAAGTTAGGGCACATAACGCCCCAATAGAAATAAGTCCTGCAAACCAATCAATTCCGATTGCTCTCATAGCATGAGCAATTGGAGCTTGTATATCAATATGACCTAATGGAACAGTTCCAGTTAGAACCAAAGCTACACAAACATACAATATAGTACAAATTATCAATGTTCCAAGAATAGCAATAGGTAAATCTCTTTGGGGATTTTCTGTTTCTTCTGCAGTAGTAGAAATAGCATCAAACCCAATATACGCAAAGAAAATTAAAAATGCGCCCATAAAGACACCCTCAAAACCATTTGGTGCAAAAGGAACCCAATTTTCAGGCTTCACATAAAAAGCTCCCACACAAATAAATGATAAAATCATAAACATATTTACACCAACCATAATACTTGCAACTCTAGTTGATTCTTTAACACCTTTTATCAATAAAAGTGTCAAAGCTAGAACTATAGCTATAGCTGGAAGATTTATAGCAACTGGGATTTTGTCAAATAAATAAGGCATCTGTGAATGAGGATCTAAACTAAATTTATCACAATATGAGAACATATATCTATAATCATTTCTTAGCCACATAGGGAAATTCACAATAAAACTAGGAAGTATATGCTTAAAACCTTTTAAAAACTGAACAAAATAACCAGTCCAAGCACTTGCTACAGTAATATTCCCTATTGCATATTCAAGCATCAAAATCCATCCAACCATCCAAGCCATAAATTCACCCATAGTAGCATAAGTATATGTATATGCACTACCTGCAACAGGAATCATTGCTGCTATTTCACTATAGCATAACGCTGAAAAAACGCAGGCTACTGCAGCCATAACCATAGAAATTATAATAGCAGGCCCAGCTCCGACACCTTCAGGCCCACCTTGAATAGCAGTACCAATTATCGTAAATATACCGGTTCCGACAACCGCACCAATACCTATTACTATAAGATCAAAAACATTCAATGTCTTTTTTAATTCAGATTTTTTACTAGTAGCAATAAGTTCATCGGGGCTTCTTTTGGTTAAGCAATTAGATATAATTGATTTTATTTCCATCTATTTTATTAATTCCTGTTTTCTTTTTTCTACTTTTTCATTGTGCAATAAATTTTCATTAAGTCTATTTTTTACAAAGCCATATAAAAGATAAATCATAGCACCAACCCCGAGCCATACTGGGAAGAGTATTGCTGAGCCTGATGGCTGCATTGATTTATACACCATTAACCCGCCACAAGTTATTATACCTAAAGATGGAACTATTGGTGAAAATGGAACTTTAAATGGTCTTGGTCTATCCGGATCAGTTTTTCTAAGAATTAACACTGCAACACAAACAACAATAAAAGATGTAAATGTTCCGTAGTTACATAATTCAGCTGCAACATCTAAATTTAATGTAAGAATTCCAACAACAGCTAACCATCCTACTGTCCAAGTAAGTAAAGCTGGAGTTTTAAATTTTGGATGTAAATGTTGAAATCTTTGAGAAATAAAATGATCTCTACTCATTGCATATAAAATTCTTGTAGCAGCCATTTCTAGAACTAAAAGCACAGAGGTAAGTCCTGCTAAAGAACCAACAGAAATCAAGCCAGCAGCCCAATTTTGATGAGCTAACATCATACAATATGCCATAGGTGCCTTTAAAAATGCAGAAGGCACTGCTCCAGAAGTATCTTGCATGCCAGTCAGTACAAGCGCAACTAAGACATAAACAACCGTCGTAATTATTAATGACCCGATAATACCAATAGGTAAATCTTTTTGAGGATTTTTACATTCTTCCGCTGCCGTTGCAAGAGCATCAAATCCAATATATGCAAAAAATATTAAAAATGCACCAGCAAAAATTCCAGCAGCACCATTTGGAGCAAAAGGAACCCAATTATCAGGTTTCACAAAAAATGCACCAGCGATAACAAATAAAGCAATAACAGCCAGTTTAACAAATACCATTACACCTGCCATCTTAGTTGAATCCTTTGTTCCCTTTACTAAAATTGCAGTAATTAAAAGTACTATTAAAATAGCAGGAAGATTTATACAAATAGGTACACCAAATAATCTTGGAACAAAAGTATCTGGATTTTCTGCAAGTATTTTAGCAGCTGAAAATATATCATTTACGAGCCAAACCGGCGGATGTGCAATACATGCCGGGAGGAACTTTTCAAACCCGCATAAAAATTGCACAAAATGATTTGACCAAGCACAAGCCACAGCAATAAAACCAATTGCATACTCAAGCATTAATACCCAGCCTACCATCCAAGCAGCAAATTCTCCTAGAGTAGCAAAAGTATAAGTATAAGCTCCGCCTGCGACTGGAATCATTGTTGCAAATTCACTATAGCATAGCGCAGAGAATATACAAGCAATTGCCGCAATCACCATTGACACCATCAAGCCAGGTCCTGCACCCAGTGCAGAGCCATCTGCACTGCCAGCAGCAGCAATACCGACAACCGCAAATATACCGGAACCAATTATTGCACCGACACCTAGTATTATTAAATCCCAAACACCTAAAGTTTTTTCTAAACCTTCAGCCTTTGCTTCTTCAAGCATTTCATCTGGATTTTTAATTCGTGTAATAGTTTTCAAAAAATTGCGAGTTAATGTCGCACGATGATACTTTTCTGCCATCTAATATCCTTACTTATTATCTTTACAAAGAGGGAATCCTAACTCTTCTCTTTGTGCTACATACAATTTTGCTACTGAAGAAGCCATAGTTCTGACTCTGTTTATGAAGTTAATTCTCTCATCTTTACTTATAACCCCTCTTGCATCAAGAAGGTTAAAAGTATGAGAACACTTCAAAACATAATCATACGCAGGTAAAACTAGTTTTGCGCTAACACAATTATCAACCTCTTTTTGGTAGAGGTCAAACATTGTAAATAACGCATTTGCATCACTTACTTCAAAATTATATTTAGATTGTTCAATTTCATTTTGTAAGAATATTTCACCATATTTTAATGTATCATTCCACATAATATCATATACAGACTCTTTATTTTGCAAGTACATTGCAATTCGTTCCAGTCCATATGTCAATTCTAAAGCAACAGGCTTCACTTCTAAACCGCCAACCTGTTGAAAATAAGTAAACTGCGTAATTTCCATGCCATCAAGCCATACTTCCCAGCCTACTCCAGCTGCACCAAGTGTAGGTGATTCCCAGTTATCTTCGACAAACCTAACATCGTGCTCTTTTAAATCTATCCCCATTGCCTCCAAACTTTTTAAATAAAGCTCCTGTGCATTATCTGGAGAAGGTTTCAAAATGACCTGAAACTGATAATAATGTCCCAATCGATTTGGATTTTCACCATATCTAGCATCAGTAGGTCTTCTGCAAGGTTCAATCATCGCAGTGTTCCAAGGTTCAGGCCCCAATGAACGCAAAAATGTAGCTGGGTTCATTGTTGATGCACCTTTTTCTATATCATATGGCTGCTGAATAATACAGCCATAATCTGACCAAAACTTTTGTAAATTAAAAACTAGTTCTTGAAAATTTAAAGCCATAACACACATTCCAATATTGTACTATTTACACTCGTTCGTTTATAGTACGACTAACATAGCAAAAATGCAAATTTATGTTTAAAAATATTAAGTAAACATAAAAATTAAAAGCTTAGTCTTGCAGTAACACCAATCTCTTTATACTTTGTAGATCCATAGGCACCTAAGGATAAATTAGAATTGTCTTTTAACTTTGTATCTAATTCTGCTTTAAAAGCTGCATCACTTGAAAATAAAGAAGCATTTATCTTAAATTCAGTTTTAGGAGTTATTGTTTGAGCAAAATTAGAACTAATTCCAGGATTTCCTTCTTTTAAATAAATACTTCCTGAAAAATTATTTCTGCCGTCATTATAATTCATAGAAGCTTCAATAGCATTATCAAAAGGTTCATATTCAAGGTTTCCACTAATCCTAGTACGTTCATTTTTCACTTGCTTTTCGAAGCCAATACCGGCAGATTTATCAAAAATATCAACAGCAGCCGAAATTTTTGTATTTTTCCCTACATCTTTCAAAACAGTAAACCTATCTGCTCTGACTTTATAATCTAAACTTTTAAATAAATTTGACTTTTTGCTATATTCAGGGACATCAGGACGCATAACCGTTGATATAGCATCTTTATTTGTCTTTTCTAAATTATTTTCAAACTGTTCAGATTGCAGCGTTGGAACACTGCGATTTTCTGAGTTAAGAGAATTAAATTCTTGTGTCCTTGCCTGAATTTTTGTTTTAGCTCTATCTAAAATATCCTCCCCGAATTCAACAGCACTACTAATCTGCTTTGAATAGGTGCCTTTAACAGACTCAAGCAAATCTTCATCCGCATCAGATTTAGTTAATGTATTTATAAACTTTTTTAAGCCGTCATCAGGCATAGCAAGAACCTCTTTTATATATAAAGAATTTTAATATATAAATATTGCATAAAATTTAAATAAATATTAAACAATATTTACAAACAACATGACAATATGTTATTTTAAGAAAAAGGAGTTAAAATATGGCACTAAAAATATTAATATTTTCAGGTAAGCAATATTCAGGAAAAGACACCGCAGCAAAAATAATGCTCAATAAAATGAGAAATTATAGACGATGCGCAATAGGAGATATAATAAAACTCACTTATGGCAAAGAAAAAAATTTAACATACGAAGAAATTGAAAAAAATAAAGCTTTATACAGAAAAGATTTAATAGAATTAGGTAATTGGGGACGAGCTCAAGATCCTGATTATTGGTTGAAAAAAATTATATCTCAGGAAGGTAATATTATAGTAACTGATGTAAGAGTTCCACATGAATATGAAACATTTAAAAAAGCTGGAGCAAAATCAATAAGAGTAGAAGCCTCAAGAGAAACTCGAGCTAAACGAGGAGAATTAATCGGGGAAAACGATATTACAGAAACTGGACTAGATAATATTAAAGATTGGGACTATGTTGTCGATAATAACTCAAATCTTGAAAATCTTGAAAAACAAGTTGATAAAATTATTGAAGATTTACAATAATAAATTTTGAAGTTACTTTATCCACTCATCATGAGTCAACTCTCTATGCAAGTAATCCATATTTCCATTTTTTATTATCCAAGTAGCACATGAACCACCTGCTGTCCAAGCCTGAGATCTAGTTGTAGAACAAGATAGCTCATTTACCCACCAGAGCTCATAACCAGTAATTTTCGGTTTACTTGCTACTAAAAACAAATAGAATATATCTTTTCCAACAGTATTAGGCTTTTGTGCACCATTCACATCAACTAAAACACCTGCTTGATATTCCTTTACCACACCATCACCAGAAAGACCAGATGGTCTTGAAAACCTAATTGTTGTACCATTACTCAAAATATATGGTCTTGAATAAACATGAATATTACTATCCATAATTGATTGTTGTTTACCATTTAGATTATAAGTAACATAATATCTATAAGTTCCAGGTGTAACTTTCATATATTTAGTCATTATTAAGGCTATTAACTCAGAATCAGCATTAAGGTTTTCAGTTTCATTAATACTTCCAACTCCCCAATCTTGGGAATATCCGTAGTCTTTTGATGCCATTACATAGGCATTAGTTAATATTGAATATGTCTGCTTAAATCTTGTTAACCAAACCCTTTCATTAAACTTTGCCATTAATGCAGGCATTGTCATTGCTGCTACTATGCCTATTATTCCTAATGTTATCAAC
>CALUTP010000003.1 GCA_944323725.1 Candidatus Gastranaerophilales bacterium | reverse complement strand
GTCGAATCTACTTTCAAAACTTTCGGTTAATTCACTCATTCTTCTTAGTTCTTTTAAAATATTTTTCCATATACTGCTTGAGGATATATTCTATTTCTCCTCAATAAGTATATTCCCTTTTTCCTTATTTCCCCTATATTACGGCATTCTCTAAAATGCCGTTTTTTGATGTTTATTCCGTTTGAATTGATATATTCATAATTTCTATATCATCATAATCGACATAAGCTGATTGCATAAGATTTCTACCTGTTTTAATAGTAATTTCATTCAACTGATCTGATAGAATTAAACTGTTTGGAATTTTAATTCTTTGATTATCACCATTAAGCTGAATTTCTGCTATTTTTCTCCCATTAAAATAAACTTCAGGAGGACTTGCATAAGAATTTTTAACACTATTTTGTTTGAGAGAACGAGCAAGATATGTATCAATACCAATTATAGAACCAATTACAATATAATTAGCCTTTGTAAGCGTGTTTGCAGCAAGTTTAAAAGTCTTTGTATAAAATGGGCCAACTGATTTTAGCTGAAAATCACTTGCGTTTGCAGAATTTTTAGAAAAATTATCATCACCTAGATGAATCATTGCAGACTCAAGCATTAAATCTGCGACATTACTTTTTTGAATACCAACAATCATCGGCTTTGCCGCTATCATATCATTAATAGTTAATGAAAATGGCCGATAACCCTCTTTTTCAACTGACATCACTGTATCATTTTTAATTTTTCCTTTTAAATCAAAATTGCCATTACTATCTGTTTGGGTTGAAAAATTCTTTTGAGGCAAAGAAACAGTGGCTCCAGCAATTGGAGCTTGAGTTGCTGCATCAACAACTTTATTCCCGCCAACCCCCACTGTTGAAACTCCACCTGTCAATGCATCTGCAAAAATTGGCTGCGCTATTAGCAAAAAATAAAAAAATACAATTAAAGCTTTTTTCATAACACCTCATCTGATTACATTGGAATCTTAAAGTGTTTTTTAAAATAAAAAAATACCCTAGTGTGTGCTATTAGTATAATATTTTTAATTAAAATATCTTGAAATTTATTTTGTTTTTGCTAAGATGAATATACACGTTAATAAGCCGATGTGATGAAATTGGTAGACGTGCTAGACTCAAAATCTTGTGAGGTTTACGCCTCGTGCCGGTTCGACTCCGGCCATCGGCAAATAAAAAGACACTCAATAAAGAGTGCCTTTTTATTTATAAGAAATTTAATAGTAACATTGCTATATTTATTTTAGTATACTATATTTATTTGAGTATGATGATTAGTTCAGATAATGTTATTATTTTGGGCAATCGACTTTTACTGTCTTTTTAGGAGTGGGGGACATAAGCAATCAAACCATTTAATCTAACAACCGGTCAGATTATTCTTTTGCCAGTCTAATTTAAATGTAAATTACCAATAAATTTAATAGCCATCGGATTAAGCTATCTAGGAAACTGTTTATTTAATTTCTTCCGGAGTAATTACCCATAAATCAATATTATGGACACGTGAAATTGACTTCACACGATTAATATATTTTTCATCACTCTGCCCATTTTCAGAAATCAAAACGATTCCAGCTTTTTTATTAAGTTGAGCTCCATAATATATTGATTGTCCAATACTCTCTGCCCATTTTTTAGCAAAATCAAATTCTACAGCATGAGTTCTAGTTACACAATCTACTCTTGCTTTGTCTGGTAATATAACCTCTGTTACTCCGCCATTTGCCCGGCACCAGTAATTTTGATAATCTTTCTCAAAATATTTATGGTTTTTAGGTGAAATAGCATATGCTCCTAGTGAAGTATTTAGAAATATCAGCAATAATATTAACTTTCTCACTTTTTTATAGTACTACATATTTTTAATTATTAAATTAGCTAAATATATGAAAATATTTACATTTTTAATTCATTATTTAATTTCCCCACTGTGGAATATATTCTTGCACCATTTCCAATAAAGTAGATTCCCTGCCTATATAATTTCTATCTTTCATTGGTAATTGTCTTTGATTTTCAATCTGTTCTTTTATATATTTGAGGGTATTAGGAAAATATGTTGCAATTACGTAATTCGAATCAGCAGAACTACCCATGTTTAAAAGTGCATAACATTCTGCAAACATTTCTACTGGATTGGATGATGCATATTGTTTTTCATACTCTGGTCTATCCTTTAATTTTATCATTTCTTGCTCTGCAATACTAATAAGCTCTTTATCAAAACCTGAATTTACTTTATTTCGATCATCTTGTCTTGAAAAATCTAAAGAATGACCAATTTCATGTGCCAGCACAAAGGGCATATTTTTTTCATCTTTTTTAGCAAGATTAATACTTACAACATTATCCTTACCATCATATTGAGCATATGTACTACTATTAGCATCATTAAATACTTTTATCGTATCTATTTCAACACCTATATCAATTAAAACAGGAGCTGACAAATCTAATAGTATCTTTTGTATGGCAGCTTTATCTTCTTCATTTTTAATATTAGATAATAACTTTTTCAACTTTATAACATGTTCACTATTTGAATCTTTTACAATTATTTTATCTTTGTCATATGATATTTGATATTTTTTATCATTAAAATATTGAACTTTTTCCGATTTATTAATTTGAATATTTGTAATTCTAGGAAGCAGAGGCGCAATTTGACTATTAGTTACATCATAATTACTAAGTTCTTTTGCTTTTTTGGCATTCAGAATTCTTTCTGCCTCATTTTTTATTAATTTCTCTGAATATGGAACTGTAATTTTTTCAAAAAATTCATTATAATTAAAATTTTTTATATCTTTGTCTGTAGATTGTCCAGAATGTAAGTCTTTTCTAAATAGTGCATATAGTCCATAGACCTCCCATTCTTCGTCAGACACATTATTATCAGGCTTAAACTCACTCATATCAAGTAATTTAGTAAGATATTCATAAAATTTATCTTTTGATAATTTTCCATTCATATAATCGCCAACCATAGAATCATATATAGAAATACCTTTTTGAAATTGAAAACTTTTAGCAATCTCTACAAATTCCTGAGTACCTTGAACTGTTCTCCATTCAATCTCATTTAAAACAGAATAATCCCCATCAATTAACTTGCTTAATTTTTTATTTCTAAGATTATCTTGCAATATAACATCACTGGATTCTGTTTTAGTATTTTCAAAAACTTCACTTTTTTCATTAAAAACACTGGAGATATCTACACCAGATGAATTAACCTTGTGTTTTGGAACATAAATATTTTGAATAGAAAAATCAGTTACTACTTTTTTCATAAACAACCTTCAATTCGTATAAGAAATATCATATTACATTATATTATATTACGGAAAAATATTAGCTTTTCTTAAAAAATTATTAAGATTCATTAAAATTTATTTCTTTATTTTTTAATAAACAAATCCTTAATATCTTTGATACTTTCTTTTAAATCAAAAATTTTATTAAATACAAATTTTATAATATCTAACCTGCTTGATTTTTCCTTACATATATCTACTTTTGCAGGTGAAGTTCCAAATTCTCTGCATATAGGAGGACGATGTGCATATACACTGCATCTAGCATTATCTGTTATAAAAGGACAATAATTATAAATTTTTTCAGCTTCATATTGGTTTAATAAATTTTGAACATCTTCCATGCTTTTAAGCTGCATTTTCTCCATCATATCCTTAGAAATTCCATAAACCTTATCTCCTGTATTCCTGTCAATTTGAAGGATTTGAATAGGTCTTGTGTTGTAAACAATTGAGTTATAAGTATCTTTTGGGTCATTTATCCCGATATTGACTCCGCCATATACCGGACGTTGAATACGGGATTCAAAACGTTCGATAAAGCCTTCTGGTAATGGTGCATCCACGCAACAACGAGCTCTGCATTTTGGAATAAAACATTTTACAGGACTTTTAAAATAATTAATAGTTTTTGACAAAATTTTCATAATAAATTCTAAAATTAGAACATAATATGTTTTGCTATAATATAAATTTTTATTACAAAAATAGCAAATTTTTAATTTATGTTTTTTATATAAACAAAAATAATAAATAGGAGAAAAATATGTTACAAATTAACTCAACTACATCTACACCCAAAAAACAAGTTGCTTTCTGCCAAAACATCACAAAATCCATGGTCGAAGTCATAGAACCTGCAAACCTTGATTCAGGATTAAGCCAAAAAGCTATTCATCTATTAAAAAAGATTAGCTTATTAATAGATGAGAATTGGAAAAATGTTAAAAAAAATAAACAAATCGGTCAAGTTCCGGAGTTAGTAAAAGATTTAAAAAATAACAAAAAAATAACTATAAAACCATTATATAATATGAATAAAGAATATATTTTATTTCAAATAGATTCTGATAAATCAACAGATAGGTTTATTATTGATAAAATTGTGCCTTACGATTTTAAATACGAACACTCTGTCAAAACCGACTTTGGAAGCGCCACTACAAAATCTTATAACAGCTATAGGAACAATAATAAAGAAATGACACAGCTGGCAAACGACAATATTTCAAAATATTTTCCTGAATTTCTAAAACTTGAACCTAAAAAAAACAAATTCATTAAATAAATTTAATCAGACAAAAATAACTCTAAAGCTTTTCTAATTTTTTCTCTATGAGGAGTTTTAGGGTTATTTATTAGCAATTTAATTCTAGCAATTAAAATTTCTAAATCAACAACACTTTTTTGATTTTTTAGTTTTTTATAATAACGTAATGTAACTTTATCATTAATAAAATCAGGGAGTTTTCTAAATCCACCTACATCATATATTTTATCAGAAATTAAAGCATTTTGTTGTAAATCAGAAGATACAACTTTGAATATTTTAACAAGATTTAGGGGGAATTTCGTTTGGCAAATAGTGCTATCACAAAATTCTGTCATTATAAAACCACTTTTTAAATCAGACATATAATGTTTTGTTAATTGAGTTTTAGATAAATTATGTCCAGCAGCTTTTTTTATAAATTCCCAAAAATTAGCTTCTGCAAATAAATTTTGGGTATCTTTCAAAGAATCCAAAGGACAATCTATATTGTGAAAAACCTTCAAAGCCTTATCATGCATAATTTTTTCATCACATTCATTTTTTAAAGAAAATTTAAATACATTTGCAAAAGCACCTTTTCCAGAAAATTCAAAATTTGCAATATAACCCTTTGGCATAATATCTTTTATTCTAATATTAAAGAAATTAGAGATATTTGTTTCTATAGTGTTTAATTCAGCAGGCTCCAACTCTTCTATACTATTATTTATAATATTATAGTGTTTCAATTTTTTATGAGTTCCTCTAATAATAAAAGCTGTCTGCGCTAAAGCATCCTGAAAAATTTTAATCTTATTAGCTTTATCTTGATTAAACATTCTAATTATTTCAGGTGGAATATTACCTAATATTAACCTTTTTGAATTTTTAATAAATTCATCTGAATACTTATAATTAATATCCTTTTGGAAAAATTTTTTGAGACGAGAAATTCTACAATTTGAAACTTTTATACACATTAATTCATTCATATACATAATATAATAATGTATATGAAAACTATATTTTGCTATAAATTTTTATTTTAATTTAAAAATTATAAATTGAAAACTTAAATAGGATTATTAAAAAAAAACGGCGGCAACGGGAATTGAACCCGTGTCAACAGAATGAGAATCTGCTATCCTAACCTCTAGACGATGCCGCTATATGTTTGTACATAAAATTATAATACTGAGATTAAAAAAAAACAATAGATAAATATTGATTTTATTAACTTGAGGAATTATAATTGTTATGTTTAAATATAAAATTTCGGAATGTAGCGCAGCTTGGTAGCGCACCGTGTTCGGGACGCGGGGGTCGCAGGTTCAAATCCTGTCATTCCGAGTTTTGTTTTGTTAAAATATTCTTATGAAAAAAGTATCAATAATTATTCCAGTTTATAATACAGCTAAATATCTTGCAGATTGCATAAAAAGCGTAATCGAACAAACTTTAAATGATATAGAAATAATAATTATAAACGATGGTTCTACTGATCAATCAGAAAAAATAATTAAAACTTTTTGCCAAAAAGACAATCGTATAATTTATATTTACCAAAATAATACAGGAGTATCTTGCGTCAGAAACAAAGGTATTGAATTTGCAAATGGAGAATATATATTCTTTTTAGACTCAGATGATCTAATTGGAAAACACTTTTTAGAAAATTTATATAATACAGCTAAGACTAATAATTCCGAAATTGTTATAACTAAACCCAATTTATATAACAATCTTGATACGTCAAAACCTTCTACACTTATAACTCATGCTGGATTTTATAATTTAAAATTTTTAAAAAATAATCCTGACATAAGATTTCCTACAGGAAAAAACTTAAATAGAGAAGATGGAGTTTTTGCACATTTTGCCTTATCTAAAACTGAAAAAATCTCAATATGTAACAATGCTCTATATTATTATAGGCAAAATCCAGAACAAATTACATCTCAAATAACAAGAAATCCAAAACTAATTTTTAAAACCATAGTACCCATACTTAATTATATAGAGGGATTTTATACAACAAATAATTTATGGTACTCTAATCGAGAACTCCTTGCAAAATACATCCAAGATGAATTATTCTACTCTTGTTTTTATTCAATTTCAAGATAAAATTTTATTATAAGAAATTTCGTATATAAAAAACTGTATATATTCTCAATAAAATATATCAAAAACAATTTAACGAAAAAAGAATTTGATATATTAGGCTACCATTTCAAGCGAATGATAAATTCTAGAAATTATATTGATTTCGAAATTAAAGATATCATCTTATCAAATAAATATATACATAAACTATTTTTAAAATATAAAAACAGAAACAAAACTAGATAAGCAATATTTTTAATATTTCATCTGGAGTATCAACAATATAACTTGCACCCTCAGAAATAAGAACCTTTCTATCTCTAAACCCCCAAGTTACACCAATACAATCTAATCCTGCATTTTTTGCAGTATTTACATCAACATCAGAATCTCCACAATATATAGAATTTTTATCAGAAGAATTTAATAGTTTTATTGCTCTAAAAACACCATCCGGAGATGGTTTTTTACGGATATTATCAGATTCTCCAACAGCTACCTGAACTAAATTAGCAAAATAATTTCTACAAAGCGTTTTTACAGCCATATCAAATTTATTAGAAACAACTGCAATTTTAATACCTTTATTTCTAAGAGTCTCTAACATATCAATTACACCATCATAAGGTACCGTATTATTATACATATTCTCAGCGTAGTTAGTCTTAAAAATATCAAGACATCTTTCAAAATTAGGATTATCTAACCCTTGAGGAATAGCCCTTTCAATAAGTTTTTTAACACCATTTCCAACAAAATTTCGAACCTCATCAATAGAACATTCAGGATAACCAAAATATCTTAACGCAAAATTTGTACTATCTTTCAAATCCTCTAATGTATTCAATAATGTTCCATCTAAATCAAAAATAATTGTATCTATCATATATTTATTAGACTACAATACAAAACATTTTACAAGAAAGAAAATTTACAATAATTTACTAATTAGCAAAAAAAGAATTTAGTTGTTTTATAATAAAGGAAGGAATTACATGCCCTTTTAATAAATACTGTTAGTATGGAGAAATAAATTGATAAGAAAAATAACCCCGTTTTTAGGAAATCAGAGTCAGATTACACAACAAGGCACTGTAAATAACAAGGTTGGAGAAAATAACCCAGAATTTGAAAAAAAACATCCCAAAAAGCAATATTCAGATCCATTAATGCAATGGCCTATTAGAGGATTAGCTTTCACTAATGACATTGGAGCCGCAATATCAGACATTGCTCCAAAAGCAGGGATGATGATGTGGATTCCAGCATTAATGTATTTTGGGGCGGATATATATGACAAATACCGCAATGACAAAGAGTCATATGATCCCAACAGTAAAAGAGGTCTAAAACAAGCTTGTTTTCAAACTTTAGCCAGTGTAATTTTCCCTATAGTTGTCGTACATGCTGGTCAAAAAACAGCATCACTGCTTAGCAGGAATTCGAAAGACGGTCTTTCACTCCAATCAAAAGAAGAGGTTGTAAGACACCACCTTCAAAACATGTCTGAAGTGCGATTAAGTGAATATGCGAATAATAAAGAACTCTACAAAAAAGAATACAATCAAGCTCTAGATACTATGATTGATGATACAATGCGTAAGCATAATTACAAAAACCCTATTAAATTGCTGTTTAACTTAGTATTCAGTCACAAACACCCAGAAGCAATGGGGAAAGAAAGAAGAGCTAAAATCCACGACTTTATTAATAAGCGTATAGACAACATGTTTGAAATGCGTGAACAACTAATTGCAGGCAAAAAACCTGAAAAAATGTCTAAAAAGATGTTTAAAGAATTTGAAAAATTAAAAGAAAGCTATAAAAATAACAAAAAATATGCAGCCAATTATAATTCTCACGCAGCAAAAGATATTTTGAAAAAATTTGAAGAAAAACAAATATACAAAACTAAAATGGTAAAAACAATAGGCGGATTTATTTCACTTGGTGTATTTATAAAATTTATAGATTACTTCGTAGAAAATGTAATAATGCATAAATATATCGGTCCAAGCATTGATAAATTTAATAAAAAAGATTTAGAAAATTTTAAAAATCAATTTCTAGGTCGAAATAAGAGCAGAAAGTAAAATTTTTACAACGACTTTTTTAACTTTTCTACACTCAGAAGATACAGCCATTTGGGGACGATGAGCATCTTCAGGATAAAAAAGTGCGAAATTGCCAGGCTTTAAATACAATGAATTGACTTTTTCACGAAGCTGAAAAAACATAACATCACGAGCTTCACCATAAGGAATTTTTATGACTAACTCATTAATATTACAAAAATCAATTTGTTCTTCACCAGCAAGTAAAAGTTGAACATCAATATACTTTCTATGAGCTTCTAAATCACAATTAATAGGAGCTTTAGTATTATATTCATCAATATTGGCAAAAATGCCATCACAAATTTCATAATGACCTACAGGAGTTTCTGCTGTGAGCGTACTTAAAAAAGAACATACTTTCTCTGGTATATTGTATTTTTTAATATCTTTCAATTCTGCAAAAATCATATAATCTACTCCAACTCAGCCATTGCTCGTTCAAAATCTTCTTTATTAGGAGCCTTTCCATGCCAGCCAGCATTATTTTCCATAAAACTAACCCCCTTGCCTTTGATTGTATTAGCTATAATAGCAACAGGTTTTTTAGCACTTTTAGCTTGTTCTATAGCATCATAAATAGCATTAATATTATGTCCGTCAATTTCTATTACATCCCAATTAAAAGCCTTGATTTTTTCACCAAGAGGATCAAGCGATTTAATATCCTCAGTACAACCATCAATTTGGAGTCGGTTTCTATCAATAATGGCAATAATATTATCCAACTTTCTTACAGGCGCATGCATAAATGCTTCCCACACACTGCCTTCTTGCAGCTCACCATCCCCCATAAGCACAAAGACATTAGCAGGATTCTTGTCTAATTTTAACCCCATAGCCATACCACAAGCAATAGATAATCCTTGTCCAAGAGATCCTGTTGCAACTTCTACTCCAGGACAAAAAGGAGCAGGATGTCCTTGTAGTCTAGATCCAAATAATCTAAAAGTCATTAACTCACTTTTAGGAAAATATCCAAGCTGAGAAAGCACAGAATAATAAATTGCAGAAGCATGACCTTTTGATAAAACAAAACGATCACGTTTTTCGTAATTTTTATCTCTAGCACATTTTGGAGTAACCGTCATACATTTATGAAATAATACAGTCATAATCTCAGTTGCTGAAAGAGCACCGCCTATATGCCCTGATTGAGCATTATATACCATTTTTAAAATATTTCGGCGGGATTCTTTACAAAAATCTTCTATTTTTTTTATTTCATAATCTTTTAACATTTTATACTCCAATAAATTTTTCTTTAATAACCTTTAAAATAAACAATGGTAATGTAGGGAAAATTCTTTTAAATCTTTGAGGCTCTTTAATAGTTCTATAAAGCCATTCAAGCCCCAATCTTTGATACACTTCAGGTGCTCTTTGTACAACCCCTGACCATACATCAAAACTACCTCCAAGACCAATAAAAATTGTATTAGGAAGCTTTTTCTTAGCCTTGTCAATAAATAATTCTTGCTTTGGAGATCCTAATGCGATAAGAGCCAATCTAGGACTAGACTGGATTAGTTCATTTAAGACTTTTTCATCATCTTTAAAATATCCATCCTGAACATATACAACATTCAAATTTTTGACTTCATTTTTTAAATTTTCAACAGCTTTTTTAATAATGTCAGGTTTTGCACCAATAAAAGCGACAGGCTCTCCTGATAATCTATCAATTAAAGCTCTACCAAGTTCAATACCTGCAATCCTGCGCACTTTATAACCTAGAATATTCAGACCTATTTCAACACCAATTCCATCAGGCACAACTAGCTCTGAATTATTGATCAAATTTGCAAAATCCTTATTTTTAGAAGCTGCTTGAATCATTTCTGGATTAATAGTTACAATCTGACCAGAATTCTCAGCCGCATATTCTAAAGCCTCATCAAATTTAAACGTATCAATAGAAAATCCCTGTAATTTAACTGTTTTCCTTTCCATAAGACAATTATAAGATTAATTAGCAAGATTTGCAAGTTTAAATAAATAATCTTCTTTTGTCCCGCAATGAATACCAATTGGAATAAAATGCTCTTTATATTTTTCAACGGCATACCTGTCAGTCATACCAGAAATATAATCAGTCACAACCCTTTCAATTCTGCCTTCATCACAGACATTTTTAAGCATATCAGTATACAAATAAAATAGTTCACGAATAACTCGACTGGCTTTTTTTTCTTCTAATTTTGCAGGAGAATCGATATATACATTCTCAAACATCCAATCTCTCAATTCAGTTGTATAATACCAGCCTTCTTCACTCATAGCAACATTAGGTTTCCCCATAGAATTCGAAATAACTTCCATAATCATTTTATTCAAACGTTTGCTTTGAGTTGATGAAAAATATTTTATACAATCCTTAGGCAAATCACTTTCAGAAATTATTCCCGCTCTAATAGAATCTTCAATATCATGATTAATGTAGGCAATTTTATCAGCTAACTGAACGACTTGAGCTTCTGGGGTTTTGGGTTCATACCCCCAAGTATGTGTAAGAATACCATCAATAGTTTCTCTGCACAAATTTAAATGTTCCAAAACTTCCACAACTCTTACACTTTGAATATTATGATGAAATCCTCCATTCACAAGCTCATTTAATACCCCTTCACCACAATGACCAAAAGGAGTATGACCTAAGTCATGTCCTAACGCAATAGCCTCAGTTAAATCTTCATTCAAATTAAGTGAACGTGATATAGTTCTTGCAATTTGAGATACTTCTAGAGTATGTGTCAATCTAGTCCTAAAATGGTCATCAAAAGGAGATAAAAAAACCTGCGTTTTATGTTTTAATCTTCTAAAAGCTTTTGAATGAAGTATTCTATCCCGATCTCTTTGAAAACAAGTTCTTATTGGACACTCTTCCTCTTGAATTTTTCTTCCTTTAGAAAAACGGCTTTTTGTAGCAAACTCGCTTAATACATCAATTTCTCTTTGTTCTAAATTATTTCTGATTGAATTTATATCTGTTAATTCTTTCATAAAATATCCTTCTATAAAAAATTATAACAGAAAAAACAACTCATACTATACTACATTTGCACCAGCTGAAGGTGTTTGGGATTTCATAGTCATAAATCCTTTTTTCTTTCTCCAGTCATCGACAACCACACCTATTTTATTAAATGCCCAGCCAGATAAAAGTCCAAATATTAAAGATTTAGAACCTGACAATAAACTAGCTGTACAATATACAGATGTTGCAACTGCACCAATAGCAGGTATTCCATATTTTAAAGATATACTAACTTTTTCATCCTTATCCTTAGCCTTATGTAAACCAGCAGCAATAACACCGCCAGTTCCTAAAATCGATAAAACATCAGTAGGTGCTGAACCTACAACTAGATCTCTAACTTTATCAAAATATTGAACTGATTCTGTATCAATTGATTTATCAAGTGATTTAACTGCTTTTTGCATTGACAGTTTTATTTTATTATAATCTTTTGGCAAAAGTTCTTTGTAAATTTCAAGAATATCCTGCATTGTTCCCTTTTGGTTTCCAGCCAGAATATTTTTTGCATCATCTAAGAATAAATTAATCGTTTTTAAATTTTCTGGATGTATTTTAAATTTTTCAGAAGAATCAACAATAGTTTTTTTCAAATTATCAATATCAATTGCAAATTGTTCCGGATTATTACCTAATCTTAAATTCCTTTTTAAATTAGTAATTAATCCTATTGAATCAGTATCTTCAGGATTTATACACGCTTCTGCTTTTTTAATAAATGATCTTGCAAAATCATATTTATCTTGAGTAGAATATGTCATCTTATTTCTAAATAAACGCATATCATCTAATAAATCTGATTTACTTCCCTTAATATATTCATCCGCCAAAAATGTCTGCCACATAGGTTTAGATCTAAAGTTATTCATATCCGCAAAACTTGTGTTCCAAGCGAACTCGTCCAAACCATTTGTAGCTTCATGGATTCGTTTATAACGCTCAGCAATACTTCCTGCACTAGTTTCCTTAGATAAAGTATCATTCAATGCACGTTTATGTTTAGAAAGTTCCTGATACCATTCAAATCTTGTCCTTGTAGTACCGTTTATCGTTATTTTTTCAGAAGCTGCCCCCCCCTTTAAAACTCTTTCATTCAACTCATCCATTGTCCTAAATACATTGGTAAATTTATTTCTAGTTTTATTCCAAGAATTTTTTACTGTAACATGACTTGCTCTATCGAATATATTTGTAACCCAATCGTGAATTTTTGTAGTAAATTTAGTTTTATACATCATACGCTTAAATGCTATATCTTTTAAAGCAGTAAAATTATTTATACTTTCGCACTTTTGCATAAATGAATTAAGCTTTCTTAAAAAATAAGCATAAACTTTACCAGGTCTGGAATTATTAGTACGTTGCACTTGTTTTTCCAAAAAATTCTTCAAAGCATTTAAATATTTATTAGAACCTTTCGGGCCACCTCGCATAAGTAAAAATACCAACCCGCCTACCAACACTCCAGACGCAGCAAGAGTAAACCCGAGTTTATTACTTTTTTCTTCCTCAGCACCTTTTATATCTTTTATATTATTCGGATACAGGAAAAATTTTTGATTATTTTTATTTAACCCGTTGTTAAAAATAAATGGTCTATTAGAATTTGTATTTGGAACTTGACTAACCATAAATCTACCTACATATATATAAACTCACAAAATTAAAGATTATTGCGTTATTATATACATATTTTAAAGATTTATTACAAAACAAGTTCCCTTGCAATTTCTTCTGCCACTTCATTTGAAGAAACTTTATCCGACAAAAGTTCTTTAACACCCTTTAACTCGGCTATATTATTTGCTCTGTACGCAGTATCAAAAAGGAGTTTCTCTATATTATAGGCAATATTTCTTACATTTACATCGCCTTGAATAATTTCAGGCACAATAATTTTTCCACTTATAATATTAGGCAAAGAAACCATTTTAATACACCTTACAAGCAAATATATTAAATAAAATAGCCAAGGCCCTCTATAGGCAATAATCATCGGAGTCTGATAAATTGCAGCCTCAAGAGCTACAGTACCTGATGCAAGTATTAGCACATCTGAAACACTCAATAACGCTTGATTTTCACCTTTTATAACCTTTAAATTTGTATCTTTTAAATATTTATTATAAATTTCATCAGACAAATTTGGAGCATGAGAAATACAAAACTGCAAATCAGGATGTTTATGCTGTAAATATTTTACAGTATTTATAAATACACCCATTAGCTGTTTCAACTCAAAAACTCTTGATCCTGGAAAAACTGCGACAAGTTTTTTATTGACATCAAACCCATGTTTTTCAAAAAATTCTTTTTTATCAGCCTTAGGCGGCAACTGAGATACTAAAGGATGACCACAATAATAAGTCTTTATACCATAACTCTCGTACATTTCTTTTTCAAAAGGAAAAATACAAAGAACCTCATCTATATTTTTCTTTATTGTATTTATACGCCATTTACGACTTGCCCAAACTTGAGGAGGAATATAATAAAAAACTTTAATTCCCGCTTTTCTTAAAAACTTGGATACATTAAGATTGAATACTCCGTAATCTATTAAAAGTACTAAATCAGGTTTAAACTCTTTAGTAATATAATCTACAACTCTTTTTCCAAGAGTAAAATGATCAATTATAATTTTAGGAGAAAGTCCAACTGCCCCCATTTTTTTCTGGTCAGAAAATAATTTTACACCAGCATTTCGTAAATTTTCACCGCCAATACCTTCTATAATCAAATCATTATACTTTGACATTAATGCACTGACAACTTTTGATGCGTGTATATCACCAGAATATTCACCTGTAATTATAAATATTTTCTTCATAGACTTACAGCCATAAGCACAATATTATTTTCATCCGCAAATTTAATAACTTTTTCCTGATCTACAATAATAGTCTCATTTGCCTCAACAGCAAGCAGTGAAGCCTTATAACGTTTCATTGTTCTCAAAGTTCTAAGTCCCACAGCAGGTATATCAAATCGCTTATCTTGTTTTGGCTTTGAAACTTTTATGACACTTGCATTATGTTTTGCAAGTTTTGCACCACGTCTAATACACATATCAGTTCCTTCAATAGCCTCTACAGCCATTGCCATTTTATCTTTAATAACAACAGACTGCCCAACATCAATTTTACCCATTTCTTTTGCTAGCCAAAAGCCGTAATTTACATCTTCCATTTGTTCTTTGGTAGGCTTATGTTTTCCTAAAACACCCGCTGGAATCATCAGATTTTTAATAAAAATTGTCTGATCTAATACAGTTATACCTAATTTTTCAAATTCTTTTACTATAAGAAGCATAACTTCATCATCATTTAATCTTTTTACCGTTTTTAAAATTTCTATAGCCCTAGAATCAAATTTATATAACTTCAAAAGCACACTCTTGTTAACTTTTCCGAGGAATGTGACCTGTTTTAATTGCTCATCTTTCAAAATTTGTTCAATCCTGTTAATTTCACCAGGATGACAAGAATATACTTTTGAACAATATTTCTTTAATTTAGCAAGATTGTCTTTTGAAAAAGAAATACAAACGACTTCAAATCCATTTTCTTTAGCATACTGAGCCATTTTTACAGGTAATGATCCATCTCCTGCTATTAATCCTTGTTTGTTTTCTAACATTATTGACACTTTTATTTTCCTCTTTCTACTAGTCTCTATTCTTTATCTTATCAGCCTCTTAAAGCATAGATTTCTTCGATCTGCTTTTGATTTAAAAGTGCAGGACCTCCTAAAATCTTTGTATTGATAATCACTTGAGCATATGACTCTGCAAGTTCCAGCTTTAAGTATGCTTCTTTTAAAGTTTTACCACCTACTACAAAACCATGATTTGCCATAAGTACAGCATCATATCTATCAAAATATTGAGATGTCTTATCAACCAAATCCTTTGAAGATGGTAATCCATATTCTGCAAGCGGAATTTGTCCAAAGTAAAATAAATTCTCAGGCATAACCGGCTCATCTAGAGCAATACCAGCAGCAGCAAAACTTGATAAACAAGGTGAATGCATATGCAAAATAAAATTTACATCTGGGCGCATTTGATAAAATTTAACATGAAGCATCTTTTCACTTGAAGGTTTTATATTACCCTCTACAAAATTTCCATCAAAATCTATCAATGAGAACTCATCATCAGATAAAAAGCCATTCGCTGAACCGGACGAAGTTATAAGAATTTTATCTCCATATCTAGCTGACATATTCCCCGAAATTCCTGGAGTTAAATTTTTATCACCAGCAAGTTTTCCATAATATATTAAGTCTTTTTTAAGTTGTTCAATATCCATTATAGAACCTCCTTATCAGGATCTTCTATCTCTATAACCTCTGCATACTTTTTATTCACTTTAGTTGCAGGGCCTTTTTCTTCAAAAGTAACCTCTTTCACATACTGCTTATCATCCTGAGCTAATTTATCAGGATTTTTAATAACCATTTTATCATACTCTACAGAAGTACTTTTCATATCTAACGCCAAATTTATAGTAAAATAAGTTGTCTGTCTAAAGAAATCATAACCTAAACTAACCTTAAAATCATCAGGGCCAAGAGCTACCATAAAGATATTTTCTTGAACCATCTTACCATTAGGAGCATCATCAGAAAGGTTAAAAGATCCAGCCCAAGAAACTGAAGCGTATTTACAAAGTCTTAAAGCTTCTCTTATATATACATTTGAATGTCCATAACGATAAGTATCAAACCTAGGTACCGGCGTATCATCCTGATATGCTGATATATAGTATCCAATATCCTGCATCCAATATTTGTATTGAGTATGAAGTCTTGGACCAATCCTGCCTATAAATTGTGTATCTCCAGTACCGTAAACAGCAGCTGCACCTTGTAATGATACTCCTGCATTCATATAAAATCTCTTTTCAGGATTATTATATGCATACAAAGTTTGATCAATTTCTGACATATATTGCAATCTTGTAGTACCCATCTCAGACGATTTCAAATTCTTTTCATCAAATCTATTTACATCACTATCATGAATATACCCAGCGCCAAGTCGTTGCCTAAAAGTCAAATCCAAATTTTTACCCAAAAAATCCCGTTTGCGCACGCCATCACGGAATACGAATTCTGTCATATATTTAGCCATACGTGAACCTAACCACCAGTTATCCATATATGAATTCATACCATATTGCATGAAAAATTTGTCATCAAACTGTTGTGCTCCGCGTAAAACAAATACATTTTCAGCAGATCCATACATCATTTCCGTAAAGTTTGTCCCGCTTCTATACTTTAAAGCACCACCTATACCTATATCATCTTTATAATTGAGAAAAGGAATAGCTTTTACTGTAGCACCGTTCGGCAAATCAAATACAAATCCTGGCCCTATAAACATACCTATTCTGGCACGAGAGCCAAATTCTGGATAATTTGCTTCAAAAAATTCGTGTTTTTTATTTGTATGTGCTGTTAATGATCTTATATGCCTTAGCCTTATATCATTATACTTTATATCAGCATCTTTAACTGTAATTAAATCGTGGTTTTTCTTTGCATCAACAATAATTTCCTTTGCTACAACTTTAATTTTAGCATTTCCACTAGGATCAAGATAAGAACGGTCTTCATCTAGAATTTGCATTTGAGAAAAATCTGAACCTATAATTCTTGATTTAAATCGTAATATAAAAGATTTTTCTGCATACATTTTACCATCTTCTAAAACTATAAGATTATCACCAGCACTAGCCTGCTTGGCATGTATCACCATATTCATTTTATCAGCTTTCAGGTTTGTAATTAAAGAAGTTTCTTCATTCATGTTAATTTGAATAAAGTCACCATATATAGAAGAACCATCTTTTATTAATTCAACATTGTCATAAGCTTTAATTACATTTGTAACTGTATTATAAACAAGCTTATCTGCTTTTAAAGTCACACCCTGCGGAGGAAAATACAAAACTGGATGACCGATTGCTTCAATTTCATTTCTATCTTCATAATAATTCATTACATCACAATCAAGCTGCGCATCCTTTTCTGCAACGCTCTGCTTTACTCCACCTGAAAGCTCTAGAGTATCTGGTGATTTTTCTTCTGATTTTTGTTCTTCTTTAATTTGTGATGAGTTATTTTCTACATTTTCTTGAACTTTTACATCTTTATCTTTATTTTTTTTCCAAAATAAAAATTTATTCTTTGGTTTTACTTCAACTTTATCTGAAGTCTCGACATTTTTTACCTTTTTGAGACTTCTGCTGGTAAGATCTTCTAAAGATTCCAAATCACTATCTTCTCTATCTTCCATCTCCATTAATTCTTTTTGAAGCTCTTCCTGTTCTTTTAATTCATCTTCATGGGCTTTAATTTTGTAATAATTTGTAAGTTTTATACGAATTTGCTTAAAAAGAGGCATTCCTTTTGCACTAGAGCCCATAGATCTTCCTACAGATCTTGTAATATCTTCATCTCCATTAGCATTCAGTTTTTTTGACTTAGGCCTATTTTCCTCATTTTTATCTGTATAGTTAACTTCAGGTACTGGAACTGAGGATGGAATAAACATCTGATCCTGCAATTGCTTTAGTTCTTGAATATTTTTTTCATACTCAGCATCATCATCGGCAAACACTGGTGCTGACACTGTTAAAGCTATTAATGATATTATTAGAAACTTTTTCAAAATCTATTCCTTCTAAATATAATTCAACGGATTGTTAGGTTTTCCGTTAATTCTTACCTCAAAATGACAATGTGGTCCTGTACTATAACCAGTTGTCCCCTCCAGACCTATTACCTGACCTTTTGTAACAGACTGACCTGCACTAACTTTTGTTGAAGACATATGTGCATAAAGAGTTGTCGTTGGATGACCATTTACAGAGCCATGGTCAATAATAACAACTTTCCCATAACCTCCATACCAGCCAGAATATATAACTTTTCCAGAGTTTGAAGCCCTTATACTTCCCAAATTAGGCCCTCCAATATCAACTCCAGAATGGAAAGTTCTGCTTTTAAATATAGGATGAGTTCTCCATCCAAAAGGAGAAGTAATCCTACCACCAATAGGCTTCATAAAGCCGCTTGATGCTACTTTAACAGAAGAATGTCCATAACTTTTACTAATCATACTTTGAAGATTTGCAGATTGCCTTGCCAAATCTCTTTCTGAACGCTCATACGCTGCTCTATCAGTTTTTAAACGATTAATCATACTTTGATTTTGAGCAATTGCTCTTTGGATTGTTCTCTGTTGAGAATTTATATCATCAATAGTACGTGCTAAATACTGCCTTTGAGCTTCTATATCTGATTTCATCTTTGCCAGCTTTGCTGCCTTATTCTTTAATGACAGCATTCTTTTATAATCATTTTTTATTATTATTCTTTCAAAATATATAATATCAAGAAGATTATTTAAATCTTTAGCCTCCAAAAGCAGTTCAAACATACCAGTCCTTTGATTTTTATAGACCATTCTTATCCGATTTTTCATCAATGCATCTACCTTATTAAACTCAGAAATTGAAGCATTATATTCAATTTCCATATCCTTAAGTTTAGCTTCCATTGAATTATACTGCTGCTTAGAGATTTGAAGGTTATTTGATGTAGTTTCTAGTTTACGTTGATTATTAACGAGCTTACTTTTTTCTTGTTTTTCTTTTATCTTAAGTGTTTTGATTTTTTCCTGTGTATGCTTCATTTTCTGGTTAATTGTCTTTAAGTTAGATGCAGAATATGCACTATTCATCATACCAAATATCAGAATAAATGCCGACACAAAATATATAGTTATCTTTTTCAGAAAATTTTTTATATACACTATTTACCTATTTGATTATAAGAGGAAGCATCATTAATCCAACAGTCCAAGCAATGAATGTAACTGCTATAATTCCGACAATAAGCCTTTGATGTTTTCTAAAAAATTCCATACCTTTCCCCTCGTTAACTTAATAATATATTACTATCAAAAAA
The DNA here is from genome assembly GCA_944323725.1 of Candidatus Gastranaerophilales bacterium. Lineage (GTDB taxonomy): Bacteria > Cyanobacteriota > Vampirovibrionia > Gastranaerophilales > Gastranaerophilaceae > Scatousia. Next base: position 93,412 of record CALUTP010000003.1, on the reverse strand, counting down.
ATTAAAGTGCAATTATTTAAATAAAATTTGCAAAATATTTTAAAATCATTTAATATAGCGTGTATGAGCATAGAATTTCTGGAAAGTGAAATTGATAATAAAAGCTTCTTAAAACCTGATAGAAGTGAAATTAATCCTTTTTTACTCGAAAATAACACTAAACAAATCAGCGATATTATACAGTTTTTTAATGAAGATACAAGACTTTTACTAGTTAATGGATTTTTAGGAACTGGGAAAACAAGAATTATTAATCACATAACTAAGTTTTTAAATAAAAAAACCGTCACTCTTAAATATAATTGTTTTGAAACAACCATACTTGATGATATTTTATTATCATTTTTTGACGATTTTAAAAATCTAACAATACAAAATATAATAAAACAACCCAGAGCAAAATATGATAATTTTACACAAAAAGTTGAATCTTACTTTGATTCAATAGAAAATCCCATTTTAATTATCATTAACTCTTTTGAAGCAATTTTAAAAGATAACAAAACAGAAATTTTAGACTTTTTATTTCATTTAACATCAAAGAAAAATATCAAAATTATACTTATTGCAAGAACTTTTTCAAACGAAGATTTTGAAGATAAAATTTTATACCGCAGAGTCAACATACTAGCACTTGATAAAGGTATATTTGAAAAATATCTGCGCTCACAAGGAATAAAACTTATAGGACCAGTATCAGATGAACTATATAAATATTCCAGAGGATATTTTTTCTATACTGAACTCACTACAAAAGTCATAAATGCTAGGAATTTAAGTTTATTTGATTTTCTAAAAGGCTATACTAAAAGCTTTCTTTCATACAATGACTTCATTTTAAGAGAAGCAATGTCTTTTGTTGATCCTGTAAGCGGACATTTGTTCCGATTTTTAACAATAATGAGACATCCGGTAAGCCTTAGACTATTGATGACAATAGGACTATATAATGAAGAACGGATAAAATACTTTCTCGCTAATGGGATTATTTCTCCTGAAAAAGGAATGATTTATCTTCAGGATTATTTCAAAGAAATTTCACAAAATTCAATTTCCGATGCTGTATCTATAAAATTACACAAATCCTGTGTAGACCTATATAATACTCAACTTCCACTAAAACCATTTGAAAGAGATTTGCTTATTTCAAGACAGACAATGCGCTCAGAAATTGAATACCATAGCCTGTTTATCCCGCAAAAACCATTTATTAACCCTGTTAATACAACCACAATAAATTCTGTTGGATATAGTGCAGAAACCTTACAACAACAAAAATTACAAAAAACAAAAACCGAACAATCGAACGAAGAGACCAAAGAAGAAAAAATTAAAAATATTTCATTTATTTTTGACTCAGAAGAAGATGAACAAAAAGTTATGTCAGAAATTGCAGAATCAATAAATAAATTTATTGATTACTCTAATAAAACATTATCACCTCAAGATGATGAATTATCCCTTGCTGGATTAATAAATGCAGCAAAAAATTCCGAAAATGAATATAACTACAAAAAAGCTATTGCATATTGTCAAAGAGCATTACTATTGAAAGATGATGACGACTTCTATACATTTCTTCCGACAATATACACAAAACTTGCTCAAAATTACCAAAATTTATCTGATTGGTTTAATTCTTTAAGATATTATGACATGGCTCTTGAATTTTACACATCTGCCAACGATATAGAAAAAATTAATGAAATGAAACTCGCAATCGCAAATATATTTTACATTACATTCAAACACGACAAAGCTAAAATGCTTCTTAAAGATATTTTGGAAACTCAAAATATTTCAAATGAATTAAAAATAAAAGCAAATCTTTTAATTGGTACTCTTTGTAACGACGATATAAAAACTGCTTATATATGCTATAAAACAGCATTAGAATTCGTTGAAACTAATACAGATAAAAAAATACTTGCAGAACTTTATTTTAAGTATGCTCTATGCTGTGATGATATAGATGAAACAGAAACTGCTGTAATATATTACAAAAAATGTATTGATATAGCTAAAAATAATCCTCATTTATCATCAGCTATGTCAAATTTAGCATTAATATTTGATGAGACAAATATGCCAGAACTAGCCCAGAGATATTATATCGAAAGCCTAAAAATAGATGAAATAAATCAAAATAATAACGGGATTTATATTTCGTCAATGAAACTTGCTGAACTTAATCGTAATAAGTCTCCAGAAAAAACTGTAGAATATTATCTTAAAGCGATAAAAAGTGCAGAAAACCTAAATGAAAATTTTTACCTTACATCAGCCTATATAGAACTTGGCGATTTTTACAACAATCATAAAAAAATAAAATTTGCACTTAAATACTATTTAAATGCATTTAACTCAGCCAAAAATCAAATTTCACAAGATAATATCGCAAAAATAGAACAACGAATTACTGATATAAAAATCAGACTAGGAAATAAATACGAAAAACTAGAAAAAGAGATACTTAATGAAAACTAAAGATTTTTTTAATACATATATAAATATTTTTTTGGAACAAAACTCTAAACTCAATCTCATTTCTAAAAATGATGAAAAATTTTTATGGGAAAAACACATCTACGACAGTATTTCAATTGAAAAATTCTTTGAAAAATACGGCTACAACTTTAAAAACATTTTGGATTTTGGAACAGGAGGAGGCTTTCCCTCCATTCCAATTGCACTTGCATATCCAGAGCTTTCTGTTACTGCCCTCGATAGTATTAGAAAAAAAATTAATGCAGTAAACGAAATTAAAGAAAAATTAAATATACCTAATCTAATTACTATATGCAATCGAGTAGAAAATTATAATAAAAAATTTGATATAATAACAACAAGAGCCGTTGCATCTTTAGAGAAAATAATACAATACGCAATTCCTAAAATGAATAATGACAGCTATTTTATAGCTTACAAATCAATGAAAGCACAAGAAGAAATACAAGAAGCTCAAAAAACCCTAAAAAAGCTCAATGCAAAAGTGATTGATATTATCCAATATGAACTTCCACTAAATGAAAATCACACAAGAAATCTTGTTATAATTAAAAAAATTTAAAATATGCAAACAACCAATCTTAATATAACTAAATTTATAAAACTGTAAAATTACATTAAGCTCTGGATAAATTGTACAAAATACACGCAATATTAGCTAAAAATACTAAGAATATCCAGCTAATGTTAAGATAAAAAAAAACCACTCATTTCTGAGTGGGTCGTTTTCTGCATCCTAATGGTCTCTTATAGTGTTTATTATTTAGGAGTTTATATGTTTTTGGGGTTAATGAATCTATTTATATTTAGTGTTTCGACTACACTTAAATCTTATGTCTTTATTATTGCATATAAGATTTTAAATGTCAACTAAATGTTTTAATAATTTTTATTCAAATCTGAAAAAACGCATATAGTGTAGATTTTACACTTTACAAAACTTAATATTTGGTTAGAAAAAAATTATTTTGGGCATGTTATAAGCAAAAGAAGATTTACGCAAAGTCTATTAAGATTTGTAAACTACTCTTTTTAAATAAAGCAATTTTAAAGATAGTATATACTTTATATATATAAGAGTATAAAGGAAAAAGGCAAATATCATGAATCCAAATGATAACCTAACGGTTAACAAAGTCGGTGCGCCAAAAACAGAAGCCGCCGAGCCAATAGCCAGTTATTCAGCAGTAGCGGCAGAAAATGGACAAAGAATTCAAGATCCAGCAACAAACCCGCTAACGCCTAACAGAACTACGCAAACACAAGCTACAGCAAGGCCATATGATGCAAATTTTGGCTCTATTACAATGGGATTTTCACTAAAAGATGCCTTTACATCATTAGGATATTATAACGTAACAGGTCTAGATCCAATGCGAGGTACACACTTAAATGGATCATATGAATATCAAAATAGTGCTGGAAGAAATTTAAACCTTGCAGGATAAAAAAAGCTCTGCTAACTCTATATAGCAGAGCTTTTTTATTTTTATTCCTATCTAAGCTTTAACAAGTGATTTTGATTTTTCAATGCAATCAATCAAAGTCTTAGCAACAGTTCTTTGTTCTTCTTCTGTTAATTCAGGAAACATCGGAAGAGACACTACCATTTCAGTATTTTTTTCAGTTACAGGTAATGAGCCTTTTCCTACGCCCAAATAAGCATGAACTTTTTGAAGATGTAGAGGTACCGGATAATAAAGCATTGCACCAATACCATTTTCTTGAAGCATTTTATGTACTTCATCTCTGTTAGGGATTTTTACAGTATATTGGTGATATACGCAATAAGTGTCTTTTAACTCTTTTGGAGTTTGAACATCGGGACAGTTTGCAAAAAGTTTATTATAATAATAAGCGTGTTCACGTCTTTTTTCATTCCATTCTTTAATATGAGGGAGTTTAACTCTTAAAATGGCAGATTGAATTTCATCTAATCTACTATTCACACCAATTTCATCATGATAATAACGTACAGCACCGCCATGGTTTCTCAAAGCAACAGCTCTATCACGAAGTTTTTCTTCATTTGTCATTAAAAGACCGCCATCACCCATACCGCCTAAATTTTTAGTAGGATAAAAACTTAAGCAGCCAAAATCACCAAATGTACCAACCATTTGCCCTTTATATAAAGCACCAATTGCTTGACAGCAATCTTCTATAACATACAAATTATGTTTTTTAGCGACAGCCATAATTGTATCCATATCACAAGGCTGCCCATAAAGATGAACAGGTATAATGGCTTTTGTTTTCGGAGTAATTGCAGCTTCCAATTTTGAAGCATCCATATTAAAAGTATCAGGGTCAATATCAACAAAAACAGGCTTTGCGCCCACAATACCAATAGCTTCTGTTGTAGCAACAAATGTAAATGCAACAGTGATAACCTCGTCACCTTTACCAATATCCAATGCTCTTAATGCAAGATGAAGGGCATCTGTACCAGAGTTAAGCCCAACAGTATATTTGCATCCAATAAAATCTGCTAATTCTTTTTCTAAAGCTTTTGTATTTGGTCCCAAAATATAAGAACCTGATCGTAGAACTTCACAAACAGCTTTTTCAACCTCCGCACCAATTTGTGCATACTGACGTTTTGAATCTAAAATAGGTATCATAATACTCTCCTTTTTCCATGTACCAGTATAGTATCAGTTTACCACTTAAAACATTATCTTGAAACAACCTTTATATAAACTTAATACAAAAGTTTAAAAAGCAGAGCTTTATGTTTCACAAAGCCATAATCTTTATAAACCAATTCTAATACAGTTTATTAAAAACAGAATTATATTAAGAATACATTTTCAAATGACGTTCAATCTGCTTATCTATAATTGATTTAACAGAGTCATATTCAGTCTGAAGTGCACTATGTTCAGTATCTAGACGTTTTAGAACATTATCATATTGTTTATCTTTAGCTTCAATATCTTTAACTGTCATTTGATACTGAATTTCAGCCTTAGTAATGGCCTCTTCATTCTGTTCCTCAGAGATATCTGTAGCATTTGTATAGAGAATTGAAGTCCAAGTAACATCCTCTAGACCTGATCCATCTTCAGTAGGCTCAGTAAAATTAACTCTTTCTAATGTTACGTAACCATTTTCTAGGGCTGATTGCAGCCAATCTGCACTATTATATAGACCATCTTCTAAAACAGTCCATAATAATTGTCCACCAGCAGTTAATCCATTTGCAGGACTCTTATCCCCTGTAACTTGGTCTCCATATGCAGCTTTAGTTTTTTCATCAGCTCTTGCACCATTATCAAAACCTTCAAGCTCTACTTTATAATCAGCAGGTCCATTCATTCTGTGCCACAAATTAACATACCACTGAGCTGCATCTTTATCAGTATATTCAATATCAATCTCTGTAATAATTTTTTCTATTTGATGCAATTCATTTATCTGTTTTTCCATCTCAGCTTCCCATTCAGCATGAGCTTTTTCGTAAGCTGGAACATCAGGTTCAACATTATAAATCATATCAAGCAGAGTCATATCTTCCTGAAAAGATCTCATTGAATCTTTAAGTGTTGTGTTATAATCAATACCAAGACTCCCTGAATTTTCTACAGCATAATATAAATCAATAACCTTTTGTTTTAAAGTTTTCAATTGAGCATTTCCTGAAGCATCAATATAATAATTACTTAAAAGTTTTTTATTTCGAAGAGCATCAGGATCTGTAGTTGGGTCATTAGCCATATCTAACAACTCATTCATATCAGCTTCATTTTCAGCTGCCATAACATCATTTTGACAAACTTTTTCTGAAACAGGTACCATATCTGGAGATTTGCCTGCAGAATGTATTGCAGCACCAGTTATCTTTAGACCATCTATACTTATATTATTGCCTGTAGTTGTAGTGAATGATTTAGGATAACCTGGAACACTATCAAAAATAGTAGAATTAGCAGCTTCTTCCGTAAGATCTAATAAGTGTGCCAATACGTGAAGATAACATCCTGCACCACTACTTCCACTCATAGCAGTATTGTAACAAGAAGTTGAAGCATCTCTGAACTTTTGATATAATTCACTATTAGGATCTTTAGTTACAATAACAGTTGTATAATCAGGCTGTTGAGGCTCTCTACCATTCAAACCTCCAATAGAACCAGTACCCCCATTATCCCAAGTCTCCCACTCAGGACCCCAGATTGTAGTTGCTTTATCAATGTATTCTGGATTTGTCTTATCAGTTTTAGTTGAATCTGCCACTCCATATCTTTCAAGAAAATCTGCCAAAGTTGCACTTGCCAAATAATTTGCAGCATCTGTTTCACTGACCATAATTTGCCCTGCATTATTGATTACACCATATTGATTTTTCAATTCTGCATAAGTTGCAAGAGATACCGCACTTAACCTTTGAGTCATTTTATTTCCAGAAGCATCATAAGTAGAAAACATTAATTGAGTTGAATTTAACGCATCCATATACTGCGCACTAGCATTAGATGTTTTTGCAGCAAGAGACATTTTAGCATTAGTAATTGTCTGAGAACGTAATTCGTTATCAGAAAGCCTTGAGGTTATACTTAGTAATCTAGCCTGTGAAGCTGCTAAACCCATTACTTAAAGTTTCCTTTCTTATATCTACTTAGATACACAAGATACGTCGGCTGATTTAGCAAAAAACTTTAACAAATACCCGTCGTTGTAAATAAAAATTTACATAAACTTTAATAATTTGCCATTATTTATATTATTGATAACATTGTATTATGATTAGGATTCTATTTATATCAACAAGAAAAGAGAAAATAGATCAATATATTTCTATTTTAAGTCCAAAATATGAATTTATAACACTTGCTTCTGAAACTAATATATTGGACAGCATAAACTTAGCAGTGCCAGATATTATTATTTTAGATACAAATTCTGGAAATATAGACTTTAAAAATCTTATCAAAAAAATTAAATCATATACTGATAATTCAGTAATATTGCTTTTAACTGCTAAAAATTTTAATAACAGAGATTTAATAAAAAATGCAAATGCTTTTCTTCAAGAAGATTTTACAGATGAAATGATTGTAAACACAATCAATATGAACCTACGAATGAGAGAATCTCTTGCAAGACTCTCAAATACTAATAAAGATCTTGCTGATAGCCTATATAGATTAAATGCGCTATATAGTACTAGTTCTCAATTTGCAGGGACTTTAGATAAGAAAAAACTTATTAACTTTATGATTGAAGGAATTGATAAAGCTCTAAGTTTTTCACTCACTTGCACATTATCTTTTTGTACAGAAAATGAACCTGTACTATTAATAAATTCACTATATGAACTATCGGATGAAATACTAAATGCATTAAAACTTCGAACAATCTATCAATATAAATCGCTTTTTGAAGACAAAAACCTACCATATGAAGTTAATATAAATAATTTAAAAACCATAAAACATATTAAATATCCCGCAAATAGATTTACTTTTACACTATTCCAATTTGACAACCTTTTTTCTCCAATAACGCTTGGAGACAATTTTTTCGGATGTGTAGAAATTTTTAAAGATGCACCATTTTCAGCAGAAGATGCAACCTGCTTTAGAACTATAGCACAACAAGTAGCTCTTCCTTTGAAAAGTGCCACACTCTACCAAGAAATTAAAGAAACAAATCTAAAACTTGAAAAATTAGAACGATTAAAATCAGAATTTATTTCAATAGTCTCACATGAACTAAGGACACCGTTAACTTCAATCAAAAATTCCCTAGATATTCTCTTGAGCGGGCGTTGCGGAGAGGTAACTGAAGCCTCTGAAAAATTCCTTACTATGGCAAAAAGAAATGTCCAAAGACTCTCAGGAATAATAAATGACCTGCTCGATTTATCAAAAATTGAAGCTGGGAAAATGGATTTTAATTGTAAAAATCTTAATATAAATCAAGTAATTGAATATGTAAAATCTGCACTATCTATTGTAGCAAAAGAAAAAGGCTTAACTTTGCTTACAGAAGAAAATAAAAATTTGCCAGAAATTTATGCAGATTCCCAACGATTAGAACAAGTACTTACAAATTTAGTGTCAAATGCAATTAAATTTACTCCTGAAGGTAAATCAATTAAAATTATATCAGAATTGAAAAATTTTGATGAACTTTCAATTAATCCACTATTTCAAAATATAAATTCAAAACAAAAAGGCGAATATATTGTTGTGTCTGTAAAAGATGAAGGGATTGGGATTGCTGAAAAAGATTTACTAAGAGCTTTTGACAAATTTGCACAAATAGAAAATTCATTATCAAGAAAAGTAGGAGGTTCAGGACTAGGTCTGCCAATAGCAAAACAACTTATTGAAGCACATCATGGAATTATATGGTGCGACAGTGAGCTTAACAAAGGATCCACATTTTATTTTGCAATACCTGTAGCAAAAAATAATTCCGATAAAAATACTGAAAACCTACTTCTTAGCCGATAATTATATTTTTACAAAATGTAATATACTAGAAGATACTTTTTAATATGCTATAATAAAATTACAGACTAATTCATATTAGGGGAAATTATGAAAAAGATTCTCATTGTAGATGATGAACAAGATATTGTAGAAAGTTTAAAATTCGTATTAGAAACAGCTGATTACACTTGCTATTGTGCATATAATGGTGAAGACGGACTAAGACTTGCAAAAGAGCTTATGCCTGATTTAATCATTCTTGATGTTATGATGCCAAAAATTAATGGATATAAAATCAGCAGACTTTTAAAATATGATAAAAAATATCAAAATATCCCAATATTAATGATTACAGCACGCTCACAAGAGGAAGATCGACTTATTGGGGAAGAGACCGGAGCTGATGAGTATATTACAAAACCATTTGAACTTGACACTGTAGTAGATAAGGTTAATCAGTATTTGAAATAGGCACAGAAAATGGAAACAATTACCAATAAAACACTTGAAAAACTCAAATACGACCTTGTAAGGGCAGGTCTTGTTCCTTACGAGACCATTGAACAAGCTGAAGAAATTGCAAATGCCCAAAATATTAATATTGGTCAAGCTCTTATAAATTCAGGAATTTTAACCGAAGATACTATTATTAAATTTTTGGAATCAAAACTTCATATTCCGTCAGTTAACCTAGAAGATTACACTATCGATTACAATTGTCTTAAATATATCAATTACTCAGATGCAAGAAAATATAGAATTATACCACTTTTCAAAATAGAAGATACCTTAACAGTAGCAATGGCAGACCCTCTTGATTTGTTTGCAATAGATAAAATAATAGAAACAGCAGCATGTTCAATAGAGCCAGTTATTGCATCTGAAACCAGCATTTTAAAAAAGATTGATAACTGTTATAAAAACGATGCTACTGTAGGAGAAATCTTCACAGACAGTGAATATATAGGGTTTGACTGGCGAAATGAACTTCACAGCGAAGATTTGAGTGATAATCATATACAGAAAATTATCAGAGCAATTTTAAAACAAGCCATTCTGGAAACTGTTCATGAAATAACTTTTCAGCAGGAAGACGAGGGGCTTTGTGTGAACTTCAAAAGAGAAGGCGAACTTTTTAATAAAGGAATTATCCCCAAAGTACTAACAGCTTCTTTTGTTGCAAAGTTAAAAATTCTTTCAGAACTTGATCCTTCTGTATCAGAAGTTCCACAGCTTGGCAAACTCAGCTTTAAAGTTGATGATATCACAGTAACTGCAAGTATTTCAACATTTCCTACAATTATGGGCGAGAGAATTTTCTTAAAAATATACAAGAAGCCTAAAAAGCTTCAGGAAATTATTAAAACTGAAAAACATCTGAAAATTATAAATAATGCGCTAAATGAACCTGGAATTATTCTTGTCTGTGGCTCGCCATTAAGTGGTAAGACACATATCATTTATTCGCTTTTACTCGAAATTGCTTCAAGAAACAAAAATAAAAATATAATGACACTTGAAAGTATTGTTAAATACCATTTAAAAGGCGTAAATCAGTGTGAACTTAATGAAAATATCAGTTTTAATATGGATAAAGCTTCAAGATTTATTGAATTTCAATCTCCGGATATTATTTATCTTGAGGGCGTTAAAACAAAAGATACCTTTGACTATTTTTCAAGCCTTGTATATGATAACAAAACAATTATCATGGAATTTCTTGCAAATAATATGGAAGATTTGCGCAATAAAATGGCATTTTCGGATTTTGAAACCCTGAAATCGCTTATTTCCTGCATGATATTTATTCATTCAAAAGACAGCATAGAAGTATTTGACAAAACCACAGTACAAAAATATATTGTTTAAAATTTAAAAGGATAATTATCCGGTATTTTCCAACCATTTTGCTGAATTAATGCAGTACAATATCTACGTCCCACTTCATTGTTGCCGCCACAAGCTCTTGTTAATTCGTCAACATCATACACAGGAGGGTCATTAAACGGTTCAATTCCTTTTTTTAAATCATAAATAAAGATAAAAAATTTTTTTCCAGAAAAATCCTCTCTTGTACCTTTTAAAGATGATCCCGAAGCGTCACCAATATTAAGCCCGAAGGTTGAAATACTGCTAATATTTCCAATATTGTTACTTATATCAACATAGTCTTTTGCCTCTGGCCAAAATTCATAAAATTCATGACTCATAAAAAACAGACTACCATCTGGAAAATAGATAGAAACATTATCCAAAGAACGTGGGTGTTCTATTCTAACATATTTTATATATGGTTTTAAGTATATATCAAACCATTCACTCAATAATACACCTTCATTTTTTCCAGAATTATTATCTAATCCGTACCACCAATACCACGATTCTTTGGGTCCATTAACAGTTTCTGACATTTTAATAGCTTGATTTATCACAGAATAAAATTTTGCAAGTCGAGTCTCTACAACCTTTTTACGATAATTTGATATAACATTAGGTAAAGTCAGAGCAGCAATAATGCCTATTATTCCTAAAGTTATTAGAACTTCTGCAAGCGTAAATCCCTTTTTTACTCTATTAATAACCATGAAACCTCACTTTTATAAAAGCATAATTATGTCCATATATACATAATACCCTATATCATGAAAATATGCAAACCTTACAGAAAGATAAGAATAAAAAATTTATACAGGCGTTCGGAAGAGTCCTCGCCAGATTGCACACAGAGAGCAAACGCTCCGCCCGTTCAATTGCATATGAGATAAATATGTCAAAAACAACTCTTCTACTCGCTGAAGCAGGGAAACTTGATCCACAAATTACAACATTTTGTAAAATAGCAGAAGCCTTTTACATAAAACCAGAGCAACTCTTGAAAATGGTATATGAAGAATTGCCAGAAAACTGGACAATCATAGATGAAAACTGATTAACTTCCGGCAATATAGAAAATCAGATTAATAATAAAATCAGCAAAAAGCATATACACAGTAGATAAAATAGCAGCCTGAGTAGTAGAAGTACCAACTTCTTTAGCACCACCTTTTGTTTCATACCCTTGAGTAGCACAAACAAGAGCTATTAATAGTCCAAAAACTGAAGCTTTTAATAAACTTATATATATATCCCTATTTACAAGCCACGCCCACACAGAATACCAATATCTTTCTGGATGAAGATTAATTGTAATATTCGCAACAAGCATACCTCCAGCAATACCTATAAATTCAGCTAATAACACTACCATAGGCACAGTTAATGCTCCAGCTATTAATCTTGGAGTAAAATAATAACCAACAGGATCAACTTTTAAAGTTTTAATCGCATCAACTTGAGACGTTACTTGCATATTAGCAATTTCAGCAGAAATTGCAGTACCTGCCCTAGCTCCAATAGCAAGAGCTACAAAACCTGGAGCAATCTCTCTTATCATAACAATAGTAATTGTTCCTCCAATATAAGCCTCAGCTCCAGACATTAAAAACTGTTTAGCTACTTGAATAGTAATTACTGCAGCTGCAATGAATGCTATAATTAATGAAATAGGAAGTGAGTCATAGCTAATTGAAGCCGCTTGAGAAATTACAGATGAAAATCTCACCTGACCACTTAATAAATATTTAAGACTCTTTATTAAATTTTGAACACACAGCCCTAAAAATTTTATCAAAACTGCTAAACCTTTCTTAAAATTTTAAGCACCCTCAATGTATGTTGAGGGTGCTTAAATAATTAATAAACTGGCATACACCAGTGTTTATATTTAGGTACTTTACCTTTTACTATGTCAAAGTATAATTTTTGGAGTTCTTTAGAAACAGATCCTACATTTCCATCACCTAGTTTTCTATTATCAATACTTGTAATAGGACTAATCTGAGCACCTGTACCACAATAGAAAGCTTCATCTGAAATATATAGTTCAGTTCTGTCAATAGCGCGTTCTTCAGTTTCTATTCCGAGCACATCTCTTGCTATTTCAATAATTGTATTTCTAGTAACACCAACTAAAATATTATCAGTTTTAGTTGTAGTCACAAGTTTACCATTTTGAACAAGGAACAAATTCATGGCAGAACCTTCAGTAACCTGCCCTGCTTCATCCAATACAACTGCATCATCAAATCCTGCATTATGCGCGTCCGTTTTAATCAAAGCTGCATTAGCATAAGCACCTGCTACTTTAGCTCTTGGAGGGATTGCATTATCACTATTTCTTCTCCAGCTTGAGACACAAACCTTTAGACCTTTTGAGGTATCTATATAATCACCCATTTTATTAGTTACAATCATAAAAGAATCTTCATTATCATATAAACCAGGTCCGACTTTTTGCGCAGACTTATAAAGAGTAGGACGAATATATGCATCTTGTCTATAATTATTTTTATTTAACAAATTAATAGTAATATCACAATATTCTTTGACGGTATGAGGACTATCCATATACATGACTTTTGCACTTCTTAGGAGCCTTTCGTAATGTTCAGGAACTCTAAAAGCATATAATTGTTTTTCTTCTTCATTCCAATAAGCCCTTATACCTTCAAACACGGCTGTACCATATAAAAAAGCATGTGTTCTAACTGGAATGAATGCTTTTTCAGCTTCTACATATTTGCCATTCATGTAATAAAACTCTGACATACTTACCTCCTTATTCAACAAAATAACTATACCACGAAATAGATAAATTATCTTCTAAGTTAATTTATATTAAAAAAAGCAGATCTTAAAAGACCTGCTTTACATTTATTATGTGAAGTAATTTTATTAATCAGCATCACCAGTTTTAACTTTCCAATCTGTTAATCTCCACTGACCTTGATATGGGTTAGTGAACATAACGCTATTTTCAATATCACCTTTGCTGAGTTCGCCATCATTTTCTTGTGTTGTACCAGTAATTCTAACTTTACCGTCTTCAATTGATAGAGTTACAACTCCAGCATCAACCCACTGTGTATCATCTTTTAATTGATTGTTAAATACATTCCAGTTTGGAATACCATCACCATTTGATACACTTGGATTATTTTTTGGTCTAAATTGTCTGATTGTAAGATTTTTACCATCATTTGAAAGTGAATACTGGTATCTCCTAAATGACTCATTTTGTCCTAATTGAATACCTTCATCACCCCATTCAGTTTTAATTTCATCATATACAATCATTGAACCATCTCGAGATGACTTACCACCATTAATATTCTTCATATTTAATGTATAGTTATATTCATCATAGTAATTTGTAGATAATACGAATTTACCATTTTTATCAACTGAAACGCCTAATTCATCAAAAATTTCTTTCTGCTTATCAGGTATTGGAGATTCCCATTTTTCTGGCACTGTAACAGTTGGTCCAGGAACTTCAACTTTTATAGTATCATGTACTACTTCACCTGGTAAGTATAAAGTATCGGTATGTATTTCTGGAATTTTTATTGTATCAGTATGTATCTCTGGAATTTTTATTGTATCAGTTTTAATAATAGTATCTGTTTTATTTTGGATAATTGTGTCATGAACAACTCTATCTATAAATGTTGTATCATGAATAACTCTATCTATATATGTTGTATCATGAACAAATACTGGTTCTTTAATTGTATCATGTTTTACAACTTCAATAATTTCTGGAGGAAGAGTGATTTCCTTAAGTACTGTATCTGTAGGTATTTCTATATAATGATCTAGCGTCTCATCAAGCATATTTTCACAGCCCGTTAACATAGGAGAAGCAACAGCCCCTGCCGCAATAACAGCCTTTGTACCTGGAGCACTCATTAATGTATTAGCTGTAGCTGTTATACCTGCAGTACCTCCAGCTGCTTCCAGCATATATGCCCCAGTTGCCACAGTAGCAGCACCAGCCCAGACTTTCTCAGTTGTACCTTGAGGAAGTCCAATTACAGCATCTATTGAACCAAAACCTTTCCTTGTTCTATTAACGACTGCATCTGCAACAGCTCCAGCAGTAGCAACAGCACCCTTAGCATCTTTTACCCCTGAAAAATCGTCTTTCCAGCTTTGAACCCAACGTCCTACAGCAGTTTTTTCATTTTCAGCCCTAGCACTACGTTCTTTAATACCATCTAAAAGTGCAGCATCTTGTTGTTCAAGATAAGCTTGTCTTTCTTCTGGTGTCATTTTAGCTAATTTAGCTCTTTCGGCTTCAGCTTTTTGAGCATATTCTTCTTGGAATTTTTTTACCAATGGAGAATCCCCAACTTTTTTACCTGTTAATGATTCTATAAAATCTAATGGATTTTGTGACTGTGGTTTTACCCCCCCAGTCATATCCACCTCAACTTTTGCAGGCTTTTCCTCAGCTTTCTTAGTTTGTTTCAGCACATCCACTTGATTTGCTTGGACTTTTCCAGTTTTGTCTACTGTCATAAAATTACTCCTTTGCTTTATACTTCACATTTATATATCCTATATATCAATATAAAGTATTTTTTATATGAGAAATTTCACGAATAATTTTTTAAGAAAAGCGAAATTATAGACTATTATTAAAAAAGAGACATATAAAATCTATATTTACAAAAGTTAATAATAATCTTAACTTTTACTTAATCTACTTAATTGAATAAACTTTTTAGCATCATTAATTGGAATAGCGAAGCCAATACCTATGTTGGAAATATTGTTATCAGGATTATAAATAGACTGATTTATCCCGATAACTTCTCCAGCAGAATTCAATAAAGGCCCACCTGAACAACCGGGATTTATAGCTGCATCAGTTTGTATTTTATTTTTTGTATAATCAATTCTAGAAATAATTCCTTGAGTAAGAGTTCCCGAAAATCCAAAGGGATTACCAATTGCCAATACACGCTGACCAACCTTTATATTTTCAGAATCACCAAATTTAACCGTTTTTAAAGCAGTTTTTGGTTCGATTTTTAAAAGAGCTAAATCATTATTTTTACCCATTTTCGATATAACTTTTGCATTATAAGTTTGACCATTAAACATAGTTACTTCAACATTTTTACAGCCATCTACCACATGCGAACCAGTTAAAATAACACCATCAGCAGTAACGATGCATCCTGTACCTGCAGAAACTCCATCGTCTAATTGAGCCTCAATTGATACTATTGCAGGATTAATTTTTTCATATACACTAATATTTATCTGTTCATCACTAGCATAATCTGCAAAAACGACACAAGATTGAGGAATAAATCCTATTCCAGCAATTAATAACATAGCGATCAACTTTTTTATTTTCATATCACTTCACCTCGTTATTATAATTATTTCAACAATAACAAGATTGTCACTAGCCCTAAGAAAAAATCTCGGATGCTTATTGATATTATTAAAATTTTAATATATAATTCAGGAGAAAAACAAAATAAATAGCAAATATTTTATAAAAAAAGGGGAATAAAATGAATAGAATTGAATTATTTAAACAAGACTTAGCTGAAAAAAAAGCTGTAAAAATCATTGCAGGTATCGATAATTTTGATATTGATAATGTAAAAAAAGTAGTTATGGCAGCAGAACAAGCTGGAGCAAGCGCAGTTGATATTTGTGCTGAAGAAAATATAGTAAAAGAAATCAGAAATAATACAGAATTACCATTATTTGTATCATCAGTAGTTCCAGACGAACTTGCCAGAGCAGTTGAACTTGGTGCTGATGCTATTGAACTTGGAAATTTTGATGTATTATATAAAAAAGGGGCTACTTTTTCAAAAGAAGATATCATCACACTTGTAAAAAGGACTCTCGAAATTATTGACAGCAGAGTGTTTTTCAGTGTAACAATACCAGGTGAAATTTCAATCACAGAACAAATAGAACTTGCTAGAGAATTAGAAGCAATGGGGATTGATTTAATTCAAACAGAAGGTCATTTTTCTTCAGAACAACCTGCTAATGGTGTTAGGGGATTGATGGAAAGAGCACAATTGACACTTTCTAATACAATAGAATTATCAAGAAATGTTGAAATGCCTATTATGACAGCTACTGGAATAAATCCTACTACAGCACCTTTCGCATTTGCAGCAGGTGCTAGTGCAATTGGATGTGGCTCTTGTATTAACAAAATGAATTCAGAACTTTCTATGATTGCTACAGCAAAACAATTAGTAGAAATTGCTTCAAGAAATGCAGAAAAAGTTGCAGCTATCGTATAACCCAAATTTTATTAATAATTAAAGCCTCTGTTGTAACAACTGAGGCTTTTTTAATGCTATAAAGTACACAAATATTAACATGTAATAGCATTTTTTTTAGATTTTAAATAAAATGAAAACATTAGGGAGATGAAGTATGGAATTAATTTTAGATATATTGTATTTATTTGTTGCAGCATATACATTGTACTTTCTAGCACTAGCTTTAAGAAATCTTAACGACAAACCCTTTCATTTAGAAAAAAGATATTCTCAATACGAAGAAAAAGACAATCTTGCAGTCGTCATTTATTCTCATAATAATAGAAAAACATTAGAAAACCTTATCAAAGAATTAAAAATGCAAGACTATCCTATAAACAATTTTAAGGTATTTGCAATACTTGACAACTGCTCAGATGGGTCTCAAGAGTTATTTATTAACGATAATTTTGTACACGTAATTGATGTAAAAGGAGTTGGAACAATAGGAAAAGATCAAGCTATTTCTATACTTTTAGAACAACTTTCCAATGATAACTTAATTGATTCTTATGTATTCATAGATGGTGATAGAAATATTGCTCATGACTTTTTGACATCTGTTAATGCAGCACTAACAAACGCAAGCGTAATCACTGGAGAAACCATAATTAATCTAGAAACTCTTGGCCCTATTGATCGAATTAAAGCTTCATACCAAAAATATCACATGAATTTTATAAGAAAGGCTCGTTCTTTATTTGGACTCGCTTCATTTGCAGATTCTGGAGTATTTATCATAAAACAAGAAATAGTTAAACAAATTGGGGATGTTGACTTTAAAGATATCAACACTGAACTTAAATATAGTCTTTTATTATCTAAAATCAAATTTAAATGTACCTATAACCCTAATATCCAGACTATTGTTGACCCAGCAAATTATATTTTTAGAAAACCTAGATTATCATATAGATTAAATTTATTTAAACATTGTATTCCAGAACTATTTTCAAACAACTTTACATTTACTGAGCATACGCTATCATTACTATACCCTAATATATGGGTTGTTATGCTTATATATTTTGTAGTATTAAAACATTCATTATATTATAGTTTTATAATTGACTTTAAATTTGTACTTCTATCATTTATAATACTTGTTGCTGCATTTTGTTTAAGTTTGATAAATGCAAAATTAACATTCAAAGAAATCGGCTATCTATGTTTATATCCACTATATTCATTATGCCATATAATCAACAATTTGCCTCCTGTAAGAAAAATAAGAAACAAAATAAGAGGGACAGAAGACTTGCCTCAAGGAACAGAAAAAATGGTGGTAGATGTCATAGTAAATAACGGAAAAACTGACTTAAACTGCAAATTAGAATTTATTTCAGAAAAAGGTTTATGTAAAGTAAGATTTATTTTTAAAAATAAAAAATATACAACAGCAAGTCATATAAGAATGATAGATGCATTACAAGAATTAAAAATGAAATTAGATGATTATGGATTTATTTTAAGGATTTGCAGTTGTTGTTCTCACTATAAACCTTGCATAGACGGAACGACCAATATGCTTAAGGGAGTCTGCTTAAATGATTACCCAGCTCCATCACTAAGTGAGCCTAAACATACACTTATATGGAATACTTGTACCAGCTTTACCCCAGCAAAACTAAACAATCTAATATCAGAAATGATTAATCAAGGTAAGAACGAGGAATAACCTCATTTATCATATACAAAGATCCGCAAACAATAGTTATAGTGTGCTCATCTTGATTAAAAGTACCAAGAGAATCAAATTTTCTCGCCTCA
Organism: Candidatus Gastranaerophilales bacterium; assembly: GCA_944323725.1. Classification (GTDB taxonomy): domain Bacteria; phylum Cyanobacteriota; class Vampirovibrionia; order Gastranaerophilales; family Gastranaerophilaceae; genus Scatousia. The sequence continues at coordinate 74,502 of CALUTP010000003.1, read as the reverse complement.
AATGGACAAGCTGATTTCAATTCCTCAAATGAAGCTGAATTTGGATGCGAGAAGTGATTGAGATAAATTTCATCATTTTTTTTGAATAATATTTGCATCATCTTAGGATAATCCTTATTTTTAAGACATCCAAAAACAAATCTGCGCTTCTTATCCGGATAATATAAATCTAAACTTTCTCTAAGTGCTAATGCTCCATTAGGATTATGTGCACCGTCAATAATTATGTTATATTTTTCAATTATCTGAAATCTTCCAATATGCTTTACTTTTTGTAAACCTTCAATAATTATCTTATGAGAAATTTCAGGGAAAACCAGCCTAATAGCAGCCAAAGCAAGTGATAGATTCTCCTGCTGGTATAAGCCTTTCAACGCTAATTCAGAAGTATCCTGAAAAGGGGCTACCATTAATAAAAGAGATTCACACTCATCAGCCCTATCCTTTATCGCCTCATATCCTTCACAAGTAATCACTGGACAACCTTTTTTAATTATACCAGCCTTTTCAAAAGCTATTTTATCCTTAGTGTTTCCAAGCCTTTCAATATGGTCAAGGTCAATATGAGTAATTACAGCACATAAATTTTCTTTTATAACATTTGTAGCATCAAAACGACCACCTAAACCAGTTTCAAGCACAACAACATCAACATTATTTTTAGCAAAATAAATAAACATAATAACTGTAAGCATTTCAAATTCTGTAAGATGAATATTATGCCTATCTGCTATTTTACAAACATCAAAAATCAATCTAGCAAATTCAGGCTTAGGAATATCCACCCCATTTATCTTAATCCGCTCTGTATAATCGAACAAATGTGGTGAAGTAAATAGTCCTGTTTTCTTGCCGGAAACCTGTAGAATTGATGCTAATATCGCACATACAGACCCTTTTCCATTAGTTCCTGCAACATGAATATATTTAAGCTTATCTTGAGGATTTCCTATTATATTGAGAATAGTAGAAATTCTTTCCAGACCTAAATTAATATAAAATTTTCCTTGAGAAGTTAAAAGCTTAACTGCATCTTTATAATCATATTCCATAAGTCAAAAATAAATCAAACTTAATAGATTATCAAGCTAATTAATAATAGATTACTACCAAGGATAATCTTTCTTAAATTGCCAGCCATCATATACGAAAAGAGAAAAACACCAAGTTGGTCCCCCTGATTGATATGTATTGGCCTTACACTTTTCCAAAGCAAAATCTCTAGTCTCTTTACCTTTACTTAAAGTCTTATTCCACGGAATTTCAAGTTTCCTATTATTTTGAATATACAATTCAGCTATATCAAAAACATCCTTACCTACAATATTTGGTGGTTTTTCACAATTTAAATCTGCTGTAAATACAAAATACTGATTATTTGCCCACATAGTTATACACATTCCATCATTTAATTTAAAACGACTTCCTCTACCTATTGAATGATTATTATAACCAACATTAACTTTATTAAAATTATAAACATCATATCCATCAGTATATTTCACAACTGATGAACCTGAACTTTTAAGATATGGAGCATAATATCTCTCAAAGAATTGATCCAAAGTAATTCCAGTTGGGTTAAGGTCTTCTGTACTCATAGGATAATCCCAATACTCTGATGGACCATAATCGTTTATTGCTCGCTGTGTGGCATTTGTTAATAATGAATATATTCGCTTTAATTTTGTTGTTGCTACTGACTTCTCATACTTATTTATCAAAGTTGGCAAAGTCATTGCTGCTACTATACCTATTATTCCTAATGTAATTAATACCTCTGCTAAAGTAAAGGCTTTTTTCATTCGCGAATCTCCTTTTCTTCTTTTATTTCACTTTATTTGTTATAAGTTTTAATATTTAATTCTTTCTTTGACACTAAAAAATCAGCCACTATCATACACTGGCTGACTACTTTTAAGGGTATTCGCAAATTTATTACTTAAACTAGGTGCCCCCCCCCCCCGAAATCCCTATCATTACTGCATTTTGCATACTTATTCCCCTTTCGTTATTATATTTATTATAATTACTGTTATTATAACTTATTTTTTAATACATTTCAACTGATTCACAATTTTTTCAACACCGTCATATCTTGCTAACTTTAAAGCATTTTGTTGAACTTTTATCAAATTATCTTTATCAATTACTAAAGATAATACAGAAGATAAAAGTGTTTTATCAGTAACCTCATTATCCTCAAGATATAACGCTGCACCTTTTTCTAACATATATTTAGCATTTTTACGCTGATGATCAGCAGCTGCATGTGGATATGGAATAAGAATAGGAGCAATCCCGCTAGCACAAATCTCAGATAAGCTTAATGATCCAGCACGAGATATAGCAATATCACTAGCCTTCAAAACTGTAACCATATCATCAAAATAAGGTCTAACAATTAAATGCTTATCCTGTTCATATTCTGGATAAAACTTTATAAGCTGTTCAATAACTCTGTCAAAATTTTTCTTCCCTGTCTGAAATATAATTTGAATATTATACTTTTGAGAAAGAGTTTTAATAATTTCAACAGCAGCATCATTAATAGTTCTAGCCCCTTGAGACCCACCCATGATACATAAGGTAATATTATGTCCAAGTCCTAAAGCTTTGCGGGCTTCAAATTTAGTAAGATTTTTAAAATTAGGTCGAATTGGATTACCATTAACAAAACATTTTTCATTATTAATATAATTTTTAGCACACTCAAAAGCTAAAGAAACAGCTGAAGCTTTTTTAGCTAATTTTCTAGTAACAAGACCTGGCTGAGCATCGCAATCATGCAACATATATGGAACTTTTGCTAATATACAGGCAATTAAAATAGGAGCGGAAACATACCCCCCGGTTCCAAAAACCGCATCTGGTTTATATCTATTAATGTAATTTAGACAATTTGCTGTTGCATTTAAAAGTTGAATCCCCCATTTAACAAGACTAAATCCAAATTTTCTTGGCATACCATGTACCAAAACCGGTAAAAAAGTATAACCTTTTTGTTTTACAATATCAGCTTCAAGATTCTCAGGATTACCAATATAAAACAAATCTTTAGTTTCCATATCATTATTTAAAGCATCAGCAACAGCAACTGCAGGATATATATGCCCGCCAGTTCCACCACCAGTTATAAAATATGTATATTTACCATCAGCATTCGACATTTGAGTGATTCCTTATTTTTTTAATTCTTTTCTTTGAAATATTTAATAGAATACCTATCATACATAATGAAACAATTAAAGATGATCCGCCATAGCTTATAAATGGAAGCGGAACACCTGTTGTAGGGAAAAATGAACTTGCAACACTTATATTCAAAAATGCTTGAAATCCTATAGAAAAAGTAATTCCAACAGCAAGCAATTTCCCATACATATCAGGACACCTTGCAGCAATGACGAAACCTCTATGAATAAGTGTCCAAAATAATCCAATAATTAATACACTGCCAACCCATCCCAATTCTTCAGCAATAATCGCAAAAATAAAGTCCGTATGGCATTCAGGTAAATAAGAAAGCTTTTGGATAGACCCACCGTACCCAACACCGGTAAATCCGCCAGAAGCAAAAGCTATAAGCGATTGAATAATATTATATCCAGCTCCCTGCGGATCAAGCTCAGGATGACGCCAAGTAGTAATTCTTTGCATCTGATAAGGTTTAATAATAGTTGTAGCAGCAACAATAACAGTTACAATCATTGCAGACAGACAACTGAAAAATAATTTTAAAGAACCTCCTGCGGCTAAAAACACAACAACAGAGGTTGACAAAAGCAAAATAACCATACTTAAATTTGGCTGCACAAATATAAAACCAATCATAATTAAAATAGGAATAAATGCTGAAACCCACTTATTCTGGTCAAAAAGATTTGCATCTTTTTTAAATACAGAAGTTAATAATAAAACAACGGCAGGCTTTGCAAATTCAGAAGGCTGTAATTGGAATCCTAAAATGTTAATCCATCTTTTGGCTCCATTAACAGTAACTCCAAGAGGAGTAAAGTCAACTAAAACTAGCAATAATAATACGACTCCGGCAAAAATCATATTCCAATCTGAGAGCTTTTTATAATCAAAATTAGAAAAGAATTTCAAACCGATAAAGCCAACAATAAAACATATAAACTGCTTTATAAGGAACTGAGCAGGATTTCCACCTTCATCCAGACATTTTGGAGCAGAAGCTGAAAAAATTGCCATAAAACCAATTATTACAAGAAAAGCCACTGTAATTAACAAAGTCTTATCCGGTGCAGAAACAATAATGCTCTGTATCGGATGACGATTATATGATTCATTGTATTTATCCGATCTTTGATAAGACATATTCCTTAAAGACCTTTCCTCTCTCTTCATAACCGCTAAACATATCAAAACTTGCACATGCTGGTGATAATAACACGACATCAGGTCTTAATTCCACAGCCTTATCAATCGCATCCTGCATTGAGTTTTCTCTTATTATATTTGTAAAACCGTTATTTTTTAAATTTTCATCAAACCTATCAGCAGCTTCACCAATTAAAATAACAGTTTGAATATGTTTATTAACAGAATCACAAAATTCTTTTAAATCAGTATTTTTATCACGTCCTCCTGCAATCAAAGCTACATTACAATTATTGAAAGAATTAATCGCTACAATAGAAGCTTCCGGATTAGTCGCTTTTGAATCATTATAAAAAATAGTTCCATCTTTTTGCCCGCACTTTTCAAGCCTATGTTCAGGCACAACAAAAGACTCTATTGACTTTTTAATATTTTCATTAGAAATCCCTTCTAACTTTGCACAAATAACAGAACATTCTATATTTTGATAATTATGCTCACCAATTAAAGGACAATCTTTCAAATCTATAATATGCTCTTCAAAACCATTTCGCTTATAATAAATAGCATTATTTTTTACGTAGCAGCAATTTTCACTATCCTCTTCACCAAAGAAGAAAATTGTCCCACCAGCCTCTTTTGCAAAATCTTTAAGCTTTTGATCTTTCGCATTCAAAACCGAAAACGCTGGAGTTTGAGGAGGCATAAATATTCTCGCCTTCGCTTTAAAGTAATTATCAAGTCCCTTATGCCAATCAATATGATCTGGTGTAAAATTTGTCCAAACAGAAATTTGCGGTTGAAAAGCTGGAGAATACTGAAGCTGGAAAGAACTGCATTCGCAAACGAAATAATCAATTTTATCATCATCAATTAAATCACAAGGGGGCTTTCCATAATTTCCACAAGGAACTGCATTATATTCACTGCTTAAAATATGAGCAGTTAAAGCTGTAGTTGTAGTCTTACCATTAGTTCCTGTAATAGCTATAAAAGGCTTCCCTGTCTGAGAAAATGCTAATTCTATTTCAGAAATTACCCTAACTTTTGCTTCTTTCAGCCTCTTCATCAAATCACTATGAGGCGGAATGCCTGGACTAGTTACTGCAATATAAGAATCTTTAATAAATTCATCGCTATGCCCGCCCATCTCAATTTTTATATCTAAAGCTTTTAATTCTTCAATAACAGCCTTATCTTCGGGCTTCTCAGCTCTAAATTCTGTTATAAAAACATCAGCACCTTGCCTGTTAAGATACTTTGCTGCAGCAATACCACTTTTTGATAGACCTAAAACTAAAACTTTTTTATCAAACCAATTTGACATTATAAAATACCTCTAATTGTTAAATAAAATAAAACAAGAGCAACTATAGAAAGTAAAGCTGAAGCTATAGCAAAAACTAGCACAACTTTCTTTTCACCCCATCCACATAACTCAAAATGATGATGTATTGGAGCCATTTTAAACACCCTTTTCCCTGTAGTTTTAAAACTAAATACCTGAATAATAACAGATAATGTTTCCATAACAAAAATTCCGCCTAAAAAAATCAGAAGGAATTCAAACTTTCCCATTACAGCAAGAGTACCTAAAAGCCCGCCAATAGCAAGTGAACCAGTATCTCCCATGAAGACCTGAGCTTTAGGCTTGTTATATCTCAAAAATCCAAATAATGCTCCTGCAACTGCAGCAGCAACAATTGCAACCTGAGGATGCCCGCTAAATAATGCAATTAAAGAACACCCAATAAATGCAAATACACCAGTAGATGCAGCTAATCCATCTAATCCATCGGTAAGATTATAAGCATTTGATGCCCCAGTTATAATGAATACTGCAAAAATCGGATAAAACCAGCTTAAATTAAAAGAATAAGATAAAATTGAAAACTCACATCCGCCTTTGCCTGTCATAACAACATACATAGTGGGCAAAAGAGCTATAGCAATTTGTCTTAAAAGCTTACCTCTGGCACTTAGACCATCATTTGCATGACCTTTTATTTTAATAAAATCATCTTGAAAGCCTGCAAATGTATAAAATAAAAGAGTAATCAATATAATAATTGCTTCAGTATCAAATCTTTGAGCTAATAATAGTGTTATTATTGAAGCTATAATAATTGCAAGTATAATAAACACACCACCTGTAGTTGGAGTACCTTGCTTTTTAGCATGATTTTCCGGTGCACAATCCTTTACATACTGACCTATCATTTTCTTTTTTAAAAAATCTATATAAGGCACACCGAAAAGCAAGCATAAAATCATTGCTAACAGAAATGCCACCGCAATCATAATCATACTTTAATTTCTCCTTTAACAAATTCGATAATTTCTTCAAATTTCATACTTCTTGAAGCTTTTAAAAATATAGTAGTTCCAACAGCTACATTATTGATTATATAATTAGAAACCTGTTTATTATTTTCAAAATGCTTTACAAATAGACCACTTGAAGCAAGTTCATTACCTATATTTTCAGCTAATTTTCCAACAACAAGATATTTAGCATTCTTTCCATATGGAAGACTAGCTAGATACTTACCCACCTCACAATGGAGTTCACATTCCATATCTCCTAACTCACCCATATCACCAAGAACGAGTACAGGATTCTCATAATGTCTTAAAAATGTCGAAACTGCTGCTTTCATTGAATCCGGATTCGCATTATAGCTATCATTTATAATCTTGTATCCTCTTACTTCCTGCAGCTCCCAACGCTTTTCAATAGATCGATAAGAGGCAAGTCCTCTATAAATTTCATCATAAGTCATTCCAAGCTTATAACCTAAATTTATTGCAGAAAGAGAATTTTCTATATTATAATCACCTTCTACATTAAGCACATATTCTTTACCTCGATATATAAATCTTGAAAAAGCTGGCTGCCTGTCTAATATATCAACATCACTCAGTGAATAATAAATTTTTTCACCTTCAAAATTGGCAAATTTTTTAATTCTGTCATTACTTTGAGCAATAAATGTGCCATTTTTTTTCAGATAATGAACTATTTCACACTTAGCCTTTGCAATATTATCTAGACTTCCCAATCTTCCAATATGGGCAGAACCAGCATTAGTAATTACTGCAAAATCTGGTTCTGAATATCTTGATAAAAGTTCAATTTCACCTAAGCCTCTCATACCCATTTCTACAATTAATATTTCACAATCTTCCGGCATATTCATCAAAGTCTCACAAAAACCAATTTCATTATTGTGATTTGAAAAAGTCTTATGAGTACTAAATTTTTGACTTAACACAGAATATACAATTTCTTTAGTGGTTGTTTTCCCTGAACTGCCTGTTATTGCAATAGTTTTAGGATTATATTTTCTTCTTAAAAATCTTGCCAAAGCTAAATAAGCATCCAGCGTATTTTTAACCTTCAAGACTATTTTAGCTTTTTCAGGAAATTCATCTTTAGTAATAAAACATCCTATAGCGCCATTTTCTATAGCTTTACTCAGAAAATTTTCACCATCAAAACTAGCACCCTTCAATGGTAAATATAAATCCCCAGTCTCTAGTGTACGAGTATCTGTAGAAATCTTAAAATCATCACTATCAGAAATATTTTTTATTAATTCAGCTCCCGAAGCCTCAATAATCTCATCCAAATTAAACATCATAATATAATGATACTTCAAAAAAAACACATGAGTAAAAAGTTAATAAATATTAATACTACTTGACATGCGGAGTTTAGCAATAGATAATTAAGTTACGTATTACTATGGGTAAATCGTTTTATAAATATCCTCAAACGGATTACGAGACCCGCAATTGAAAGGAAAAAACATGTACGCAATTGTAGAAACAGGCGGAAAACAATACCCCGTTGAAGAAGGTCGCTACGTTGAAGTAGAATTGTTGGATGCAGAAAAAGACAGTAAAGTAGTTTTTGACAAGATCGTTATGTTAGTTAACGGTAAAAAATCAAAAGTAGGACAGCCTTATGTTACAGGTGCCTCTGTAGAAGGAACAGTTCTAGCTATTGATAAATCAAAAAAAGTTATCGTTTACAAACAAAGACCTAAAAAAGGCTACAGAAAAAAACAAGGACACAGACAAGGCTTTACAAGAGTAATGATTAATAAAATCAGAACTTCAGCTCAGAAAAAAGCCGAAACAGCTGAAAACGCTGAAGCGTAAGCTTCATAAACGGACAACGGCTTAGCAAAAACAAAAAGCCAATGTTCAAATAATCCGGAATAAAACTTTTCCGGCAGGTATTACAAAACAGCAGGTATAGCCTGCAAAAGACAAGGAGAAATGAAAAATGGCACATAAGAAAGGTATGGGATCCACCCGCAACGGCCGCGACTCCGAAGCGAAGCGTTTAGGCGTTAAAAAATTCGGCGGCGAAACCGTTAAAGCCGGCAACATTCTTGTTCGCCAGAGAGGAACCAAAATCCATCCGGGCAACAATGTAGGCATCGGCTCAGATGACACTTTATTCGCCCTTATTGACGGCGAAGTGAAGTTTGAAGCACACAGACGCGACAGAAAACAGGTTAGCGTTTACGCTGTGTAACCAAACTGAAAAGTAATAAATAAAAAGCTCCTGCATTAAACAGGAGCTTTTTTGTCATGTACGGCTTCCGGTTTCATTGTAAAAATGCTTGTATCCTTAGGGATTGTCTGATTTGTCTGATTAACTGCCTCAGACTTTTTATCCTGAGTGTTTTCAACAATTCCTGCGTCCTTATTAATCTTTGTACGTGCATTTTTAGGCAGCAAACCGGTAAAAGCTTTTCCTTCTCTATCGGCAACAAACACAGACAGATTATTATCCCCGAATGCAGCAATATTAGCGAGCGGAACAACAGTTCTGCCGTTTAAATCTTTGTTTCCATCGCACAGCTTAATCATATCTTCCGGCCTGAAATTCGGAAACTTCCCGTAAATGTCGCCTACAGTGATTGTCATACTTAACTCCTTTCAAGATTATCTCCTGAATTAATAAAAATTTTTTGCCCGAAAAGTTTGCTATCCGCCCACCCCATCCTATCCTATCCTATCCTATTCTATCCTATCTCAGAGTATAATTGAATTTCAGGCTTTTTGAAATCCATATTTACATTTTGTTACAATTACCTTTTTTTGTTAAAGATTTTAGCAAATTGCTCCGATATGAAAAATGTAATCAGAAATCTAAGGAGAAATTTATATATGTTGAAAAAGATTGTATCACCTTCGTGTAATGTATGCGACAGTGTGGAATTTATATTAAGAGGAGCGAGAAAACGCCGTAGTATGGCGATAGCATCTGCAAAAAGCATTAACGCTGATGCAGGGATTAAAACAGGACTTGCAGCTGTTAAGTAAGTGGATTTTCTGCAAGATTTTTTAAGAGAGCTTTATAAAAAAGACCGATTATAAATCGGTCTTTTTAGATTTTTATAGTATAATTATTTCAGGGAGAATAATTTATGGGGAATAAGAATAGAGAAAAAACTGCAATTATTATTGGAGCAGGTCCGGCAGGGTTAAGTGCTGCATATTATTTATTAAAAAACACTGAAAATATAAAACCTGTCATTTTAGAAGAATTAGATTGTGTCGGAGGGATTTCTAGAACTGTACATTATAATGGTAATGGGATTGATTTAGGTGGACATAGACTTTTTTCTAAAAATCAGGAAATACTTGCTTTTTGGGAAGAAATTCTCCCACTTCAAGGGAGACCTCCAATTGATGATAAAATTCTACATAGAGAAATTACTGTATCAGAATCCGGCCCAGATCCGGACGAAACTGATAGAGTTATGTTAAAACGAAAAAGAGTATCTAGAATATATTATTTGAGAAAATTTTTTGATTACCCAATAAGTCTTAAAGCATCTACAATCCTAAATATGGGGCTCGGAAGGACGTTCAAAGCTGGAATAAGTTATTTAAAATCTTGTACTTATAAAGTTCCTGAAACTACATTAGAAGATTTCATGATTAATAGATTTGGAAAAGTTTTATATAAAATGTTTTTTGAAAAATATACCCAAAAAGTATGGGGGCTTCATCCTTCTGAAATTTCTAAAGAATGGGGTGAACAACGAATTAAGGGACTTTCCCTCTCAAAAGCAGTTATTAACGCTTTATTATCTCCGCTAAAGTTGATTTCCAATAAAGAAAAAGAAACTTCACTTATTGAAGAGTATTTCTATCCAAAATTTGGCTGCGGTCAAGTTTGGGAATTTATGGCAGATGAGATTATTAAAATGGGCGGAGAGATTCATTTTAATACAAAGGTTTGCGGTTTTGAAATGTATGGAAAAAATATTAAAGCGGTTAAAGCAATTAACGATTGCGGACAAAGTTCGCAATCGCATAATCAGTATGATTATGCAGAATTTTCAGGAGATTACTACATTTCTTCCATGCCTGTAAAAGATCTTGTTGGAGGTTTAGGTGAGGAGGTTCCTAAGGAAATTTCTGCAATTGCAAAAGATTTGCCTTATAGAGATTATATTTTGACAGGTTTTTACTGCAACAAAATTAATTTAAAAAATAATACCAAAATTCCTACAATAAATAATATTTGTCCAGATAGCTGGATATATATTCAAGAAGATGATATTACAGCAGGCAGACTACAAATTATGAATAACTGGTCTCCATATCTTGTCAAAGATTTCAAAAACAAAGTATTCATAAGTCTTGAATACTTCTGTAATGAGGGTGATAACTTATGGGAAATGCCTGAAAATGATATGATTAATTTTGCGATTTCTGAACTAGAGAAATTAAATATTGTACAAAAAAAAGATATAATTGACAGCGTAAGAATACGAGTAAAAAAAGCCTACCCTGCATATTTTGGAGTATATAAGGATTTTGACAAAGTAAAAAATTACTTAAATACAATCGAAAACTTATATTGTATAGGCAGAAATGGTCAGCATAAGTATAATAATATGGACCATTCAATGCTTAGTGGAATTGAAGCTGTAAATGTTATAAAGGGTAATTTAGATAAAGAAATCTTATGGAAAGTAAATACGGAAAAAGAATATCATGAAGTTAAAAAATAATAAGCTTTTTGTAACAGTTATAGCAATATATATAATTATAACCTCTCTACGACTAATTTTTCATCAGCCTTGGTATGACGAAGCTTTAGCATGGAATATCTCTCAAAACCTAAATTTACTAGAAATCATAAAATTAATGAGAGTAGAAGGTCATACATTCATTTGGTACCTATTAATAATGCCATTTGCTAAAGCTGATTTATGGTATCCTTATCCAATGCTTATTATAAACTATATTTTTGCACTCGCAAGTGTAATTTATATGTGGAAAAAAGCACCATTTAATAATTTAACTAAATTTGTAATAACATTTTCTTTTCCATTTTTTATTCTTTTGCCTATTGTAGCAAGATGCTACGCAATAGGTATCTTTTTATTATTTATTTTAGCGGGCTTATATAGGGATAAACTGAAATATCCAATTATATATTCTACAATAATAAGCTGCTGCGCAAACACTAGCGTAATGGCAATTATTGGAGCAAGTTGTTTTGGATTTATTTTTGCTTTTGATTTGATTAAAGAAGGGTTAAAAAATAATGTATCGAAAAAGGATTTTATATTATCTTTTTCAATAATGGCTGTTGGAGCCTGCTTAATTTTATGGCAACTTGGAGGGTCAAATGCAGAAATACAAGGTAATGGAACAGATTTTTTTAAAAACTTATCTGAATACTATATAGGAACCAAACCTATTTCAAATATAATTGCAATAACTGGAAGTATTTTTAGCTCAATATTACTACCAATATGTTTATTTAAGAATAAAAAATCTTTATTTTTTCTTTTTTACACTATAGGAATAATGATTTTTATATTTACTCAAGTTTATGCAGGATTTACTCATCATTTTATATTTTTCTTTGTATATGCTCTGATAAGTTATTGGATATATTCTGAAGAAAATCCGAAAAACACAATATTAAAAAAAATTACAGAAATTTCAATAATGCTTATGTTTTTAAGTCACATATTTATATTTCCAGACACAGCTTATATTTATATCCATTCTGGTTCAAAATATTTTGCTAATTACATATCTAATGACGAAAACCTTAAAAAAGGTCGCATAATCTTATATTATCCACTTGATAAACGAATAATCCCTTATTTAACGAAATATAATATCGACTTATGGTTTTATTGTCAAGGGGAAAAAGCTACATATAGTTCAGCCTTACATAACACCTCTATATGCAGTCCCAAAGGGCCCATTTATTATGTACCATCCTGGCTATCACGAAGCCTATCTAAAGACAAAACCAATTATTCCATAATGAAAATTACAGACGAAACACCTCTAAGTGGTTTTATCATAGAAGATAGATCCCGTAGAATTATCTTTGAATTATACAAAGATATAAACAAAACTTACGGAATATTTAAAACAACTGAAATATTAAAATAAGTATTTATTGTTTATTTTTAAGTTTATATATCTCAATGTAAATATAATCATTTGAATTACCACCACTTTCAAATTTTTTGACAAGAGTATAATTTTCATTTATAAAACCGCATATTCTAACTCCAAAATCTTTACAAATATAATCAGCACCATAATTACTATAATTGGAATTATTTAATAAAAAATAATCAGGTTTATTGTGATTAAATGCATTTACAATTTTATCTTCTCCAATAGCTTTAATGTGATTTGGAATAAGGTGATAATACATATTATGAGTTTTTCGCCCAGTAAAAAAATTAATCATTGTACCTTCGGGCAACATAACAACTGAATCTAAAACTGTAGTATTTTCGTTTATCCAGTCTATAGAATTCTTAAACACACTAACATGGGATTTGACAGTAGCAATATCTCCTTTAGCTGTTTGTAACTTAGAATAAATAACATGTTTAGCCTTTATAAGCACAAATGCATTAATTATAGAAAAGAATATTAAAGTAATCGAAATGTTACGCTTAATATTAAATTCTAAGATATATTTATTTTGAGAAGAAATAAAATAAATCCAACACACTAATAATGGTATAATAGATAAATAAATAGAATGAGACATCTGCAAAAGTAATAAATTCACCCTAAAGCAAGATAAAAATGCAAATATAGAAAGCATAATCCGCATTTGATTATTTTCAAGATTTCGATTTTTAAAATCAAGCAAAAATATAAATATCACAGCAATTCCACACCAAGAAAATATATTTTCACCTCTAATAAATACCCACGATACATAAAATACAGTTGCAATAAGAAATAAAGGCAACAATACCCACGCAACAATTTTTAACTTAGATTTTGATTTTACAAACAAATTAAAATATAAACTACCAATTAATAAATATAAACCCGTAGTTAGAAAATCAAAAATAACGTTTTCCCAATTAGCAATGCTCCAAATAAATGAAGTATTTTGCATAAATATTTGCTGTTCTTTTGTTTCAAAAAAGCGGTTAATAAACCTCAAATACTCAATAAATTCATTAAAGCTTAGCCCTTGTAAAAACAATATACCCCAACTAAACAACAAAACAGACAAACTACCTAATATAGCTGCTAAAACATATTTAAATTTTTCTTTTTTAAATAAGATAAAACATAAAAAAGGGATTATAGAAAGCACAAATTCTGGTTTATTAGCAATAGAAAAACTTAAAAATATACTTGCAGGCAGAATAAATTTAGGATTATCTAATTTTATATACAGCATTGAAAAAAGTATAAAATAAATAAACCCACATAAAGCATAAGGAAATGCAAAAGCATATGGGAAAATATAATTAATACAAGTAACTGAACTAAATATGTAAACAGATAGAAGCACCAAACAAAATACGAAAGAATAAAATCTGTCTATAAATAATCTTGTAGTTAAATATATTCCAACAATTATCAAAAAAGCATTAATAGTACCTGCAACATAAAGTACATTTAATGAAGCTCCAAAAATGCAGTATAAGAATGCATTTATCTGATAAGACAGCGGATTATACATTGCAAAAATATCTTTGTATAAAATATTTCCATCAAGCATAACTTGCGGGATATATGCTTCTCTTCCACAATCATAAAACAAATTACCAAAATAACCCCAACATAGAATTGAAAAAATTATAACTAAACAAAGTAATCCAATAATATATAAGAAATCTTTTCTATTTTTTAAAATAAAAGTTTTTATTTGCTCCATGGTTTAACCAAAAATTTAATAGCTTTACCATCAATATGCTGCTGCATAGCCCATTCTATTTTATCAAGACCTATAGTATCAGTAACAAGTTTTTCAACTTCTACATCACCTGATGCAATATAATCAAGAGCCATTCTAAAATATTTAGGTGTATGATGAAATACACTCATAAGTCTAATATCACCATAGTGCATTTTAGTGGTATCAAAAGTGACAGTAGAACCTGATTTACAACCGCCAAAGAAATGTACAGTCCCTCCAGGTCTTACACAAGAAAAAATTCTTTCCCAGATTTCAGGTAAACCAACACATTCAACTGCAACATCTAACCCTTTATGTTCTTCAGTAAATTCAGTAAAGATTTTTTCAGGATTAGGGTACCTTGTTAAATCAACAATTTCATCTGCCTGAGCAAATTCTTCAGCCATTTTTAATTTCAAAGGATTTCTACCAGCGACAATGACATTTGCACCTTTTAACTTAGCAAGACGAGCAAACATAAGTCCAATCGGTCCTATACCAATAATACCAACAGTCTGTCCTCTTTTTATGTCAGTTCTTTCTACACCATGCACAACATTTGCAAGAGGCTCGCAAAAGGCCGCCTTATCAAAACTTAAGCCATTTGGTATAATGAGCATATTTTTCTTGACAATACGAGCAGGAACTGTAATATATTCAGCATAAGCACCATTTAATAAATCAAGATTTTCACAAAGATTATACTCCCCCCTTCTGCAATAGAAACATTCACCGCAAGGAGCTGAATTTGCAGCAACAACTCTATCTCCAACTTTTACATTCTCAACACCATTACCAACTTTATCAACAATACCTGCAAATTCATGCCCAAAACCTGATGGAATATTTTTAATTAAAACAGGATGCCCACGTCTAAAAGTCTTTACATCAGTACCACATGTAAGTGCAGACATAACTTTAACAACAACTTCACCTTCTTCAGGAGGTTTTACCATAACATTTTCTAATTTTATATCTAGTGGTCCATAATATTGTATTGCTCGCATAATCTTACACAACACAGGCGATAAACCGGTGCAGCCTTTCTTTATTAATCATTTATTTTTATATATGCTTTCATAATTTTATTTGTAATTGTATCATCAAAAGCATCCTGAATCTTATCCAAAGGATAAACAGTAGAGATATTTTTAACAATAACTTTACCATCAGCAAGAAGCTTTATGGAATCTTTCAAATCGATAGGTGCTGGAGAATAACTGCCTAATACAGTAAGTTCCCTATAATAAATTTCATTATTCGGGTAACCTGTATTTTTAGGTGTACTAGAAAATACAAGTATAGTACCTCCATTTCTAACAGCCTTCAAAGCGACATCAATAGCTTTATCAGCCCCAGATGTCATAAAAACAGCATCGAATTCTTGGTGTTCTTTTAATTCTCTCGAATCAAATGCCTCAATTTGTAAGTTTTTAAGGAAATTTATCCTTTCCTGAAGCAAATCACAACCAGCAACATCCATCCCAAAAGCCCTTAATGCCTGCGACATCAAAATACCTATAGAACCGAGCCCAACAACAAGGACTTTTGAATTTTTCATCAAATTAGCTCTTTTCACTGCTCTAATACAACAGCCTAAAGGCTCATAAAAAGAAGCCTCAACTTCTGTAAGATTTTCAGGGACTACGTAAGCGACATTTTTCAAATGCTCTTCTGATAAATAAACTAATTCGCTAAAACCTCCTGGTTTTATATTGGTACTTTTAAAATGCTCACACATAGACACATTTCCATGTTTACAGTAATTACAAATTCCACAAGGAATATGGTGCGAAGTGACAATTTTATCGCCTAATTTAAAATCAGTATCTGAATTTATATCAACGATTTGAGCAACAATTTCATGTCCTAAAACAGTACCGTTTTTTGAAATTTTTTCTCTGAACTTTACAATATCAGAACCACAAAGTCCACAACCTAATACTTTAACAATAGCGCCTTTACGATTATTAAGAGTCAAATCATCAGTATCACAAGTTCTAATCTTATCACTATCTATTACAGCTATTTTCATAATATCCTCTTCTCTAAAAATTTTAACACAAACCTTGCAGACTAGCAAAAAAAATTATATAATATGTATATAGATAAAAAGCTTATTTAAACCGTTTACTGCAATATGAGCTCTGCAATAGCTTAAATAATCAACATCTATCAAGAAAGGCAATAGAATGACAAGAATAAAAAGACTAACCTGTTTTGATATACCCAAAATAAATAAAATGATAGAGCTTCTTGGAAACAATAATACTACAAGATTTCAACATGAACTCAATAATGAAGCCTTAATAGCAATTAATGGGCTTGTTCCTTTAAAATATAAATTCATGCCAGAAACTTATATTCTTTCTAACAATGATGAAATTCTTGGACTTATAACAATTGTCCCAACAAGAGGTAACCCCTATAAAATAAATATTACAAAACTAATTTTTCAACAAAATTATTATGAAGCAGGAAAACAACTGGTAGAATTTATAATAGCAAGATATGGTGCAAAAGGTGCAATTTCATTTTGTGCAAATGTAGATCAAACACATGATGAATTGCTTAATTTATTTTTAAACGGCTGTGGTTTTCGTCAATGTTCCTATGAAAATTTATGGGATTTAAGTAATTTTGTGCCACAACACGCACAAAAAGCATCATTCAGATACTGCCAAAATTCAGATGCATCAGAAGTAGCAAATCTATATAACAGTGAATTAAATACCCTTTACAAACCATCAATGGAACGAATTAAACTTGAATACAAAGAACCTCTATTTGCAGGACTTGTAAATTTTTACAAAAATAGATATGTATTAGAAGACCCTCTAAAACATAGGATTATATCATATCTATCAATAACCACAACAGATAGACAAAATTTCACAATAGACCTATCAGTAAATGAGGGCTATCAAATTTCTTATGATGAAATAATTAATTTTGCATTGAGTGAAATTTCACGCAGAAAAACAAATTATAATGCATACTTAAAACACAGGCAATATACCAAAACGGCTGATAACCTTGAAAAATATCTTCATGAAAGAAACTTAAACTGCATTCAAACAAAATGTGTTTTGGTAAAAGATTTTTACAGACCTATAAGACAACATTCGAATGTATTGGAAGTATTTTTCCTTGGGGAAACAGTTAATTAAAACTTTTAAAAATTCATTTGTAAAAAGATTTTCCTTTGTGTTAAAATTAGATGACAGAGTATAAAACACAATGGAGGTTTTTTATGAGTAACTTAAAAATTTATCTTGACAAAGACATTAACCAAAATTTGATTAAAACAAAGAAAATTGCAATCATTGGTTTTGGCTCACAAGGATATGGTCAATCAACAAATCTAAAGGATAGTGGCTGCAATGTAGTTCTTGGACTAAGACTTGGCGGAAATTCTGATGTAAAAGCTAAAGATTACGGATTTACAACAATGTCAATAGAAGATGCCGTAAAATGGGCTGATATAATACAAATACTAATACCAGATGAAATTCAAGCAAAAATATATGACCAACAAATAAAACCATATCTTAAAAAAGGACAATACTTAATGTTTTCACACGGATTTAATATCCATTATAAAAAAATCACAGCACCAGAAGATGTTAACGTAATAATGGTTGCACCAAAAGGCCCTGGTCACACAGTAAGAAGTGAATACATTGCAGGTAAGGGCGTACCTTCACTTATTGCAGTATACCAAGATCCATCTGGAGATTCTAAAGAAATCGCTCTTTCTTATGCATCTGCAATTGGAGCTGGACGGGCAGGAATAATTGAAACTACTTTTAAAGAAGAAACAGAAACTGATCTTTTTGGAGAACAGGCTGTTATATGTGGAGGAGTATCTGCTCTTATAAAAGCAGGGTTTGAAACACTAGTTGAAGCCGGTTATTCACCATATATGGCTTATTTTGAAGTACTACACGAAATGAAACTCCTTGTAGATTTAATAAATCAAGGCGGTTTAGCTGATATGAGATATTCAATATCTAATACAGCAGAATATGGCGATATGACAAGAGGACCAAGAGTTATTGGTGAAGAATCCCGACAAGCAATGAAAACATTATTAAAAGAAATTCAAAGCGGAGCATTCGCTGATGAATTTTTAAATGAGATGGATACTGGTTGTAAAAAATTCAATACATTAAGAAAAGAAAATGCTGACCATTTAATAGAAAAAGTTGGCGAAGAAATACGTTCATCATTTGTTTGGGGAACAAAAAATAAAATTATTGATAAAAATAGGAACTAAAAATGTCAAGCTATAGTACCGAAGTGATATATGAAGTAGTAGTTTTCTCAATCGGAGACACAAAAGCCGGAACAAAAATGGGAAAACTACAATTAAAAAATACAGAAGACGATTCTCTGCTTAATTGCATACTATGGGAAGAAACTCTTAATAGAATTGATAATAAAGTATTTAGGAGTGGCAATCAATTAAGAATAGTCTCTGCTTCTTTTAACGAAAAATTCAACAATTGCCTTGTATCTTCTGTTGAATTAATAAAGGAAGCAAAAACCGGACTCAATGAAGAAGAACGTGAAAAAGTATACGCAGAACTAATTTCATATTTTGACAAGATAAAAGACCAAAAATTGAATTCTTTTCTTACTATGTTTTTCATGGAAAATAAAGAAAAAATTAAAATCACCCCTGCAGCAAAAGTTATGCACCATAACTACATAGGCGGGCTTATGGTACATACTCTAGAATGCTTAAAATTTGCAGAAATAAATATGGATTTATCTTATTATAATTTTAATAGAGATAATATTCTTGCTGCCTGCATATTACATGACATAGGGAAAATATTTGAATACACAATAGATATAGAATCAGGAATTATTGATTACGATGAAAACTTTAGAAAAGAATGGATTTCGCATTCACAATATGGATTTTCAATATGCATGACAGAAGGATTTAAAGAAATAGCCCGAATGATTGCAGCTCACCATGGACGAAGTGAATGGGGTGCTATTATTGATTTAAATGAAAAAGATTTAGAACCTGAATTATACTTTATACATCTTATTGACAATATGTCCGCAAAATTTGGGAAAATTAACGTAGCCCAGCTTGAAGAAAACTAAGGAGTAAAAAATTGGGAAGATTAACAGAAAAACATAATTTAAAAGGGACACTTGTCTGTGTTGAAGGTATTGACGGCTCAGGAAAGTCAACTCAAATTACACTCTTACGTGACTGGCTAAAATCAATCGGACAAGATGTAATTTTTACAGAATGGAATTCTTCTGAACTAATTTCTCAAACTACGAAATTAGCTAAAAAGAAAAATATGCTGTCTCCAAGAACATTTTCACTGCTTCACGCTGTTGATTTTGCTGATAGAGCAAAACAAGTTATTGCACCTGCATTAAAAGCTGGATTTATTGTACTAGCTGATAGATATGCCTACACAGCCTTTGCTAGAGATGTAGCAAGAGGTGTTGATGCAAATTGGGTAAGAAAAGTTTATGATTTTGCATACAAACCAGATCTTGCAATATATTTTGATATTGAACCTAAGACTTCAATGGAAAGAATTTGTGCAAATCGTACTCCTAAATTTTACGAAGCTGGTATGGATTTAAAATTAAGCAATGACCCTTATGAAAGTTATTTAATTTTCCAAGGTAGAGTAATTAAAGAATACCAAAAAATGGTCGATGAATTCGGACTTATTAAACTTAATGCAACTGATTCAATTCACTCAAAACAACTAAAAATTAGACAAATGCTAAAAGAAGTTCTAAAAGAAAAAGGTATTGAGGTAAAATAATGACTGCAAAAACAAAAAACGGATATGAAGGACTTTTAGTCGTAATAGAAGGAACAGATGGTTCTGGTAAATCAACACAACTCGAACTTTTAAAACGCTCTTTACAGGACAAATCATATGGAGTAATGGTGTCTGAATGGAAAACTTCCAGACTTATTGCAAATGTAATCGACGATGCAAAAGATAGAAATCTTTTAAATGCTACAACATATAGTCTTTTATATGCTGCAGACTTTGCAGATAGATTAGAAAACCAAATTATACCAGCTCTACAATCAGGATTTATTGTATTACTTGATAGATACTTCTATACAGCACTTGCAAGAGATGTTGTAAGAGGTCAAAATATAGAATGGGTTAAAAATTTATATGAATATGCACCTGAACCTGATTTAGTATTTTATCTTGATATGCCTGTGGATACACTGCTAAAAAGAATAATAGGGACTACTGGGCTTGATTTCTATGAAAGTGGTCGTGACGTAGGTTTTTCAACAGATTTTTATAAAAGCTTTGAAATATACCAAAATAAATGCCTTGAACAGTATAATAAAATGAAATCAGAATATAATTTTATAAGTATAGACGGAACAAAATCAATTTCAGAAATCCATAAGATAATGAATGACGAAGTACAAAAACTTTTGGATTCAGGAATACTGGACTAGTTATTAAATCAAGCATTAAAACCTATTTGTTACAATAAAAAATAAAAATTTACTTTATGAAACATTTTGATTTTTTCAGCATGGTTTGTGCTACATTAAAGTTGTTAAAGGTTAAGACACAGAGTTTAAGGAGATTTATTAATGTCTGAATACTTGAGCAAAGAAGAGATTAAACAATGGAGAAGCTCATTAGAAAAAATTACTTTGGAAGAATTTGCTGCCAGATTAGGGAAAAAAATAGAAGAAGCAAAACCGACAAATGATTTAATTGATATAGTTTTAAAAGGTCAGCCAGTTATGTCTACAACAGATGACTGGATTCAGACAAAAGGTGAACGTATCAGTACAATTGCTCAAAGAGCATTCGATAGAGAACAAGAAATTTCGCCTTCACCATTTTCTATTTCTAAATTAAAACTAGAAATTGATAATGATGTAAAACCAATTAATACTACAACATCTTCTACAAAAAAAGTAAAAGAAAAAATAGAAAAAACTACAGTTAAAAAAGCATCTAAAACTGCATTAAAAAAAGCTGAACCAAAAACTAAAAAAGTTTCTGCAAAAGCTATAATAAAAGAAGAAATTTCTGCAGAAAATTTGAGAGAAGAAGTTAGAATAGTATTCAAAAAAGCATTAACAGACAGAGAACAGAAAGTTTTTGACCATTTTGCACAAAATAAAAATAAAATTGTATATGCTAAAGATCTAGCAGCACTTCTTGATTTGCCTAGAGATTACGTATATAAATATATTAAAAATCTCAGAGCAAAAATTGAAGGCGAAAAGCTGGAAAACGCAGAAAAAGGCGGATTTATATTACACATATAAATTCAAAAATTGAATTGCAATTTAAAGACTTGATTTAAAATCAAGTCTTTTTTTATACTGAGAATTTTTTATAAAAAAACTATATTAATTTAATAAATATTTATATTAAAATAAATATAATATATCAAATATCTTGTTATTATAAGTTATAACTACTATTATAAAAGAATGGACTACAAATTTGATAACATTTCAATAATGAATTTTGTGAAAACACTTGTAACATATCGGGGTTCTTCATTGAGAAAATTATTAAACAAACTAAGTGAAGAAAGAGGTTGTAGTAATTGTTATCCTAGCTTTTACAACAAGTTAAAAAAAAGCACTATAAAATTTAGTGAAGTAAAAGATATCGCAGACTCTCTAGGTTATGAAATTGTATTTAAAGATGTAAGATAATAGCATTTATCTTCTAAAAAGTAAATTCATACCAGCTCTAAAATAATTTTTAAATTCTTCTTTTGACTTAATACTAAAAAGTATCTTTAAAATATACAACGGTCTTAAATAAAATTTTCTTACGGCTTTTTTATGCAGCTGAAAAATTCGTTCTTTTGATAAAGAATGAGATTTTACAGAAGGATAAAAATATGCACTAGAAAAAGAAGTCTCAGAATTAATTAAATTGTTATCTTTAGCATATTCGTAAAATTTAGTACCAGGAAGAGGAGTTGCTGTATAAAAACTAATAAAATCACTATTCAATTCAATAGCAAAATCAATTGTATCCTCAACAGTATCTTCAGTCTCCCAAGGCAAACCAATAACGAAATAGTTATAAATTTTGATACCAACTTTTTTAAAAATTTTAACAGTTAAACGGACATCATCGAGAGTAATTCTTTTACCTATCTTATCAAGCATCTCTTGAGAACCGCTTTCTACACCTATACTCACGAGCCTGCAACCAGCTTTATACATCATTTGAGCCATTTCTTCATCAGCAGTATCAGCACGTGTATTTGCAGACCAAGTAATTTCCAATCCACTATCAATAATTTTCTGGCACAAATCCATCACCCATTTTTTATCAATATTAAAAATATCAGACCAGAAAAGAAAATTGGTAATTCCATATTTTTCAACACACTCTTTAATTTCAGCAATAATATTTTCAGCAGAACGTTTTCTAACTTTTGCACCAGAAACTGGAGTTGCAAGACAGAAAAAACAATGGAAAGGGCATCCCCTAGAAACTTTTATTACAGCTTGAACTTTATTATTATCAGGTCTTCTATAGATATTGTTATCAACTAAATGACGAGCTGGGAACGGTAATCTATCAAGATCTTCAATATAAGGCCTAATACCAGAATATTTAACCCTTAAATCATCGCGGTAATAAATTCCAAGAACTTTATCATAAGGTCTACCCTCTAAAATTTCTTTAAGAGTATCCTCAGGTTCTCCAAAAAGGATAACATCCAAATCCTTTTGATAATACATTACCTCAAAAGCTACAGTAAGGAATGCTGCACCTTTTGCAATAGTAATAACATCAGGACAAATCTCTTTTGCGATGGTTAAAGCTGATAAATCACTTTTGAAAGTCGGAGTAGCAACATTTATTAAGAGATAATCCGGTTGATAATCTTTCAAATCCTGCTCAAAATCACCACCCTGACTATAATCGACAATTTTAGCCTCTACCCCCGCACGTTCAGAAACAGCAGCTAGATACATCAAATCAGTAGGTGGCAAGGGAGGGATAACAAGCAATTCCTTTGTGGGTTGCTGACATCTGTCTTCTCTATTCATAACTGGAGAAGGTGGATAAATTAATAAGATCTTTTTTTTAGGTTTTTCAATATTATTTTCTTCCACGATCCTATACCTTTTCTTTAACTGAATTAGCAATAAGTGCAGCTGCGGCAAGACAAATTGCGCCTATAAAAAATGTATATTCCCAATGGTAATTTATACAACCACCAGGCACTTGAAAAACACATTTTGAAATTATCCAAGCCACAATTGTACAGACAAACACTTGCGGACCTGCAATAAAAATATTAAATATACCCATTACAGAACCTTCTGTTCCCTTTTTAATATATTGAGAAAGCATTGCAAAAGGAAGAGCACAAATACTAGCCCAACCAATGCCCGCAACACCCATTAAAGAAGCAACAACTATTTTATTACTTGAAAAAGCCATTCCTAAATACGCTAAAATCATCGTAATCAATGAAATAACATGAACTTTTTTATTACTAAATTTTTCAGAAAGAATGCCAATAGGAATTGCAACAAGGAAACATATAAGATTAAAAATCGCAAAACAAATTGATGAAAAATTTGTCCCAGCTAAAGTTGCATCCTCAAAAGCCGATACAACATCTTCAGCTGCTGCACTTAAATCAGGCACGCCAAATACTGTATGGACTGAATACTGAGTAAAGAATATCATCATACACATAGTACCAATCCAAGTAAAAAATTGCATAATACAAATTTTAGATACTTCTGGGGATAATGAAAAGAAATTTTTTAATGAATCAATAAAAGTATCTTCTTTGATTTCTGCACAAGCAACATCTTTAATAATTTCTTTTTTTGATTGATTTTCTTTTATTGTAACACAAGTCCAAATCATACCAAGGGTAAAAGCTAAAGCTGCCATAATAAATTGTGCATCAATAGACATTTGATAATTACAAAAATATTTTAAAAATGGAGCAGTACCAGCAGCAACGACAGAACCTAATCCAATTGCGAGGCTAATATAAGAATTAGCTAAGGAATGCTGTTCTTGAGGCACTACATCTGGAATTAATGCTCTATAAGGCCCTTGTGCTACATTAACACAAGCATCAATTACCCAAATCATAATAGCAGCTATTAACAAAGCTGACCAAGCAGGGAAATGTAGTCCGGTAATATTTTGCAAAATATTTGAAACTCCTTCAGAATTAGGGAAAATCCATAAAGCTAATGATGCAAGTAGAGCACCACCAAGCAAATATGGTCTTCTTCTTCCAAATGGAGAAACTGTTTTATCACTCAAAGCCCCGACTAAAGGCTGTACAACCATACCAGTAAACGGGCCGGCAAGCCAAATTAATCCATAAATAAACGGAGAAGCTCCAAGACCTTCTGTCACTGGACCTGATAAAATTATTCTCATCTGCCAAGCAAATTGCAGACCAAAAAAACCTAAACAAAAATTTAAAAATTGTGCGGTTGTAAATCTTTTAAAATCTTGATTATTCTCTTCCATCGGAAATTCCCCAAATAAACTCACTGCCTTATAAAAATACAACGAAAACACTCCATAGTCAACAAGAATTATTATAAAAACCGATTGTTTTTAACAAACAATCGATTTTCAATATTTATATTCTTTTAACTGCTGCATCTACTAGCCCTTTAAATAGCGGATGCGGTCTTTCTGGACGAGATTTAAATTCCGGGTGAAATTGAGATGCTACAAACCAATCCAATTTTGGAATTTCTACAATTTCAGCAAGCATTCCATCAGGGGACATCCCGGAAAATACTAAACCAGCATCCTCAATTTGTTTCAAATACTCATTATTAACTTCATATCTATGACGATGTCTTTCGGAAATTTTATCTTTTCCATAAGCTTTATGAGCTTTTGAACCTTTTTTCAATATACAATCATAAGCCCCAAGCCTCATTGTACCACCATATCCATGTACATTTTTTTGTTCCAGCATCAAATCAATTACTGGATGTGATGCATTTTCATCAAATTCTTTTGAATTTGCATCCTTTATCCCTACAACATTTCTTGCATATTCAATAACTGCACATTGCATCCCCAAACAAAGTCCTAAAAATGGAACATTATGTTCTCTAGCATATCTAATTACATTCAATTTGCCCTCGATACCTCTGACACCAAAACCACCAGGTACAACAACCGCTTGAACATCTTTCATTAAATCTTTACATAAAGAATAATCTACACACTCTTCTGAATTAATCCATTTTATTTCGATTTTAACATCATCAGCATAACCAGCATGTTTTAAAGATTCCACAACAGAAATATATGCATCAGAAAGCTTTGTATATTTACCAGCAATAGCAACTTTTAGAGTTCCTTTTGGATTTTTAATGTTTTCTACCAATTTTATCCAATTATTTAAATCAGCTTTTTTATTTTCCATTCTAAGCATATCAAGCACAACACCGGCCATGTTCTGCTCTTCTAATGCAAGCGGTACTTCATAAATACTTTTCATATCCCTGCATTCTATAACTGCATCTTTTGGAACAGAACAGAATAGTGCAAGTTTTTCTTTTTCAGTCTTTGGAATTGGTTTTGTTGTTCTGCATACTAGAATTTCAGGCTGAATACCATAACTCCTTAGTACATGGACACTATGTTGGGATGGTTTTGTTTTTAATTCTCCTGAAGTTGGAAGATAAGGTAATAATGTTGTATGTATTGAAATTGCATTACCAATACCTGCTTCGGTTTTAAATTGTCTTATTGCTTCTATAAATGGTAAGCTTTCAATATCACCTATAGTACCCCCAATTTCAATTAACTGGAAATCCGGCTTAAATTGTTTTGTTGCTCCAACAATTCTTGATTTAATTTCATTTGTGATATGAGGAATTACTTGTACTGTTGCACCCAAATAATCTCCTCTGCGTTCTTTTTCAATTACAGTCTGATAGACACTACCTGAAGTTACGTTGTTAAATTTACCAAGATTTGTATCTGTAAATCTTTCATAATGACCCAAATCTAAATCAGTTTCAGCTCCATCATCAGTAACAAACACTTCACCATGTTGAAATGGACTCATCGTACCAGGATCAACATTTATATAAGGGTCAAATTTTTGATTAATTACTGAATAACCTCTTGCTCTTAAAAGTTTCCCTAAAGATGCTGCAATAATACCCTTTCCTAATGAACTAACAACACCACCTGTAATAAAAATATATTTAGTCATATCAATTTAACCCCAATCTATACTAATTCTCAATTTAAGCAATAACTCCCGCAATATAGCGGGAGAAAATTTAGTTAATTTTCGGAACCTTGAAAAAGCCGTCTTCTTCTTCTGGCGCATTAGCCATTAATTCTTCCTTTGTATACTCATATACAACTTTATCATCACGCATTACATTTACAAAATCTATCACTTGTGTCATGGGTTTAACATTAGATGTATCAACCTCATTCATCTGATCAACATATTTTAATACGTCACCTAATTGTTTTGTATAAAGTTCTTTTTCATCTTCTGTAAGTTCTAATCTTGCAAGCTTAGCAACATGTTCTACGTCTTTTATAGTAATCATACTTATCACTCCAAACCTTTAATCTATTCTAAGATTGTATCACAAACATTCGAGTAAATTTAAAATATTAATTAAATTTAAGTATTTTTACAGTTCGAAATAGTTATGATATAATTCTCTGTATGTAGCGGAGAAAATTATTGAAAAGTAATACAAAACAATATAAAGATTTAGATATTCTGCTAAACTCCTATAAAGAATGCACTGACGAAAAGAAAAAAAGGATGCTGCATCTTAATATAGTAGAGAAATCAATGGATTTGGTAAAAAGTATTGCCATATCACTTTCTATGCAATCCGGAGTAGCTCATGAAGATCTTATACAGGTCGGTTCTTTAGGTCTTGTAAAAGCTATAGAATTCTACAAACCTAATATGAACACTAAATTCACAACTTATGCTACATATTTTATAAAAGGAGAAATAAGACACTATCTTAGAGATAAAGCTTCCCTAATAAAAACACCTAGAGAAATTCAAGAACTACTTTTTAAAGTGCACTCTGCTAAGAAAAAATTAAAAAATATGGGAATAGAAGATCCATCAAATGAACAAATAGCAGATTACTTAAATATGCCTATTGAAAAAATAAAAGAAATTTCTGATATTGAATTATGCAAAAACACAATATCACTTGATCAAACTCTATCAAATGATAATGAAGATGTTGTGTTAATGGATAAAATTCCATCTGAAGATTATCAAGAATTTTTAAATTCATATGAAAATCGAATTATGCTTGCAAGTACAATTGAAAAATTACCAAAAGAATTAAAAGAAGTTATAGAATTAAGTTTTTATGAAGATTTAAATCAAAGAGAAATTTCAGAAAAAATGAACTTATCTCAAATGCAAGTTTCAAGAAGACTAAAAAAAGCATTAAATAAAATGTACGAAATGATAAAACATAGTTAGAATTGAGGGAGAAAATGCCAATTTCATTAATTGTGCTTATACTGTTTATATTTGCAATAGGAGCAGTAATAGGCAGTTTTTTAAATGTTGTAATTTTAAGAGCATTTAGCGGAGAATCTATAGTACTTCCGCCATCTAAATGCCCAAAATGCCATAATAAATTAAAATGGTGGCATAATATTCCGATATTATCTTATTTATTATTAAGAGGGAAATGCTGGTTTTGTAAGGAAAAAATCAGTATACAATATCCTATTATTGAATTTATAACAGGTGCAATTTTTGTAGCTATATTTTTCAAATATGGTACAAGAATTGATGCAATTTTCGCTGCAATTATTGCATCATTGCTCATAGTAATTTCTGTAACTGATATAAAAGAACGTGTAGTATTTGATTTTCATACATATTCTCTTGTAGGTATCGGTTTGGTATATGGTATTTATTTAACCGTAATTCAAATAATATATGCACATAATTCTTTATATGGATTTTCTATCACTACAGACTGGCTAATACATAACCCACTTACATCATCATTACTCGGTATCATTGCAGGTATAATAATTATGGAAATTGCAGCGAGGACAGGCTATTTACTTGCAGGAACTCGAGCATTCGGCGAAGGGGATACCTATATTGCGGCAGGACTGGGAGCTGTTTTCGGATTAATGGATGTACTTGTAATTTTAGCATTGAGTGTCGCTATACAATTATTATTTACAATGCCTGTATTTTTAAAAAAATTAATTAATAAAAAAGAATATTCCGTTTTAATTTCACTTATTATATTTTTTGTATATGCTGGGATTTTTTATTTACTACAAAATAAAATAGATAACATTATATTACTTACAATAGCTAGTGTAATTTTAGCATTAATTGGATTATTCGCTTGCTGGAAAATTATAAAAGGACTAAAAGATCCGGATAATTTGACATACTTACCATTTGGACCAGCAATGGCAATAGCTGGTTTAATTATGCTTTTAATTTAGTTAAAAATTTTTAAATAAAAAATACCTTCTTAATTCTAATTTAAGAAGGTATTTTTATTATTTAAAACATTATGGTTTCTAAACTTATACACCACACATGCAATTTTCATTAGCTTCGCTTGTTACACTGCAGAAGTTAAAACCATTTACATTATTTTGTGAATAAATTATACCATCCATATCAATAGAACCACATTGTCTTAAAACTGATAATGGAAGATATTTTGCAGTCTTAGAATCCACAATTAAAGAATTAACTGTAAAATCTTTAGGTAACTGTTCTAACTTTGTATTTCTAACATTTAAAATATTTGCTTTTAATTCAGTATTTAATTTTGTAATGTTGCTTTTTTCAATATTTAAACTATCTGTGTAAATGTGAGCAGGTAATTTTTTAATTTTAGCACCTGTCATAATAACAGATTGAGCATCAATTGGATTTTCGATATTTTTAATATCTGCACCAGTCATGTTCAATGTACCGCTAACCCAGCCGATTGATAATTTATCAATAACACATTTTGTTAAATTCAAACTTCCTTCTACATGATCAAGTTCTAATTTCTTAATTGTGCAACCTGATAAATCTAAATCGCCACCGTTGTAATTGCTAATAATTTGTTCGTAATCCTTTTTCATAAGACCTCCTTGATTTTGTATAGAAAACAATATATTAAAAATTTTTTTTTATAACATCCACTAAATAATGGTTTTTTTATAATCAAATTTTTATACAAAAATTTTTAAATTGAAAGAATTTTTAATGTTTCTTTTAAAATATCTTCAGCAGATGAATTTTCTTTCAAATTTATAGCAGCTTTTGACATAGCATTTTTAATTTCAACACGTTCGTAACCGAGCGATAGGAGTACAGTTTGAGCATCATCTACAGCTTGTGAATTTTTAATTTTTACAGACTTAATTTCAATAGGTTCAGACTGACTAAAATTCATTAATTTATCTTTTAATTCTAGAATAATTTTTTGAGCAAGTTTTGGACCAACACCTTTAGCTCTTGTCAATTCTTTATAATTACCTTCAATTACAAAACCGATCAATTCTGAAGATTGAAATTCATCCAAAAGAGTTAATGCCATTTTACTTCCCACACCAGAAACTGAAGTTAAAATATTAAAAATATCTCTATCTTCTTTATGCAAAAAACCGCATAAACTCATTTTATCTTCTCTATGAATTAAAACTGTAAAAATTTTTACCTCATTTCCGCAATCAATTAAATCTGAAAAATCTCTCGCAGTAAGCTCCAAAAGGTAACCAATCCCACATACCTCCAATGTAGCAAAACACCCTTTCGAAGTACAATTTTTTGAAGCTAAAATTCCTTTAAAATAATCATACATTTTTTTAAAATTTCTCCTAATTTCTTAATGAATTTTTTATTTCATTAATAGATCTTTCTAATTCTTTATTAGTTTTCAATTCACTTTTTATTTTTTCATAAGAATATAACATGGTTGTATGTTTTTTATTAAAAAATTCTGCAATATTTTCAAAACTTTTTTCAGTAATTTCACGAGAAAGATACACTGCCACATGACGAGCACTGGAAATTTTTTGACTCCTTGAAGCACTCAAAAAATCAGATACTGTAACTCCATAATAATCAGCAGCAGCACAAGCTACATCATCAATTGTAATTTCTTTTTTTATATCTTCACAATGCAGAACTTTTTTTGCTAATTCTAGTGTTACTTCTACCTGTTCAATATCAGCATACGCACTGACTTTATTAAAAGCACCCTCTAATTCTCTGACATTATTTACAAAATTATTTGCAATATATTCAAATACTCCAAAATCTGCTTTTAAAGAAATTTGTTCAGCTAAATTTTTCAAAATAGCGACCCTTGTCTCAAAATCCGGAGGCGTAATATCAACAACAATACCCATCTCAAAACGAGTACGCATTCTATCAGGGAGTGTAGGAATATCTTTCGGCAATCTATCAGAAGTAATTACTATTTGTTTATTTTTATTTAAAAGACTATCGAAAGTATGGAAAATTTCCTCCATAGTTCTTGTCTTAGATTCAAGAAATTGAATATCGTCAATCAAAAGCACATCAACATTTCTGTATTTATCTCTAAATTTATCCATTCTGCCATTTCTATCACCGCCTTGTTGAAGATTTTTAATTAATTCATTCATATATTCTTCTGTTTTAATATATCTTACTCGCAACTTAGGTTTATTAAAAATAATATAATGACCTATAGCTTGCATAAGATGAGTTTTTCCAAGTCCTGAAGCACCATAAATAAACAGTGGATTATATTTTTTTGCGGGATTTTGTGCAACAGAAAAAGCTACAGCATGTGCGAATCTACTATTTTCACCAACAACAAAATTTTCAAATTTATATTTCAAATTAAGATTAGAAAAAGACTGCATCTGAGATAGATTTTCTATAGCTTTTGATTCAGCTGAATCTTCTGAAATTAACGACCTTGGTTTAGAGCTTTCTTTTTTCTTTTCTTTTTCGTATTTCTTAGCTAAATCATCGTCATAGTTAATTGTAATCTCTACTTCTTTTCCTAAAATTTTTTTAAATGCTTCATTAATTTTATTAAAATAATTTTGACGAACTATTTGAACAGCCATAGCATGGACAGTAAGGATTGAAAAAGTATCATTATCAAATCCAGAAGCCTCCATTGCATCAATCCATGTATAATAAGCATGATCCGGAATTGTACCCCTTAACTCAGCTTTTACTTCACTCCATATTCTTTTGACTTCCAAAATATCCATATAAATATTTTACTATAAAAAGATTTATTATTGAAAAATTCATCAAAACCGCTACATTTTTACAAAATCAATTAGTTAAATAATTTATAGATTTTTATTACCAGCAAAATTTTATAATATAAAATGAGTCAGATTATATTATACAAAAATTTGATACAAAACAACAGCGCAAGCTGCACTTAAATTCAAAGATTCAACATTCGGAGCCATCTCAATCTTCACAGAATCAGTAGAAAATTTAATCAATTCATCACTCAACCCATCTGCTTCTGAGCCGAACATAACCAAACATTTTTCATTAGCTTTAAAATTTTTCAAATAAGATTTTGCTTTTGGTAAAGTAGCTACTCGCTGATAATCTTTAAAGAATTCTAAATCTTTGAAATCTTTAAAATAGATAACTGGAATTTTCCACAAATTACCAACAGAAGCTCTTACACATTTCGGATTATAAATATCGGCACAATCACCATATAAAACAATCCCATCAACTCCAAATGCAGTAGAAGTTCTTAGTATAGTTCCAAGATTGCCAAGATCTTTTATATTTTCTAAAAGCACTACCCTATTTGCACTTGTAAAATTTGCTTTTTCATAATGTTTTTTAAAAGCAACAGCAACAGCATCCGGAGCACTATCGGTTGTTGATATTTTTTTTAAAACTGGCTCAGTTGCAGAAATCAATTTATCTTTTAAAAATAAATATTCATTTTCCTTACCTGAAATTACAAAAACTTTTTCAATATCTAATCCAGCCCTAAAAGCCTCATCTATAGCCTTAAAACCTTCTAAAAGAAACTTATTTTCAATATCTCTATATTTTTTTTGCTGCAGTTTTACGACATCTTTTACCTGTTCATTATTAACACTTGTAATTTCCATAATTACTTAACCTCAAAATCTTTAAGCCATTCTTTTTCTTGTTTTGTTAATAAATTAAAATCAATAAGTTTTTTTTCATAATTCATATGAACAAAAGAATGAATTTTCCCATCCATAAAATAACAAGAATTTTCTAAACGAACTCCAAAAAATTTTTCATTATACAATCCCGGTTCAATAGAAAAACACATGCCATTTTTTAATGGAGTATTTGCTATTTCATTTTTAGATAAATTAGGAGGAAATTCATGTACGCTTACACCTATTCCATGCCCTAATCCATGATTAAAAACGAATCCATCTACAGAATTTTTTTCAAAAATTTCCCGAGCTAAATTATCAATTTCATATCCACATTTAGGGTTTTGAAAATTAAAACAATTTAAAAAAGTTTTTAATACAATTGTATAGATTTTTTTATGCAAATCAGAAGGTTTTCCTTTAACAAAAACTCTTGTAATATCAGTTGCTAGACCTCCCTCATAATAAGCCCCGCAGTCTATTAAAACTAATGAACCCTCTTTTAAAATTTCATTCTTAGAACACTTTGAATAATGAGCAAGTGCAGAATTTTTATCTTTGGCTACAATTGATTTGAAACTTAAACTTTTTGCACCAAATTTTATAAAATATTCCTCTAGTTTTTTTGAAATATCTAATTCAGAAATATTATCATTTTTTTCTATAAAATTTCTAATTGCACTAACCGCCAAATCCGTTTTCCTAAAAGCCTCCTTATAATGTTCCAATTCAGCTTCAGTTTTAATAGATTTCATTTTTTTAACGGGATTATGTTTCAATTCAACGCAACTATCTTTAACTAAATTAAAATCATAAGCATTTATTGAAGATTTATCAATAAAAATTTTACCTTTTACATCACGTAAATTTTTCTCAAAATTATTCATATTTTCTCTAGTAAATAATTGAGCTTTATCTGGGGAAATAATAGCTTTAGCAGTAATCTTGCTTGAATATGGTTTTGAAAAATCTCGCTTATTGAAAAGATAAGAAATCTCTTCTAAATTTGTCAAAAGTAAAGCATCATTTTCCGCTAAAAATTTTGAAATTTCTTTAAGTTTTTCATGAACAGATTTTCCAGAAAATTTTTCATCAATATTTTCAATTTTATCTTTTTTTATAGGAGATTTTTTAATAATAAAATCAAAATCATAAAGTTTTACATCAAAAATTTTATTTAAATTTTCTACACGATTTTGAGAATTTTTCTTAGAATTTATTCCTAATTTTGAATTTTTTGGTAATAAATTTTCTAACGCATCCAAAAAAGTTTCACCATTTTTAAGTTTTATAACAGTCACTATATTTTTATCGACTTCCAAATCTGCTTGAATATGATAACGACCGTCTACAAACAAATAAACATTATCCGCAGTGACAACAGCATCCCCAGTAGACCCGGAAAAACCTGTCAAAATATATCTTGAATTTTCATGCAACGAATTATACTCCACCAAAAATTCATTGGTGGAGTTAATCAATAAACAATCCAAATTTTCATCACGCAAAAATTTGCGAAGACTTAATAGAAGTTCCATAATTAATTTTTATCAGTAACCATAATTAAATGCCAGCCGAATTGTGTCTGAACAGGTTTAGATACAACGCCAGTTTCAAGAGAAAATGCGGCATCCTCAAATGGCTTAACCATCATGCCTCGTCCAAAATACCCTAAATCGCCGCCTCTACTACCAGAAGGACATAACGAAACTTCTGCAGCAGCTTCTGCAAAATCTTTGCCTGCACTTATTTCATCATATAACTTTTTAGCCTCATCTTCTGTTTGAACTAAAATATGGCTTGCTCTTACTTCATTTGACATTAATATAACTCCTTTTCAACTTTAACAAAAAGAATTATAACAAAAATCACAAAGAAAGTAAACCAAATTAAAATTAGTTCAACAAGAAAAAGACCTATCGGTACGCTTCCGATAAGCCCCAGTATATCAAACGTGAAAACCATTGATATATAAAATTGTACATAGTTCTTAAGGAATAAGTCTACTGTATTTTAAACCAAACCCGCTCAAAGAAAAAATCTTGTCGCAACCCCGAAAAAGTGCCTGGATACAATAGACTTACAATAATAATATACCTCTTTTTCAAGCTTTTTTCACCCTCCTTGAGAATAAGATTTTTATATTAACTAGCTTTATATAACTAATTCTATAGAAGTATTTATTTAAAAATTAACCACTTGCAAAAATATTTTTTTTATAGTAAGTTTTAAATATGGTTGAAATTCAGCCTGACAAGTGAATAGTTATAAGCGGAAGTAACTCAAAGGTAGAGTCCCTGCCTTCCAAGCAGGTTGTTGCGAGTTCGAGTCTCGTCTTCCGCTATTTTTGTGTAAATTTAATTTTTGAATTAGGGATTATATATGATAGAACAAGTTTTAAACTACATTGAAAAAGTGCAAAAAGTACTTGATAGCATACATTTCGGCTTAATTGCGGAAGTAATAATCAACATAATTATACTAGCTCTGCTTTGTAAAGCTGTCGATATTATGGAAGAAAGACTCAAAAAGAAATTCACTGAAAATCACACGTCTCAAATAATTAAATTTATCCCAATACTGACACGTCTTTTAAAATTCATCATATTTTTCATATTAATTGCTGCATTATTACAAAATCATGGATATTCAGTATCTTCTCTTATAGCAGGTTTTGGAATTACCGGTTTAGCAGTAGGCTTTGCAGCTAATGCCACTATTGCAAACGTATTTGGAACTATTGCTATTTTATCAGATAAAGCTTTTGAAGTCGGCGATTATATCAAATTAGGTGCATTAGAAGGAACTGTAGAAGATATAAACCTTCGTTCTACAAAATTAAGAACTCTTGATAATGCTCTTACAATAATTCCTAACAGTACTGTTGCAAACGGGGAAATAGTAAATATTACAAAAGCGCATAAAAGAAGAATTCTTGAGACAATAGGAGTCACCTATGATACAAGTGATGAAAAACTTAAAAGAGCTATAGAAATTATAGAAGAAATTCTAAAAAATAATCACGAAATATATGGAGACTTTGTTGTATTTTTAGACACGCTTGCGGATAGCTCCATTAATATTAAAGTAAATGCGTATGTCAAAACCAATAATTACGTAAAATATTTAAAAATAAAAGAACAAGTATTATTGGAAATTATAAAACAATTTAGGGCTGAAGGTCTTGATTTTGCATTTCCATCAAGAACTTTATATATGGCAAAATGAAAATTAAAATAATTGCGCTTGGAAAAATTAAAGAAAAATTTCTAAAAGACGGGATTGAAGAATTTCTCAAAAGATTAACCTCTTATGCATCAGTAGAAATAATAGAACTTTCACCAATAGAAATTAAAGATGAACACTTAACTAAAAAAGTATTAGATGAAGAAGGTGAAAAAATTCTATCACTAATCAAGCCACAATCATATGTAATAACGATGGAAATTAATGGAAAACAATTTTCATCAGAAGAATTTGCCCAAAAAATTTCCGACCTTACAAACGAAGGGCAAAGCGAAATCATTTTTGTAATCGGCTCCTCCTGCGGACTTTCTAAAAATGTATCTGACCGAGCGAACTTAAAAATGAGTATGTCAAAAATGACATTCCTGCATCAATTTGCAAGATTAATCCTTGTAGAACAAATATATAGAGCATTTAAAATTATAAAAGGTGAAACTTATCATAAATAAATTATCTCCACCACTTGATTTACTCAAAAAAACTGCTATAATTTGTTTTATTAAGGAGAATACTATGGAAATTAACAAAATTACAACAAATAAAGTTAATCATAAATATATACATACCCCTGCACAAAAACTAATTTCGACAAACATTCAACAAGAAAATAATGAAAAACTAATGAGGGAGCTTGATAATATGGCAAACAGAAATAATAATGTAAGCTTCAGAGGGAACTATGATTTAAATCTTTCTACTGAAGAACTAGAAAAACGTACGCATAAAGATTACTTAACTACTAAAAAAATGCTAAAACCTGATGCACCGGAATATCTAGCACTGGCTGACGGTGATAAAAAAGCATTAAAACATCTTGTCAAAGCAGCATATATTTTGGAGAAAATAAATATGCAGCTTGATAATCCGCATAATTTAGAATTCAAAGAATATCTGGATAAAGAAATAGCAAAGGGAAACAAAAACGCTGAAAAAACTAAAATTCTTTTTGATGCACAAAAAGGAATTAACGCAATCGATTCTTTATCACAAAAAATACATTTAGCAAAAGGACATACTGACCTACCTGGTAAAGGTGTCTACCCAGAAGATTTAACAAAAGAAGAATTCCATTCAATTCTTACAAAAATGTTGAATGAAGGAAAAGATGAAGAAGTTAAAAAGATTTTGACCCAACGTTCAGTAGTAGAAAGAAATGGTGATGAACTTGTTGGAATTGATTATATCGACAAGTACAAAGAAGATTTTGCCAAAATGGCAGATGAACTTGATAAAGCTGCAGAAACATCAACAAATGCAGACTTTAATGAGTATTTGAAACTGCAAGCAAAAGCACTAAGAGAAGCAGACCCTATGTTAGATGCCTATGCAGACAAGAAATGGGCAACACTTCAAGATACCCCTCTTGAATTCACTATTACAAGAGAAAACTACCAGGATGAAATGACCGGTACAATTGTTGAGAACAAAGAACTAAGTAAAATGCTTGAAGAAAGAGGCATTTCACCAATTCCTAAAGATTTCTTAGGAGGCAGAGTAGGCATTGTAAATAAAGAAGGCACAGATGCCTTAATGGCTATAAAACAATATCTTCCGACTTTAGCAAAAAATATGCCTTATGCTGATGAATATGAACAAAACATCTCAACAAAAGGTGATGCTAAACAAACTATGGTTGATGTGGATCTTGTAGCTGTAACCGGTAATGTTGGAGAATATAGAGGAGGAATTACCTTAGCGGAAAATCTTCCGAATGATGATAAATTATCATTGCAAATCGGAGGAGGCAGACGTAACGTTTATCATAGACAAATCAGATTTATCAGTGATAAAGAAAAACTTCAAGAACGCCTTGATGCGATATTAGATAAAGACCAACAAAAATATTACCTAGATGAAGCCGACCACTGGTTCACAATCGGACATGAAAATGCACATTCACTAGGTCCTAAAAAAGGCGGAGAATCTCTTGGTAAATACCGAAATATTATAGAAGAAAATAAAGCAGATATGGGCTCATTAGCTTTTATTGATTTACTTACAGAACTTGGGATGTACACACCTGAACAAAGAAAACAGATTATTGTTACAACAGTGACTGATAACTTCCTAAAATCAAAACCGACTCTATCCCAAGCTCATAGAGTAAGAACTGTTATGCAGAATAAATATTTTGCCGAAAGAGGAGCTTATGATATTACTCCTGAAGGTAAAATTCACGTTAACATTGACAAAGTTGTGCCGATTGCAAAAGAAATGCTTGCAGAAATCGTAAGAATTCAAATAGACGGGAACTTTGATAAAGCTGAAAAATATGTCAATGATAACTTCGTATGGACTGATAATATGGAGCTTATCGCACAAAAATTACAAAAAGTAAACAAGACTCTAAACGGACGCACAGAATCAGAACTTGCTGAAAAACTTTTAGAAGAATAAATTTATTACTAGGCAATTCTCCTGAAGTAAAATCCTTTATATAAATATAGGGGATATATTTCAGGAGAATTTTTTATTTATGACAATACCAATTATTAAAGGAACAACATCACTTAACAGTTACCAAAACCTTGATGGAAGTAATTTAACAATCGGAGGAATTGAAGAAAAAGCGTTAAATCAAAAAGGCTCTGCAGGAGCTTTTCTTGGAATTGGAACAAATTTTAAAAATGAAGCTATGGTAGTAATAGACTTTAAAGGTTCTCTTAATTACGATAAAAAAGGACTTTTTAATCAGAATTTGCGAATAAGAAATACTATAGGAACAAAAAATACAGCTACACAAATTAGGTACTCTCCAATAACTGCAAACCTTCCAATTAATGACAAGACAAGTTTTTACATTAATCCGCATTATTCTGGAAAATATAATTATAAAACAGGAGAATGGAAAAACAGTGCCGGCGTATTTTCGGGAATAACAAGAAAAATAAATGAAAAAACATCTATTTCAATAGAAGCACAACGATATAATTTACAAGATATAAAAGATAACTCTGGCAAAAACTGGGGCATAAATGCGATTATCACTTGTAATTTATAGTTTAGATTCTTTTTGATATGCCCAAGCTGAGTGATTATGAATACTTTCAAAAGCCTCGCATTCGACCTCAAATTCATTTACGACAGGATGATCGCGCAATTTTACTACAACATCACGAAGTACATCCTCGACAAATTTAGGATTATCCCAAGCTTTTTCTGTCACAAACTTTTCATCTTCCCGCTTTAAAAGAGGATATACCGGACAAGATGCACAACTTTCAATAAGTGAAATTAAATCCTCAAGCCAAATATGTTTATCTTCATCATAAGAAACTCTTACTGTAATAAATGCTCTTTGATTATGAGCACCATTATCTGAAATTTCTTTTGAGCAAGGACAAAGCGTAGTCACAGGTACTTCTACACCAAGAATAAATTTATATCCATCAGAATTTATTCTTCCTTCAAAAGAGCAATCATACGCCATTTGCGCAGGTAACTCCGTTACTGGAGATTTTTTTTCTAAAAAATATTTAAACTTAAATAATAATTCTCCACTTTGAGCATCTAAATTTTCAATGATTTTTTCAAGACAACCTTTAACATCAACACCTAACAAATCCTTATGCTGCCATTCATTCAAGACCTCTACAAAACGGGACATATGCGTTCCTTTATAATCCTTAGGCAAGGAAACATTTACTCTTGCTTTAGCGCATACTACCTGATTGGAACTATTTTTCCTTTGTATTATTAAAGGAACATCAATATGCTTTATTCCTACTTTTTGAATATCTACATTACGAGTATCTTTAAGGTTTTGGATATCTTTCATTACAGCGTGCTCTTTTTATTAAGATTTGTTAAAAATTTGCATCATAAATAGCAATTTTTTTATACATATTTACTTTATATAAACATAAAGCTCTCTCTTCTTATTTAAACGGATAGGCCTTGAAAATAATATCAAGGTCTTTTTTTTTTACTACTTATCCGTACATTTATCACAATTATCCAAACGTTTTCTAATACTTAAATATCTGTCAAGTTCGCCTCTTAAACGTTTCAAATCTAGATATAATGCGTTATTTAAAAGAACTCTATTATCATATTTTTTGTCAATTATATACAATGTAGGAAATCCAGTTAATGCGACATCATCTACAATTTTTTTATATTGAGGATCTTCAACATTCAACATGACAATACTAAATTTATTCTTATATATAGAATTAATAGTTTTAAATCTAGGCATAAATTTCAAACAATACCCGCACCAATCAGCATAAAACAATACAAGAGCCGGTTTATCCGCCTCGATTGCTGATTCATATGACACACCTATATGATAATCAGAAGGTTTTTCTTTTCTATTCATAACACTGCTATTTATAGCTAAACAAACAGCAGAAGTGAGAATTGTAACTAATAAAATACTTAATCCAATAATAATCTTTTTCTTCATAACTAATACTCCTCAAAAACATTATACTACAAACAATTAAAATTAAGGAAGGTTAAATTTTCAAAAATTCGTTTTAATAATTCTTAACATAAGACTTGTAATTTTATATACTATAGTATATACTAAGTATATACTATTTCGTGTTACATTACAATACCGTCACCCAGACGGAGATAAATCGTGCTGAAATCAACATTTACTCCAATAAAAACATTTCAAAACGATTTATCACCGGTGTATTTTGTTAAGCTGTAAAATAAGGAGTTTAAATTTTATGAGCAAGAACAGTCCCGTAAAAATGAAGAAGGTTACACAAAAATCTAATCCTGCAAAAAATGAAGTAATATCAGCAGCAAGCGACAGCATCCTTACAGGTTATTTAAGAGAAATAGCAAACTATAAATCATTAAGCACAGAAGAAGAAAAAAAGATAGCAAAATTAGCAAAAGAAGGAGATGCCGAAGCTAAAAAACAATTAATCCAAGCAAACTTGAAACTTGTAGTGAGCATTGCAAAAAAAGCAATTCATATGTCTGGTCTCCCAATGATTGATTTAATTCAAGAGGGGAATCTTGGACTAATGATTGCAGCGGAAAAATTCAATTACAAATTAGGCTACAAATTTGCAACATACGCAAGCTGGTGGATAAAACAGTCAATGTTCAAAGCAATTTCTGAGCAATCTCACTGCATGAAAATTCCTGTATATATTCAAGAAACACTTTCTAAATTTTCAAAACTTAAATCAGAAATGGAAAAAGAATACAACTGTCAAGTACAGACTAAAGATGTAGCCAAAAAGATGAATATAGAACCCGATAAAATTGAGACATTCCTTTCTGCTTATACAAAAACAATTTCCATTGAAAGCGGACTAGAAAGAGAAAATGGAAAAGAATTAAATATAGCAGACATCCTTGAAGATGAACGCGCATTAGTCGCAGAAAATGCGGAATATAAAAACCTACAAGCTGATATAGAAATGGTCGTATCAACTTTAAAAGAAAGAGAGCAGGATGTTGTAAGAATGCGCTACGGACTTGGGAATGCAACCAAAAGAACTCTCGAAGAAATTGGAAACATCTATGGAGTAACCAAAGAATGTATTAGACAAACCGAATTGAGAGCATTAAAAAAAATGCGGATGTCAAGTCTAAGTCAGGAAATGTTATCAAGTTACATAGGGTAGTGTAGTTCCTCGTGAGTTTATATTTTATATCTTGTAATCCAGAGCGGCATAAGCCGCTCTTTTAATATATAATCTTTACAAATCTGCAAAAACAATTAAAATATAAGTATGAAAAATATAATTGTAATTCTTTTTATCATAATATTCACAATCGGAACTGCGTCATATGCAGATGGCGACTTATGGGACAACTTTGGAGATCAAAATGTTTACGGCCAAGAACCTGTGAGCGATGAAGACTTTGAAAAAGCATTGGAAAGTAAAAAAGGTAAAAAGAAACGCAACAAAAATATTCCAAAAGGTGAAGAATTTCGCCAGAGCAACGAAACAGATACTATAAATAAAATGCCAGAATCTTTACCAATAATATGTGTATCAGCTCCAATAAAATTGAATAAAACAGCAATACTTCCAGTAGGTCACTACCAAGCAAAAGGAGAACTGAGAAACGGAACTCCCATAATTCAGCTATATCAATCCCAAAATCTTATGGCAGAAATTCCAGCGATAGAAACTAACGACGATTTCAATGAACCGGAAATTAATTTCATCAAAATGATTGATAGCGGAAAAGAAAATCAAGTTAAATTTATATTCGGCTCTGTTGATTTTAACGCTTATGCAATACTTGAGATTGCAAATCAGGATAATTATTAAACAGCGAAAAATAAAAAAGCAAACATAAAACAAAAAGATACCACACTCATTAAAAACCAAGAATGGATTACAGGGTGTTGATATTCCCAGATTTCTTTAATAGTAACAGCAGCATTTTCAATAACTTGCATATGTGTGCTCTCCAAAAACATTTATCTCTTACACTTCTATTGTCTATATAAACCAAAAAATAGCATCACCTAATCAGTTGATTATTTACATCCTTTTGGGTAATATACAGTTATGCAGGATTTAGAATTATTGATGCCGGCAGGCAATTTAGAAAAATTAGAATACGCAATAAAATATGGAGCAAATGCAGTTTACCTTGGAGTAGTAGATTTCAGCTTAAGAGCCATGCGAAAAGGTCAGCTTATTACTCTTGATAACCTAAAAGAAGCAGTTGATCTTGCTCATAAATTAGGAGCAAAAGCTTATGTAACATTAAATATTTTTGCATTCAATAGCGATATAAAATTATTAGAAAGTTGTATTGATAAATTTAAAGACGCTAACCCAGATGCTGTAATTGTAAGTGATTTCGGAGTGATCAATCTTGTAAAAAAATATATGCCAGATACCCCGCTGCATATAAGCACACAAACTAACACATTGAACTATGAAAGTGTAAAATTCTGGCAAGATATTGGTGCAACAAGAGTAATTCTAGCAAGAGAATTACCAATAGCAGACATTGCAGAAATCCGAAAACATGTCCCAGATATTGAACTTGAAAGTTTTGTACATGGCTCTCAGTGTGTATC
Source organism: Candidatus Gastranaerophilales bacterium (assembly GCA_944323725.1). GTDB lineage: Bacteria > Cyanobacteriota > Vampirovibrionia > Gastranaerophilales > Gastranaerophilaceae > Scatousia. The sequence goes on along the minus strand of CALUTP010000003.1, from coordinate 31,487 downwards.
ATTTTCAGGTAGATGTCTTTTAAGCGATTATTTTACGAATGGAGAAAGAAAAGCAAACCATGGCAACTGCTCACAACCTTGCAGATGGAGTTATAAACTTGTTGAAAGCACCAGACCTAATGAGTACTATGAAATTAATCAAGACGAAAGAGGTTCCCATATTCTAAGTCCAAAAGATCTATGTCTTGTAGAACATCTGCCAAAACTTATTGACGCCGGTATAAATTCATTCAAAATTGAAGGCAGGACAAAAAGTCTATATTACGTTTCAGCTGTTGCAAAAGCTTACAGAAATGCAATAGACGACTGCATTAAAAATCTAAATGCAGATTTACACAAATACTTTATAGAGCTAAAAAAAGTAGGAAACAGAGGATACACAACCGGATTTGCACTTGGCAATAATAACAATGACAGCTACAGCTATGATATTTCCAAAGGACTTGCCGGAGCAGATTTTTTATGTGAGTTTAAAGGCAAGAAGAATTCTGATGGTGATAATTTCGTAAAAATAAAAAATAAAATGCTCCTGAATGATGAAGTAGAAATCATCACTCCAAAAGAACAATTCACAACAAAAGTTTTGAAAATTACAAATGAAAAAGGAGAAGAACAACCTCTTGGAAATACAAATGATGATGTATATATAAAATTTGAGAATGAACCAATTGATTATAAATATGCTCTAGCAAGAACAATAGGAGTAAAAGAGCATGTTTCTTAAACCTGATTACAATTTAAAAAGTATATATGAAATAAATTTAGAAGAACTGGAAAAATCAGGTATAAAAGCAATGTTATTTGACTTAGACAGTACACTTATGGGATCAAAAACTGGATGTTATACAGAAAAAACACTAGATTGGCTCAAAAAAGTTCAATCAAAATTCTTTACTGCAATAATTTCAAATAACCACAATCAGGAATATATAAAAAAAGTTAGTGCAATAACACCATTTCCAATACTATTTGAAGCAAAAAAACCCAATACGCAGCCAGCAAAAGACTTTTTAAAAAAATATAGTATCAATCCAAAAGAAGCAGTATTTGTGGGTGATAGACCACTTACAGATATTTTGTGCGGTAAACTTTTAGGATGCAAAACAATCCTAGTTGATTCAATAACAGCAGATAAAGAAGCAAAAATTGTTCGTTTTGTAAGAAAATTAGAAAGATGCAGCATTAGAAAATAAGTATTAATAATTGTAAAATTTTTCTATATAATTAACAATTAATTCCATTTATGAGCATTAATAAAGATACAGATTACCCAAGTGTGTGAAAGGTATTAAATGTCAAAAATTATTACTACCGAGAACGGGCAACAATATAGAACTCCTGGTTTTTGGCCGACAGCAGGTGCAATAGTAGCAGGAAATATGGTTGGTAATATTGCAAAACAATCAATAAGCCGTTTGTCAAATCCAATTGTAGCTCAAATGAAAAAAACTTCATCTGGAATTGATAACAAAATATTAAGACAAGGGATAGCAGATGCATTTGAAGCTTCAGGACTCAAAGACAAAGGGGTAGAAATCCTTGATGTCAAACCAGTAAGTAATTTTGAAATGCCTGGATTTCTAAAACCATTCACATATAATCCGTTTAGAAACAATGGAAATTCTAATGCTAATAAATATCTAAATGAATTCCTTTCTGAATCAAGTGAAGTACTACCAGAAGCTAACAAAAAATTAAATGAAGCAATATCAAAAGAAATGCCAAGTTGGTTCAGAAATAGCTTTTTAGGTAAAGTTTATAAACAAATTCTTCAATCAACCTTTGAAAATGGAAATAACGCAGCATTTTTCCCTAAGACAAACCGTATAGGGGTTAACATAGATAAATTAGGCACCTCAACTTTCCATGAGATGGGACATGCTATTAACAGAAATAAAAGTACATTATGGAAAGGAATGCAAAAGCTAAGAACTCCAGCAATGATTGCAGGAACAGTATTTAGTCTTACAGCACTATTTAAGCGCAAGAAAGTTGAAGGTGAACAGCCTAAAAATAAATTAGATAAAGCAACAACATTTATAAAAAATAATGTTGGTAAATTAGTGACTTTGTCATTTGTACCAATAATAGCAGAAGAACTAATGGCAACATATAGAGGCAATAAAATGGCTAAACAATTCTTACCTGCTGAAATATTCAAAAAAGTAAGAAAAACAAACGCATTAGGAGCAGCTACATATACTCTTGTAGCAATTGGTACTGGTGTAGGTGCTTATGTTGCATCTAATATAAGAGATTCCATTGCATCTGCAAAAAAAATTCGACATCAAAGAACACCTCAAACCGCAAATAATTTATAATCAAAATATAATAAAATTATAAAAAATAAAAAGTGGAATAAATATAATATTCCGCTTTTTATTTTACAAAAAAAAAAGAGCGCCAAACGCTCTTCATATAAATGGTGGGCTCAGAGGGGCTCGAACCCTCGACCAATTGATTAAGAGTCAACTGCTCTACCAACTGAGCTATAAGCCCAATTTAAGAAATTTACTTTTAAATTATAATCCAATAAAAAAATTTTTACAACATATTTATTCACAAATTTGCAATAAATATTCTTTCATGGCAGAATAAAAAGAGAGTGATGAAAATGGTTAATGAAAAAATAAAAGCAATGATAATGGCAGCAGGAGTAGGCTCAAGATTAGACCCACTTACAAAAGCTGTACCCAAACCTTTAGTACCAATTGCAAATCGTCCGGTTATGGATATTCTTATGGAAAAACTTTCATCTATTGGCGTAAAAGATGTTGTTGCAAATACTTATTACCTCGCAGAACAAATAATTGAAAGATATAAAAACAATAAATTTGGGATAAATTTTGAATACATAAAAGAAGAAACTCTTTCGGGAACCGCAGGAGGATTAAAAAAATGTCAATTCTTCTTTGACAAAGGTGAAGATTTTATTGTACTTTCAGCTGACGGACTATCAAATGCAGATTTAAGACAAGGTATTGAAATACATAAAAAATCAGGAGCAATAGCAACTATTGGAATAAAACAGATTCCACTTGAAGAGGTATCTCACTTTGGCGTTGTCGTAACAGATGAAAATGGTTTTATTACAGAATTTCAAGAAAAACCATCCGTTGATGAAGCAAAAAGTAATTTTATTAATACTGGAATTTACATTTTCAACTATAAAATTTTTGACTATATTCCAGAAAATACATTTTATGATTTTGCAAAAAATGTATTTCCAAAATTGTTAAAAGAAGGCGCAATAAACACGTTTGAAATTACAGAATATTGGACAGACATAGGTACTCTAGAACAGTATGAGCAATCAACACAAGATTTATTTAATGGATTTTGTAAATTTCCTCATACTGAAATACAAACAAAAGGAAATGGCTCTTACATAATTGGAGCAAGTTCTATACCTGAAAGCACCACTATTATTGGGAATTGCACAATTGGAGATAATTGTATAATAGGCGAAAATGTTGTACTTGAGAATTGCATAGTATGGGACGCTGTAAAAATAAAAGATAACGTAAAAATATCGCATAGTGTCGTAGCATCAAATTCAACAGTAAATGCAGACTTATATTCTCAAATTATAGGTGCAGACCAAATTATCAGCAAAGAAGAAATTACAATATAGAAATGTACTTGATTTTTTGTTATTTTGGTGATAAATTAAAGACTGTAACTAATCTTGGATTGATAATTAAATATGTAATTTCTGGGCTTGTGGCGCAGCGGTAGCGCAGAGGACTCATAATCCTTTGGTCGTGGGTTCGAATCCCTCCGGGCCCAGTTTTTTCATGGTTGATTAAATAGTATAAAAATTGTTTATTATTGAAACAATATAAATGTATCAGTTGGAAGTTTTAAAATAATTAATATTACTACAATAACTGTAATTTAACGACCGGATTGATTTGTATGGATACTTCGATTATTTTGGACAGTCCGCTCTGAGAGGGCTTTTTTAGGTCGGAATTTTAAGTTTTCCAAAATAATCAAACTGTCGAACTGGACTTTTTTCGGATTGTACAGATAGATTGAGATTTTCTTAATATAGCTGAATTACGCACCGATTTGAGTTATACTGATAATTTGATTATTTCAGCAAAGTCCAGTTGCAACCTGCAACTTATTAATGAATTTTTTTCACTATATTTCTTGTCTGCCAGAAATATAGTTGACCATTTTTTATTCCACCTTCTATATCTTGAGGTTTTCCAAATTCTTTTTCCAGTACAAGAGCATTTTTAACCAAATTTTTAACAACATCCCAAACTTTTTTAACATCTTTTGGCTGTGAAGCTTTTTTATCTATTAATTTATAGTTTTCATCAAAAAGATATTCTTCATACTTGCTATGTTCTTGCTCTATCTTTAATTCTTTTGTTAGTTTATCATATGTAATTTGATATGGATTAGGTTTACACCATCTTTCTTTATTTATAAACAATTCTATTAATATTTTATTCTTATCAAAAGGAGATTCTGTATATGTAGTAAATGAATAATCCGAAATAATACCATCTTGTATTATAACGCTCGGTTTTATTAAATCGTCAGGAATGTTATGTTTCTCCCGTAATTTGACCGCAATTGGCTTATTTTTTGAATTCATTACTTTATAAATATCATATAATAATAAGTCTTTAGTATTTTGACAATGTGAATCATATAATCCTGCAGCTGAATAACCTTCTAAATCTTCGCCGTTAAATGCAGAACGAACCATGACATTCCGCTGTGTAATGACTTTTGATATATAGTTTTTTATTTCTTCAAGAATTTTGTTATCCTTCCATTGGTTGTCAGGGTTTTCTTTAATTATATTTTCAACAATCAAACCATGTGTCTTTTTACAATAACATTAAAATTATCTGTAACGACAAATAAAAACTAAGCTACATGACTAATATGTTATGTATCAACAATATTTATAAAAATATTTGGAATAAAATTTTTTGATAAACGTCAAGAAGTTAGAATTTCATTAATTTATTTTTAACATTAACTATTGTAAATAATAATTCGTATCAGTAGCAAAATTTTTATTTAAATGTTTTTAATCAAATAAAACTATTTATATTAATTAAACAATAGAATAATAAAGAATTTTTACAAATATGAATACTATCAGACCAATTTTATCTTATACTTCAATTCAAAAATATAACAATCAAAAAATAACCTTTAAATCTTATCCTAAAACTGTTGAAGAAATTGAAAAAGAAGAAGAAAAAGGTTCTGCAATAGCTACAATCATAGGTACGATGACTTTAATTCTATCTTCTCTTTGTTTCATGGCACCTTCAGAATCTAACAAAGAATATAAACAACCTCAATCCGATATTTTTGATAATACGAAATCAGTTACTTATGATTGTGAAAATAAGAGAGAACATATTGATTTAATAGAAAAAAATATAAATACTTTCCAAAACATTTTAGAAAATAATAACATTAAAAAAGATACATTTTTAATTAAAGATATGACCGGAGATAATAAACCTGACTTGGTTTTATTTAAAAAAGATGATTCAAATATTGTAATAGATTTGGAGCAAATTTATAAAACATCCAAACACAAATAAATTTTTAAAGTTTTTGATATTATGCAATAAGTTATTTAAAAATACAAAAGTTAATTTTACAACTGAATTTTGACGAATCAAAACTACATGTTCATATTGAATTACGCATTAAATCTCAAATTTTGAATAAAATGTTTTAAACGATTTATAGCAATTTTTAGATTTTCTATAGAATACGCATAAGAAATTCGCAAATACCCCTCACCGCTTACCCCAAATGCGGTACCAGGAACAACTGCAACCTTTTCTTCTTCAAGGAATTTTGTTGCAAACTCTTCACTAGTCATACCAAATTCTTTTATACAAGGAAATACATAAAATGCGCCATATGGTTCAAAACAATCAAGATTCATTTCTTTAAAAGCATTCATCAAAAATCTTCTTCTTTGATTGTATGCCATTCTCATTTTTTCAACATCTTCATCACCATTTTTTAGTGCATCAATCGCTGCATATTGACTTGTAGTAGGTGCACACATAATAGCAAATTGATGAATTTTAGTCATTTGTGAAATAAGCTCTTTTGGCGCACAAGCATAACCCAATCGCCAGCCTGTCATAGCATAAGCCTTCGAAAATCCATTAATTAAAAGAGTTCTTTCTTTCATACCTGAAATATTTGCAATAGATACATGCTTTCCCTTATATGTAAGCGCACTATATATTTCATCAGACATAACAAAAATATCTTTTTTAATGATAATTTCCGCAATCTTTTCTAAATCATCCTGCTCCATTATTGCACCAGTAGGGTTATTAGGGTAAGGCAGAATTAAAACTTTTGTTTTATTAGTAATAGCATCTTCGAGTTCTTTAGGCGTAAGCCTGAAATTATTTTCAGCTTTAAGATTAAGTAAAACAGGCTTTGCCCCGGCTAAATATGCACAAGGTTCATAAGACACATAAGACGGCTGAGGTATAATAACCTCATCACCAGGATTTATCATAGCTCTAAGCCCAATATCGATAGCTTCCGAACCACCCACAGTGACTAAAACTTCTTTCATAGGGTCATAATCAAGATTTTGAACTCTTTTAAGATAATTACTAATTTCTATTCTTAATTCTTTTAACCCAGCATTAGAAGTGTAAAAAGTTTTACCTTTTTCCAAAGCAAAAATACCCTCATCTCTAATATGCCAAGGCGTTTCAAAATCAGGTTCCCCAACCCCGAGTGATATAGCATCTTTCATTTCACTGACAATATCAAAGAATTTTCTAATCCCAGAAGGTTTAATATTTTGAACTTTATCAGAAAGGATATTTCTCATGGTGTAATTACCTCTCTTATATCTTCATGTTTTTTATCAATAATAGTACCATGGTCTTTATATTTTTTTAAAATAAAATGAGTAGCTGTACTCAATACGCTATCAAGTGTAGATAACTTATCAGAAACAAATCTAGAAATTTCTTTTAAGGTTTTTTCCTCAAGAGTCACAAGCAAATCATACCCACCTGATATAAGATATACCGATTTAACCTCAGGATAATTATAAATACGTTCAGCAATTTTATCAAAACCCTGACCTCTTTGTGGAGTAACCTTAACCTCAATAAGAGCAGTCACTTTTTCTATAGAAGTCTTTTCCCAATCAATAAGGGTATGGTATCCACAAATAACTCCTTCAGCTTCAAGTTTTGAAAGCTCATTTACGACATCGACTTCTTGAACTCCGAGAAGAACAGCAAGTTCTTGTAGGTCTATCCGACTATTTTTTTCAATTATTGCCAATAATTCTTCTCTCATATACTTCTCCTTAAAATAACTTTTTACAAAATATAAAATTATTATACAACAAAAGATTTAATTAACTAAATAGAAAAAATCCCTGAAAATATTCAGGGATTTTAGAATTATATATAGAGTTTATTATGCTTTTTTAGATTTATTTCCACCACCGAATAAGGCACCTAATAAAAGTATTGAACCAGCAGTTACAGCCCCCCATATTCCAGCTTGTTTCCATTTGAAGTTTTTAACAGCTTTTTGTAATGCTTCAGGAGCTTCTTTTACAAAAGCTTTTGCTTCTTTATCATAATTATCAAGAATACCTTCTTTTATACCTTCACGTAAACCTTTAACATATTCTTCTCGACCTTTGATACATAATTTTACCATATCATCAAGTCCAGATTTACCACTTTTTGCAAGTTCTTTTATTTCTTTTGCAATTTCATCTTCAGTACCTTTAAAATTGAATAACGATTTATTTTCTTTAATTAATTTTTCCAAATCAGCCTCAGTGGCACTTTCACCAAGTGCTGAAAGTTTACCCTGAAATACTTTAGTTTTTTGCAGCAAATTCTGATTATGTTCTAAACTAAACTCACTGACAGCTTCTTTTGCTTGTTCTGCAACTTTTTTCATATCAATCTTTTTAAACTCAGCCTCAGCAAGATCAACTGCATTTTTCGCTTCTGAGTGCACTTTATAAGTATCTGGAATAAGAGCTTTTTCAGCATCAGTTAACCCATCAAGCTTTCCTGAAAGCGCGAATTTCTTAACAGCATCGTAAGCTTTTTGATCAGCAATTCCTAAAGATTCAAAAACTGGGCTTTTAATATCACTGAGAATTTCTTCCGTTGCAATTTTTGTCCACTCCTTGCGATTAACATTGTCCATTGCTTTAATTAATCCTTCAGCTACTTCACCATTTTTATTAATCGGTTTTGAGAAATAATAACCTGCCCCAGCAGCAGCACCACCGCCAAGTACAGCAGAAGCAACTGTTGGAACGGCACTGCTTCTTTCAAAAGTATCTGCCTGCACACCACCTTGAAATGCTGGATTATTTCCACCTGCTTGCGAAGTTTGAGTTGATTGAGACTGCTGTGCTGGTGAAGTATTTTGTGCTGCTCTGTTGAAATACATCTGAGCCATGAAATCATCATTCATAGCATTGTAACCTACCCCTGGAATTTCACCTGCCATAATAAACCTTTTAACCTTTCAAAATTTAGTAACCTAACCTTATATTCTATAAAAGGATTTTGTTGATGAAAAATTGCTTTAAAATTCCAAGCGTATGTTACATAAGTTTACAAAATATTTTTTCGAATTCAGGGAATGATATATTTACCCACTCAAAAGAGTTAATTTTTATAGGTTTTTTACAAATAAGTCCTGCTACATAAAAACTCATAGCAATTCTGTGATCGTGATAAGTCTCTACTTCGCAGTTACCTTGTAATTCTTTTTTACCATTAATAATAAATCCATCTTCATACTCTTCTATATCAGCACCAATTTTTCTAAGTTCATTTACAACAGCAGAAATTCTATCCGATTCTTTATTCCTTAAATCAGATGCATCTTTAATTACAGTTTCACCAAAAGCTTGTGTTGCAAGAACAGCAATTACCGGAATTTCATCTATCAAACGCGGAATTAAATCACCTTTTATCACACAACCTTTGAGACTTTCGGTATAATTAACCTCTAAATCACCAACGACCTCACCTGCTTGAGTGCGTTTATCAAGAATTTTTATATCAGCCCCCATTTTTTGAATAACTTCAATAATTCCAGCACGAGTCGGATTTAAACCAACATTTTTAAGAATTATTTTTGAATTAGGAACAATTAAACCTGCAACAATAAAATAAGCAGCAGAAGAAATATCTCCACAAATATTTATTTCTATAGGATTAAGATTTGATTTTTCTATTGAAACAGAATTTTCTGAGACATAAAGATTAGCCCCCATTGCTTTAAGCATAAGCTCTGTGTGGTTTCTAGAAACATAAGGTTCTGTAAATATAGTCTTACCCTCAGCAAAAAGCCCAGCAAGTAATATACAAGATTTTACTTGAGCTGAAGCCAGTTTGGAATTATATTCAATTCCTAATAAATGACTTCCTTTAATTTTTAAAGGAGCATGAGCTTCAACAGCACTAATTTTTGCCCCCATAAGAGATAATGGCTCAATTATTCTTTTCATAGGTCTTTTAGAAAGGCTCTCATCACCAATTAATACAGAATTAAAACCTTGACCAGCTAGGATACCAGACATAAGTCTCATTGTAGTTCCAGAGTTTCCACAATCCAGAGGACTTGTTGGAGCCTTCAGCTGTCCACAAGATTTTATAACTAGCAAATCATTTGAAAAATTATATTCCACACCAAGTGCATTACAAATATTCAATGAGGATTTTGGATCCTGTCCATTTGAAAAGTTTTTAATTATGGATTTACCATTCGCCAATGAAGCAAACATCACAGCCCTATGGGATATTGACTTATCTGAAGGGATAGTAATTTCGCCGATTAAACCTTTTTCAAACTTTTTTACAACTTTATCCATATTAAATATTACCTTTATTGAATTTTATCATAACTCATTAAGATTTAAAATATTTACAAACAAAATTATTATAAAATTTTATTTTTATGGTAATATTATAAACAAATAGAGAGGTGTCCGAGCGGTTTAAGGTGCAATCTTGGAAAGGTTGTGTGGGAGTAATTCCACCGTGGGTTCGAATCCCATCCTCTCTGAATAAAAAACGGATAAACTAAAGTTTATCCGTTTTTTATTTTAAGAATATGTCGAAAATCTTTGTATTTTAAAGTCCTGTTTGCTTTCGAATTTATCTAAGGTATGCGCAGCTTTATATACTTACATTTTTGTTGGGTCAAAAGCCCAACGTACAAACTCCTCCGATTGAATTCAATTTTAGTTGCCAATCAAAGTATATTATTCTATTTTAATTTGTCATAATTTGTATTATTATCTTTATATGAAATTTTTTGGTATAAATACATATATAGTTATATTTTTTCTAATTGCACTTTCTTGGTTACTCTGGATTACAAATTCGGAATTTGTGTGTAATGATAGTGCATGCTATGTGTCAAATAAAAATATGTTCAATATTCAGGTATCTAGCAAGACATTTAATCCTGAAGATATAATTGGATTCGATTATGCTAAGTCGAGAGTTCGAGTTTGTACACATAATCACGTGCTAATTATTCTAAAAAATTCAAAAATATACAAAATACCAAAAGATTTTGGCAATGATGAATCAAAAGTAAAGTTTTTTGTCGAATATTTACAAACAGAACTTCAAAACAAACCCTTAAATATTTATGTAGAATTTTAAATCTGTTCTTCATTATCAGTTAGGTAAGGTTTAACAGTCAGACAATAAAAAATATTAGTTATTTTTCATATATAGTTCACCGAAAATAATAGAACCATCTGTTCAATATAATCAATACCTGTGCAACTTTATAATCAGCAAGAAAAATAAAAAATCCAACCGACTAATATTACAAGTTTCTTACTTCTCAAAATAACATTAAAAATATAAATTTTTCATATCCTGATATTTTAAATTTATGTTATACTTTTAGAGTATGAAAAAATTAATCTGGTTATTTATATTATTTCTATCTTTACAATGCTATGCTTTAGCTGATGAAAATATTAAAAAAGTTTACCTCGACGAAGCTATAGATGCTGCTTTGAAAAATAATCTGGATCTAAAATCTGCACAAATTGAAATTAACATAGCCAAAAATAATATAAAATCAGCCAATAGATTGCAAAATCCTTCTTTAGACGCTTTTTATTTTATGGGTGGCGCAGGGAGAAGCGAGCCTAAACAATTAGGACTAAGTCAGGATATTGAAATTGCAAAAAGAGGAGCCAGGAAAAATCTTGCAAAATCAAATCTTAAACTTGTTGAAAAAAATGTTGATTATACAAAGTTTGATTTAAAAATGGATGTAAGAGAAGCTTATATAAATCTTGTTGCAGCAAAATCAATTCTACATACAATGGAACAACAAAAGACACTTCAAGAAGAACTTCTTAAAATAGCCCAAAATAGAGCTAAAGCCAAAAAAGTTCCTGAAGTTGATGTGCTTCAGGCAGAAATTGCACTTAATCAGATGATAACACAGGTTAATTCAGCAAGAGTTAACGTAAAAACAGCTTTGAGTGCCTTCAATAAAATTATAAATGACCCAGATAATGTTACATACGATAGTATGGATAAAATTTTTTCAGAAGAAAATAATTTCGATGAAATGCTTACCCCTCCACCTGATTTCGAATTTCCGCAATTTTCTGAAATAGTTACTAAAGCAATTGGTAATAGATTTGATATACAAATAGCAAAACAACAAATTGATGTTGCCGAAAAGAATTTAACAGTAGTTGCAAGACAAAGAATTCCTGATATTTCACTAGTTGGAGGTTATGCTTATCAAGTAGGTTCACAAATGGATAGTGGGCATTTTAACAGCGGCGCATACGCAGGAGCAAGCCTTGTAAATATTCCATTATTTTACAACTATTCACCAGAAATCCAAAATGCAACACTAAAACTGCAACAAGCTGAAATTAATTATAACTCTGTGAAAAACAAGGCAATTAAAGATGTAAGTGCTGCTTATGAAAGGTTTTTAACAGCTGTAGAAAATCTAAATTATTACGAACAAAAAATAGTAAAAGATTCAGAAGAATTAATAGATATTTCAAAAGATAGTTATGAAAATGGTGAATCAGATATTACATCATTAATCGTTATGAAACAGTCATATCGTTCAATTATTGTGGGCTATACCTATGCACTTGCTGAATATTATAACAGTTGGACTAATTTCCTGAGAGAAGTCAATGATGAAAATTTTGACTTACCAGAAGAAAGAATTGAAGGACTTTAAGGCCAATTAGGGTAATAATAGACTGTGATCACATCAGATGTACGAAGCTTTACATGCCCGCCTTTTATAAAATTAGTAAGCGAGCCAACAAGAGGAATAATAGTCAAAGCCCACTTTAAAGGATATACCCAAAAACAACGATTCTGACCTTTTTTAACATAACCGCTTATTAACTGAGATTGGCTAATTCCAGGTATTTCAAAATCATCAAACATAACTTCAGCAGGGAAACCATTCATTCCACTTGTCACAATTGTATCAACACGACCTTTAACAATATCACCCCGCTTTAAAATAAGTTTTTCATCACAATATACATCTCGAATTACTTTAAAATCTATCTTATGACCCTCAATTAACCCTTTTTCACTATTCACCTCATGCACAACAGCCAATTTTATCGGAATCATCTTAGTATCTGTAAAATCATAAGGTAGATGCGTATTTTTAATGTCTGTTTGGTGTACAGTGCCTGCTTCTAAATTACTGGAAGCAAAAATCGACGTATTAAATCCCGCAATTAAAAGCAATAAAAATATGGCAATAAATTTATTCATAGTCAATTTCCTCAGTAGAACCAGATTTAATTTTTTCCTCAAGTTTTCTTCGATTTGAAATAGAATTTAAAAGGAAATTTTGATAATATTGATTATCTACATACTCATTATTTTCCAAATACTTTGGATATTTATAAGTAATATATTCATAAATACGAGCAAGCCTTTTAGATGTTAGGTTATGTCTTGAAAATTTATCAAATCGTTTTTGAGGACAAGTTTTATTGATAAATACAATTAAAGCAAGCGGATTATACCCAGCATTTACCATATAATCAACCGCCCTTTTATCAGCGACTATTTCAAATTTTTTAGAACCTAATGCAACTTGAATAGAGTCAATAGTGCCTCCCCATATTCCAGAATAAGATTTTATAACTACAGCTATTTCTCTAGCTAACATTGCAGCCAGTTCATCATCTGTTTGCACAGATTTATACAAACCATCATATATAACGACTTGACGACTTGTTAAATTTTTATCTATTGAAATCAAATTTTTCTTATCTTTTTTGTTATATACAAAAACAACCCTTTTCGGAATTTTATTAAAATTAAGCAGATTTGTACCAACCATATCAATTCTTGTCTGAATAGAATTTTCAGCAGCAATAAACTCGTCAAGGTTATCTTCAGCAATAGATGGTTGTATTAAAAATAATAAACATATCAAAATATATATTAATTTTCTTTTCTGCATATTCTTTATTCCTCATTTGATTATTTATTATATGACATTTTATAGAATAATAAAAGCTAATTCTATGATAAAATAAAATTATGATAAATGTTAAAAATTTTGGAAAAACCCAAAACGGTACAGATACATTTTTATACACACTTAATAATGGTAAATTAGAAGTATCTGTAACGGATTATGGTGCAACTCTGGTCTCAGTAAAAACTGCCGATACAAAAAATCAAATAATAGATATTATACTAGGATATGATACCGTTACTAAATATGAAAATGATGATAAATACATTGGAGCAACAATTGGTAGATGCTCAAATAGAATAAAGGACGGCATAATTATAATTAATGAAAAGAAATTTCAGCTTAGTCAAAATGAAGGTCAAAACACGCTTCATGGCGGATTTAAAGGGTTTAACAAAAAAGTTTGGACTACAGATTTCAAAAAAAATTCAATTAAATTTACATACGTAAGTCCAGCTGGAGAAGAAGGATTCCCGAATGAATTAAAAACAGAAGTATCCTACTCATTAAATGAAACAGCTCTTGAAATTCATTATAAAGCAATATCAAATGGAGATACTGTATGCGCCCTGACAAATCATTCTTACTTTAACCTTGACGGGTATAAAAGCGGAAACATTTTAGATCATCAAGTACAAATTTTTGCGGATTATTTTACAAGAAATAACGAACAGGCTCTTCCTACTGGAGAAATTCTTTCTGTTGAAAAAACACCAATGGATTTTAGAAAATTCAAACCATTAAGACAAGATATATATTCTAACTATGAACAGGTTAAATTTGCAAAAGGATTTGATAATAATTGGATTATAAATAATTACGACAGGAAAAACATAATTCCAGCCGCAAAAGCTTTTTCAAAAAAATCAGGAATAACACTTGAAGTATTGACAAATCTTCCAGGTATTCAACTATATAGCGGGAATTTTTTAGATGGAGCACAAAACGGGAAAGAAAATTTTCCAATCAAAAATCATTCTGGGTTCTGTCTTGAATGCCAGTATTTCCCTAATGCATTCGCAAATAAAGACTTCCCCCAGCCTGTACTAAAGGAGGGAGAAGTCTATGATAAAACTATCATCTATAATTTTGGATTAATCTAGACACCAATATCACGCAATCGTTTTCCATCCATAAGATTTTTTTCAATTTTTTCAAGAGAAATACCTTTAGTTTCAGGAATTAACAGTATAGTGAATACTACAAATGAAATATTCAAAGCTGTATAAATCCAGAAAGTAACGGCAATACCAAATTGATTAATTAACGTAAGGAATGTCGCACCAATAATCATATTAACAATCCAGTTAGTAGTTGTAGAACAAGCTACGCCAAAATCTCTACTCTTGAGAGGCTGAATTTCAGAACACAAAATCCAAACAACCGGTCCTGCACTCATAGCAAAACTTGTGATTGTAAATAACGTCATAATGACAGCAAGAATAGAAATCCATAATGCACTAAATCCAGCATTAATCATATACAAACAAACTCCAAGCAGGAATGTACCCGTAGCTATACCAGCAAAACCAATTTTTAAAATCGGTTTTCTACCTTGTTTGTCAACAGTTTTCATTGCAATTAATGTAGCAAGTACGTTAGTCAACCCGCAAATTACAGTTGCAATCATTTGTTGCTCTGTATTTGCAAACCCAGCATGTTTAAAAATTTGCGGAGCATAATAAAGAATAACATTCATCCCAGTAAACTGCTGCATAGCCTGCAATAACATTCCTAAATACACAGCACGTCTTACATTTTTATTTTCTTTGAACAAGCTCCAGCCTTCTTGGTTAACCTTAAGACTTTCATGAATTTCATTTAATTCAGCATCAGCTTTAGCATCAGTAGTAGAAAGCATCCGTAAAATTTCTTTAGCCTTCTCAAACTTACCCTTAGAAGCCAGCCAACGAGGACTATCAGGAAGTCCAAATACAGAAATCATTAACAATAAAGCTGGCACACTTATAACTCCAAGCATAAGCCTCCAATGCCCGCCATAACTAAATAATGTATCTGATATAAATGCAACTAGAATACCAATAGTTACCATCATCTGATACATTGAAATCAATTTACCTCTATCCTCTTTTTCTGCCATTTCTGAGAGATAAAGCGGAGCTACATAAGATGCAATACCAACAGCAAACCCTAACATTACCCTTGAAATAAGTAATATAGGAACATTAGGAGCACAAGCTGATCCGACAGAACCTAGAACAAATAATGCAGCCCCAGACATTAAACTTTTCTTACGTCCAAGTTTAAAAGAAATCCATCCAGTAGAAATTGCACCAAGAGCCGCACCAAGCATCATTGTACTTACAACCCATTCCTGCAAACGGCTAGAAAGTTCAAAATGAGTTGTAATGAAAGGCAGCGCACCTGATATAACCCCTATATCAAGTCCAAATAATAACCCTGCCATACCAGCAGCAAAACTGATAAAAATTTTCATTCTTTTAGCCTTGACAGCTCTGTTTTTATCATTATCCATAGCTGCCTCATCAACATTTGAATTCATTAATAATCTCCTCAATATACTGATAAAACGATAAGACCATTCTTATATAATTATACCCTTAAAATTTTACAAATTAACATTTCATTTATTTAGTTGTTTAAAATTCATATAAATGTGGTATAAAATTATTATATCTTATTTTTGAGGGTGGAATGGAATTAAGTAAAATTCTGAAACAAGATTTAAAAAACAACAAGTTTAAAAAAGAACTTGCTGAAATATATTGTGTCAAACCAGAAGAAACATATTTATACTCTGAGAGATTTTTAAAAGTAATAGAAAATTATGAAAAAACATATACCCCAGTAGAAAATATTGGACTATTTTCAGCACCAGGCAGAACTGAAATAGGGGGGAATCATACTGACCACCAACATGGGAAAGTATTTGCCGCAAGTATTAATCTTGATGTAATTGCAGCAGCATCCCCGAATGGACAAGACATAATACAGATACAATCAGAAGGTTACCCGCTAGATATCATCAATATTAAAGAGCTTAATCCGGATGAAAAAGAATACAATCAAGCTAGATCTCTAATAAAGGGAGTTGTTGCAAGATTTATAGAACTGGGCTATAACGTAAAGGGATTCAACGCATATACAAGCTCCAATGTATTAAAAGGCTCTGGACTGTCATCTTCAGCGGCATTTGAAGTATTAATTGGTAATATAATAAATGGACTATTCTGCAGTAATGAAGTATCAGCAATTGAAATTGCCAAAATCGGTCAATATGCAGAAAACATATATTTTGGGAAACCGAGCGGATTAATGGATCAAATGGCATCTTCAGTGGGAAGTGCTGTTGCTATTGATTTTGCAAATACAGAAAATCCTGAAATTAAAAGGGTTGAATTTGACTTTACAAAAACGGGGTATACTCTTTGCATAATAGATTCTGGAGCAGACCATGCAGACTTAACTGGAGAATACGCATCAATACCATTCGAAATGAAAGAAATTGCAAAATATTTTGACAAAGAATATTTAAGAGAAGTAAAAAAAGAAGAATTTATCAAGCAAATTCCTAAATTAAGAGAAAAAGCAGGTGATAGAGCTGTATTACGAGCACTACATTACTTTAATGACAGCGAAAGAGCTGAAAAGGAAGCAAAAGCACTTGAAACTAATAATTTCGAAGAATTTCTTTCACTAATAAAGGAATCAGGCCAATCCTCATATATGTATCTTCAAAACATAAACGTATGCGGATCAGCAAAAGAACAAGCCGTAGCAATTGTACTTGCAATGTGCGATGAAATATTAAAAACACAAGGTGCATATCGAGTACATGGCGGAGGATTTGCAGGAACAGTGCAAGCATTTGTCCCTATAAATATCCTTGATGAATTTAAATCAAAAATAGAAGCAGTAACAGGCACTGGGACTTGCCATATATTATCAATAAGACCTTTCGGTGGAATACAATTTAAATAGGAGAGATATAATGACAATTTTAGTTTTAGGCGGAGCTGGATATATTGGTTCACATACAGCTTATGAATTAATAGATAAAGGAGAAGATGTAGTTATAGCAGATAACCTGCAAACTGGCTATCAAGAGGCAGTTCATCCTAAAGCTCGCTTTTATAAAGGTGACATTAGAGATAAAGCTTTTTTAGATAATCTCTTTAAAAATGAAAAAATTGATGCAGTAATCCATTTTGCTGCTAATTCTCTGGTTGGAGAAAGCATGACAAAACCGCTTAAATATTATGATAACAATCTATATGGCACAATGGTACTCTTACAATCTATGGTAGAAAATAGCATTGATAAAATTGTATTTTCTTCCACCGCCGCAACATATGGCGAGCCTGAAAACATTCCAATACTTGAAAGCGATAAAACAGAACCAACAAACACCTATGGGGAAACAAAACTTTCAATGGAAAAAATGTTCAAATGGGTAAGTAAAGCACATAATCTAAGATACGTTTCCCTTAGATATTTTAATGCCTGCGGAGCACATATCTCAGGGGAAATTGGAGAAGCTCATAATCCAGAATCACATCTTATTCCAATTATTCTTCAAGTTCCAAACGGGAAAAGAGAATCCGTATCTATATTTGGCGACGCTTACCCTACAAAAGATGGAACTTGTATAAGAGACTACATTCATGTAACCGACTTAGCTCAAGCACATATACTTGCTGTAGAATACCTTAGAAAAGGAAACCCGAGCAATATATTTAATCTAGGAAACGGAATAGGTTTTAGTGTAAAAGAGGTAATTGATACAGCAAGGAAAGTCACAAACCACCCTATTCCTGCAGTAATTTCCCCAAGACGAGCTGGAGATCCTGCACAGTTAATTGCATCAAGCGAAAAAGCTAAATCAATCTTAGGCTGGAGACCTGAACATGCTGATTTGGAAGAAATTATTGCAACAGCTTGGAAATGGCACAAAAATCATCCTGATGGATTTAAGAAATAAGGATTTTTTATGATAGATAATGCTATACAAAAACTTGTTTCATACGCTATTAATAAAGGATTAATCCAGCTTTCTGATAGAATTTACACAACGAATAGATTACTAGAAATTCTGCAAAAAGATGATTTTAATCCTTCAGTAGCCTTAAAAAAAACATCTGAAGATATTCTTTTAGAACCAATTTTAAAAGAAATTCTTGATTATGCTGTGGAAAAAGGATTAATTGAAGATAGCATTGCATATCGAGATTTATTTGACACAAAACTAATGGGATGTATTGTTCCACCGCCACATGAAGTAATAAAAAAATTCTACGACCTGCATGAAATTTCTCCAGAGATGTCAACTGATTGGTATTATGAATTTTCGCAAGATACCGACTACATTAGAAAGTATCGTATAAAAAAAGATTTGCGCTGGTCTGCAGACACTCAATATGGGAAAATTGACTTATCTATAAATCTTTCAAAACCGGAAAAGGATCCAAAAGCAATTGCTGCAGCCAAAAGCACCAAGCTGAGTTCCTATCCAAAATGTATGCTCTGTGCTGAAAACGAAGGCTATGCGGGGAGACTTAATCATCCTGCAAGAGAAAATCATAGAATAATTCCAATTACAATTAATAATACCCCTTGGTATTTTCAATATTCTCCATACGTATATTATAACGAGCACTGTATAGCTTTCAATGGAAAGCATACTCCAATGATAATAAACAAAGAAACTTTTAAAAAATTATTTGATTTCTTAAACCTCTTCCCGCACTACTTTATAGGCTCAAATGCTGATTTACCTATTGTTGGAGGATCTATACTTTCCCATGATCATTTTCAAGGAGGAAGATATGAATTTGCAATGGAAAGGGCGGAAATAGAAAAACACTTTAAAATAAAAAACTTTGAAGATATTGAAACAGGAATCGTAAAATGGCCAATGTCAGTAATTAGAATTCGGAATAAAAACAAAAATAAATTAATAAATTTCGCAGACTACATATTAAACAAATGGCGTTTATACAGTGATGAAAGTGCATTTATATTTGCTGAAACAAACGGAGAGCACCATAATACCATAACGCCAATAGCTCGCTTAAAAGGTGAAATATATGAATTGGATCTTGTATTAAGAAATAATATAACAACTGAAGAACATCCATTAGGGGTATTTCATCCACATGCACATCTTCATCACATAAAAAAAGAAAATATCGGACTTATAGAAGTTATGGGACTTGCTGTGCTACCATCAAGGCTTGATAAAGAATTAAAAACTCTGGCAAATTTAATTCTTGAAAATAAAAATTTAAAAGAAAATGAACTTACTGCAAAACACGCTGAATGGGCTGAAAAATTTATTCCAAACTATAAATTTACTAAAGAAAATATCATGGAAATATTACAACAGGAAATCGGTCAAGTATTTGTAGAAGTACTTGAAGATTCCGGAGTATTTAAACGCAATTTAAAAGGGCAAAAGGCATTTGAAAAATTTATTAAAAGCTTATAATAAATTTTTAACGTAATATACGGAATAATATATTATTGCTGATAAAATCATACAAGCAGGTATTGTTAAAACCCAAGCAGTAACAATATTCCCCACAATACGCCATTTAACAGCATGAGCATGAAGTGTAGAGCCAACTCCCATAATAGCTGTTGAAATAACATGGGTAGTACTCAATGGGATTCCAAAATGTGATGCTGTTAAAATAAGCCCAGCCGCAGAAGTTTCAGCTGCGAAGCCATGTATGGGTTTTAATTTGATAATTTTATGTCCCATAGTTTTTATAATTTTCCAGCCACCATTCATAGTACCAGCTGCCATAGTAAGAGCACATATGATAATTACATAAACTGGGATTTCAAAATCGCCAGCAGGCCCCTTATGTAATACTCCACCAGCAAGAAGAGCCAGTGTAATAATACCCATAGTTTTCTGTGCGTCATTTGAGCCATGACTTAACGCCATTAGACCTGATGATACTAGCTGTAATTTCCTAAATCTTTTATTTACAATTTGAGGATTAGCTTTATATAGAATTCTTATAAGCAACAACATCAAAGCAAACCCTGCACAAAAGCCTAATATTGGAGAAGTAAACATAGGGATGATCACTTTATCCATTAAAGTAGTGATATGCACAGCATCAACACCAGCTTTTACAATAGTTGCGCCTAAAAGTCCACCAATTAAAGCATGTGAAGAGCTGGATGGCAGCCCTAAGTACCAAGTAAGCAAATTCCACAAAACCGCTGCCAATAAAGCACAAAATATAACTGTCAAAGTAATCATTTCTGCATTTACAATTCCAGAACCAATTGTTTTTGCAACATGTGTACCAGTGAGTGCTCCAACAAATTCAAGACTCGCTCCAAACAATACTGCCTGTTTTGGCGAAAGCACTTTTGTAGAAACAACTGTTGCAATAGCATTTGCACAATCATGAAATCCATTTATAAACTCAAAAGCAAGCGCAACCGCTACAACTGCTATTAACAATAATATCGTAATTGTCATAATCTTTTTCCTATACTAACTTTGCTTTAATACGACATTTAAAATAGTGTCTGATACATAAAAACAAGCATCAAGAGCATTTTCGATTTCTTTATAAATATCCCTTAGCTTAATAACCTGAAGTGCATCATATTTACCAGAAAACAACTCTTTCATTGCTCTTCTATGGATCTCATCACCTTTTGTTTCAAGTTCTTTCATCGCTATATTTTCTTTTGTAATTTCTTCTACATCACTTACTTTTTTGAACTTTTTAAGAATCCTTATCAACTCAGAAGCAGCCTGCACCAAAATTAAAGCCTGTTCTTTCATTTCTGAAGTATATTCTGTAAGTCTATATACTTCCAAATTTAAACAGGCTTTTATGATTTTTTTATTAATTTTATGGAGTTGAACAGAAATATATTGAATATCCTCACGCTCTATTGGAGTTATAAAACTTTTGTTCAACTGCTTAAGGGTTAGTTTGAATGAGCGGGAACCCTTCTTTTTATATTTTAAAGCCGTTTCTTTCTTCTCATCAGTTAAATTACTTTGCATAATTTCATTATAAAGATTGGCAGACCCTTCACATATTTCTGCACTTTCCTGAAACAGCGTAAAAAACATCTTATCTTCAGGAGGCATAATATAAGACATCAAGTTAAATTTAGGCATGATACTACTCCTTTTTCACACACACACACTCAGCATACAAAAAAAATATAATTTGAGAAAGATATTTGTTACAAATCTTTTTATTTTTAAAAATTCTCTAACCGGATAATAGATTATACACCCCATTTTTATAAAAATTTTTATAAAATAAGGAGGCTCCCTATGACAGAGGCATCATCAAAATCACCAAATTTAGACATAAAAACAACTAATTTTTTAAAAAATCTTGACGCTAGAAGTCTAAAACCAATATATGAACTTTCTCCCCAAGAGGCCAGACAATTTTTACTAGATTTGCAAAGAGCTACACATACGCTTATTGAAGCTGAAATTGCAGATATTACAATAAATACAGAAAACTCTGGAGAAATAGACGTCAGGTTAGTAAGACCAAAATTTGCAAACGGTATATTACCAGTGACAGTATATATACATGGTGGAGGATGGATTCTAGGAGATAAAGAAACCCATGATATGCTTATTAGGAAATTAGCAAACGAAACGAACTCCGTAGTTGCTTTTATAAACTATTCTCGTTCACCTGAAAGTAAATATCCAACAGCAATTAACCAGATATATGATGTATTAAAATATCTATATGAAAATCCTGAAGATCTAAGTATAGACCCAGATAGAATCGCAATAGCTGGAGACAGTGCAGGCGCTAATATGGCTGCAGTAATTGCAATTAAAGCTAAAAAAGAAGGCGGGCCAAAAATACTTTTTCAAGCACTTATATACCCTGTCATAGATGCAGAAATGACATCTGAATCCTATAAGCTTTTCAAAGACGGGCCTTGGCTTACAAAAAAATCTATGGAATGGTTCTGGGATGCTTACTTACCTGATAAAAAATTTCGTAAGGAACTTTATGTTTCTCCAATTCTAGCTAAAATAGAAGACTTAACTGGTTTACCCCCTGCTCTTATTATTGTTGCTGAAAATGATGTACTTCGAGATGAAGGTGAAGAATATGCCAGAAGGCTTTGCAATGCAGGAGTAGACGTTACGAGTATCAGAATAAATAACACTATTCACGACTTTTTAATGTTAAATGCACTGAATAAGAGTAAATCGACAGAAACTGCTTTTGGAATACTAAGCAAAACTCTTAATCATAAATTTCATAAATAAAGCATTCAAGACTTAACTGAATTCAAATACTCAGCAAAAATTTCTGCAGCATCAGCAACAAGCTGATCACAAGGACGAGTTTCATAATATTCTTTTGTTCTTGGCGATGGCACTGGATTGTCATCAGCATCAACCCCCAAAAGTTCTCTACAGATTATTGTATCATGTTTAGCTTTAAAACTTTTCGCTAAATTTTGAACTCTTATATAATGTGTAGCTTTTGTCTCGTTATCAACTGGGGAAGTATAACCAAACTTTAAGCCTGCAGCCATAAGCATTCCACTGACAGCTCCGCAGACCTCGCGCATCCTTCCCATTCCTCCACCAAAAGATGAGGATAATTTTAATGCAGTTTCAAAATCTATCCCTAAATCTTCAGCAAATGCACAAAAAACTGACTGAGCACAATTATAGCCTTCTTTAAATAAATTACGAGCTTTTTCAGAATAATTTACTGTCATATATGTGAATCCTTCAATAATTATCTTTAATTACATTTTCATGATACCATAAACTCGATATGAGTATAATATTAAATCCAGTTATAATTTCAGTAGTATTACTTTGCATATTATGTCTATGCAGAATAAATGTACTGCTTGCGATAATAATATCTGCAATCACAGCAGGACTAACTGGCGGACTAGGAATAAATAAAGTAATGAACACTTTTATTACAGGAATGGGCGGCAATTCTGAAACTGCTTTAAGTTATATCTTACTCGGGACTTTTGCTGCTGCTATGACACATACAGGGCTTGCAACAATTTTAGCAAAAAAAATTGCAGCAATTATTGCAGATAAAAAAATAATGCTCTTATTCATTTTGGCAGGTATAGCTATACTTTCCCAAAACCTTATCCCTGTGCATATAGCATTTATTCCAATTCTTATACCTCCATTACTTCATGTAATGAATAAATTAAAATTAGATAGACGAGCAGCAGCCTGCTCGCTTGCATTCGGACTAAAAGCACCATATATTGCAATCCCTGCGGGATTCGGATTAATATTTCAAGGATTAATCGCTGATAATATGACTTTAAATGGTATGCAAGTGCTTAAAAATGATGTTTGGAAGTCTACTTGGATACTAGGCATTGCAATGTTTTTAGGATTTTTAACTGCTATATTTATTTCTTATAGAAAGCCTAGAAAATACATTGATTGTAAAGTATCCAAAAATGAACTTGAAAAGGAAGATGAAAAAACTCTAAAATTAAATAAAAATCACTATATTACACTTTTAGGAGCCTTTGCAACCTTAGCAGTGCAATTATGGACAAAATCATTACCACTTGGAGCACTAGTAGGACTTGGAATTGTCTTTGGCGGAGGTGCTGTAAGTCATAGAAAAATGGATAAACTTATCAATGAAGGTATTGGATTAATGGGTTATGTTGCATTTGTAATGCTTGTTGCAGCTGGTTTTGCATTAGTATTAAAAGAAACAGGAGGAATTGATATCCTCGTAAATACAATTATGCCATTTATGCAGAATAATAAAATAATAGCAACTTCATTAATGTTATTTTTAGGCTTATTCATAACAATGGGGATTGGAACCTCATTTGGAACTATACCTATTTTAGCAGTATTATTTATCCCGATATGCTCACATTTAGGAATGAGCGTTTCTGCAAGCATAGTAATTCTTGCCGCAGCCGCTGCTCTAGGCGATGCGGGATCGCCTGCATCTGATACTACATTAGGCCCGACAGCTGGACTTAATGCAGATGGACAGCACAATCACATCTGGGATACTTGTATTCCAACATTTTTACACTACAACATCCCGTTAATAATATTTGCACTACTTGCTGCTGTATTATTCTAAACAATTTCCAAATTCTTAACAGGTAATCCAGCAATAAAGTTTATAATATTTTGAGATGCTACATGGCATTTCAATTTTCCTTTTGGATATTTCTGAGAATGATACACAGAAGATACTACCATTACCTTTGATGCTTCAAATATATTTAAAGAAGATAAATCCAGAGTAATTTCAGGGCAATCATACTTTTTAATATATGATTTAACACGCTCTAAAATTTTTGCTGAATTTGAAAAATTAAAACTTAAATATTTACACTGATTTTTTCTTTTCATAACAATACTATCGGTAAAATAATAACAAAGTTAAAATTTTATCAACAAATTCGTACATTTAAACGATTTTATTATATAATACTTTTAAAAAGATGAGGTGAATTATGATGACAGCAACAAGTATAAATGAATTAGCAAAAGAAGTTTTTGACATTGAAGCTAATTCAATTCTCAGGTTAAAAAATAACATAGGTGATAATTTTGATAAGGCAATAGAAATATTATATTCCTGCAAGGGAAGAGTAATTATTACCGGTATGGGTAAATCTGGACTTATCGGGAAAAAAATTGCAGCAACACTTTCTTCTACAGGAACACCATCATACTTTCTTCATCCAGCAGAAAGTACACATGGTGACAGCGGAATTATCACAAGAGATGATGTTATCATAGCAATCTCAAACAGCGGAGAGACTCAAGAACTTTTGAATCTGCTACCGCTAATAAAACGATTTGGCGTACAAATGATTGGAATGACCGGTAAAATGAATTCCACACTAGCTCAAGCATCTGATGTTGTACTTGATATATCAGTAGAAAGAGAAGCCTGTCCGCTAAACAAAGCCCCTACCGCCTCCACTACAGCAACACTTGCTATGGGAGATGCTCTTGCTGTTTGTTTGCTTGAAAAAAGAGGGTTTACAGAAGAAGATTTCCTTGTATTCCACCCATCTGGAGCATTAGGGAAAGGATTCTTATATAAGGTCTCAGATCTTATGAAAACAGAAGACCTTCCAACTGCACTTGAAAATGACAGCTTTACTAAGGTCATTGAGATTATTACAAATCACAAGCTAGGTATGGCAATGATATTAAATACTAAGGGGGAATTAACTGGAGTATTTACCGATGGCGACATCAGAAGGACATTACTTAAATATGGGAATACATCAAATCTTTTAATAAAAGATGTAATGACTTCAAATCCTAAACGAATAACTGCAAATTCTTATGGAGCCAGCGCATTAAATTTAATGGAAAAATACTCCATTACAGCACTTGCCGTTGTTGATGAACAAAATATTCCAGTCGGCGTAATCCATATCCATGACTTACTGAAAGCTGGAGTGGCTTAGTATGGGTAAAATAAAACTAGCAGCCTTTGATGTCGATGGCGTAATGACAGATGGCAGTATCACATACGATGAAAATGGTATTGAATATAAAACTTTCAATGCAAAAGATGGACATGGACTTGCTGCTTTGAATAACGAAGGGATTATAACTGCAATTATCACAGGAAGAAATAACGGTACAGTCGAAAGACGTGCAAAAGATGTAAAAATTTCAGAAATACATCAAGGTGTAAAAAATAAAATAGAAGTACTTAATGACATTTTAAAACGACATAATATTACATTAGAAGAAACAGCATATATGGGTGATGATATCCCTGATATTTGTATTCTTGAAAAAGTTAAACTAGCTGGATGCCCTGCTGATGCTGTAAATGAAGTAAAAAAAGTCACAAATTTTATATCACAAAAAAACGGCGGAAAAGGCGCAGTTAGAGAATTTTGTGATTACATTTTAGATAATAACAAAAAATAGGAGATAAAACTTTATGTACGAAATAAAAACACAGGCATTTTTTTCTGCCGCACACCATTTGCTAAATTATGAAGGTGAATGCGAAAATCAACATGGACATAATTGGATGGTTGAAGCTTATGTTAAAGGAGAAACTCTTGATAAAAGTAATATCCTTATAGATTATAAAGTTCTAAAACGTGAACTCAATGCTGTATTAGATTTATTAGACCACAAAGATATAAATGAACTACCAGAATTTCATGGAGAAAGCCCATCTAGTGAAATGATTGCGTCTTTTATATATAACAAGCTAAAAGAAAAAGTCGTACAATTAAGTAAAATTTCAGTATGGGAAACTCAAACATCCTGTGCAAGTTATTATGAAGAAGAAATATAATTTGACAGCGTATAATCTGATTTAAATTTTATAGTAAGAGAGGGTTAATAAAAAATGAATTTTATACAGGCAATTTTGATGGGAATCGTTCAAGGATTAAGCGAGTTTTTACCTATTTCTAGTTCTGCACACCTCGTATTTACATCTAATTTTTACAAGGTTTTTAAAGGTATTGAAATAGTTCAGCAGTCAAGTGAAGAAGTATTTTTTGATATTATGGTCCATCTTGGAACTTTAATTGCTGTAGTAATTTTCTTTAGAAAAGATATAATACAAATATTAAAAGCCATGTGGACAGCATTAAAAACCAAAAATTGGTCTAATCCAGAAGCGAAAATTGGATTATACATTATTGCAGGTACAATTGTCACAATCGCTCTTGCACTGCCAATTAATGAAATTGCTGAAAAACTTGTATATACACCCAATATTGTCGGAATTTTATTATTTATAACCGGATTTACACTTTTATATAGCGAATATATGTCAAAAAATATTCCAGCAAAAAAAGATACTGTTGACTTAACGACGTCAATTCTCATAGGTTTAGCACAAGGACTTGCAGCTTTGCCAGGTTTTTCAAGATCAGGCTGGACTATTGCGACAGGATTATTTTGCGGACTTGATAGGACTACTGCTGCCAGATATTCTTTTCTTCTAAGCATACCTATCATTTTAGGGGCTTCTATGGTCTATCCACTTGTAAAAATAGATATCCATGAAGCACTTCAATACAACTGGGAAGCAATAATTGCAGGAACCATCGTATCTGGAGCGGTTGGATATTTATGTATTAAATATTTTATGAAATTTATATCCAAATTTTCACTTGCGATTTTTGGATACTATTGCTTAATTGCAGGTTTAGCAACAGCAATATTTTTTACAATGTATAAATAATATTGACTTTTTTCAAAAAATCATTAAACCTTTGACAAAGTCATACATATAGATGATTTTTCTTTTATGAATTAAGCCATCATGAAAGATAACCGTCTATATAATAAAAGACTAAGTTAGAGGTAGTTAAAATGATAATTAATGGAAGAATTACATACCTGGAAAACGGTATAAATACTTCGATACGAGCTATGCAGGTGCAGAGCCAGCTAATGGCTATGACTAACGAAAATATAAATGGCTTTGATAAAGTAGGTTACCAAAGAAAAGAACCTGTAGTTTCGTCATTCACAGAATTTTTAGGCGTGAATGGTCTATCCCAGACCTCTGACGACAAAGTTGGACGTATTGCTATGTCTGGAAATCCTCTTGATTTAGCAATAGCGACAAAAGGATATTTTCAAACACAAAGTGATGAAGGAATTAAACTCACAAGAGATGGTAGATTTAAAATTGATAAAGAAGGAAATCTTCTTACGCTAGAAGATGACTTAGTTCTATCAAATGCAGGCGTTCCAATAAAACTTCATGTAGTCCCTGATGATATTAAGAAAATTAAAGTTGAAGACTCTGGCTTATTAAGTGTATACAATGACAAAACAAATAAACTTGAAGCTGTTGCTACAATTGGAGTAGTTGACGCAAACGGAGCTTTGGTAATGGAGCCTAAAGTTAAACAAGGTTACAACGAATATTCTAACGTTGCACTACAAAATGAATTTATGTTCTTAATGCCTGTAATAAGGAATTTCGAAGCGAATAGACAATTATTCATGATACAAAACCAAAATCTACAAAAAGCAATATCACAACTAAGTTCAACATCATAGTAAAATAAAGGATTAAAATTATGGAAAATCTTCAGGGAATTATTAGAAAAAGTGTTAACAACGTAACCAACCAGTGGGACAAACTCGGATACGTTGCTAATAATCTTGCGAACTTTAATACTCGAGGATATAAATCAGTAAGATTTGAACAAATGCTAAAAGAAGATGGGTATCTAACAGGTGCAATTCGAACAGATTATAAGCAGGGTTCAATCCAAATTACAAGTAATCCATATGATGTAGCAATCGTAGGTCCAGGATTTATTCCAGTATTTTCACCTGCAGGAGAAGTTGCATACACTCGTGATGGCTCATTTAAACAAGGTAAAGACGGATATCTTGTGACAAATGATGACTGGATAGTCGGAGAAGGAATAAAAATACCAACAAATTGCTATAAATTTCAAATTAAACCGAATGGCGATGTGATAGCATATGATGCAGTTGATTCCGCACCAAGAAAGCTAGGTAATATTCCACTTGTAAGATTTGCCAATCCAGAAGGATTAGAACAAGGAGATATGAATAAAATGCGTCCAACAGAAGATTCTGGAGATGCAGTTCTTGTAAAAGAGCACAAATGCTTTGCTCAAAATAATTTAGAGAATTCAAATACAAATATATATGACTCAGTAAGCGATATGCTAAGACTAAATGCATCAATGCTTGCAAGTACAAGGATGATGAAAGTTATTGATGACATGTATAACAAATCAATTAACATAAGAGAATAATAATTAAGAAAGGGAAATAATGTTTACACCGCTAGACAGTATGGGAAAAGTATCGTTAATGATGGATTTAGTATCTCAAAGACAAGTAGCTTTGGGTTCTAATCTTGCAAACATAAACACTCCTGGTTATGTAAGGCGAGATATAGATTTTTCCGAATACTTAGGCACAATGAACAGCCCTTTAGAAACAAAATTATCAGAACGTCTTGGCCCTTCAGCTGTAATTGAGCAGAGATTTAATGAAGAAATCCGAGCAGATAAAGAACTTTTAGAACTTCAAAATAATGCCATTTTATACACTATGGCAACAAGAAGAATGTCAAACATAATAACAGAAATGAAAACTGTAATTAACGTAGGTAAATAGAATTTAAATTAATAAAAACAGGAGCAATAATAATGAGTATATTAGAATCAATGAACATAGGAGAACGAGCATTAAGAACGCACAGTCTGCGTTTAGATGTCCACTCTAAAAACATTGCAAACGTCGATACACCTAATTATGTAAGACGAATCCCTGTTTTGAATGCTACAGAAGATATTTCCTTCCATGGAATTATGAACGCAATGAAAGAGGATGTATTTGGTGTAGGTACATTACCTTATCTTCAAGGCGGCGTAGTATTTAACGGCTGTGTAGAGGATCCAACTCTGGGAGAAAAAATTTATAAACCCGGTCATCCAGATGCAGATGAAAATGGCTATATACGAGCTTCAAATGTGAACCCAATGGTAGAAATGGCAGATGCGATTCTTGCCCAAAGAGCCTATGAAGCAAACTTAGCACTAGTAAATATTACCAAATCAATGGCTCTTAAAGCTGTCGAAATAGGTAGATAAAAATTATAAACATATGGACATATAAAACTTTTAACCATATTTGTGGTATAATAATCTCGGAGAGTGATGATGCCAAAAATATCCGTAATTATACCTTGCTATAATGTTGAAAACTACTTAGATAAATGTATTGAAAGCATTTTAACCCAAACACTTTCTGATATTGAGATAATCTGTATTAATGATGGCTCAGAGGATAATTCTTTAGAACTTTTAAATAACTATGCATCCTCTGATAAAAGATTCACCATTATTAATAAAAAAAATGAAGGAGTTGGGATTGCAAGAAATACAGGATTAGCAATTGCAAAAGGCGAATATATATATTTTGTAGATCCTGATGATTGGATTGAAAATAATGAAGTATTTGAAAAAATATATACAAAAGCTAAAAATGAAAATTTAGATATGCTGATTTTTGGGGGATATTCTTGCAGAGTTGGTAAAAATAAAATTCAAACATCAAAAGGTGGCTACAGTTTAAAATATGTACCTAAAAAATACTTCAATAGAATATTTTCATACAAAGATGTGAAAAATGACATATTTAAATTCCCATCAACAACATGGACAAAATTATATAATCGGGATTTTTTAACCCAAAATAATATTATATTTCAGGAAATTCCAGTAGGGCAAGACCAGCTGCCATTTTTCCATTCTATGATTACAGCTCAAAAAATTGCAGTAATAAATGAATGTATGTATTGTTATAGAAAAAATAGGCCAAATTCTGCAATGACAGCTAAAAAACGTAAAAGTTTTTCTCCACTATATGTGATAAAAGGGATAGAGGAATTATTAATTAAAACTGGTCAATTAGAAGAATACAAAGTAATTTTCATAGATAAATATTTTTCAAAAGCAACCTCCTGGCTTGGAAAATTCGATAAAAAATTAAAACCCCAGTATTATATTGAATACAACAAAACTTTAGAGCATTTAAAGAGGGATTATCCTGTAGGCTGGTGGAAATACTTTACAGCAAACGAGAATGACAGTTATATGCAGCTAAAGACAAAACGACTTTGTGCAAAAATGAAATATAAAATATTAAAATAATACTTTATAAATATTTATTTTTATGATACTTTATAAGAGTTAAACATGGCAAATATACAAGTCTAATTAGCTTTTATGAACAGACTTTTTGCCATAAATAACTCAGTACATCTTGATAAATTAATAAATTAAATACTTGTCGTAGTGGCGGAATGGTATACGCGCACGTTTGAGGGGCGTGTGGAGAGATCCGTGCGGGTTCAAGTCCCGCCTACGACACCATAAAAAAGATGATGACTTTTGTTATCATCTTTTTTATT
>CALUTP010000002.1 GCA_944323725.1 Candidatus Gastranaerophilales bacterium | reverse complement strand
CTATTTTTTATTTTTTGAATATTTGATAGAATATAATTATTTTGAATTTTTTGTAATTCTTCTAATGGAGCTTCTTTATCGATATTATATATTTTTACCCTATGTGGCTGCAATGCAATTGGATTAAGATTTTCAGTGTTGTTGCAACTGAATATAATAGTTGTTTTATACTGTTTACTTATCTTATCCAACATATCCTTTAAATCTCCGATTACTTCTTCGTTATCAGAGTCTTTTGATAGTAATTTGTCAAAATTTTCAACCCATACAAGAGTTCGTTTCCCATTTTTTTTATAATTTTCTTCTGCTTCTTCCAGCACTGTAAGAATTTGATCCAGTCTTGTATAATTCGATTCATTTTTATCTT
The DNA here is from genome assembly GCA_944323725.1 of Candidatus Gastranaerophilales bacterium. Classification (GTDB taxonomy): domain Bacteria; phylum Cyanobacteriota; class Vampirovibrionia; order Gastranaerophilales; family Gastranaerophilaceae; genus Scatousia. The sequence goes on along the minus strand of CALUTP010000002.1, from coordinate 2,586 downwards.
CAATATATATATAGTTTGAATTTGACTTACCTACAATCCATTTTAATGTTTCTGTGGCATCTTCTTTGCTCTTACTCTGTATCATCAGAGCATCCGGGATTTTTACTTTTTTATTATCGCTATTAAATGCAGATAAAAATTCCTCATTTATTTGATATTTAACACAAGCTGCAGATAGTTCTTTCTTTGCAGCTTGTTCAAGTCGTGCTTTTTCCAATGCATAACTCTTTATTCTTTCCTGTTTAATAATACTTTCCATTCTTTCGAATTGAGCAGCTTTGTCTATATAATCCGGCCATTTCTGAAAATCTTTCCACCGTTGAGTATTAAACCATTTATCATAATTCCTATAATAACTTGGCGGTTCTGATGGAACTATAATATCTTGTTTCAGTAAATATGTGTGGTATTCTCTATCTGTTGAAGGTTTAAGATATTTAGCAATATAAGAATTTATAATACCTTTAGGCCAATCTTTTAATCTAAAGTCAGCAATTTTACGTGCCCATTTAGTTTCCTCTAGAGTTGGAAATAGTCCATTTACGTAATCTTGCCAATTTTTTAATTGTTGAGGAGTTAATCCATCCGCAATTTTATCAACAATTCCGGTAAAAGAGATTTGTTTTTTTTTATTTCCAAATGACAGACTATTATCTGATGTTATTTTATTATTATAATTTTGAGTAGTTGAATTTACTTGCACTGATTGATTTTTTTGTTTTTCATAAACATTTTTTATTCCGAGAATAGCTGCTCCAAGACTTAATCCTACTCCTACAGAAATTTTTAAACCTTTATTAACATGTGATTTACGAAGTTTGTTTAAAAGTGCTAATTTTTCTTCTAATTTAGATTTTTCTGTTATTTCAACTTGATCTTTAATTGTTTTTATTACATTGTCATCTATGGGTTTTCCCATTTTTTTTAATAGCCCCACACCTACATCAGTATTTTTTTGAACTGTTTTAGTAAATATATCTTTTTCATTTTCAACTGATTTTAGATAATTCTTCTTATTATTGCTAAAATTGTCAGCAATTAAAAAACTTGTAGGAATAACCGCAGTTGAGCCTGCTAAGATTGCAGTAGACTCTAATATTTTTCTTTTTTTGTTTCTTTTTACATCTATATTGCTGTTAAAAGTTGTTACTCTAAAAGTTTTCATAATAAAATTCCTTTATAAATTTGCCTTATCGTTTTCATACTGTTTTAGATATTCTTTTGTTATTCTTAAAAGATTATGGTCAGTATTTGAATTGTTATATTGTTCTATAGCTTGAAGGAACATATCTGTTGTTAGTGGGCTTTCATCAGGTTTTACAACATCTGCAGCAAGTTCACAAATCGCCTTTAAATGGGTATTACTGTATATCTCATCAGGTGCATATTTAAATAATTCATTCAAAATAGTATTGTAATCTAAATCCTGTGTATCGCACCCTTGAAGATAATGTTCAATTACTGCTACAGCATTAGTTTTATTTGGGGGATCAAGAGGATAAGAGGGTTCAATTCTATGTGAATTTCTTAATTCATAAGGAATTTTTTGCGGTTTATTTGTTGTAAGGAAAAATGTTACATGGTTATCCTCAGAACAACTTTCTAAAATTCCTTTCATTTCACTTATAAACTTATTTGAAACATCTTTTCCAAAAAATCTATCAAATTCATCAATAAGGATAATGGTTCTTTTCCCTGTTTTCAGAAATTCCTCTTGAGCTTTTTCCAATAAACCAGGAACTTCAATTTCATTATCTTCATAACCCATCAGAGTATCATAAATTTGTTGCTCTTTTGCTTTTTGTGTACCTCGACATTGAATAGTTTCTAAATTACAATCAGCTTCTTCTGCAAGAGCCTTTACAAAAGTAGTTTTACCACAACCGGTTGGACCATAAAATAATATTGCATTTGGTATTGGTGTAGCTAAATATTTACCAGATTTTTCATCATCTAGTTTATCAAGAAATTCTGTTTGAATTTTACTTTTTTCATCAAGATAACCCGCAATTTTACTAAACCCCTTTTTATCTAAAAGTTCTTTTCTTCTTTTAATAATATCAAGTCTTCGCTGACTTGATAATTGAGAACTCTCAAATGCCGCCAAAATTTCTTTACTCATATTTAGCTGTTTTGCAAGTTGTGCAAATTTATTTTTGTTAGCAATTGCCTCTTGTTCCCTCTGTTCAAATAAATCTTGATATGCATATGCAACTTTTAAAGCTTTCGTTTTTTCTTCACGTAATTTTTGCCGTTCTTTTTCTGAGCCATTTGTCCAATGATCCCAAAAACCATCTTTTATCGCTGCTATTTTTTTGTCATATTCAGCTTTAATTTCTGCTTCTTTCTTAAAATAACTATCAATAAAGGTCTCCTCTTCTTTAGAAAGTTCAATATTTTGATTTGTAAAAAGTGATGAGAAATCAGAAAAAGTTTCTTTAGTTTTATCGACAATCTTTTTACCTAAATTTTTAGCCTTGTCCAACATATTAGTTGAACCAGTAAACATAAAGGCATCCTTTTGAATATATTTATGTGCATAATTAGAATTAAGATTATTTAACTTTTGTTGTTGATTTTGTGTTG
>CALUTP010000001.1 GCA_944323725.1 Candidatus Gastranaerophilales bacterium | reverse complement strand
ACATACGGACTTCCTATAAAATATACAGGATTAAATGGAAAACAGATAGCAACTGGCTTCAATGGTTGGAATGGAATTGACTATATTTATGGTCTTGCTAATGGTGCAGTTATTGGGATTCAAGGGTTCGTCAATGATCAACCTGATAAAAAATTTCGTATTACACTATATCTTGATATAAATGGGGCTAAAGGGCCTAATCAATTTGGAAAAGACTTCTTTATTATTTGTTTAAGTTCTAGAAAAAATTACCCGATTGTTACTGGTTATGATTTATGGTGGTTATCGAAAAACAGTTGCTCTACTACGGCTATAACTTCTAGTTGGTATAGTGGTGGTGGTTGCGCTGTTTGGATTATAACTACCGGAAATATGGATTACCTGCATAGAGAAATTACTCAAGAAGAATGGGATAATATGCCTCTTGGAAATAAAGTCCCTAAATAATATTCAGTCCCTTTTTATAAATTCGACATCATAACCAAGAATATCTGCTATCATTTCAATTTCTGTAAATTTTACAGTTTCACTTCGCAATTTCCTTGATAAATTATTCATGGTCACTTTGTGATTCTTTTCTTTCACCATTGCATCTGCCACTTTTGTCAAAGTCACAGCTTCTGTTGCTAATAAAATTTTGATTCGCTGATTTATATTCATATTTTAATTATATTAATTATTGACATATTTAGTCTTAGATGATAAGTTAATAATGATTATAGTGTATTAATCGACTATATATATTATAAAAGTAAAGAAAGGTTAAGAAAATTTTGCCTGTTAATTATGAGATTGATGAAATTATAAATTTAAGTAAAACACTCAATAATGCTATAGAATTTTCCTGTGAAAACGGAGAAGACAGTAGTTACACCCTTACACTGTCCAGAATGATTTATGAAAAACTTAAAATTTTAAGACACAATATTAAACAATTAAATGTTTAATTTATAACCACCACCATAAATGGTTTCAATATACTTTTTCCCATCAGAAATCTTATCAAGTTTTGAACGAAGATGTCTAATATGGACTCTTATAGTCTCAATATCATCATCTGGTGCATAACCCCAAATATCTTTTAATAACTGAGCTGATGAGACCATATTCCCATGATTTTGAAATAGCAAATTAAATATATCAAATTCAATAGGAGTAAGTTTTGCAACCTTTTCTCCTATTTTAACACTGTATATTTCCGGCAAAAGAGTAATTTCACCAAGAGTCAATAGCTCTCTTGTAGAAGCTGATTCTGGGATTTGACGTGTTCTTTTCAATAAAGCTCGTACTCTAACTTGCAATTCTTCCATCTCAAAAGGCTTCACCAAATAATCATCAACGCCTATATTAAAACCATTTACCTTATCATTTAACTGCGATAAGGCGGTAAGCATTAAAATTGGAATATCTTTCGTTGAGTCATTTTTTCTGATTCTTTGAGCTACAGTAAAACCATCAACTTCAGGCATCATTACATCTAAAATTACAAGAGAAGGAAGCTCCTGCTTACAAAGTGCAAAACCTGTTGTTCCGTCAAATGCTTGAAAAACCTTATGCCCTGAAAGCTCTAGGTTAACTTTTATAAGCTCATTTATTGCTAAATCATCATCAATGACTAATATTTTACTCATACAGCTATTTTATAATAAAAAAAAAATGCTGTAAATTTATCAATTTTAAATAATTAATATTAACAAATATTAATAAATATCACCTGTGTGTATGATACATTTCACCTTATTTTCCGTCATATTAATTGTAAAAATTTTGTAAAATTTATTTTTTTAAGTGTAAAATTTACAAATTTTTTGATTTTTATTGTAATATGTTATAGCGAAAGCATTTTTTAGTAGGTAATATACATTTAGTATAAAGGAGGCACATGAATTGGCAATAACATCACCATTTACAGCAATTAAGGAAAACGGCAAAAAAGAAATCCACTTAGGACAACACGTTTTAGCAGAATTTTTTGAATGTGACCCAAACACGTTAAATAGTATCGATAAAGTAGAAAAATACATGGTGGATGCCGCCCTTGAATGTGGTGCTACTATTGTCCAAAAATGTTTCCATATGTTTAACCCCTATGGAGTTTCAGGTGTAGTTATTATTTCTGAAAGCCACCTTGCAATTCACACTTGGCCTGAATTAGGCTACGCTGCAGTTGACTTATTCACCTGCGGTGACAAATGTGACCCGAAAGTTTCTTATGAATTCCTTAAGAAAAAATTTAATTCAAGAAAAGCGACTTTCTCTGAACTCAAAAGAGGTATTATTGACGAAGAAACTCTTAAAGTTGCTGAAAAACCTTTTGAAATTATGCAGCAATCAATTGATTAATAAATTAAAATTTTATACTTTAAATAAATAAAAAACCTCATTTATATTATGATGAGGTTTTTGTTTACAAAAATTTACATTAAAAACTTGAAAAGTAAATTTTAATCATTATTTAAACTTTATATATATGTTGGGTTAAATTAATCGGAGATAGTACCATGGGGTTATGGGAAAACAATTTAGCAACGTCTTTAACTTATCAAGACTTAGGAGACTGCTCTCTTGGTAGTCTACCAGCAGTAAGCGGGCTTGATGTGGTTAAAAGTGAAAAAAAAGAAAATTGTGACTTATCATCACTAAATACTAACAACAACAGTAAAAATGTTCTCAATATTATGAAAAGAGCCTGTGGCGCAATAATATTGGTAATAGTTGGACTGATTGCAAAATTTATGTAATCGAAAATGGAGTTTAAGGATTATGACAATGTCGGATTTCAATCCAACAATATACTCAGATATCGCATCCAGCAATATGATGCCAATGCCAATTTGTAACCCTTTTATGGGTGGAATGTATTACAACACAAATTTAATTGGAGGCGCAAGGCTACAACCTCAACTGGACAATGATAAAGTCCAAATAATGAATAATACTAAGAAAAAAGACTCAAATGTTTTTTACAAAGCTGTAGCAATATTATCAGTACTAACCACTTTAGGATTCTTGAGATTTGGTAAAAGTAAAACTCAAATTGGCAGTATCAAAAGCAATTTACATCTAGGAGAATCTTTCAAAAATTTCTGGAATAAAGCAGCTACTAAATCAAAAAACGGAGCTAAAGCAATTGGTAAAGGTATTTCAACTCCATTTAAAGCCATTGGCAATAGCTGCAAAAAAGTTTCAACATCAACAAGTAATACTTTTAATAAATTAAAAAATAAAATAAAAAATTTTAAAATTAAAAAAGCAACGACAGCCCCAGACGGGAATAACAAAAGGAGTTTATTTTCAAAACTACTGTTCTGGAAAAAGACACCAACACAGACTGTACAAACTCCGCCAATTACACAAACAACTTAATTAAATTATAAAAAATGCAGAAAAATATTTCAATTCTGCATTTTTATGCTATTATCAAAAAAAAGAAAAGGGGGCTTATATGGCAAAAGAATGCAGTTTCGATGTAGTTTCAGAATTCGATAAACAAGAATTATTAAATGCAGTCGACCAGACAAAAAGAGAAGTTGCTTCTAGGTTTGATTTAAAAGATTCAAATTCTGAAATTGAACTTGAAGCTGATAAAGCATTAATAGTTACCTCAAGTGATGATATGAAACTAAGAAATATCTATGATATTCTACAATCAAAATTTGTAAAAAGAAATTTAAGTATTAAAATTCTTGACCCACAAGGTATTGAAAATGCTTTAGGCGGAAGAGTTAAACAAGTATATAATTTGAAAAAAGGTCTTACTCAGGAACTAGCTAAAAAAATAGTTTCCGATATTAAAGCTTCTAAAATAAAAGTCCAAGCTTCTATTCAAGGCGAACAGGTAAGGGTTTCTGGAAAAGATAAGGATGACTTGCAAGCTGTAATAAAAATGCTAAGAGGGAATGAAGATAAATATGACTATCCTTTGCAATTTACAAACTATCGATAAAAAAAGACCGCTACAGCGGTCTTTTTTTATTAAATATAATCAAAATAATTATTCAATAACTTTATTATTTTCATCAACCATAACAATAGTTGGAGCATATCCTTCCATTTTATGAGTTTTAAGATAAGCATAGGATATAATTATTACTTTATCACCAGGTTGAACTTTTCTCGCGGCTGCACCATTCAGACAAATACAGCCCGAATCTGGTTCACCCTTAATAACATAAGTTTGGAATCTCTCACCATTATTAATATCTAGAATATCAACTTTTTGCCATTCTCTAATTTTTGCAGCCTTCATCAAAGATTCATCAATAGTAATTGAACCTACATAATTTAAATTTGCATCTGTAACTGTTGCTCTATGTATTTTTGAAAATAAAAACTCTTGTAACATTTTTCTATACCTCAAACAGATTTTATATCAAACAAAAATAAATAACAAATACATCAAAAAACGGCATTTTAGAGAATGCCGTAAAATTAAAGGGGAAATAAGGGAAAAGGGAATATACTTATTGAGGAGAAATAGAATATATCCTCAAGCAGTATATGGAAAAATATTTTAAAAGAACTAAGAAGAATGAGTGAATTAACCGAAAGTTTTGAAAGTAGATTCGACATTCTTTTCGATAACTTTTTGAACGGCATCCATTTCGGTTTGAATAGCATCTTGTTCAGTATCTAACTGTTTCAATCTTAATTCTAAGTTTTTATCTTCAAGTTGAATAATTTCAATCTTGTTGTTAATTTCTTGAATAGACTTGTCATAAGTAGACTTATCATACTCATACTGATTCATAGCATCATTGTAAGCAGCCTGATCAGTAGTAGTATTAGTAGTCAGAGCATAAGTAACTTCATTTTCAGTACCAGGTTCAAGAGTAATGTTAATATATCTTCCAGTAGAATCCTGTTCTAACTTAGCAATAGTACCCTTGATTTCATCAGAAACTTTTTCCTGACCAGTAGTATAAGCAGGGATGAAAGACTGAGAAGCCCCAGTAGAATCACTGTAAATAGTAGTTTCTTTAGATAAATCATTCATTCTGTAGAAAACAGGGTTGTAAGTACCGCTGGTGCTGTCAAGTTTATAGTAGACCTGCCAATCGCCATCGTCCCCGCCACAGTATTTATCATTTAATTTAGTAATATAAGCTTGTTCTTCAAGTTGTAATTTTTCTAATTGTTGTTCAGTCAAAGTAGAAAGATACGGATCATCTTCAGGAGCATCAAACCCTTCCCCTAATTTTCTAATAGGAACAGCGCCTACGCTGTAAGAATAATTAGGATCAGAACCAGTTCTGGTAACAATAGAAGAATTAGTAGCAACAACAGCAGAAGTATCAGTATAAGTTCTGGTGTAGCTAATTAAGAATTCACCGTTAGCCTGAGCAATCAAAGAAGTAACAGTATTTTGTAAAGAGCCGTCAGTGAAAGAATAAACGGTCTTAGTGTAATCCTGCACAGAAGGCGGAGTAGGAACATCCATGCCAAGCAGTTGATTATAGTAGTTAGCAGACTGGTTAGAGAGAGTAGTTCTCTGCTGGTTAACCTGTTGTCCTTCATATTCTACGTTTGTTTTCCTAGCGGTTAGACCTAAAAATCTAGCCTGTGACGCTGCCATTCCCATA